>JAAENN010000118.1 GCA_024224295.1 Shimia sp. | reverse complement strand
TCCGACCAAGTCCTAAGGATCGGGCCGGGGATGTATGGAATATTTGGGGACAGCCACTTGTTACGTTCGAAAAAGTCTTCGCTTGTTTGAACAACCAGTGGGGTTATCCCGACTTCTCGTGCCTTATCCATGTCGCTTGGAATAGGGGTAGGCACCCCAAGTGGGCTGCCGATAAAGGAAAGGCTTGCGATTAGCTCCGGATGCTCTTCGGCCAAGAGCGCGGCAACATAGGCCCCCATGGAGTTAGCCCCAACGTGAACAGCCTTCAGATCAAGCGCCTGCATCACGGTCAGTAGGTTCGCCTGCTGTTGATCTAACAAATAGTCGTCGTCTGCGCGCAGGGCGT
Source organism: Shimia sp. (assembly GCA_024224295.1). Taxonomy (GTDB): domain Bacteria; phylum Pseudomonadota; class Alphaproteobacteria; order Rhodobacterales; family Rhodobacteraceae; genus Shimia. The sequence continues at coordinate 145,185 of JAAENN010000118.1, read as the reverse complement.
TGTCCCCAAACCCGGGAAGATCAACGGCAATGACGCGGTAGTCCTTGGTAAGGGCACGGGCAACTTCGACCCAGTGTTCTTTGCGCGCATAAATGCCATGCACCAGCAAAACCGTTTCGCCTTGGCCGCCTTCCAAATAATGGATATCTCCAACGTCAGTTGAAATCACCTTGGCGCTCAGGCCAGCGGAGGCGTTGTTTAGAGAGATCAGACCTTTTGCGACCTGCGATGGGAGCACATGCCAAGCCACCACACCGCAGAGAATTAGCAGGCCAAATGCAATGGCCAGCTTTCGAAAAATGTGTGTCATATGTCCTCGGATTAGATAGTCGGAGCCAGAAGCCCTTACTAAGCACATCTTCCAGACGCCGCTCTTGAAGAAACGTGCAAGTCCTTTCCGACCGTCCTTCACATTTGCCCCCTGCTGCATCATTCTTGGCAGGTGCGGCGCTCCATTCTCAGAACCGCACCATAGTTTCACACAAAGCTAGGTGAAGTGGTCATGCCTTCAGTTGCCCCCGCTTTTCGCAACCACAAATTCTCCTTCGATAAGGGCGAACTTGGGATGCATGAGAACCTGATGACATGCGTCATTGTAGGGCGCAGAGAGCCTGTTCTTGTTTGCGACGACAGTGACAAAACGGAAGCGCGTGTCATCTGCATCAAACCCGATGTGGCACATCGAGTCGTCATCCGAGAGGGGGGCGCGGAGATTGTGTATCTGGATGGCGTTAAGCTGGACGAGAATGCCCCCAAATTTGGGGAGCTGCCCGAAGCCTGGCAAGATTTACCTCAGGCAATTCAGGCGAGGGACCACATTGCTCTGGCTGGATATCGTCAAGTACTCGACCGCGATGACATCCCTTCGGACGTTGGCGTGATGCGGGTCGTTGAGCGTCTCTACAAAGACCCCTTTGAAAGGCTGTCTCAGTTGGACCTTGCTCAAGAGCTACAGCTCGAGCGCACGCTTGCAATGCGCCACTTTAAGTCGACAACGGGCCAGACTTTCCGAAAATTCAAGATATGGGCGGCTATGATGTGTGCAGTTGATGCTGCGTTTAATGGCGAGAAGGTCGGTCTTGCGGGCATACAGGCAGGGTTCTCCGACGCGGCACACCTGACAAGAACTGCAGCAACTCTGTTTGGGATCACGCCAACGCAGGGGTTGTCAGGGATGAGCGGGTTTACCAGCATTGCGGTCCATCCCAATCCTGCTTCGTAGCGACCGCGCTACTTCAAACCCATCGCTGGCGCAGTATCCTGGCCAATTCCAGGATCGGCCAACCTGTTAAGTTTGGTGCGGGACGATCAGCCGTAAACGCGGCCTAACCTTGTGCCCGGTCGCGCGCTCCGTTTGTTGATGGAAGGAGGTATCAGCCGCTCTCAATCCAAAGCGGAATTTGGCACAAACGGCGGCGAACGCCAGGTTTGAGCTCAAACTGGTCGATGCGGCGCCTGGCCCAAACGGCAGCTTTTCTCAATGGCCTTTCATATCCTCTCGTTACAAAACTGTGCTCTTGTGTTCGGGTTAGGGGGTGTTTGATGATGAAAGATCTGCACAATTGGAAAGACGTGTATCGCAGGCTGGCTAGCGACATATCCGCAGGTCAGTTTTGCACTGGAGAGACGCTGCCTTCGCAATCCGATCTGGCACGCCGATACAACACGGGTCGTCACGCAGTGCGACGTGCGCTTGAGCGGCTGAGCGACGAGGGCGTCATCTCCTTCCGACAGGGCAAATCAGCGGTTTTAGTTGGCATGCCAATCACTTACGAGATTGACGCCCGAACAAGGTTTGCCTCTCGTCTGCGTGAGGCTGGGCGCAATGTGCGCGTCAGGACCTTGCGGGTTTCTGCTGCGAAATACGCGCGTGTACAGATCACCAAAATGCTCAACGTGAGTGCCCGCGACAAGGTTGGTTTTGCAGAACTGATCCACTATGTCGACGATGTGCCAACGTTGCTTGGTCGGCATCATTTCAACACCCAAAAATTCCCTGACATCATAGATAAAATTTCTCAAACGGCCCCCTCGATGCCAGAGGCATGGCACCAGATCGGTGTCACCGATTACGCGCGGTTTTCTACATTTGTCGAAGTGCGCCAACCAACAGCCTACGAAGCACTCATGCTTGAAATCCCGCCCACTCAATCTGTTCTGGAATTGCTCGGGAAGAATGTTTCGGCACAAGGAGCGCTGGTTGAAGTGACTGAGGCAGTGGTGCGGGCTGATACGGTGAAATTACAGATCAATTGCCACCAAGTGGCTGACTTGGTGTGAAATATTCATGACGACAGCCTCTACGCGCCGCCGCGTCAAACAACTGTAACATCTCCTTGATTGTGTGTCGCCAAGCCCTGCGGCCGAGGGTGCAAACTAAAACGACATGACCCGGAGACATACGATATGCTACGCTTTACTCTTGCAGCGGCGGCGGCAACGCTGGCGTTTTCCAGCTTGGCCGAGGCCCAAATTACCATCACTTGCCTGACAAATGCCGGTCACCTCACGCGCCAGCACGAACCGCTGATGGCGGAATTCAACGCGATGCAGGACGAGATTGTCGTCGAGTACGCGGCGCCTGCCAAAAACTACGGCGACACGCACCTCAAACTGTTCCGCGGCTCTGCAACAAACACGCTGCCTGATTGCGCCTTCCAAGCCTATAACCAACTGCCTTCCCTCGCACGTGCTTTGTCGAAGCGCGACCAGATCGTTGACCTTTCCGCGCTGATGACCGCCGAAGGCGAAGGTTGGGCCGCCGAGAACTACTCTGATGCGATGCTCGATCTTGGTCGTGTGGACGGCGCACAATACGGGATGCCGTTCAACGCCTCTGTCAGCCAGTGGTACTACAACGCGGATTTGTTCACCCAAGCGGGCCTGGACCCCGACAATTTCCCCACCGATTGGGACGGTCTGATTGACGCCGCTCAAAAGATCGACGCCCTGGGCGAAGATATCTTGCCTATGTTCATGTGGCTGATCAACGGCGATGACTGGGGGTTTCAAACACTCATCCTGCAGCAAGGTGGCCGCATGATGTCTGTTGATGGTCAGGCTGTTGCGTTCCACGAGAACGATAACGCACTGGAAGCCATGAAAATGGCCAAGCGCCTGGCTGACGAAGGTGGTTTGCGCACCGATCTGGACCGTGCCACACAGTTCGCCGCCTTCACCGAAGGACGCATGGGCCTGTGGGGTTTGTCCCCTGCTGGCGCGCGCAACATGCAGGAGCGTGTGGGTGAGCAGTTCGACCTGCGCTCACATCCGTTCACGGTTTGGAACGACGAAGGCGGCAAGCTGCCAACAGGCGGAAACGCGGCCATCATCACCACACAGGACCCAAAGAAAGTTGCAGCGGCTTGGGAATACATCAAGTTCGTCACCGGCCCACGTGGCCAACAGGTGACGGCAGAGATCACAGGGTATCTGCCAACAAACCGCAAGGTTTTGGGCACCGACTACATGGGGGATTTCTACGCGGCGAACCCTTATTACGCGACACCGATCAAGCAGTATGACCGCGCAGGCCCGTGGTCTGGTTATCCTGGGACGCAGTCCGAAAAAATCTGGCGCGAGCAGGCTTCGACCATCCGCGCCGTGATGGAAGGTGAGTTGTCGCCAGAAGAGGGCGCAACCCAGCTCAAGGATACCGCTGAAAAACTGATGACCCGCTAAGCGCTTGTCTTTGCCTCGCGCCGTTTTTTCGGCGCGAGGCTTTCTTGTTGACTGATGGAATGAAAATGGCCCAGCTCACCTTAAAAAACATCAAGAAGTCCTTCGGTGATACGCCGGTTCTTCATGACATTTCGCTGGATGTGCATGATGGCGAGTTTGTCTCGCTTGTAGGGCAGTCTGGTTGCGGTAAATCCACCTTGCTCCGTATCATTGCAGGGTTGGAACACCCCGATAGCGGTGATGTGCTGATCGATGGGCAGTCGATGCTTGAAGCGGCACCCAAAGACCGCAACATCGCAATGGTGTTTCAGGATTACGCGCTTTACCCGCATATGAGCGTCGGGGAAAACATGGCGATGCCCTTGGTGATGGCCCGCCTGCCGCTTTACGCGCGTCTGCCGATGATGCGCTCGATCACTCCTGCAGGTCGCGGGGCACAGCCAGAGATCCGGGCGGATGTTGAAAAAGTCGCCAAACAGTTGCGCATTGAACATTTGCTGGACCGTAAGCCTGCACAGTTGTCGGGCGACCAGCGGCAGCGGGTCGCGTTGGGGCGCGCTTTGGTGCGTGATCCCCAGGTGTTTTTGATGGATGAGCCCCTGTCGAACCTAGATGCCAAGCTACGAGTTCAGGTCCGGGCCGAGATCACAGAGCTGCACGCCAGTTCCGGGTTGACCTTTGTCTATGTGACCCATGATCAGGTCGAGGCGATGACCATGTCGAGCCGCGTCGCCTTGCTGCAAACGGGTCATTTGTTGCAAGTTGGCACGCCCAACGATTTGTTTGCCGATCCCGCAAACCTGGATGTGGCGCAATTCATTGGCAGCCCTGAGATCAACATCACACCGGGCGAAAGCTGCGATGGGAAAGTGACGATCGGCGCGACGACCTTGCCCATTGCCCTGCCAACGAGCGGCCCCGTGCAAGTCGGCATCCGGCCTGAGACAATCTCCGTATCAGATGCCCCCGGTTTGGGCGCTTTGAATAGTGCTGCGCCAACGCAGAGGTTGGCATTCAACAAACGCCTGATTGAAGATTTGGGCCCGGAGGTGTTGATCCACGGCACCTTTGCTCATGCGCCCGACAGCATCATCCGCATCCGCGCGCAGAAAAGCGACGCCTACAGCAGCAACGGAGTACTGGCCAAGTCCAACAGCTTGGAAGTGACGGTGAATCCTAACCAGTTGCTGTTCTTTGGCGCCGATGGCCAGCGCATGCGCCCGACCACTGTCGCCCAAAAGCGGGTGGAGACAGCGTAATGACCGTTTCAAAACGCCAACAGACCCAGACGCGGCTTGCCTATCTTCTGGTCCTGCCAGCCACCCTGCTGATCCTGGCGATCTATATCATCCCGATCCTCTTTGTCTTTCTGGGCAGCCTGACGGACTACACTCTGGTGAGCGATTATTACGAATTTGTCGGATTTGAAAATTACCGTCAGATGTTTGGGGACGAGGTCTTTGCCAATGCGCTGAACAACACGTTTTTCTATGCTCTGTTGTTTTTGCCCGGTGCGTTCATCATCAGCCTTGTCCTCGCGATTGCCATCCAAGAGCAAAAGCAGTTCCGCTCGGTCCTTGAGGTGCTGTACTTTCTGCCCGTGACGTCCACTTTGGCCGCCATGGCACTGGTCTGGGCCGCATTGATGGACAGTGGGCAGGGCGTGATCAACAACACGCTCCAGACCTTCGGCTTGCCGCGAGTCAACTGGTTCGGCAATGAGGATGTGGTGCTTTATTCGCTCGCCATCATCTCGCTGTGGTCGATCATCGGCTTCAACATGGTGCTGTTTTTGGCAGGGCTGACCTCGATCCCCAAGAACCTCTATGAAGCGGCAGCAATGGATGGGGCCGATCATCCGGTAGACAAGTTCTTTCGTGTGACCTGGCCCATGCTGGGGCCAACCGCGATGTTTGTGGCCGTTACCAGTTCCATCACCGCGTTCAAACTGTTTGATACCGTCGCAATCCTGACCCAAGGCGGGCCGGATCGCGCATCTGAGGTCTTCCTCTACCTCGCCTTCCTGGAGGGGTTTGAATATTTCAACATGGGCTATTCGGCGGCGCTGTCGCTGTTCTTCCTTGGGATCATCTTCTTATTCGCGCTGATCCAAGCCTTTTTCTCTGACCGCAACGTACATTACTGAGCCATGGCAGATATATCCCCATCCCCCACCGCAACTTGGTTTGACTGGGTGAAACCCAAATCCACCGGGCGTCTTATCACGACAGTGCTGCTGTTCATCGGCGCATGGGTCATGGTGTTTCCCTTCATCTGGATGATCTCCTCCAGCATGAAGCCCACGGACGAAGTCTATGACGCTGATTTCTCGATTATTCCCAAGACCTTCAAAGGCTTTGAGAATTACTATGGTGTGATTTTCGAACAACCCTACATGGTCTTTCTGATGAACAGCATGATCGTGTGCGTTGGCATTCTGGTCATCCAGCTTTTGACCGCGATTCCGGCCTCCTACGCATTGGCGAAACTCAAGTTTCGCGGCTCGAGCATCCTGTTTGGCACGGTCATTGCGGCAATCACCATCCCGATCAACGTGACCTCCATCCCGCTTTATATCGGGCTGGTGAAGGTCGGCCTGCTGGACACATATTTTGCGATGATGTTTCCCTTCATCGTGTCAGTCTTTGCGATCTTCCTATTCCGCCAGTTCTTTCGCGGCTTTCCCGACAGCATCATTCAGGCCGCACGCGTGGACGGATTCTCTGAGATCGAGATCATTCTGCGCCTGATCCTACCCTCTGCTGTTCCGGCCATCGCAGCCTTTAGCGTGTTCAGCTTTGTGGCCCATTGGAACGATCTATATTGGCCGCTGATCGTGGTTCAGAGCCAAGACAAAATGACAGCGACGCTGTCGATGATGCAATACCATCCGCTTTCGACACGGACTACGGGCGCACCTATGCCTCCGCCACCGTCGTCACCGCGCCGATGGTCATTGCATTCCTTTTCGCCCGCAGGCTGTTCATCCGGGGCATCACTATGACGGGAGTCAAAGGCTAATGTTAAAATTCGTTGTTCTTGCCGACATTCACATTGTACCGGACACCAAGTTGAGCCACGGGCTCGATACGCTTGATCGTTTGGAGCAGGCCGTCACCTATGTAAACGAGACCCACAGCGATGCGGATTTTGTCATTTTCGCGGGTGATCTTGCCGACCATGGCGAAGCGGCAGCTTATGAGCGGTTCAAAACAGCCATCGCACCGCTGACTCCGCCTGTTCATTTGACCTTGGGCAATCACGACCATAGGCCCACTTTTCTGGAGGTGATGGGCGCAGATCACGCCAATGCCAACACTGGCTGCATCGACCATGTGATTGACGCAGGCGGCCATCGGATCATCGTTCTGGACACGTCGGATCCCGAACTGCGCGGCGCGGGCCGTTTGGAAACCTCTCAGATCGATTGGCTGAAAGCGCGGCTTGCCGAAACGCCAGACACACCGGTGGTCATTGTTTTGCACCACAACATCACGCGCTTTAACGTGCAGACCGACTTTATCATTTTAGAAGACAACGCGGCGTGTGCCGAAGTGGTGCTCAGCCACGCACACATCCGTCAGGTCATCTCCGGTCATGTGCATATGACCACTGCCGGAAATTACCGAGGCGTCCCTTTTTGCACCTTCGCAGGAGCGCACTACAATATCGAGCCGATGTCCATGGCGCGTTCAGGTCCGGTTCCAGAGGAACAGGGCCACTATGTCAGCCCGGTCCCGCGCCGCGAAGGCCCTGGGCAGCTTGCGGTTGTCCTGTGCACTCCTGATAGCACTGTGGTCCATATGGAGAACTTCCTCGATCGCCACCTTGTCATGGCGCCGGATCTCTTTGCTTGGACCTGACGGACATCGGAGCCGGACAAACAGACAGACAGACACAAAATCCCAGGCAATAGGTCATGCGTTGACAAATCTGCTACGCAACCCACTTCCGAGTTCTTCATTCGTACTACAGAAACCATCTGCCCCGTACCGTTTTCCACCAATGATGCGAAACATATGCAGCGGACAGTCGAAAGAGGTAAGCGAACGACAGCAAGGTCCGCATAGGGGACAAAAGCTATCTCCTACAAAAAAGGCTTCCGAAAAACCTTCGGAAGCCTTTTTTCCTGCAAGCAAACATCTTACTTCACAACAACCGTCTTCCAGCCGCCGTTTTCCACCACAGAAATCACCACCTCATCCGCGCCGCGGTGATCATCAGGACCATAGGTGGTCTGCGAACCGGTGAGCTCATCCATATAGTCCAGCGTCTCCATAGCTGCGATGAAGCCTTCGTGGGTCAGGTCTGGACCAGCGGCCTCCAAGGCGCGCACCAAAGTGTCCGCTGCGGAGTAACCTAACATCGCGAAACCGGACGCAGGCTGATCAAACTTGGCTTTGTAATCGGCAATGAACTTGCCCGGCACCGGATCTGCAGCGCGTGCATAAAGATCCTGCCAACCGGATGCAGCATACAGGCCATCAGTCACACCACCCGGCACCATCGCCACCGGCTCCAGGAAACCTGCGGAGGTGTTGAGGAACTTCACATCGGTCCAGCCAAGTTTTTTGGCGGTGCCAACAACGGTGATGCCCTGACGCACGCCCAGCGCCATGGTGATCACATCACACCCGGCGGCTTTGTGTTTGCCAAGAGAGCCGACAAAATCCAACTCGTCCGGCTTGTGCGTGGTTTCGCTGGCCATGGTCAGGCCCATGTTTTCAGCGACATCCGCCGTGGACTCTGCAATCTCTTTGCCAAAGTCGGACGGGATATACATGGTGCAGAGCTCTTTGGCCTCAAACTCTTCTGCAAGGTATTTTGCACCCACCTGCACCTGATCGTAGTAGCTTGAGAAGCCAATGAATTTATTGTCCATTGGTTCCTGCAACATCTGACGTGCCGCCGACAGCGGGCCAACATTTGGAATGCCTTTCGGGTCAAGCAGTTTGAAGCCTGCCACGTTCATGGGCGTTCCCAAAGACAGCAGCATGGCAAAGGCTTTGTCTCGGTTCAGAAGCTTGTTGTAGCCCTGCATCGCACGTGGGATCTGGTAGCCGTTGTCCTCCACAACAAACCGGATCTGACGCCCGTGTACGCCGCCTGCGGCGTTTACCTCGTAAAAGCGCATGTTAGCGCCGTTGACCGCCGGAACGCCCACCGCGGCAAAGATGCCGGACAGATCGTTTACGGACCCAATCACCACTTCGCCGTCGCTCACGCCTTGCGTGTCCGCAGCGACCTGGGAAGCTAGCGCCGCAGCGCCAACTGCCATTGCAGTCGTCAGTTTCTTCATCGTTTCCTCCCGTTTGAAGTGTGGTTTTGGGCCACATCATAATTCTGAGCTTAGTACATTTCCTCTATGAGTCCCGCGTGTTTCTTCTCCACAAAGCTGCGCTTGAGCTTCATGGTTGCGGTCAGTTCTTCATCTTCCGCCGTCAGCAGGACATTGATCAGCCGGAATTCTTTGATCTGCTCGACGCGGGCGAACTCTTTGTTCACGTCGTCCACCTCACCCTTGATGAGGTCGACCACATCTTGGGCAGCGCACAGCGAGGCAAAATCCGAGAACGGCACTTTGCGATCCTGTGCGTATTTTTCCACATTCTCCTGATCGATCATAATCAGGCAGGTCAGGTATTTGCGCGCGTCCCCAATCACCACCGCATCCGAGATGTAATGGCTGAACTTCAGGCGGCTTTCGATCTCCGCCGGGGTGATGTTTTTGCCGCCAGCGGTGATGATGATATCCTTGAGGCGCCCGGTGATGGTGACAAAGCCGTCCTCGTCCAGCTTGCCCACATCCCCGGTGCGCAGCCAGCCGTCCTCAGTGAAGGTCTCCGCCGTTTTCTCGTTATTGCGCCAGTAGCCTTGGAAGTTGTTCAAACCAAAGGTCTGAATTTCGCCGTCTTCGGCTATGCGCACCTGAAACCCCGGCACAGCTTTGCCCACGCTGCCCAGCTTATTGTCGTCAGGCAGGTTGATAGAGGCCAGACCGGCGTTTTCGGTCATGCCGTAACCTTCGAGAAGCTGCACCCCTATCGCCCAATACCAGCGAATGAGTTCGGGGCTGATTGGGGCCGCGCCAGTGCCACCCCGGCGCATTTTGTCCATGCCCAACATGCGCCGCAAATTGCGCAGCACTAGGAAATCCCAAACCGCATAGTTAAGCTGCACACCACTTGGCACCGGCTTGCGTTCCAACAGGTAATCCGCGCGCTTCAACCCAGCTTTGACCGCCAGATTAAAACACAACCGCCCAATGGGCGTGGCTTCCTGTGCGAGCACCAGCACGCGGGAATAGATTTTCTCCCACACGCGTGGCACGGCGGTGAAATGCGCCGGTGAAACCTCCTGCAGGTTGTCAAACACCGTCTCCGGGCTTTCGGCAAAGTTCACCGTGGATTTACCGGCAATCGGGAAATAGGCGCTCACGTTGCGCTCTAGGATATGACACAGCGGCAGGAAGCAGAGCTGTTCGTCCTTGTCCATCGTTGGCAGCGCATGGGCACCGGACACGCAGGCGGCAATCACGTTTTCATGTGACAGCATCGCGCCTTTGGGCATGCCGGTGGTGCCGGAGGTGTAGATCAGCAGGCCAGTATCCTCAGGCTTGGCTTTTTTTATTTCCGCCTCAAAGACGCCGTGGTTTTCCGCCTCATAGGCGCGCCCGGTTTCATAGAGGTCATCCAGAAACACACATTTGTCGTGGCGCAGGTCATGCAGGCCGTCTTGGTCGAGAATGATGACCTTCACCACATGGCTGGCTTGATCTTCGATCTCCAGAAACTTGTCGAGCTGCTCGTCGTTTTCCACAAACAGAAAGCGACTGCCGCTGTCGCGCAACAGGTATTCCAGCTGGCTAGCGGATTCAGTGGTGTAAACCCCGGAAGCAATGCCACCCACGCACTGAATGCCCATGTCAGCATAGAGCCATTCCTTGCGATCTTCTGACAGGATCGAGACCACTTCCCCCCGTTCCAATCCCAGGGCACGCAGGCCAAGGCCAATCCATTTAGCGTGGTTCCAATAGTCTGTCCACGAATAGGCCTGCCAGATGCCAAGGTCTTTTTCGCGGTGCGCGGTACGGTCACGCAGCTGTTCGCAGCGTTTCTGAAACAGGCTCACCAGCGTGTCACAACCATCAACCAGCGCAGGCTTCTGCCCCGGTGTGGCCGACACAATCACGCCGTTGATTTCGATCTGATCGGCGGTATGGGATGAGTTTTGAACGTTCATCTTTCGACCTCCCTCAGCGCCATGTCTTCTTGCGTTTCCAGCGGCGTTCGCCACGCGCGCCGGTCTCCTGATGCCCGAGGTAGAAGGCTTTGATGTCCTCGCTTTCCATCAGGCGCTCGGCAGTGTCGTCCATCACGATGCGACCGACTTCCATCACGTACCCCACATCCGCCAGTTCCAGCGCAACCTTAGCATTTTGCTCCACCAGCATCATGGTCACGCCTTCGTCTTTGTTCAGGCGTTTGAGGATAGCAAAGATCTCCTGCACCAAAAGTGGCGACAGGCCCAACGATGGCTCATCTAGCAGCATAATTTTGGGCCGCAGCATCAGGCCGCGCCCGATGGCAAGCATCTGCTGTTGACCACCAGACAGCGTGCCAGCTTCCTGATTTTGGCGCTCTGCCAAAATCGGGAAATAGTCAAAGACCATCTGCCGGTCGTTCTCAATCTCCGCCTTGTCATGGCGTGTATAAGCGCCAAGCGAGAGGTTTTCATCCACCGTCAAAAGCGGAAAAACCTCGCGGCCTTCGGGTACGTGCACGATGCCTTGGCCAACCACTTTATGCGGCTCCATGCCTTGGATTTCACGGCCTTCAAACACCACCTGTCCCTTTTCCGGGTCCATGATGCCTGAGATGGTTTTCAAGAGCGTCGACTTGCCCGCGCCATTGGCGCCCAGCACGGTCACAACTTGGCCTTTTTCCACCTTCAGCGACACGCCGCGAATGGCCATGATCGGGCCATAGAAGCTCTCGATGTTTTTGATATCAAGCACAATCTCGCCCATCACGCCGCCCCCGCGCCAAGATAGGCCTCAATCACCGCCGGATCAGATTGCACCTGTTGCGGCGTGCCTTCGGCGAGCTTGGCCCCGTCAGCCAGCGCTAGAACCCGATCAGACACGCCGGAGACCAGCCCCATGTCGTGCTCCACCATCAAAACCGTGATACCCATCTGTTTGCGGATGTCGTCAATCCACCAGCGCATGTCCTGCGTTTCTTCCACCGACAGGCCAGAGGCCGGTTCATCCAACAATAGCAAACGTGGCCCAGACGCCAGCGCGCGGCCCAATTCGACCACTTTGCGCACGCCGTATGGCAAGCCCGCGATCATCTTGTCGCGATAGGGTTGAAGGTCGAGGAAATCGATGACTTCTTCGACCGCCTCGCGGTGACGTTTCTCTTCGCGCCGCACCTTGGGCGTGAAGAGCATTTCCTGCGCCAGATTGGTCTTGCGATGGCGATGCCGCCCCACCAGCAGGTTCTGCAGAACCGTGGCGTGGTCAAACAACTCGATGTTCTGAAAGGTGCGCGCGATACCGAGGTCCGCCACGGAATCGGCGTTGCGCTCCAGCAGGTTATGCCCGCCAAAGGTCAGCGACCCAGCGTAAGGATCATAGAAACGGGAAATCAAGTTGAAGACCGTAGATTTTCCTGCCCCGTTGGGACCAACGATGGCGTAGACCTCGCCCTCTTCCACAGAAAACGTCAGATCGTTCACCGCGACAACGCCGCCAAACTTGAGCGTCGCGTTGTTGATTTCCAGCAGATTGCTCATCTCAAACGCTCCGTTTTCAGGTAGCTCTTCTGCCGCTTGAACATGTCTTTGCGTGCAAAAGGGAACAGCTCAAACCAAACGCGGATTTTCATCCAGCGGCCATAGATGCCCATGGGCTCAAACAGGATGAAGAGGATCAGGATCATGCCAAAAACGCCGGTTTCCAAGCCGGGAATGGCCACGGAGCTGCCGCCGATCAGGTCTTTGGTCATCGACAGGAACTGCGGCAGGAAGGCCACCACAACCGCGCCAAAGAAGGCGCCATGGATTGAGCCAAGCCCACCAATCACAATCATCATCAGAAGCGTGATGGAGATCACGATGCTAAAAGTCTCGTTGTTGAATGCCCCCGCGTAGAACCCCATCAGCGCCCCGGCGAGCCCGGTGATGGCGCAGGAAATGCCAAAAGCCGCCGCCTTAGTGCGCGCGATGTGCACCCCCATGGCGGTGGCTGAGACTTCGCTGTCTCGCACGGCGGCCATGGCCCGGCCCAAAGGCGAGCGCAGCAAGTTGCGATAGGCCAAAGTGCAAAGGATTGTGACGACCAACACCAGCCAATAAAACCGATCCGGTGTGGTCCAGCGCTCAATCTCGATGCCAAAGATGGTAATCATCGGGGCAAATTTGCCTGAGACGCCATCGGTGATCGGCTCCATCAGCACGATAATGTCATCGGCGAGGATCGAGAGCGCGATGGTCGCAATGGCAAGGTAAATGCCGTGCAAGCGGATTGCCGGGATGGCGATGATCGTGCCAACCACACCGGTCAGAATGCCTGCCGCCGGGAAGGCGATAAGGAAGGGCCAGCCCTGCTCCATAAAGATGATGCAGGAGTAGCAGCCTAGCGCGAGGAAGGCCGCGTGGCCAAGGCTGACCTGACCAGTTTGCCCGGTCAGCAGCATCAGGCCGAGGCCCGCGATGGCCCAGATCAGCACATTGGTGACTTCACCGAGGAAGAAGTCATCCAGCACCCAAGGCAGGGCCACCGCGATTACAATAAGCGTGGCGTAGACAAAGAAGCTCCACCAGTCGGGGAAAAGCCGGATGTCGTGTTCGTAGGATGTTTTGAAATGTATCCGCATGGGCTCAAACCTTCTTGACCCTGACCTGCGAGAACAGGCCATGAGGACGGAACACCAGCACAAACAGTAAGAGCGTGTAGGGCGCGATCTGGCTGTAGCCTGCTGGGAAGTAGCGGCTGGCAAAGGGTTCGATCACGCCAACAATCAGCCCGCCCATCAGTGCGCCGGGTAGCGAGCCAAACCCACCGATCACCGCAGCTGCAAAGGCCTTGATGCCCAGCAAGCCCGCGTTGGGATCAATCGCCCCTTTGGAGGCAAAGAGAATACCGGCAACCGCGGCCACTGCTCCGGAAAGCCCCCAGATCATGCCCTGCACCCGCTTCACTGGAATACCCATGAAGTAGGCCGCCATCTGGTTCTGACTTGCGGCCTGCATCGCCAAGCCAAGCTTGGTGCGCTGAAAAAACTGATAGAGGAAGTAGGTGAGCAGCACGGTCACCACGATCACTGCAATGTCGGCCATGCCCAACACCACGCCGCCGATGTTGAAGTCGCCAATCGCCAGCGGGCTTTCCAAAGTCTGCGGCTCATGGCTCCAGATCATGCCAGCCACAAAGCGGATTACAAAGCCCAAAGCGATGGTGAGGATCACCACCGCGGTCTGGCTTTGCCCAAACAAGTGGCGCAGCACAAAGAAGTCGAGCAAGTAGCCCAGCACCGCCATGATGGCGATCGCCAGAGGCGCCGCGATCCAAAACGGTAGCCCCATATAGTGGGCGTTTGTCAGCCCCAAACAAATAAAGGCGCCGAGCATCATGAAATCGCCCTGGGCGAAATTCACCTGTTCAGTCGCCTTGTAGATCAGCACGAAGCCAAGCGCGATCAGGCCGTAGACACAGCCATTCGCAAGCCCGCTGACGAGCAGTTGCACAACTTCCAATGTATCCTCCCGTGCCAGTTTAGACCGGCTTTTTCTATGCTCAGTCTTCGGAGCGAAGTCTTTTGCGTCAAGTCTCCATTCCCCAGCTTGCGCAAAGCTCCGTTACGTCACCCCTCTCCCTCCATACGCTATCGCACGTTAAATCCAATCAACCCTAGCTAGATGCCGCGCTGCCGCAAAATCCACTCAGTGTGATAGCCCGCATCGCCCAGAAGCTCGGTCAAGGCGCGGTCGCGCTTCATGAATAGCCCAAGGTTCATCTCATCCGTCATGCCAATGCCGCCATGCATCTGCACGCCCTCTTCCGTTGCCTGCCGCCCCACCCGCGCCATCTTGGCCTTAGCTGCTCGCGTCACGGCTTCGACCTCATCACTGTCTGCATCCAATGCGTTCAACGCCGCTGCGATCAGCGAGGAAACCTGCGCCAGCTCGCAATAGAGATCGGCTGCCCGGTGTTGCAGCGCCTGAAACTGTCCAATCAAGACACCAAACTGTTGTCGGGTGCGCAAGTAGTCATAAGTCTGCTCCGCCGCCGCCTTGGCCACGCCAAGCTGTTCCGCTGCCGCAATTGCGCGTCCTGCCGCAAGAGTTTGTGCCAATACCTCTTCTGCTGCGCGCCCTTGAGCGAGAATATCTGCATCAGCAATCGCCACATCTTCTAAGACAAGCGAGGCAACATTGCGATGATCCAACATCACCTGCCGCGCGCGCGCGACGCCTGCCGCTTGGGGATCAACCAACACCAGACACAGGTCTCCGCGCAGCTTGGCGGTCACAATCAGACGATCCGCAATACCGCCATCAACCACAAAGGTTTTGCGGCCGTTTAACTTCAGCGCACCAGACGCTCCTGAAACCGTCGTGGCAATACGTTTGGGGCGGTGTTTGGCCGCTTCATCCATCGCCAGCACAACCAGGGCGTCACCAGTGGCAATTTTGGGTGCCCAGTTTTGGGCCATTTCACCGCCAGCCGAAGCCAGCGCGGTGCCAGCTAAGATGGCTGAAGACACAAAGGGGCTGACAGTCAAATTACGCCCCAGCTCTTCAGCAATAAGCCCTGCGGAACGGTAGCCAAGCCCCACGCCTCCCAGGGCCTCTGGGATCACAATCCCCATCCAGCCCATTTCGGCGAGGTCCCCCAAAATCGCGCTGTTGGCATCATCGCCACCCTCTCTCAGCGCGCGGAATGCCGCAACCGAATGCCCATCCCGCAGAAACCCCGCCGCGGAGTCGGAAATCAGCTGTTGGTCTTCGCTCAAGAGTTCCATGCTCATTTACCCCGGCAATTTCAAAACGGCTTTGGACAGGATCGATAACATCACCTCAGAGGTGCCGCCTTCGATGGTATTGGCCTTAGAGCGCAGCCAGTCTTTGGCCGCTTGCCCTGCATCATTGGCCGCGCCCTCCCAAACCAGATCGTTACTGCCGCCAGCCGCCACGCGTAGGCTTTGGCGGCGTTTGTTTAATTCTGTGCCGAGGTACTTTAGTTCAGCCGACCGCGCGCCCAATTCATGCCCCGCCCGCATGTAGGTGCCGGTCATATCCAGATGCGCATCAAAACATATTTCGTCGACCAGGAACTGCCCCAGCTCCGCACGCAGCATGGGATCATCCAGCCGGCCTGTGTCGTCCAAACCAATTGCTGCAATCGCATCCGCCGCAAGATCCGACTTGGCAAAGAGCGCAGAATCCGCGGCGCCGATCATTTCCCGCTCATGAGTCAGCAGATATTTGGCAATGGTCCAGCCCTGCCCACGTGAACCAACGATCTGATCCTTGGGCACTTTCACACCGTCAATGAACGTCTCGCAAAACGGCGAGGCACCAGAGATCAGCTTGATGGGTTTGGTCGAAACGCCTGCGCTTTCCATATCAAAAAGCAGGAAGGAAATACCGGTGTGTTTCTTCTCATCCGGCTCCGTGCGCACAAGGCAGAAAATCCAATCCGCTTTGTCAGCATAAGAGGTCCAGATCTTCTGCCCTGTCACCTCAAAGTGATCTCCTTTATCCACGCCTTTGGTCTGTAACCCCGCCAGATCGGAGCCTGCGCCAGGTTCAGAATAGCCCTGACACCAACGGATTTCACCGCTCGCAATCTGAGGAAGGTAGTGGCACTTTTGCTCCTCAGACCCAAAGTGCAGCAAGGCAGGCCCCAGCATCCAAATGCCAAAGCTCTGCAACGGTGGCCGCGCATTGATGCGCTGCATCTCCTCCGCCAAAACCTTTTGCTCATCCCCGGAGAGTCCGCCACCGCCGTACGCTTTGGGCCAAGCAGGAACCGTCCAACCCTTGGCGGCCATAACCTCCAGCCACTGCTTTTGAGCTGGCGAACGAAACACAAACCTGCGCCCGCCCCAACAGATGTCGCCTTCGCCCATCGGCGTGCGCATGTCCGCCGGGCAGTTGGCCTCAAGCCACGCGCGGGTCTCGCTGCGGAATGTGTCGATGTCCATGCAAACGCCCCTCCCAAGGCCTCCGCCCTTTGGGTCGGAGATTGCACCTCTGAGGCAAACATACTACTGAGTATGCTGTCAACGGAGGCGGGTTGCGCGACGTTGCGTTAGTCGGATTCTGTGAGGCCCAATGGCGAACACCAGAAAGACAGAGATGAGCGCCTCAAAGGCCGAGATCTTGGACGCCGCAGCCGAGGTTTTTATGCGGCTTGGAGCAGATACGGCCTCCATCGACGACGTGGCGCGTCAGCTTGGATCCACTAAGGGGCGGATTTATCATCACTTCCCTTCCAAGGGCGTGCTCCTTGCCCAAGTCTGCCTGCGCGCGGCGGATTTCGTACTACAAAAAGTGCCGCCAGTAATCGCCCTGGACGCCACGCCCGAAGACAATTTGCGGCAGATGATACTGACCCATATCCCAGAGGTCCTGCGCACGCTGCCATACCACAAGGTGATCATTCAGTCTTATGTCGGCGTTCAGCAAAAATCGACCACCGCCTTGGAGCGCGAACTGTTTGCACGTATCCAGCAAGAGAGAAAGACGTACGAAAACCTGTTTCGAGATGTACTACAAACCGGCATGCAGGGCGGCAGTTTCCGCGCACAAAACATCTCCATAGCGCTGCAATCGCTGCTGCTTTTGATCAACGCCCCGGTGTTTTGGTATCGCCCGCGGGCAGATGAGCCAGAGACTTTTGTCGCAGATCTCAGCGCCCAATTGACGGACATGGCGCTGGCGTCATTACGGTAGCAGGGGCCAGCCCCTCTTGGGCCAAAAGCCCAATTCACCCCGGGATATTTGCACACAGTGAATGGTGGTTAACAACAAATTAACCGCCCAGAGGGTAGTCTACCTACGCGGTACAGGCTGGGAAGCCGATGACCGTAACTGTGAATGGCGCTCCGCTCAAGACGTAAGCATCGCGCAGTGTCGACCGGCGTGGCGAGCGGAGCGCTCCCAAGACACCAGCCATTCATAGTCCCCAAATATCCCCGCCGAAGGCGATTATTGTCGCCACCAACGCAGATGTCAGAGGTGGCGTTTACCCGATCAAACCCGCCTTTTGGAACAGCGCTTTGATGTCCGCCTCAGGCCGCGCGCCATAGTGGCTAATGACTTCCGCCGCTGCGATACAGCCCATCCTGCCGGACACTTCCAGAGATTGGCCGGTGGCCACACCGTAGAGGAAACCGCAGGCAAACTGATCGCCAGCGCCTGTGGCGTCCACAGGCACAATTTCATTCACCGACACGGTGGCCTCTTCATCGCCGCTGAGTAGCACGACGTCCTGGCCGGAGCGCGTACACACAACCATTCCACAGTCCTGTGCTGCCTGCTCAAGGGCCGCGGTGAGATCCGTTTGATACAGCGATTGCCATTCGTGTTCGTTGCCAATCACAAAGTCGAGCTCTTTCACCAAGCGACGGAAGTCGTCGCGATGGCGCTCTACGCAGAAGGGGTCAGACAAGGCGATACCCGCTTTACCACCGCCGTCCTGACAAAGCTTGGCAGCCCGCTCAAAGGCGGCTTTGCCTTTGGGTTTGTCGTAGAGGTAGCCTTCAAGGAACAGCAGCTGCGCCTTGCCAGCCACGTCATCGGACACATCGTCCGGGCCAACTTCGGACGAAATGCCCAAGTAAGTGTTCATTGAGCGTTCACCGTCTGGGGAGACAAAGATCATCGAGCGAGACGTCGGCAGCTCATCGCCTTCCACCAAAGGATTCACAAAATCGGTGCCGTCCGCCTGCATTTCACTTGCGTAGAACTGCCCTAACGCATCATCGCTCACCCGCCCAATAAAACCGGTCGACAAGCCCAGTGCGCCAAGTCCGGCAAGCGTATTGGCCACCGAACCGCCCGGCGCCTGCTTGCGGTTGGTCATGGCCGCATAGAGCATCTCGCCGCGTTCTTTTTCTACCAGCTGCATGATGCCTTTCTGGATGCCCATCAGGTCCAGAAAACTGTCATCGGATTGGCTGATCACGTCAACAACGGCGTTGCCGATGCCAACCACTTGGTATTGCGTCATAGGTTTTTGTCCTCAAATAGGCAGAGATCGCGGATGAGACAGGTGCCACACAAAGGCTTGCGCGCTTTGCACACGTAGCGGCCGTGCAGGATCATCCAGTGATGGGCGTGGAGTTGAAAGTCCACTGGAATTTGGTCTTCGATGGCGCGCTCCACCGCCACCACGTCTTTGCCTGGGCAGACGCCGGTGCGGTTGCCAAAGCGGAAAATATGCGTGTCCACAGCCTGCGCCGGGTAACGCCACCACATGTTCAGAACGACATTGGCGGTCTTACGCCCCACGCCAGGCAGGCTCTCCAGTGCAGCACGGGAATTTGGCACCTCGCCGCTATAGTCGTCCACAAGGATACGGCTGAGTTTGATCACGTTCTTGGCTTTGTTGCGATAGAGGCCGATGGTCTTGATGTGCTCGATGACTTTCTCTTCTCCGAGGTCGAGCATCTTCTGCGGGGTGTCGGCAATTTTGAACAGCTCTTTGGTGGCGCGGTTGACGCCGACATCTGTCGCTTGCGCCGACAGGGCAACAGCCACCACCAATGTGTAGGCATTGGTGTGGTCCAGTTCGCCTTCGGGCGCGGCTTCGGCTGCCTCAAACCGGGTAAAGATCTCCCGGATCGTATGGTAATCAAGTTGCTTGGCCATCAAGCTGTTAATGCACGGACGCGCGTCTGCAAGCAAGGGCCGGATATAGCCCCGACGGAATGCCGATCTTGTAAGGCGGTCCACTCAACGCAAATGAGTCGTGCTGAAACTGAGAGCGATTCCTTTTTTGCGACTCCCCACGCGTCAGAACGGCTGTGGCTGCGGCGCAACAACCAGATGTGGCCACAGCCCGCAAAACGCAGACAAAATCGGGGTTTTAGAGCCGAGTCCAGAGTGCTTTCGTGCCCAGATCGATCATAGAGATCTTTGCGCATGCGTCAGCTTAGAATAGATCAAAATTTCAGGCAAATCTGATTTAATTCAACGACTTAACTACCTGTGGATAGATTCTTTTTGGCGAATACCTGAGTCAAGTTCGAAGTTCAGTTGCCCGATTTAGCACCAGCTTGTTAGGTTCTTGCAGCGATTCATTTCGCCTTGGGGGGGACAGACGCCGACACACGGTGGCTATGCCGTACCGGGTGACCTAGCAGACCGCGCTTGTGCAAGTGCGATCGCCATGGTTCCCGGGGTGTTTACCTGTTCCACAAAGCAGCGCATCTGCGCGCCGATGGCAACACGCAACCGGAGAGTAGGGACCTCCGGCATGGTTGTATTTTGCTTGAAGTAGCTTTGCCGCCAGCGGCCCTTTGGAGTGATGTTTCACGGGACTAAAAGGCAGAGACCGGGCAACGCCTGGTATAAAAGACGTGTGAAGGAAAACGGGGACAGATGACTGACGACGCATGGGGTGACATCCGACAAGACCTACTCAAAACTGTGGGTCAAAATAATTTCAAAACCTGGATTGAGCCTGTCAATTTTTCCGAGTTGAAAGATGGCGTCGCCACCTTTCACGTACCGACAAATTTTATCGGCAACTACGTGTCGCAAAACTATGGTGATCTGATCCTGCATCAGATGAACCTGAACGGTGCGGACGTGCAACGCATGCAATTCAAGGTAGCCGCCAAAACCACTGCGCCACGTACAGCCAAACCGGCTGATACTGTGAAGACAGCGAGTACAGCGGCAGCACCAGCGTCTGAAAACAGCGACATGGGCATGACCGGCGCGCCATTGGATGCGCGTTTCACCTTTGACAGCTTTGTGGTTGGCAAACCTAACGAACTGGCAAATGCCGCAGCGCGCCGTGTTGGCGAAGGTGGTCCGGTGACATTTAATCCGCTGTTCCTCTATGGCGGCGTGGGCCTTGGTAAAACTCACCTGATGCACGCGATTGCATGGGAACTTCAGGCACAGCGCCCAGATCTGAACGTCCTGTACCTATCAGCCGAACAATTCATGTACCGCTTTGTACAAGCCCTGCGCGACCGCAAGATGATGGATTTCAAAGAGCTCTTCCGCTCTGTAGATGTGCTGATGGTCGACGATGTGCAGTTTATCGCTGGCAAAGACAGCACCCAGGAAGAGTTCTTCCACACCTTCAACGCATTGGTGGATCAGAACAAACAGATCATCATCTCCGCTGACCGCGCACCGGGTGAGATCAAAGACCTCGAAGAGCGCATCAAGAGCCGTCTGCAATGTGGTTTGGTTGTGGACCTGCACCCTACCGACTACGAACTGCGCCTTGGCATTCTGCAAAACAAGGTCGACGCCTACCGCGAACAATACCCGGAATTACAGCTGCAAGACGGCGTACTGGAATTCCTCGCTCACCGCATCTCAACCAATGTGCGTGTACTCGAAGGCGCTTTGACCCGCCTGTTTGCTTTCGCGTCGCTGGTTGGGCGCGAAATTACCATGGAGCTTACGCAGGACTGTCTGTCTGACGTTCTACGCGCCTCTGAGCGAAAAATTTCTGTCGAAGAAATCCAACGTAAGGTGGCGGAGCACTATAATATTAGGCTGTCAGACATGATCGGCCCCAAGCGCGTGCGCACCTTTGCCCGCCCTCGTCAGGTGGCCATGTATCTCTGCAAACAGCTGACCAGCCGCTCTCTTCCAGAGATCGGCCGTCGCTTCGGCGGGCGTGACCACACCACTGTGATGCACGGGGTGAGACGTATCGAAGAGCTGCGCAACTCGGATGGGCAGATCGCCGAAGATCTCGAATTGCTGCGCCGCACACTCGAAGCCTGAGTGTTTCCGGTCACACTTTAAGCCAAAACGCCGTGTCCCTTGGGTGCGGCGTTTTCTTTTGGTCGCTTGGCGCTTGACGCCCCTCGCGACTTCACCGACAACCCTAGGAAAAGACTTGTACCGAGAGACCACCTCGCTAAGGTGCCTGTCCCGGTAATCGGAGGGTGATGGGATGAAAATCAGTATTGAACGCGCCGTGCTGCTGAAAGCAGTGAGCCAAGCGCAATCGGTTGTGGAACGCCGCAACACCATTCCAATCCTTGCCAATGTGCTGATCGAAGCCGAAGGCGACACCGTGCAATTCCGCGCCACTGATCTGGACATTGAAGTGGTCGACAAGGCCAACGCCATGGTCGAGCGCGCCGGTGCCACAACTGTGGCCGCCACCACGCTGCACGAGATTGTGCGCAAATTGCCAGACGGCGCGCTTGTGACTCTCACAGATGACAGCGCCGCAGGCCGCCTGACGGTGGAAGCAGGGCGCTCCAACTTCTCGCTGGCAACCCTGCCTCGCGAAGATTTCCCTGTGATGGCGTCGTCTGAGTACTCATCGAACTTCTCGGCCCCCGCACCCGCCTTGCGCCGCTTGTTCGACAAATCAAAGTTTGCGATCTCCACGGAAGAAACCCGTTACTACCTGAACGGCGTCTACATGCATGTGTCTGACGGCGAGGGCGGTAAAGTGCTGCGCGCTGTGGCCACCGATGGTCACCGTCTGGCCCGCATTGACACGGATCTGCCGGATGGCGCCAACGACATGCCCGGCGTGATTGTGCCGCGCAAAACCGTGGGCGAGCTGCGCAAGCTGCTGGACGATGACGAAATGGAAATCGCCGTATCGGTCAGCGAAACCAAAGTACGCTTTGCCACCCCGCACATCACCCTGACCTCGAAGGTGATTGACGGCACCTTCCCGGACTACACCCGTGTGATTCCGCAGGGGAACACCCGTAAATTGGAAGTCGACGCCTCTGAGTTTGCCAAGGCGGTGGACCGTGTGGCGACCGTATCCTCCGAGCGCTCCCGAGCAGTGAAGCTGCAGCTGGACGAAGACCGCCTGGTGTTGTCAGTGAACTCACCTGACAGCGGCGCCGCAGAAGAAGAGCTGGTTGTGGCTTACAATGATGAACGTTTGGAAATTGGCTTTAACGCCAAATACCTGCTGGAAATCGCCAGCCAGGTAGACCGCGAAAACGCTGTGTTTATGTTCAATTCCGCAGGCGATCCGACATTGATGCGCGAAGGTGGCGACACTTCCGCCGTCTACGTTGTGATGCCAATGCGGGTATGATCCGCTGACGCGGATGCCTCCGGCGGGGATATTTGTAGAAAGTGAATGCCGGGCCTGTGTCTGAGCTGTTTCTGAAATCCCTGAGCCTGTCTCATTTTCGATCCCACAAAAAGGGCGCGCTCAACTGCGATGCGCGCCCGGTGGCCTTGTTTGGGCCTAATGGTGCGGGCAAGACCAACATTCTAGAGGCGGTGTCGCTATTTTCGCCGGGCCGCGGCATTCGCCGGGCCAGTGCGGAGGAAATGACGCGTCGACCAGAAGCCATTGGCTGGAAACTGTCCGGCCTGTTGCAGGCGGCAAATCAAACCTACGAAATTGATGTACGGTCAGAAAACGGTGCAGCGCGACAGGTACAGATTGACAGCAAAGCTGCACCACAGACTCAACTGGGGCGAATTTGCCGGGTGTTGTGGCTGATCCCTGCGATGGACCGTCTGTGGATCGAAGGCGCCGAGGGGCGGCGGCGGTTTCTTGATCGTATGACGCTCAGTTTTTATCCGGAGCACGCCGAGGCCAGCCTCGCCTATGAGAAGGCCATGCGGGAACGCAATCGCTTGCTGAAAGAACAGATCAGCGATGCGCATTGGTATGTCGCTCTGGAGCGGCAAATGGCCGAGGCCGGTGCGCGCATTCAACAAGCTCGCGCAGCCAGCATGGAACGCCTTCTGGACGCGCAGGCGGCCACGCAGACAGCTTTTCCTGTAGCAGAGTTGGAGCTGATCCAGAGCGAAGGCGCGATGCCGACCACCGAGCCGGACCTGCTCGAAGCTCTGACAGAAAGCCGGTTCCGCGACATTGCCTCTGGGCGCACCTTGGTGGGACCACACCGCACTGACATGATTGGCACCTACCGCGAGAAGGGCGTGCCCGCCAAAGATTGCTCCACCGGCGAGCAGAAGGCGCTGCTTGTGTCCTTGATCCTCGCCAACGCACGAGCCCTCAAGGACGACCTTGGCGCAGCTCCAATCTTGCTATTGGACGAAGTCGCAGCCCATCTTGATCCAGACCGCCGCGCCGCGCTGTATGACGAGATTTGCGCCCTTGGAGCTCAGGCCTGGATGACCGGCACCGAAGCTGGGCTGTTTGAGGCTTTAGGTGATCGCGCGCAATATGTCGAAGTGACCGATGAGGCTGGGGTTTCCAGCCTGTCCTCAACGGCCTAACCCATCCCGAACGTTTCTCAAAAATCCTTGTCATTTGCGTGACAACCGCCCCCAAACCCGATATAAAATCCGCAAATGAAAAAGGGCGACATGAATGTCTGACAACGCGCAAAATACCGAGCAATATGGCGCGGATTCCATCAAAGTTCTCAAAGGCTTGGAAGCGGTGCGGAAGCGTCCGGGCATGTATATCGGGGACACCGACGATGGCTCTGGTCTGCACCATATGGTGTATGAAGTCGTGGACAACGGCATCGATGAGGCGCTAGCCAACCACGCCGACCACGTGAAGGTAAAAATTCACGCCGACAGTTCGGTTTCGGTTTATGATAACGGCCGTGGGATTCCTGTGGATATCCACCCCGAAGAAGGCGTTTCAGCAGCCGAAGTGATCATGACCCAGCTGCACGCAGGCGGCAAGTTTGACAGCAACTCCTACAAGGTCTCCGGCGGCCTGCACGGTGTGGGTGTGTCCGTAGTGAACGCCCTATCGGTCTGGCTGGAGCTGCGCATTTGGCGCAACGGCAAAGAGCACTACGCCAAGTTTGAACACGGCGATTGCACCGAACATCTGCGCGAAGTGGCCGATTGCGGCGACGCAACCGGCACCGAAGTGCGTTTCATGGCGTCCTTGGATACGTTTTCCAACATCGAATACTCTTTTGAAACGTTGGAAAAACGCCTGCGGGAATTGGCATTTCTGAACTCTGGTGTACGCATCTTGCTAGAGGATGAACGCCCCGCTGAGCCGCTGAAGACCGAGCTCTACTACGACGGTGGTGTGAACGAGTTTGTAAAATATATCGACCGACACAAGACCCCGTTGATGGAAGCGCCAATCTACGTGCGGGGCGAAAAAGACGACATCGGCGTTGAAGTCGCGATGTGGTGGAACGACAGCTATCATGAAAATGTGTTGCCCTTCACGAACAACATTCCGCAGCGCGATGGTGGCACGCATATTGCCGGCTTCCGTGGCGCTCTGACACGGACTTTGCAGAAATACGCGCAGGAAAGCGGGATTGCGAAAAAAGAAAAGGTCAGCTTCACTGGTGATGACGCCCGTGAAGGCCTGACCTGTGTACTGTCGGTGAAAGTGCCGGATCCGAAATTTAGCTCTCAGACCAAAGACAAACTGGTGAGCTCCGAGGTGCGACCCGCCGTTGAGGGTCTGTTGGGGGAAAAGCTGGCAGAATGGTTTGGGGAAAACCCGCAAACCGCCAAAATGATCGTTTCCAAGATTGTCGAAGCCGCCCACGCCCGTGAAGCGGCGCGTAAAGCGCGGGAACTGACCCGCCGCAAAACCGCGATGGATGTGAACTTCCTGGCCGGGAAGCTCAAGGACTGCTCCGAGAAAGACCCGTCTTTGACCGAAGTCTTCTTGGTGGAGGGGGACTCCGCTGGCGGCTCTGCTCAGACCGGCCGGGATCGGAAGACACAGGCCATCCTACCCCTGCGCGGTAAAATTCTGAACGTGGAACGTGCACGCTTTGACCGGATGCTGGGCTCTCAGGAAATCGGTAACCTTGTGATGGCGCTTGGAACTGGCATTGGCCGAGACGAATTCAACGTCGATAAGCTCCGCTACCACAAGGTTGTAATCATGACCGATGCGGACGTCGACGGCGCGCACATCCGTACACTTCTGTTGACCTTCTTCTACCGGCAGATGCCGGAACTGATCGAAAAAGGTCATCTCTACATTGCACAGCCACCGCTCTACAAAGTGGCGCGCGGCAAATCCGAGGTGTACCTGAAAGACCAGGCCGCATTGGACGACTATCTGGTCAATCAAGGAATCGAGGGCGCCGTTCTGAGACTGGGATCCGGCGCGGAAATGACCAGTCAGGATTTGGCTCGCGTGGTCACTGAGGCACGGCAGCTCAAGCAGGTGCTGGATGCCTTCCCAACCCATTATCCGCACCACATTCTGGAACAGGCCGCCATTGCAGGAGCCTTTGTTCCCGGCGCAGTAGACGCGGACTTACAGGGTGTGGCCGACAAGGTTGCTGCTCGTCTGGACCTGATTGCACTGGAATATGAACGCGGCTGGACCGGTCGCATAACCCAGGATCACGGTATCAAACTGGCCCGTATTCTGCGTGGCGTGGAAGAAGTGCGCACGTTGGACGGCCCGATGCTGCGCTCCGGCGAGGCACGTAAGTCCGGCACTTTCACCGAAAGCCTACAAGAGGTCTACAACACCTCCGCAACGCTGGTGCGCAAGGATCGCAGCCAGGTCATCAATGGCCCACTGGACCTTCTCGCCGCGATCCTGGCCGAAGGCGAAAAAGGCCTGACTCTGCAGCGCTATAAAGGTCTTGGCGAAATGAACCCAGATCAACTTTGGGAAACCACTCTTGACCCGGATGCCCGCACGCTATTGCAGGTGAAGGTCGAAGATATGGCTGGGGCCGATGACCTCTTCACCAAGTTGATGGGCGATGTGGTGGAACCACGCCGCGAGTTCATCCAGAAAAACGCGCTCAGCGTGGAAAACCTCGACTTTTAAATTAGAATCCAAAAACAAAAAAAGGCTGTCGCTCCTTGCCGAGCGCCAGCCTTTTTTGAATACTTGTGTGCCTTAAAAGCGCTTAACAGCCTGCCGCCTTGTTGGCTACAGTGCCGCCAGCTACCGCACCACCAGCTGTCAGAATGTCCTGGCCGGAGCCCCCACCCAACTGGTTACCCAAGGCACCGCCAACTACGGCCCCTACAACAGTTGCGCCTGCGCATTCGACGTCACGTTGAGTAACGGACCCTGTTGAACATGCGGACAAAACAGCAAGACTTCCCAGCATAGCCGGAACAACAATAAGTTTCATGGAAACACCTCATTCGTTTTTTGTTATCACGGTCAATATGGAGGTTTTCTGCCAAACTAAAAGCGCACAGGCGGAAAAGCGCCATATTGCGGATCGATGGAACTCCGTTACTAGAGACGTTCCGCAATATCCGAGACAATCCGCCTGAACAGAAACTCAGCTGCAGACAACTGAGTATCCGTGCGCGCCATCAAGCCCACAGGCCCTTTGGTAAGAGACGTATCAAACGGCAGGCGCACCAACGCGCCGCTTCCCAACTCTTTGGCCACCACACCATTGGAGATGATCCAAACCGCGTCATTGGAAAGAACATAATTCCGGCCAAAGGCACCGGACACGCTTTCGACTTTCCGGCCGATTTCCCCGACGCCCTGCGCCACCAGAGCCCGATCCACCAATGGCCGGATCGCTGCGGCTTCCGGCGGGAAAATCACCGGCCAATCCTCCAAGCGTTGAATGTCCGGCTGTGCGAGCAACGGATGCCCTCTACGTACAACAAACTCGACATGCTCATCATAAAGCTGAGTGAAGGCGATGCCCCGCATCACTTCAGGGGCTCCCATTCGCCCGATCACCACATCAAGCCGCCCCTGACGCAGTTCCTCAATCAGATAACCGTGTGGCCCGTCATGAATATGCAGCGTCACATCCGGCGCCAAATCTGAAAAGGCTTGAACTACTTCCGGCATCAACCGCGCCGCCACACTTGGCAGGGCCCCAACTGCGAGGCTCTCCTGACCCGTCTTCTCCATCTGTGCAACGCCATTCAGACCCTGCTGTAATGCCGCCAAACTCATCTGGGCAAAGTGCAAAAACACCTCACCCTGCTTGGTCAGGCTGACACCGCCCCGATTACGCACCAGCAGAACAGACCCGACAATCTCTTCCAACTCTTTCAGGGTTTTGGAGATCGCCGGTTGCGTCAGATGCAGATGCTGCGCCGCCGATTTCAGGCTGTTGTGCCGTACAATCTCGGCAAAGCACTGGATATGACGAAATTTGATACGCCGATCAATCATGACTTGATGCTCACTTTCGGCAATTAAACCCAACAAATGATCATTTTACTTTACGGTTTTACAAAGTCAAACTGCTTACAGGAGGACATCTATGCGCACTCAGGTTTGCATCATCGGCGGTGGCCCCTCGGGGCTACTGTTGTCACAGCTGCTGCACCGAAAGGGCATTGACAGCATCGTGTTAGAACGCAAAACCCGCGACTATGTGCTGGGGCGCATCCGCGCGGGAATTCTGGAAACTGGGTTTGTGGAGTTGATGCGCGAGGCCGGTGTTGGCGCGCGCATGGATGCCGAGGGCTTCACGCATGACGGCACGGTAATCGCCTACGGAGAGGAAGAGTTTGGCATCTCCTTTCACGCCCACACTGGCACGGATGTCATGGTCTACGGGCAGACAGAACTGACCCGCGACCTTTATGACGCGCGTGAGGCTGCGAATGGCAAGTTAGTGTTTAATGTCGAAGACGTGCAGATCAACGACGCCCAAAGTGAGGCGCCTTACGTGACCTATCACGTGGATGGCATCGCGCATCGGATTGACTGTGATTACATCGCCGGCTGTGATGGCTTCCACGGCGTCAGTCGCCAGACCATCCCAACCTCCGTGCGCCGAGAATATGAAAAGGTGTATCCTTTTGGCTGGCTGGGCGTGCTGTCCGAAACACCCCCAGTACATAACGAGCTGATCTACAGCTGGTCAGAACGTGGCTTTGCACTTTGTTCCATGCGCAATGCCAACCTCAGCCGCTATTACATTCAGTGCTCGCTCAGCGATTCACCGGATGATTGGACCGATACTGCCTTTTGGGGCGAGCTCAAACGCCGCATTCCCAGCCGCCACGCGGAGGCACTGGTGACCGGCCCATCGATCGAAAAATCCATCGCCCCACTGCGCAGTTTTGTGACCGAACCGATGCGCTGGGGCCGCCTGTTCCTCTGTGGCGATGCCGCCCATATTGTGCCACCTACCGGTGCCAAAGGGTTAAACACCGCCGCGTCCGACATCCATTACCTGTACCACGGCTTGGTGCAATTCTATCAAGACAAGGATACCGCCGGTCTTGATGCCTACTCCGAAAAGGCACTTGCCCGCGTCTGGAAAGCGGAGCGGTTCAGCTGGTCCACCACCAACCTGCTGCACCGCTACCCGGATCAATCCGAGTTTGATCTGAAGATGCAGCGGGCCGAGATCGACTTCCTGCGCGGCAACGATGCCGCACAAAAAGTGTTTGCCCAAAACTACGTGGGCCTGCCCTACTGATAGGGCCAGACAAAGGAGACACACCATGTCTGACAAATTTAGCGCCGGCATGGAGGTCCGTCGCAAAGTGCTGGGTGACGCCCATGTGGATCGTGCCGAAGCCAATAAAACCGCGCTGGACACGCCATTCCAAACCCTCATCACCGAAGGGGCCTGGGGCACTGTCTGGGCCAGCGATGCGATCAGCCTGCGGGAGCGCTCCATGCTAACGCTGGCTTTACTCGCAGCCACCGGCAACTTTGATGAAATCCCCATGCACATCCGCGCCACCGCCAACACCGGCGCCAGCCAGGAGGACATCATGGAAGTGTTTCAGCACGTCGCAATTTACTGTGGGGTGCCCAAGGCCAACCATGCGATCAAACTGGCAAAACAGACCTTTGCAGAGATGGGCTGATCGCGCATTCTATGCGCGCAGGGGAGGAGCAACACTATGAGCAAACCCGCCGAATTCTATCAGCGTAACCGAGAATGGCACCCGCCTGCGTTTTCGCAGGACTACAAAACCTCCGTGGCGCGGTCCCCGCAAAACGCGCTGATCAGTCTGGAGCAAACCGTCAGCGAAATCACCGGCCCGCGCTTTGGCCATGATGACGTGACCGAGATGGACCGCGACCTGCTGCACAACTACGCCACACCCGGCGAAAGCGCGATTGGCGAGCGCATCATTGTGCATGGCCGCGTGCTGGATGAAAACGCCCGCCCAGTTCCCAACACTTTGGTGGAGATCTGGCAGGCCAACGCCGGGGGCCGCTATCGCCACAAGAAAGACGCCTATCTGGCCCCGATTGACCCCAACTTCGGCGGCTGCGGGCGCACCATCACGGACGAAAACGGCTACTACTATTTCCGCACCGTGAAACCCGGTGCCTACCCATGGCGCAATTGGGTCAACAACTGGCGCCCAGCGCATATTCACATATCCGTCTTTGGCACCGCCTTTGCCCAGCGCCTGATCACACAGCTTTACTTTGAGGGCGACCCGCTGATCGCGAAGTGCTCAATTGTGAACACCATCCCGGATCAGGCCGCACGCGGACAATTGATTGCCGCGCTTGATATGAACGCCTCAGTGCCGCTGGACAGCATCGCCTATAAGTTTGACATCGTGCTGCGCGGACGGCGCTCGACCCTGTTTGAAAACCGCATGGAGGGCAATTGAGCATGGTGCAGAAACTCGACTACCTCAAGGAAACCCCCTCCCAGACCGCTGGCCCCTATGTGCACATCGGCCTCGCCCCCGGCGCAGCGGGGTTTGACATCTATGAACGCGAGCTTGGTTGGGACATCGCCGGTCCCAAGGCCAAAGGTGAACGCATTCGCGTCGAAGGTCTGGTGATTGACGGCACCGGCAGCCCAGTGAAAGACGTGATGCTGGAAGCCTGGCAGGCCAATGCAGAGGGCATTTACCCGCATCCGGAACAGGCGGGTGAGACCGAGGAAGGTTTCAAAGGCTGGGGCCGCGTGATCACCGACTTTGACAGCGGCGAGTGGGGATTTTACACCATCAAACCAGGGCAGGTCATGGGCCGAAACGGGCAACTGATGGCGCCACATATCTCGCTCTGGATCGTGGCCCGGGGCATCAACGTCGGCCTGAACACCCGCCTCTATTTTGACGACGAGGCCGAGGCCAACGCCGCCGATCCTGTGCTCAACGTCATCGAGTGGGAAAACCGCCGTGCCACATTGATTGCCAAGCGTGAGATGCGCGACGGCGCCCCAATTTACCGGTTCGACATCACGCTTCAGGGCGACAACGAAACCGTCTTCTTTGACATCTGACGACCGCCCCTGTCTTGTGGACGGGGCCAATCAAACGAGATCACCATGAGCAAACCCTGCATCCTGTGCTGCGCCATCACCGGCTCTGTGCCAACAAAAGCGGACAACCCTGCCGTACCCACCACCGTCAGTGAGCAGATCGAAAGCAGCCACGCAGCCGTGGAGGCAGGCGCGTCGATCATCCACGCCCATGTGCGCAACGATGATGAAACGCCGTCCAGCGATCCAGAGAAATTTGCCTTGCTCAAAGAGGGATTGGAAAAACACTGCCCCGGCGTGATCATCCAGTTCTCCACTGGTGGGCGTTCCGGCGCAGGACAAGCACGCGGCGGCATGTTGCCTCTACGCCCCGACATGGCCTCCCTCTCCGTGGGTTCCAACAACTTCCCCACGCGGGTCTATGAGAATCCACCGGAACTGATTTCTTGGCTTTCGAGCGAGATGCAGACTTATGAAATCACACCGGAAATCGAAGCCTTTGATCTAAGCCACATCCTGCAAGCCCTCCGTCATCATAAGGCGGGCACACTCCATGGCCAGCTTTATGTGCAATTTGTCATGGGCGTGAAAAACGCCATGCCAGTGGACCGAGAGGTGTTTGAGTTCTATGTGAAAATCATGCAGGAGCGCGCGCCTAACGCCGAATGGTGTGCCGCAGGCATTGGCGCGGCGCAGATCACCGTGAACGAATGGGCCATTGCCGCAGGCGGCCACACGCGGGCAGGTCTTGAAGACAACGTACGTCTGGATCGCGCCACACTGGCGCCCTCCAACGCCGCCCTGATCGCACGCGCCGCAGAATTGTGTGAGAAATACGAACGCTCCGTCGCCACGCCCGTGCAGGCGCGAAACATCCTTGGCCTGCGCGCCGCAACCTGATCGGCCCTCACGATGAACCCGCTGACCCACGCATCCCATCTGTTTGGCCCGCTGTTTTCTGATCCTGAGGGCGAGGCACTGTGGGACACCGCGCGGTTCGTCGATGCATTCATCCAGTTTGAACGGGCCTTGGCCGAGGCGCTCGCGGAGGCTGGCGTGGTTGATCACACCGTCGCGGCAGAGGCGATGGCAGACATCGACAGCTTCCGACCGAACCTCACAAAGATCGCCGAAAACGTGGTGCAGGATGGCCTGCCCGTGCCAGTGTTTGTGCGCCAACTCAAAGCCCACGCACGACCTTCCGCGCGCCCAGCCATCCACACCGGCGCCACCAGTCAGGACCTGATCGACACAGCTGTCTCGCTGATACTACGCGACGCTAATTCGCGGTTTGAGGCGCAGCTTGCTGACTTACTGTCAGCACTCGACACCCTCAACGACACATGGGGCGACAGACCGATGATGGGTCGCACCCGCATGCAGGCCGCCCTGCCAATCGCCGTTGCAGACCGTATTGCCACCTGGCGCACCCCACTGGCGTCCCACGCAAATCGCCTGAAAACGCTGCGCCCGCAAGTCGAAGCCCTGCAATTTGGCGGCCCGGTTGGCAATCGCGCCAGCCTCTCGCCACAAGGCGATGCCGTCGCTACCGCGCTGGCCAAGGGCCTCAACCTCTCAAACTCGGACCGCGCCTGGCATGCCACACGCGAAAACCTCATCAACTACGCCAATTGGCTGTCCATGGTCACCGGCAGCTTGGGTAAGATGGGACAGGATCTCGCGCTGATGGCGCAGCAAGGCGTGGACGAAGTGAGCTTCTCCGGCGGCGGCACCAGTTCTGCCATGCCACACAAACAAAACCCGGTGCGGGCGGAATTGCTGGTCACATTGGCCCGCTACAACGCCACACAGCTTCCCGCCATGCACCACGCCCTAGTACACGAACAGGAACGCTCCGGCAGCGCGTGGTCCTTGGAATGGATGGTCTTGCCCGCGATGGTTACAGCCACAGCCACAGCCTTGCGACACGCAAAAGAGCTTATCCAAAGTGTTGAGGGGATGGGCTTGCCTGCACCTTAAGACATTGAAGTCTCAAAACTCGAACGTCAGTTGCAGGTGTTTGATCTTGCCAGTGATGTCTTCGATGGAACACTTCAACCGTTCCTCAGCCAACAACACCACCTCCGCTGCCGCCCGTGCATCTTCACCCGCATCGTGGTGATGAAACTGAAGCCCCAGCGCCTTTTTCAGATGCCCAAGACCATGCCCGCCGTTACCGCGAAACTCCGGCCAGGCTTTGCGCGCGATCTTTACACTATCGGCCCATTCCATCTTGGGCCCATTCAGACCCGCCGCGCGACAGGCCGCTGTGATGGCTTTCTGGTCAAAGCTGCTGTGTTGTACCATCAAGTTGCGCGACAACAGCGGCAACATCTTTGGCCAGGCCTGCGCAAAGGTGGGCGCGTCCCGAACAGTGCCCGCATCAATTCCAGTCAGCTCAGTGTTGAACGCCGCAAAATCTTGATCCGGGTTGATATAGGTCGAAAACGTCTCAATCCCGCCGTCACGGCGCACGCAGGCCAAACCGATCTGACTGATCGAAGCGGCATCACGGTTGGCGGTTTCCACGTCCAGCGCGATGAAACGGAACAGCCCATCCGGCAAGAGTGTATCAGGCAGGAACACAGCGTGCCTCCTGTTTCTGCTTGGGTGTGAATGTCAAACCGTCGCGATACATGTTTTTGTCTTATGCCTATGCTCACCAGCGGGACCGCCCCTATGCCAGCTTAGCGCAAAAAACAAAAGGCCGCCCGATTGGGGCGACCTCTCAATTTTCAAGACGTTGGTGTCAGGCGGGCGCCGCTGCAGCCGCCGCTTTCATCTCCCGCCGTTCTTCTTTTCCAAAGAACACCAAATAGAACACCGGCGCGGCAATCAGCGTCAGAATGGTGGCAAAGGCTAATCCCCCCATGATGGTGATCGCCATCGACACAAAGAATGCATCGGTCAAAAGCGGCGCCATTCCAAGGATGGTTGTGACCGCCGCCAGCATCACCGGCCGCAAACGCGACACGCTGGCTTTTACAATCGCTTCGCGCATTGGCAGGCCTTCCCCGCGCACAAAATCGATCTCCTCAACTAGGACGATGCCGTTTTTGATCAGCATGCCAGACAGGCTCAATAGACCCAGCAAAGCGGTGAAGGTAAACGGCATATCCGTGCCCAACAAGCCCAGCACCACGCCATTCACTGACATGGGTACCAAGAGCCAGATAATGATGGGTTGGCGGATGGCATTGAACAGTAGCACCGAAATCAGCACCATAATCAGCAAGCTCATGGGCAGCTGTTTTCCAAGGCTCTCCTGTGCCTCAGAGGAGTTCTCCAACTCACCGCCCCACTCCATCTTGTATCCTACTGGAATGTCCATGCCCTCAATCGCTGCCGTGACCTCCGACTGCACCTGCGCGGCTGTCAGGCCAGAACGGATATCCGCCCCAACCGTGATGGTCGCCACACGATCCCGTCGATGCAGCAGCGTGTTTTGCGTCTCATGCACAAAGCCATCCACCATCTGCTCTACTGGCACAAAGCTGTTGGAGGTTGTCGAATAGACCACTTGATCAACCAACCCAAAAGCCCCATCCGGCTGGCGCCGCAAGATGATCGGAATCAGACGTTCGTTCTCGCGGAACTGGCCCGTGGTCAAACCGTCGGTGGAGAATTGGAACATATCGGCGATGTCTTCGCGATCCACACCCGCGGTCTGCGCCCGTTCTGTGGCATAGATCGGCTTGATCACCAATTCCTGCTCGCGCCAGTTGGTGCGCACACTGGTGATATTGTCCGTAGTTTCGGTCAACACCTGCGCCGCCTGGGTTGCCAGTTGACGCAATACAACCGGATCACTGCCAGAGAAGCGCACCTGAATCGGATCGCCTCCACCGGGACCAAAGACCAGACGTTTGGTCCGGAACTCGCCCTCTGGCAAGGCAGCGGCGCCAAAGGCCTCAAGGTCCTTTTGCAGCGGCGGAATGGACTCCAAATTTTCTGCCCGAACAATGATATGTCCGTAGCTGGGATTGGCCTTCTCAGACTCATAAGTCAGCATGAACCGCGTCGCGCCCTGTCCCACAAACGTGGCATAGCTCACCACATCGTCGCGCTCAGCGAGCCAATCCTCTAACAGCTCCATCTGCGCCGACGTGTTGGCAATGGGTGTGCCCTGTGGCAGCTTATAGTGCACAAAGAACAGCGGCGTGTTGCTGTCTGGAAAGAACTGCTGCTTCATCAAGCCAAAGCCCGCATAACAAACCGCCGTCAGCGCAATCAGTCCAACAATCACCAGCCACCTCAGCCTCAATGCCAACCGCAGGCTTGCGCCGTACATGCGGAAAATCAGCCCGCCGTAGGCATCACCTTCCCCACCTTTGCCTTGCTTAAACAGGTAGTGGCCCAGCATCGGAGTCACGGTCAGCGCCAGCACCCAGCTTAGCAGAAGCGAAATCCCAATCACCGCAAACAACGAGAACAGAAACTCCCCCGTTGCATCGGGGCTGAGGCCGATACCGGCAAAGGCCATAATGCCAATGACCGTCGCACCCAAAAGAGGGATCTGCGTTTTCCCCGAGGCCTCATCGGCCGCCTCACGGCTGTTCTTGCCCTGCAACATCGAGATTTGCATGCCCTCGGCCACCACAATGGCGTTGTCCACCAACATGCCCATGGCAATGATCAACGCGCCAAGCGAAATTCTTTCCATCTCGATCGAGAAGAACCCCATGAACAGGAAAGTGCCCACAACCGTCAGAAACAGGGTTACCCCCACTACCACGGCCGCGCGCCAACCCATGAAGATCGCAAGGACAGCAACCACAATCGCCACTGACATCGCGAGGTTCACAAGGAAGTCGTTGGAAGCTTTCTCAACAACAATGTGCTGTTGATAGATCGGATGCAGCTCGACACCTGCGGGAATATCGCCGGCCATCTGCGCCAGCTTTTCATCCACACGCTTGCCGACCACCACGATGTTTTCGGTGGCAATACCCGCCACCCCAAGCGTGAAGGCTTCTTCACCGTTGAAGCGAATGATCTGCTGTGGGTTCTCCACACGATCACGAAACACACGGCTGGTGTCGACAAGGTTCACAACCTTGCCGTCCTGTCCCAGTGACAGGCCCGCAATCTCTGACACGGTGTCAGACCCATCCGGCCGCATAATGCGCGTACGCGCGCCGTCTATTGTCACGGTTCCTGCTGCATTGACGGCATCCGCGTTGGCAATCGCCCCCGCAATTGCATTGAGCGAAATGTTTTGATTCACCGACAGAGCCAGGTCCGGTTCCACAAAGATCGCCTCTTCCGGCAGGCCCTGAATATCCACATCGGCCACACCGTCCACCGTCAATAGCTCTCGCCGCAGGAAGGTGGCCAATTCGTGCTTTTCCGCATCCGAAAAGCCTTCGGCGGTCACGCCAAGGAAGATGCCAAATACATCGCCAAAACTGTCATTGACCAGTGGAGTGCTCACCCCGGTGGGCAAATGCCGCCCGGCGTCCGCCACCTTGGCCCTCAATCGAGTCCAAACTTCCGGTAGCTCATTGCCGTCATAAGTCGATTTGATATGTACATCGATCTGCGACACGCCAGGTTGATTGATCGAGGTGATATAGTCCACCTCTTCCATCTTCTGGATGGCCGATTCCAAAGGCTCGGACACCTCAACCGCCACCTGTTCGGATGTGGCTCCCGGATATTGGGTGACCACAACCGCCTGTTTGATGGTGAAGGCCGGATCTTCCAGCCGCCCCAGGTTCAAAAAGCTGACCGCGCCGCCAAGCAGGAAGATCAGGATGATCATCCAAGTGTAGATCGGCCGATCAATAGATCCGCGTGCTATATTGACCATCACCCGCGCCCTCAGTTGCCAAAGCCGACAAAGCGGCGCACGGCTTGGCCATCAGTCAAGGCGCCACCACCGGTCAGCACCACTTCGTCGCCATCATTTAGTCCAGCTGTGATGCGCACCATGCCCCCAGTGGCCGGTTCGCTTTCCACCGGCACCCAGGTCACCTTGCCTTCATCACCACCCTTCGGGTCAAATCGCATCACACCGGTCGCGCCCCCGTCGTCCACCACAATCGCCGTAGGAGGCACAAGAATGCCGGTGGATGGCTCTGCCGCACTGACCGTCACTGTCACAGACGAACCCGGCAGGATCACTTTGCCTTCTGGGGGGGTCATGCCAAATGTGATGCGGAAGGTCTGGCCCACACTGCTGGTCTCCGCGTCAAACTCGCGGATTTGCAGGGCGAATTCCTCGTCATTTCCGGGAAAGCGCGCTTTGATCTTTACGTTGTGCTCGTTGCCGGCTCGCTGAAACAGAATTTCCGGAACATCCACTTCAATGCGCAACTCGCTTAAGTCGTGAATGCGCACCACCGGGCTACCAGCACTGACTGTCGTAAAAAGCTCCACATTTCGGCTCGATACCAGCGCGTCAAAAGGCGCTTTCAACGTTGCATGGCGCAAAGACCATTCCGCATTTTTCACTGCAATCTGCGCCAGAGACGCCTGCGTCTCCGCATCGTCCAGCGTCACCTGACTCACCGTATTGCCACGCAGCTTATTGAGACGCTCAACCGTGCGATCTGCTTGTTCTTTTTGCAAAATCGCTTGATTGAGTTGCAGCTCAAAGATCTCCAGATCAAGCCGCGCAATCACGTCCCCTTCGCCAATGTTCAGGCCTTCGGTCACCGGGAAGTCGACAATCTGACCCCCCACCTGAAACGCCAAATCCACCGACTGACGTGCTTTCACCTTGCCAAAAAACTGGCGTTCAAACGGCACCGGGTCTTCACTTACCACCATCAGTTTCACCGGCTTCAACACGCCCTGTGCCAGAACCGAAAATGCACCGGTCGCCGTGATCATCATCACCGTGGCGCAGATTTTTCCAAACTGTTTCAGCATTCATTTTCCTCCAATAGCCCGGCCGCTACGGCTCCGGGCATGGCTTTGACGGCCAATTTGGCAAATTGAGAGATTTCCTCGACGGTCATACCGCAAATTTCACGAAACCGAAGTTTGACTGCTTCCATCAATGCCACCCGCGCCATCAATCCTTCCGCAGTCAATTCTAACACAAGCGCGCGCCTGTCTTTGGGATCACGGGTGCGGCGCACAAAACCACGCTGCTCCAATGCATCCGCCACAGGGGTGATGGCGGAAGGAATGCAAAACGTATCTTCCGCCAAAACACCCATCCGCTTGGGTCGATCCATAAATACCAAGATTCGCCGTTCCATCTTAGTGAGCGGCGGGTCGATGTTGATGTCTTCCAGCTCCGCCTCAATTTGGTTGAACAAGGCAAAGACACCGATAATCGCCAGAAACTCATCCGGCAGGTCTGTGTTGGAGAATAAATCGTCAGGCACGCGCGAATCCCTGAGTTACTTCAGTTTATGAAATATCCAAATACAGAAGCTTTGTGAAAAAACAAGGATCAAACTCGCGAAAACCAAGCCGGGCGAACACATAAATTCGCCTTTCTCTTCAGGGTGATACACTGGGTTCCAAGGAAAACAGATCACGGCGATATCTCGAAAATTTTATTATAAGTCAGAGTGTTACCTGCCAAACACAGCGATTAAATTAACTCCGTCGTGCTATACATTGCCCTCCAAAGACTAAATGGCGTACGAACTATGGTGGCAGATCCCGGACAGCAATTGCGGCATTCCGCCAAAGAAGCGGCACTTGGGCGCAGCCTTTTGGTTCAATATGCTTCACAACGCGTCCACACGATTTTCCAGCGTGCCGTTGTCTACTGCCTTGGCAGCCTCATGGCTGTTCTCGCCACAGGTCCCGCTATTGGTGCCTGCATAACCGCATTGTTGGTTATTGGCGAAGTGTTAGACATGTGGATTTTACGTCGCATTCCTGCGCGCCTTCGCAGTGGCATCAGCCAGAATATACTCTCCAACGCGGCAATGGCCAGTGGCGCATTTCAAGCGATTTGCATTTTTCTTGCCACCACACTCTATGTTGTGACAGTGGGCAAAGACGCGTCCATCATGGCGGTTGCCGGTGTTCTAGGGATGGGCATCGTCAACGGAGCGCTCATTTTGCCAACCAAACCCAAACTGGCCATCTTAAAAATGGGCGTGTTTGTGGTAACCCCCCTTATTCTCCTGACGCTTCAGGCGATCCGGTTCGGCGGCGACATGGCCCTGCCTCATGCCAATGTGCCCGAACTGATGGTGGTCATCAGCATGGGCTACATGTGTTTTTCTTTCGTCAAATCTGGCGTCGACAACTTCCGAAAAACTGAAGCTCTACAATGCAGCCAAAACAATCTCACTGCGGCCAACGATGCATTGAACAAGCACCGCAACGAATTGCAGAGGTTGTCCATGGTTGCGCGAAAAACA
Organism: Shimia sp.; assembly: GCA_024224295.1. Taxonomy (GTDB): domain Bacteria; phylum Pseudomonadota; class Alphaproteobacteria; order Rhodobacterales; family Rhodobacteraceae; genus Shimia. The sequence goes on along the minus strand of JAAENN010000118.1, from coordinate 105,854 downwards.
AATGATGCCGTCATTCTGTCCAATCCCAAACAAGAAATTGAGTGGGTCAATGAAGCCTTCACCACCCTCACGGGAATCGCCGCAAAAGACATCATTGGCAAGCCAGTGACGGACCTTGTACAGGCAACAAAAATCGATCCGGATGTGGAGGCAAAAGTTGCCACTGCAATGAAGAAAGACGGCTTTGGAAAAATCGAGCTGCGTCATGATCTCAGCTTGGGTGCCGCGCGCTGGAGCGAAATACAGATGCTCCCAGTGAAAAATGCGGACAATGACGTAGATTTTTACGTTACAATTGCCCGCGACATTACGCCTGTGAAAGACCACGCCAACAACATGCGTAGGGCCCGCAAAGTTGCTGAAGACGCAGCCCGCACCAAAACGGATTTCCTGACCAACATGAGCCACGAAATCCGCACACCAATGACCGGCATCATTGGCATGGCTGACCTGCTGTCGGAAACCGAGCAAACACAAGAACAGGCGGATTACACACGAACCATACTTGGATCATCCCGGAGCTTGTTAACGATCATCAATGACATTCTTGATCTGTCAAAGCTTGATGCAGGAAAGCTCCAAATTGCTAAAAATACCTTTGAGACGCGTGACTGCTTCGCAGAAACGCTGCGGCTTCTTGAACCCTCGGCATACAATAAAGGACTGGGGCTAACTTTAACCGTAGCCGAAGATGTGCCGGAGCATCTGTTTGCCGACGATGTGCGCGTGCGTCAGATCGCCACCAACATCATCGGAAATGCCACCAAATTCACGGAACACGGAAAAATCGAAGTGCAAGTCTGGATGGACGCGACAGACCCAACCGAGCGAAACGCCCCTCTCAGAATGAATTTTGCCGTGTCCGACACCGGTATCGGAATCGCCGAAGACAAACTGTCGAGCATTTTTGAAGAGTTTACCCAGGCAGAAAGCTCCACCACACGCCGGTTTGGCGGCACCGGGCTGGGACTTAGCATCTGTCGCATCCTAACAGAACACATGGGCGGAGAAATCTCCGTTTCGTCAGAACTTGGCGAAGGTTCGCGCTTCATGGTCAGCTTGCCAGTGGAGTTGCCGCCGGACGGCGCACTCACGCTCACAGAACCGGCCACAGCTCCGCCTGTATTGGAATATGACGCCGTCGATCTGGCTGGCCTCAATATCCTCATCGCCGAAGACAACCAAACCAATCGTCTGCTGATCCGCAAGTATCTGGAGAAACTGCCGATCACACTTCGCTTCGCCAATGACGGATACGAAGCAGTGGAAGCGACGCTGGAGGCACCACCGGACCTGATCTTTATGGATATGTCCATGCCCAACATGAGCGGCATCGAAGCCACCGAAACCATCCGGGCAAGCGGCGTTCAACAGCCCCATATTGTTGCCTTAACTGCCAATGCCTTTGAGGCTGAACGACGCGCCTGTTTGCAAGCGGGGATGGATGATTTCCTAACAAAACCGATCCGTCGCGCGGACTTAGTAGATTGTTTGCTCCGACATGTAGGGCATCGAAACACTCCCTCTTCAGCGGTTCAAACAGCTCTGAGGGCCTGACTCTTCGGACTCTTCAGCATCAGACTGGACACCGCACAATCCCGGGATAACCCCAAACAAGCTGCGTTTACCAAAGGCCGCACCGCGCGCTGGGCCAAATGTGCACTCTGCCCCGCGGCCTACAAATGTCTCGCGACCTCCAACGCCAGATGACGCCGCCTACGAAGCGTCAAGGTCATCCGTCAACGCGACAACAGTGGAAACGGTGTAACGCACGCCGAGCTAAGATCACTCAATACTGGGCAAACTGCCAGCATCACCACTTTCGATTGCACAAGCCAGAGCAAAGTCATCAGAGATATGATAGGGGTCAGACACGCCAAGATGTCAAAAGCAGACACACTATCGATGGTGCGCAAGTGATACCCAGCCAGGTCAAAGCTTTCCGCCTCAAAACCGACCTCTAAGCCCGAAGAGTTATCCGATTTCTGGCCTCTAGGTTATCCCGCCCGACCAACACATAAGAAGACCGCGCTTCTAGGATCAGGAGAACACCCGGATACGCGACACTTCGCCGGAAAGCTTGGCAGCCACCAAACTGCTGCGTGCCAAAATCCGACTGTGTCGCAATCAATTTGTTGATGACGACTACAATAGCACCACCCAAAGCGGCTATTCAGTGTTTGGCCAGCTTGCTTTTAAGCTACGAAAATCACTGACGGGTTTCACCACTTGAATACCCTGCCGCGTGTGCCGACACCACAAAGTTTCCAGCAACCAGCGACAACGGAAAATGGAAACGATGCACGAAAAAGGCGACATGCCCTAACATGCCGCCTTACTCGCGCGTCTTAGTTTGATGCCTTAACGCACCACAAATTCCGCGTGCAGCGCACCCGCCGCTTTGATGCTCTTGAGGATGTCGATCATGTCGCGCGGGGCCACGCCCAGCGCATTCAGACCTTCGATCACTTCGCTCAACGATGTGCCCATAGGCACTTCGGCTAGGCCAATACCTTCATCCTCATCAATTTCCGCCTCAGTGCGCGGCACCACAACGGTTTCGCCATCGGCAAACGGGTTAGGTTGTACCACCAATGGCGTTTCCTGAACTCTCAGGGTCAGTCCACCTTGTGAGACCGCCACCCGTGAAATGCGCACGTCGTCCCCCATCACAATTGTGCCAGATCGTTGATCCACAACCACACGGGCCTTGCGTTCAGGTTCAACAGAGATGTTCTCGATCTGGCTCAAAGCGTGGGCCGGAGACGCCTGATTGGTACGGTCAATATCCACCTGTACGGTGCCCGCATCCAGCATCAAGGCTACACGACGGCCATAACTGCGGTTAATCGCTTCCTCGATCCTATTGGCTGTTGTGAAATCCGGTTCCCGCAACGCCAGACGCATGTTGGTCAGCGTGGAAAAATCAAAGTCGATCTCTCTCTCAATGCGGGCACCGGAAGGGATCACACCCGACGTTGGCACACCCTTGACGATGCCACCGGCCTCGCCTTCGGCGGACACGCCCCCTGCGATCACTGTGCCCTGAGCGACTGCGTAGATCTCACCATCGGCTGCATTCATTGGTGTCATCACCAATGTGCCACCCAAAAGGCTCTTGGCATCGCCAATCGCCGAAATGGTCACATCCACCGTGCCGCCCGCACGGGCAAAAGGCGGAAGCGTTGCGGTTACAAACACCGCCGCCACATTCTTGGGACGCATATTCTCGCCGGTGATGTTCACACCCAGCCGTTCGAGAATATTGCTCATAATTTCTTCGGTAAACGGCGCATTCCGCAAGCCGTCCCCGGTTCCGTTCAGGCCAACCACCAAACCGTAGCCGACCAGATCATTGCCTCGTACACCGTCGAATTCTACCAGATCTTTGATCCGGATCGGCGCTGCTGATGCCATGACAGGCATCAGTACGAGGAGCAGTAGCATTCTTGCTAAGCCCATGAGATCATTCACCTTACATAGTTTGCCAACGTGAGTTGGGAGAGACGGGCTGTGATCGTGTAAACCATCTCAAGTTGCACCTGCACGGCCTGCAGCTTGCCTGCCACATCCGTCTGGTCCGCAGAAAGCAGGTCGCTCTGCGTCATCAACATCGAGCTGCGTGACAGCGAATTCTCCGCCATCGCGTTCTCAACGCGTTCCTGATTAAAGCCGATGTCCGCACGAACTGTTGTCAGGTTGTCCTGGCCGGTCAACAGACTCTCGCTCGCCGTTCTCAAAAGATGTTTCTGCTCATCAAATGTCAAATTTAGGCCGGGATCCAACGCCAGTGCTGCCAAAGCAGTATCCCGCATCGCTTCGCGGAGCTCTGTGCTGTCAGCACGGAAATTGAACTCAGCGGCCTGATTGTCATTCAAACGCATGGGCGCAAGATCATTTGCAGAGCCCAAATACGCGCCAGTTTCGAAACCACCGCCAGGCGCCATGAAGTAATCATCCAGCGCGGTTACAATATCGGATACGTTCAACGAACCCGCGGCGGCCGCAGAAATCTGCGCCATCATTGTATCCGCATCAATCAACGGCGCAGCATCTGTGGCAGTGCCGCCAAACATGGATCGGTCCGCCACACGCCCATTCAAAGCACTGACAATTGCATCAAAGTCATTGCTCGCATTTGTCGCCACGCTGACGACGGATGCCTTTAAACCCGATACAGATGCCGTCATCAAATCTTGGCCGAGCTCACTGGTAATCGCTTGAACCTGACCCACAGTGGATTGCGCCGTTTCCAAAAACAGCTCGGCATCTTTGCTCGCGATGTCATAACCTTCCAGCACAGTCAGCTGACGCTCCACGCCCGCCAACATATTGAAATCACCCTTAAGTGCCTTCGCGACATCCTCTTTCCGGCCAGAGCTCAGCTCGTAGGCCAGGCGGTTGAGGTCCTGCTTTACCGAAGTCGTACGGCGCGTATTCATCAGGTGCTGCGCCATGTCACCAATTGAAGTAATGGTCATCCGATCCTCAACAGTTCTTGCATCATTTCATCAACGGCCTGAATCAACCTCGCATTTGCGGCATACGATTGCTCCACCAACATCAGCATCTGCAGCTCCTGATCGGTGTCGACCCCATCAATCAGCTCCATTTCCTCAAGCGAATTGAGGCGTGCGGAGGCAAATGCCATATCCTGATCGCTCTGCACCCGTGCACCGGCCACGCTGGACAGGAACTTTCCGCTCAACTCACTCATAGAGACAGCCTTGCTACCGTAGCCGCCAGACACCGGCACAACCTGTTCCTTCATCGCATCAAGCATGCGGTTCAGCTGGGTCGCATCACCAGAATCGCCCGGAGCTGCCGCGCCCAGACCATCGCGCAGCCGCCAAGTTTCCCCAGCCCCGTCGATGTCCACAAGATTGTTCAGTTCCAGACGCCCGGCCAGCCCCACTTCGTTGGCGGCGGTAAACGCCAGACCTGCATCTGTGAAAATACCTGCGTCACCCGGTGCCAGCGTTGGGTCCATCGCTGGGTCTTGGAAACGCTCAACAAGGTTGCGCGCAGCGGCATCAAGATCGGCCTGCGCCTGTGTGCCAAATTCATCGCGAATCGCAAACTGCGCGCCAATCGCACCACCGGCCAATGCGCCTTTGTCGCTGTCGATCCGCATCGGATAACCGTTGATCGAAATGCCGTTCAGAAGGCCATTGGCCTCGGTCATATGCGGCTCTACCGTGCCCACTTCTGTAAACTCAATGGTCGCGGCCTTGCCATCAAGAAGCACGGCGCCATTGGTGGTATAAAGCGCCACACCACCGCGATCACGCGGAGTCAGTCGCACTGGCACCAACTCGCCAATCTGGTCAATCAGCACCTGACGCTGGTCTTCCAAGGAGGCCGTTTCCTGGCCTTGGTTGATCGCCATGGAAATCTTGCGGTTCACCTCTTCAGTCTGCTGCAACAGACCGTTCAGGTTTTCCACCATATTTCCAATGGTCGTGTCTGCTTCAGTACGCATTTTCTGAATGCCGTCAGAGGCATCATTAAACGCATTGGCGATGCGTTCGGCGTCCTGAGACATGTTGGCCAAACGAATATCGCTGTCCGGCGCACCAGTCGCCATCGCCATCGAGCTTTCGAACGATGCCATTACACCAGACAAGCTTGTAGGATCATCCGGTGTTCCCACGAGGCTTTCCAGACGGTTGTAAAAGGCACTCGTGCCATTGGCCAATGAGGAGCCCGCATCTGCCAGACGGCGTTCTGCGATGGTCACCGGGTTCACGTTCCGCGACGTGCCCTCCAGTTTGACACCGCCAGAGTACCCATAAAGGCCGGCACTCTGATTGAGCGACCGCCGCCCGTATCCTTCGGTCATGGCATTGGAGATGTTGGAAGACACCACCTCTGCCCGGCGCGCTGAGGCCGTAAGTCCAGTTAGTGCATTGGACAGAGCGCTTGAAATGCTCATGCTTATCCTTTCCGGCCTGTTACGGCCTCGGCGCGGTTACTTAGCGTTTGATATTTGTGGTCTCTTGCAGCATCTCATCCACGGTCTGAATGACCTTGGCATTGGTGCTGTAAGCCCGCTGTGTCTGGATCATGTCGGTAAGCTCACCCGCCACATCGGTGGCCGATTCCTCACGAACATAAGACAGCAGTTCACCAGAGGGGCCGGTCCCTGCGTCCCACATAAAGAACGGACCACTTTCATTGGATGGCACGTAGGTCTGGAAGTCCAAAGAGATGTCCAAACCATTGGGGTTTGGCACGTCTACCAGCGGAACCTGTGCAATCCTGCGAGTGATTCCAGTGTCAAAATACGCAAAGACAAAGCCGTTATTGTCCACCTCAACAGAGGTCATGGAGCCAACCGGAGCGCCGTCTTTGTTGATGTTGAGTGGCGCATAGTCATCGCCCAACTGGCTCATGCCACCTTCTTCACCAAGCATGCCAATGGTCAACTCCAAAGGGCCGCCCGCCACGTTCAAGATTGCGCTGCCGGTCAGCGGATCATACGCGCCACCCGGAGGGTTGGATACAACGTTCTGCAACAGACCGCTGGCGGTCCGGCCGTCGTCAAAAGTCATGGTGTAATCGCCGATAATCGCGCCACCGGACGCCGAATCACGGATCACCATGTTCCACTCATTGGATGAACCCGCACCTGGAACGGTGGGGGTGAATTCAATGTTCAGGGTTTCTGCCTGGCCCAGGTTGCCATGGTATTCAATGCTCAGGGTTTCCATAGTCCCCGCAGCGCCGGCAACCGTGGAGGTCGCTGGCAGGTTCACCCCAAGATCAACCGCGGTGGTCGGAGAGCCAACCAGCTGAGAGGTCAGCAAACGCACCGGGCTCAGGCCGGTGTCAGTGTCGCGTGGATAGTTTGGAATCGTGCCATCGGGATTCGCAGCCCATCCCATCAGGGTCAGGCCTGCTTCAGAGACCAGGTAGCCATCTTCGTCCGGACGGAAAGAGCCGGTGGTGGCCAACATCATCGGCGGGCTCGTGTCACCAGCTTTGACCGAGGTCGCCGGAGACACCGGCAGGAAGCCTCGACCACGCACCGCCAAATCGGTGGGGTTCGTGGTCGGCGTCAGCGAACCGCCTTCATCAATCAAACGGCGAGAGGTCGCTTGCACGCCCCCTGCAGAGTATTTGCCACCACTGGCACCGGTCACCATAGATTGAAAATCCGTCTCAACCCGACGGTAGCCGTAGGTCGCAGAGTTCGCGATGTTGTCAGAGATGGTCGCCAAACGGGTGGCATTGGCATTGAGCCCGGCCACTCCGGCATTAAGCGAAGAGGAAATCGACATGGTACGCCTTTCTGCTGTATCAATTCGGTCGTCGACTGCTTGGTTACGACAGTCCGAATTAACAGCGGCCTAACGGCGTACCATATTTCCTGTTGGCTTCAGCGATCCGATCTCAGCAGAATGATCTCAATGCGGTTGTTTCGCAGGTCCCGCGGCACATTGGACACCAGTTCGCGATCTGCATGGCCAGTTACCCGCGCCACCCGTTCCGTATCCAAACCATTGGCTTCCATCAGCTTTCTGAACTCATTTGCGCGAATCGAAGACAGTTGCCAACTCGGGTTTTCCCGAACCGTGATCACGCTGGTGCGCACATGGCCTTCCACCGCCACACGGTTCGTTACCATATTGGACACCTCTGCCAGTACCTTGGCCAAATCCACGAGGATAGGCATCGGCACTGCGCTTTTGGGCTTGAACAAACGCTGGTCTTCGGAATCAAAGATCTCAATCACCAGACCTTCGTCGGTCAGACGAGTCACCACATGCTTCAACAGGTTGTCGGCCAACAGGCTCTCGCCACCGCCACCAATCAGCATGTCTTCAACTTTTTCGAATTCTACGTCTTCCCCTTGGCCGCCGGGTTGTTCGAACTCGACCGGATCCGGGTTATCTTTCAACGCAGTCGGCAGGCCCCCAACGCCGGTATGTGAGAGAATATTATGCTCCTGCACACTGTCCCCGCCAAACATGGCGTTGCCACCGCCTGACACTTTGTTCAGAGGCACCGTGGGGCTGAAAAACTCTGCAATCCCCAGCCGCTGTTGTTCAGTTGTCGCGTTGATCAGCCACATCAGCAAAAAGAATGCCATCATGGCGGTCACAAAATCCGCGTATGCAATTTTCCACGCCCCACCGTGGTGTCCGCCGCCTGCGATGACCTTCTTACGTTTTATGATCACCGGAGCGACGTTGGAATTATCAGCCATCGCCGTCACCCTTTTTCTCACCCTGGAAACGACTCCTAAACGGCAGCTATTACTCCCGCCTTAACATATGGAATACATGAGAAATTTTAGGGATTTTGCGTCACTGGCAAACCCATCTAATCTGCCAAATATGCGCTCAAAATTTGCATAAAATCGCGCCGGTCCAAACCAGGTTTAATCGGAGGCCCAATCTGCACCTCAATCATTCCCGGATACTTTAGCCATGTCCCCCGTGGCCAGACATCTCCGGAGGTCAAACGAACCGGCACCACAGGCACCTGAGCAAGCTGATAAAGCACCCCAACGCCCGCTTGCGGCTCGGAGTTTTGCTTTCGTCTTGTCCCGCTTGGAAAAATCACCAATCTCCGCCCGTTTTTGACAGCCATAACACCGGCACGAAACCCGTCCCGCATCGCATCTGCGCCAGGCTCAACCGGAATATGCCCCAAGGCACGAGCCACGGATCCAAACACAGGATAAGAAAAGATCGACTTCTTAGCGTACATCACCGGATGTTCAAAAAGCGTGTGGAAAAACAGCGTCTCCCAAGTGCTTTCATGCTGTGACGCGATCAAAACCGGCCCGTCCGGCAAATGCTCCAGGCCTTGCAGACAATAGTCGATGCCACAAACGACGCGCAGCAGAAAACGAAGAACCGACAAATACTGATCCGCAAGCATGCGCACCGAGTGAAGCGCCTCACGTTTAAACGGCCATACAACCAAAAACGGCACCAGCGCGACACCGGCCAGCACGAAAAACAGCAAGCTTCGTACAAAGACGACAGGAAGGGACTGTTGCAGCCTATGCATCGGAATTCTCAAAACAATATGCTTCAGTCATACGCCGAGATCCCCGGTTTGCCTAGCGCCGCTTTACTGATCCACTGCGAAGTATGTGATTGCTGTATGGCCACAGAGTCACGCTTGGTCTAATCTGCCAGTGAGGGGCAACATTCTGCCTGTTGCCCAAGCATTTTGAAGAGTTTTTGGCGCGCATGGGGGATGCTTTGCAGACAGGCACACGACGAGTCCTTTTTTTGGGCAAAGCCATGCTGTTGGCCACAACACTGTGCGCCGGGCTGGCCCTGCCCGCACAGGCGTTTGACATTCAATTGACCACCACAAACGGCGACGAAGCGCTGCAAGAACGCTTGCTCGCGGCAACGCTAACCTCCACCGCCAAGGAGGAAGGCAGCACCGATCCGCAAGACATCATCGCCGCCGCGCAATCCGACTACCGCCGCTTGGTCAGCACACTTTATTCAATGGGGCACTTCAGTCCCAATGTCTCAATCCGCGTGGACGGGCAAGAGGCGCACAATATCTCGCCCTTTGCCACCAAATCCTCAGTTGGACAGGTGGTCTATCAGATTGATCCTGGTCCTAATTTCAGATTTGGCAAAACCGAAATTGCCCCCATTGTTCCAACCACCGAACTGCCTGAAGGCTTTGCGCCCACCCAACCAGCCAGCCTGCCAGAGATCGAAAAGGCCGCCCGTGCCGGTGTGGATGGCTGGCGCGACGAAGGCCACGCCAAAGCTAAGGTCAGCGACCAGAACATCACCGCCGATCATCGCAGGGCCACTCTCGACGTGGACCTAACCATGGATCCCGGCCCCAAACTGAAATTTGGCAAACTGGTCTATAAGGACCAGTCCAGCGTCCGCCCAGAGCGTGTCCGAGAAATTGCCGATCTGCCGGAAGGCGATACTTTCAGCCCGCAATCCGTAGCCCAAGTCACGTCCCGCCTTCGTCGCACGGAAACCTTCCGCACCATCGATCTACGCGAAGCAGAGGAGCCGAACCCGGACGGCACACTCGATATGGAGCTTGCCCTGGTCGACAACCCGCCACGCCGCTTTGGATTTGGTGCGGAGCTCGAAAGCCGCGACGGCCTCAGCCTCTCGGCCTACTGGCTGCACCGCAATTGGCGCGGGGGCGCGGAAAACCTACGCTTTGATTTTGCCATTGAGAACCTCGGCGCACAGACCAGTGGCGTGAACTATCGCCTCGGAACGCTGTACACCCGCCCGGCCACTTTTGGGTCCAATACCGCCCTGACGCTGGGCGCTGAACTCAAGCAAGAAGACGAGGACCTCTACTGGCTACGCAGCTTATCCTTAGGCATTGGCGTGAAAACCATCCACTCGGAACGGTTTGAAACCACCGCTGGTCTGGGGCTCTACTTCTCCGACGTGGACGACAACTACGGCGAACGGAAACTGCATCTGATTGGGGTGCCGGTGACCACAAAAATGGACCGTCGTGACAATATCGCCAATCCGACACGTGGCTACTACATCGAAGGCAACGCCTTCCCTTATTATGGTTTCGGGGAGGCAGACAGCGCGCTCTACCTCAAAGGCGACGTACGTGGCTATCGCGGTTTTGGAGCCGACAACGGTGTCATCGCCGCCGGCCGTCTGCAGTTTGGTACAATCCTGGGTCCATCCATCCGCAACACCCCTCCAGACCTCCTGTTCTACTCCGGCGGCGGCGGCACTGTCCGTGGTCAGCCCTATCAGTCCAACTTTGTAACCGTGAACGGCATCGACAGCGGCGGCCTTTCTTTCGTGGGCATTTCCGGCGAAATGCGCGTGAAAATCAACGTCCATTTCTCCGCTGTAGCCTTCTATGACGCAGGTTTTGTCGGCGAAAAATCAGATTTCAGCGGCGACGGCAATTGGCATTCCGGTGCCGGCTTTGGTGTACGCTACAACACTGGCTTCGGCCCGCTTCGGCTTGATCTGGCTGCCCCCGTAGAAGGTGACACCGGCGACGGTCTGCAACTCTATATCGGGATTGGACACGCTTACTGATGCGATATCTTGCGCTTCTCCTCTGCCTGATTTGGCCCCTGACGCTCTCCGCACAAGACGCGGATCAACCGGAGGCCAGTGACGAAGACAAAGGCATGCTGACCAACTTTCTGGAAGATGCCTTGTCCGGAGAAGGCCGCACCGTTGAGGTCATCGGTCTCAAAGGCGCGATCAGTTCCAACGCGACGGTCGAAGAAATCCGCATGGCAGATGCGGACGGCACTTGGCTGACCATGCGCGGCATGACACTGAACTGGAACCGTCTCGCCGTGCTGCGCGGCAATATCAACATCAACGAACTGAGCGCTGACGAAATCATCCTCGCTCGCACGCCGGCTCCCAATCCCAGCGCACCACCCACAGCCGAAGCCACGCCGTTTTCACTGCCCGAACTGCCTGTCAGCATCAACATTCAGTCGCTCCAAGCCGATCGCATCACCTTGGGTGAGAGTTTTCTGGGTGAGGAGCTCAACCTCTCTCTGACTGCCCGCCTGATCCTCGAAGGCGGCAATGGCGAGGCGCTTTTGTCCGCCGCCCGCCTTGATGGTCCCGCCGCGCGCTTTGCTCTGGACGGGGCGTTTTCCAACGAAACACGCCAACTGCGCGTGGACTTACAGGTGCACGAAGACGCCGGCGGGCTGTTGGTAACCAAAACGAAAATCCCAGGGGAGCCACCCATGGCTCTCACCGTGCTGGGCGAAGGCCCGCTGGATGACTTCATCGCCGACATTTTGTTGACCAGCGACGGTGAACAACGGCTTGCTGGCTCTGTTGAATTGGCAACCGAGCCCGGTACCACGTCGGAAGATACCGCTACACAAGTGGTGCGCGCCGATTTGGGCGGCAACATGGCACCGCTATTTGCGCCGGACTACAAAGACTTTTTGGGCGAAAACATCGGCTTCAGCACACTGCTGCGCCGCTTTGGTGATGGCCGTATCACGCTGCAACAGCTCCTGCTCAGCTCGCGCTCTCTGAACTTGAACGGAGAAATGGCAATTGACACAAAAGGCCTGCCCGACAGCTTTGATCTCGACATCCAATTGCGTGACGAGACTGGAAAACCTGTGCTGCTACCGCTTAAAGGCCCAAAAAACTACGTGCAGAGCGCTGAACTTGCCGCGAAGTTCAACCATGACGAGGGCGACCGATGGACACTCAGCGGCACCGTGAACGAGGTCAAAACCGACACACTCACGCTAGACCGTATGGCTCTGTTTGGCGAAGGCACCCTTGAAGAACAACCTACACCGCGCGTCGAGGCACAACTGCAAGTCGGCATGCGCGGCTTAGAGCTATCTGACCCGGATCTAGCCGCTGTGGTGGGGTCTAACGGTGGATTTCAGGGCGATGTGGTTTGGGAAAAAGGTTCCGGAGTAAAGCTATCGAACTACCGCCTGCGCACCAATAGCCTTGGCTCGCGTGGCAACGTGCATGTGACTGGCAGTGGCCAAGATCTGACTGTCGACACCGACGCCACGCTTGAGGTTCAGGACATCTCTCTGTTCTCCGCTTTTGCAAAACGCGACCTCGGTGGCAGCCTGTCTGCAGCTCTCGATGGAGCAGTTTTGCCTATCACCCAAGGGTTCGATCTGACGCTCAGCGCCACGGGTCAAGACCTCTCCATTTCGGACGAACGCGCAGACGCTTTACTGGAAGGAGAAAGCACTCTGAAAATCTCGGCAAAGCGTGACGAGACCGGCATCACCATGCGCGAAGCAGACGTGAAAACCGCCCAGATCGCCGCCTCTGGGTCTGGAACCCTTGCCAGCCAGAACAGCGACCTCACCTTTGAAGCCGCGCTAAACGAGGTAGCCCTGCTGCTCGAGGGTGTGAACGGCCCCGCCACCGCTAAAGGTCGCGCCGTGCAAACCGGTGCCGATTGGGCCTTTGACCTCTCCGCAACCGCCCCTGCAGAAACAACCGCCACCATCCGCGCAACCCTGCCACAATCCGGAAAGGGCGCAGCCGACGTGGACGTCGAAATTGGTCAGGTGCAGGTCTTTGTGCCCGAGCTACCCGGTAAGGCCCGCATCCAGGCCTCAGCCGAACAGGCCTCCAACGGCTGGCAGGTTGATTTCACCGGCACCGGTCCGTTTGACACCAAAGGAGCAGGCCAAGGGCTAATCGATCCGGCAGGCAGCGCCAGTGACTTTGAAGTCTCCGGCACCGTCCCGCTCGCCGCCGCCAATGTCTTCCTGCAGCCCAACTCCATTCAAGGCATCGCCAACTATGATCTGCGCCTCAAGGGAGCGCTCGGACCGGAATCTGTCACCGGCACAGTCACTCTTGGTGGCGCCCGCTTTGTGCTGCCCGATCTACGTGTGGCCTTTGAAGATATTCGTGGCACCGTCGGCCTCAATGGTCAGGCTGCGGCTCTCAACATCACCACGCAGTTCTCCGGCGGAGGTCAGATCGGCGTAAATGGCAACGTGGCCCTCGCGCCGCCTTTCTCCGCTAACCTGCCGGTCACGCTGACCGATATCATCATCCAACAGGGCCAACTTCTGAAAACAGAAGTGGATGGCACCATCACGCTTTCCGGCCCGCTCACCGGCGGTGGCAATATCGCCGGTGATATCGTGCTGGGCAAAACCGACATTCACGTCACACCTGTCGGGCTCGCAGGAGCAGGCCCCATCCCCGACATCGGCCACATCAACGAACCGTCCAAATCACGCCTGACTCGCGACCGCGCGGGCCTCATCGCCAAAGAAAAAAGCGGGTCCTCTGCTCCGCCCTTTGGTCTCGACATCAATATCCAAACCGGTGAGCGCATCGCCGTTCGTGGCCTCGGCCTCAACGCAGACTTCGACGGCGGCATGCAAATTGGAGGCACCACGAATGACATCCGCCCCAATGGCGAAATAGACCTGATCCGCGGCCGCCTGTCCTTCCTGTCTAAAAACTTCGAACTCGACGAAGGCCGCATCTCCATGCTCGGCGATTTGGTGCCGACCATGCGCGTTGTCGCGACCTCCGAACAACCCGACGCCACCATCTTTGTGATTTTGGATGGTCGCCTGGACGACCCCAAAATAACGTTGGAAAGCGACCCGGACCTGCCCGAAGACGAGGTGCTCTCTCAACTCCTGTTTGGCCGAGATCTCTCCAGCATTTCCGCACTACAGGCGGCACAACTGGCCGCAGCTCTTGCACAACTCTCCGGTGCAGGCCCCCAAGGCCCGCGTTTGGGCGAAAACTCGGGTCTGGACGATCTCGGTCTGACCTTCGATGAATCCGGAACACCCGGACTGCGCGCCGGGAAATACATCAACGAAAGTGTCTACACGGAGGTGGGCGTAGACAGCAAAGGCAAAAGCTCGATCAGCCTCAACCTAGATGTGACTGACAATCTAACCGTGAAGGGCAAAGTTGGCTCGGATGATGACACCGGCATCGGCATCTTCTTCCAGCGGGACTACTAAGCTGCGTTAGGCCTTCGGTCGCACACCATGCAAACACAGCCGATGCACCAGATCGCGCATTTCATCAGTCAACGTCACACCCAATGAGCGTTGCCACTTAAGCGTGTTGCGCACGCCGCCACCTATGTATCCACCGATCACGCCGACATCGCCCGCGATCACCCAACCTTCGCTTTGCAACTGGCGCAGAAGGTCAGCTATGAAATCAGAGGTTCGATTAAAGCTGTCCAGCACCTCATCGCGCGGCAAAAGCGGCACGTTGGATAAGTACTCATGCAGGTCAGCGTGATCTTCGTTGTACCAAACAAAATCAATCTGCCTGTCGATATACGCCTTCAATCGATCCGGTGCAGGCAGGCTTGGATCATCCCCCGCCACAAGCGCCTTTTCCACAATCTTGCCAAGTGCTTCATAAACCGCGCGGATCAGCACATCTTTGTTTTCAAAATGATTATAAAGCGAGCCCGTCGCGACGCCGGCTTGCTTGGCAATCTTACTCATCGACGCTTGCGTGCCGTGTGCCACCAGCATCGCTGCGGTGGCGTCCAATATCTTCTCGCGCATGTGGCCTTGTGTCCCGTTGGCTTGCTTTTTTTTTGGCACGATGAACCGTTGTTCACTTTGCGCCTAGCACACTAGGGCGACAGGCCTGCGCAAACAAGGGTCTCGTAGAAAAACGCAATAAACATTGGGCCTTGCATATTGGATACATGTCACTGAGCGCCACCCACCTTTTTGCGTCCGTGTTAGGCGCGCCCCATCCAACAGGTATTTTGTGCGTACTTTCCATCCCTCTGAGGCAACCGAGAAAAACCCATCGCACGCCAAAACGCGATCCCGCCCTCGTTCTTTGGATTTGCGCCAATATGCACTGGTCCAACACCCCGCGCCTGCGCTGCGATCAGCCAGGTGTCAAACAGCAAACGACCCAGACCACTTCCCCGCGCATCCGGCATCAGGTTCATATGCATATGCGCCGGATATGCGGCCACCACATAGTCCGGCGTTGGTATGGGCCTGTGAATCCAATCCGCACGACGCTCATCCTCGGACCAGTCTTTTCGGCGTACGCCGTCCGGCGCCGGGTACTGTGTCCGCAGATCCGGCCACCACTTGTCCTCAAGCATCGCCTCAAAAGCGCGGCTGTCTACGACCCCACAGACATAGCCTGCAACCCGCCCATTTACCTCAGCCACAAACACCAACTCCGGCGCCAAAACCACGTAAGGCGCCGTGTAGATATGTCCAAGCATTTTGGGATCTTGATATAGCGGCGTTGCATCGTCCCCGGCTTTGCCAGTTTCAACGACCACCTGATACAACCGATCTTGATCAGCCTTGGTTGCCTGTCGGATCACAGCCATGCCCCACCTCCTAAGATGCGGGGCCGTTGTACCACTTAAGCGCGTATTTCGCGAGCCTTCTCAGGCACATTGCGGCATCCAGCGCTGAAACGCACCAATTGCAGCCCCTACAACCACACCCAAAACGTATGCGCCCGGTCCACCAAGACCAAATTGAAAGTTCAAAAGAACACCTTGCGGCACATAGAACCCGTAAGCCATCGAAGGCACAGCGGCCAACAATAGTAACATAAATCCAGCAGTAGGATCTTTGCGGTTTATATCGCGGGCTACCAACTGCGCCCCAACGGCCGCGGGCAGCGCGATAACAAGGATAACGTAGAGAGCAATTAGCATTTCTGGTGTCTCCTCATGCGGAGCGGTGACGAGCGCCTTCAGTTTGGCCTCTCGGAGGCGGGACCCTGTCCACTGTCCTCGATCTTTAAGTGGGAAGTCACAAGGCAATTTTCAATATTTGCCTTGTTAAATTAATGAGATCGCTTCGGTTTTATTAGACATTATTGACTTTGGCCGATATCGGACCATTTAGTTCGATGTCGTACAAAGAGGTTTAAAATGAACATCACTCGTCGTAAAACACTCGCATTGATTGGCGGCGGCGTCATCGCAGCTGCAACAGCCACGGGATACGCCGTCACCCGCGCGCCTGACAAAGCCACTCTGCCATGGAGCTTGGCCGGTACCTATACAGACCCACGCAAACAAGCGCTGTCTTATGCGTTGCTTGCGCCCAATCCTCACAACCGGCAGCCTTGGATTGTGGATCTGTCAGTCGACCATGAAATCACTCTTTTTGCAGACATCGACAAACTGCTGCCCGAAACCGATCCATTGAACCGCCAGATTACCGTCGGTCTAGGCTGCTTTCTCGAAGTCATGCGCATGGCTGCGGCACAGGATGGATACCGCATTGACCTACAGCTCTTCCCAGATGGCCAGAACGACAGCCACCTAGACACCCGCCCGATTGCCCGTGCGGTCTTTGTCAAAGACCCAGCCCAGAAACCTGATCCATTATTCCAACACGTGATGTCCCGTCGCTCCAACAAAGAACCTTTCGACATCGCTCGCCCAGTAGCACCAAATGCACTGTCAAAGATTGAAACCGCCATACTCGAAGACATCCAGTTTGGCGGCTCCGTTGACCCACAAGACATTGCCGAACTACGGGAACTCACCCATGTTGCGCTCAAAATCGAAGTGGAGACACCACGCACTTATCAAGAAAGCGTAGAACTGTTCCGCATTGGCCACCGCGAGGTCAACGCCAACCCTGACGGCATCGACTTCTCTGGTCCCCTGTTTGAAACACTGCACCTCACAGGCATGTTCTCCCGCGAAACAGCCTCAGATACGTCTTCAACAGCATATAAATCCGGTCTGGATGCAGTCCTTGCCAACACCGACACCGCCATGGGGCATGTCTGGTTGGTGTCCAACACCAACACGCGGCTGGACCAGATCAAAGCCGGGCAAAGCTGGGTCCGCCTCAACTTGAGCACAACCGCCCTGGGTCTTGGCCTACAACCGCTGAGCCAGGTGCTGCAAGAATACCCGGAAATGGGCACCGAATATCAGACCATCCACAACCTCCTTGCACCAAACGGCGGAACGGTTCAAATGCTGGGCCGTATCGGATACGGTCGCCAGGTGGCGCCAAGTCCACGCTGGCCATTGGAGGCAAAGATTGCCCAAACCTGAGCAGACAATCCCAACCATTTTTCGCTTTTTCAACGAAGTGGGGATTATCAACCAGCTCTCAAGCCGCATGTTTGAAACCCGTCTGCCAGACGGGTTTCTGGTGTCTCATTTCACCGTGCTCAACCATCTGACCCGTTTGGGCGATGGACGCACTCCGATGGACATTGCCACCGCGCTTCAGGTGCCCAAAACGTCCCTGACACATACCCTTTCGGGCCTCAGCAAAGCCGGGTTGATCACTCTGGAACCCAACCCAAAAGACGCCCGATCTAAATGTGTTATGCTAACCGATGCCGGGCGGCAGTTTCGCGAAGATGCCATAGCCGCGCTTGGCCCCGACATTATGGATGTGGCGGAACATTTCCCGCCAGAACGCATTGCCGAAGCTCTGCCGTTGCTGGAAGAAATCCGCGTCTTCTTGGACAAACGCCGGGACGTTTGAGGCTACCGATCCGTTACCGCCAATCCAGCACAACCTTACCGGACTTGCCCGATTTCATCGCCGCAAACCCCGCCTTAAAATCGCCCACTGGCAATTCATGGGTAATCACCCGGCTCACATCCAAACCGTTCTGCAACATCGCAATCATCTTGTACCAGGTCTCAAACATCTCCCGGCCATAGACGCCTTTGATCGTGATCGCCTTGAACACAATACGCGACCAATCCACTGGTGACTTGCCCGGCGGAATGCCCAGCAAAGCAATTTTGCCGCCCATCACCAACGCCTCCACCATCTGATCCAACGCCGCTTGGGACCCGCTCATCTCAAGGCCCACATCGAAGCCTTCTTTCAGACTCAACTCATGCATCACATCGTGCAGATCTTCGCGTGCCACATTCACGGCCCGTGCGTTGGGGACCACATGCTCCGCTAACGCCAGCCTGTCCGGATTAATGTCGGTGATCACCACATGCCGTGCACCCGCATGTTTCACCACCGCCGCCGCCATGATCCCAATCGGCCCCGCGCCCGTGATCAACACATCTTCGCCCAGCAAATCAAAGCTCAAGGCCGTGTGCACCGCATTACCCAATGGATCGAGGATTGCTCCAATCTCATCGGGAATCTCATCTGGCAGCGGCACAACATTAAACGCAGGCAACCGCAGATATTGCGCAAAGGCACCCTGCACGTTCACGCCAATGCCACGCGTACCGGGATCGAGGTGAAACTTCCCGGCCCGTGCCTGACGGCTTTCATGCCCCACGACATGCCCCTCACCGGAACAGCGCTGCCCGATGGTAAGCCCGTCCACATTGCGGCCCATCTCGACAATCTCACCGGCAAATTCATGGCCGGTGATCATAGGAACCGGCACCGTCGCGCTGGCCCAATCGTCCCAATTCCAGATGTGGATGTCCGTGCCGCAAATCCCGGTCTTGTTGACCTTGATCAGCACTTCATCCGGCCCAATCTCCGGCACCGGCGCTTGCACCATCCACAGCCCTTCCTCAGGCTTGGATTTCTCAAGTGCGGTCATGGTGTTGGGCTTGCTCATGAGACAATCCCCAGCGCCTTGCCCACCTTGCCAAAGGCCGCCAGCGCCCGGTCCAACTCATCCCGCGTAAGGGCGGCGTTCATCTGCGTGCGAATCCGCGCTTGCCCACGTGGCACCACCGGGAAAAAGAAGCCGGACACATAGACGCCTTCCTCAAACAGCTTTGCCGCCATCTCCTGCGCCAACTGCGCTTCACCCAGCATCACCGGAATGATCGGATGCTCGCCCGGCAGGATCTCAAAACCCAGCTTCTCAAGCCCAGCCCGCCAATATTGCGCATTCTCCCGCAAACGCGCCCGGTCCTCGGCGCCGTCTTCGACCAAGCGAATCGCTTCCAATCCCGCCGCCACAATGCTGGGGGGCAGAGAGTTGGAAAACAGATACGGCCGCGCCCGTTGGCGCAACAGGTCAATCACCGGCTGCGGCCCGGCAATATAGCCGCCAATCGCCCCGCCCAGCGCCTTGCCCAAAGTGCCTGTCAGAATATCCACGTCGACGCCAAAGTGATCCGGTGTCCCGGCCCCGTTTGGCCCCATGAACCCGGTGGCGTGGCAATCATCCACCATCACCACCGCGTCGTATTCTTTGGCCAGGCGCGTGATCTCCGGCAGGTTCGCCAGATACCCATCCATCGAAAACACACCATCCGTGGCAATCATAATATGCCGCGCGCCCTCGTTGCGCGCGTGCTGCAACATCGCTTCCAGATCCGGCATATCGTTGTTGGCATAGCGATAGCGCTTGGCCTTACACAGGCGGATGCCATCAATGATCGACGCATGGTTCAGACTGTCCGACACAATCGCGTCTTCCTTGGTCAACAGCGGCTCAAACAACCCGCCATTGGCGTCAAAACACGCGGCAAACAGGATCGAATCATCCTTACCCAGAAAGCTGGCAAGCTTCTTCTCCAATTCGCGGTGAATGTCCTGCGTCCCGCAGATGAACCGCACCGAGGCCATGCCATACCCACGTGGGTCCATCGCATCCTTTGCCGCGGCAATCAGCGCCGGATTGTCCGCCAGTCCAAGATAGTTGTTGGCGCACAGGTTGATGACCTCCCGATCCCCCACCTGAATTCCCCCACCTTGGGGCGACGTGATCATGCGCTCTGTCTTCATCAGCCCTTCGGCCTCAATGGTGGTAAGCGTGTCGCGGATGTCGGTCAAGAAAGCGTCAGACATGGGGGTTCTCCATAATGATGGACGACCATCTACCATAACGGATTTGCATCCGTGAAGAGGGAATTTCGTTATGACGGACAAAAATCCGAAATTCTGGATGGTTTCTAAAAACCAGACTAGCACCACGTCTGACCAGTGTCACAAACCCGGCCCATGTCTCCGTACAGAAGGTTTCAATCGAGACCTGAATCTGCCAGAAGGAAACCGAACCTCTATGTAATCGACTTAAGGGAGAACGCTGTGCTCCAACCTGGCGCATGGAAGCTTTCACTACACACCAGTCTTTGTGCCATCACAGCCTTTTGCATCCACGCTTTCCTACGACGACCCATTCAGACTGACCGCGGAACAATGACTGACCCAGTCCCCTTCTTAGCGGCCATTTCAATGTCAGCGCTTGTCGGAGCAGGTGCTGTCTTGCTGATTTGGCTCGTCAAAAATTCGTTAAAGGCTCCCGACCTGACGCTTAAGCCTAGTCGGGCGCGAATCTGCATAACATTGGGATTAGTGGCAATTACTCCCGTCGCGACGATCGAATGGCTACCAATATCCCTGGGTGTATGGTTGTCGGCTCTTTTTTATGGAGAGACTTCCGCCATCATGAACATTGCAATCATAGTCGGCGCCTTCGCTTGCGCCTATCCAGTTGCAGCTTTGATTGCACACCACACTAAAGACCGCCGCTGGCTACGTATCGGCATGATCACATTGATCTTCTGGAGCGCGTACTCTGGCGTTTTGCTCTGGTTTGGCGTTCCAAAATTTCTCTAGCCCTCAAGCGTTCTTCACAATCAGAAACACCCGCGCGGGCTCTGTGACTTCAATCGCATGGGCCACATCCGCCGCATAACGCGCGGTGTCGCCTTCCGCCAAGTCCTGCGAAGCGGTCCCGCTTGTTACCAACACAGCCCCGGACAACACCGTCAGCTGCTCTGTCGCGCCCCGCGTGTGTGGCGCACTCTTCAGGTTACCACCGGCCTCAAACGTGATGTCATAAACCTCATGCCCACCCACATCCTCGGGCGGCGATAAAATCCGAATGAGACAAAGATGTCCCATGTTGTCAAACCGCGGCACATCAGACGCGCGAAGCACATCCACCTTGTCCCCAGCCTGTGCATCCAATAGCCCCGCAAAATCCACCTGCAAGGCCCGCGTCAGGTTCCACAGGGTTGCAATGGTTGGGCTGCTTTCCCCACGCTCGATCTGGCTCACCATCGAGCGGCTAACGCCTGAAAGCTTTGCCACCGCGTCCAACGATAGCCCTTGCGCTCGGCGGGCCTCCCGCAACCGCGCGGGCAAAAGCTCCAAGATAGGTAGATCATTACTCATGCCCCCAAATGCGGGAATCCACTGCCTTTTGTCAATCAAGGCGTGAACACCACCTCCGTAAGACTACGGGCGCAGAAACTGTGACGCACCGTTCCACCTGACTCGCGCATGCTGCGTCTGCATACTGTGGCCAACACGATTTCATGAGGAGACGACAGATGTCGGACATCGTAATTCTCGGCGGCGCGCGTACCGCCATTGGCACCTTTGGTGGGTCCCTTGCCAACACCGCCCCCATTGATCTGGGCGCCACCGTCACCAAAGCAGCCATGGAAAGCGCTGGCGTGGAAGGTGGTCAAATCGGCCACGTCGTTTATGGCCATGTGATCAACACCGAACCACGCGATATGTATCTGTCCCGCGTCGCCGCGATGCAGGCCGGCATCCCGGACACCACCCCAGCCATGAACGTAAACCGCCTTTGCGGTTCTGGCGCGCAGGCCATCGTTTCCGCCACGCAGTCTCTGATGCTGGGCGATGCGGATTTTGCCATCGCGGGCGGCGCGGAAAACATGTCCCGCAGCCCCTACATCATGCAGTCGCAGCGCTGGGGCCAGAAGATGGGCGACGTAAAAACCCTCGACATGATGCTGGGTGCGCTGAACTGCCCGTTTGGCACTGGCCACATGGGCATCACAGCTGAAAACGTCGCGGATGAGCACGATGTCTCCCGCGCAGACATGGATGCTTTTGCGCTGGCGTCTCAGGAACGTGCCGCCGCAGCCATCGAAGCGGGCTACTTCGACGATCAGATTGTGCCGATTGATGTCAAAGTGCGCCGCGACATGGTGCCCTTTGCCCGTGATGAACACCCAACCACCTCCACCATGGAAAGCCTTGGCAAACTACGCACCGTGTTCAAGAAAGATGGCCGTGTCACCGCTGGCAACGCCTCAGGCATCAACGACGGGGCAGGCGCGATTGTCTTGGCCCGCGCAGAAGCCGCTGAGAAAGCTGGCCTAACGCCTCGGTTCCGCGTGCTGGGCTATGCCCACGCCGGTGTCCGCCCGGAGGTCATGGGCATTGGTCCGGTGCCTGCGGTGGAAAACCTGCTGGCCAAAACCGGGCTGAGCATCGCGGACTTCGACGTCATCGAATCCAACGAAGCCTTCGCGGCCCAAGCGATTGCTGTGAACAAAGGTCTCGGCCTTGACCCGGCCAAAGTGAACCCCAACGGCGGCGCGATTGCCTTGGGTCACCCGGTCGGCGCGACCGGCGCAATCATCACCGTGAAAGCCATGTACGAGCTGGACCGCACAGGTGGCTCCAAAGGTCTGATCACCATGTGCATCGGCGGCGGTCAGGGCATCGCCATCGCGATTGAGCGCATCTAAACCCACACAGCAAATCGCCCGGCGCTCCCGCCGGGCAGCCCCCGACCGCCCCCATGGGCGGGGGCTTCTCCCCCACCCGCGGTCGGGGACAGCCCTCCTGAGAATTTTCCAATTTCTTTGCTCAAAGACGGTGCGGTTCAAAAGGTTAACGCCTTTGGCTTCCTCTAAAAGCGCACCTCCGCAAAACAGTCGTGATACCGACGCGATACCGACGTCCAAATCGTTTGGTTAATCCACCCAAATCGTGACCCGATCGGACGCCCCCTTGGCATCAATCACCGTCACTGTTGCACTGCCTTTTCCAACCAGCGGCACCACCATTTCCCGCATCCGACTTTGCTCCACAACCGGCGCTCCATTGGCCAAAACGGTGAAGGGCAAGGCACCGTTTTTGACCTTCAAAATGACCTCGCTGTTGCCGCCCTCCAAAGTCGCTCCATCGGGCGGGAAGGCCACCGCAAGCGCATCTTCCGGCTTTTCAAAAAGCGCATTGCGACCACGAAATTTCCGAAGCGGTTCAGGCAGTTGACCTGTGCTAACAATCAACGTCTCTGGCGGCGGAGGACTTAATGGCGTCAGCTCAGGCGCGATGCGCTGGAACACGTCAAACAACACTGGCGCGGCCACTTCGGCCCCAAAGGCGCCCGGTACCGGTGTCCCGTCCGGCCGCCCAATCCAGACCCCGGCCACATGCTGACCATCAAACCCAATCGCCCAAGTGTCACGGTGTCCATAAGACGTCCCGGTTTTATACGCCAACCCATTGCGCGGTGCCCCTTTTGGCGGCGCAATCCCGGACAGGATATCCCCCAAATGCCAGGCCGCTGACCGACTGATAACTCTTTGCCTTTGCTTTATTTTTTCACCAATCCGCCAATGCAAGCCTTGCGCCAATCCGCCCTGAGGGATCACCGCATAAAGCTGCACCAACTCCTCCAGCGACAGTCCCACACCACCCAGCGCCACAGCCAATCCAGCCACCCCGCCAGGCACATCCGGCGCCGTCCCAGCCTTGCTCATGGCCGCCATTAAATTGGCGGGTCCAATCTCATCGGTGAGCAATACAACCGGCAAGTTCAGCGACTGTGCTAAAGCCTCCCGTACCCGTAACTCGCCACGAAACCTCCCGTCAAAATTCTGCGGCGCATAAGTGCCAAATCGTATTGGTGTGTCGCTGATGAGCGTCTCCGGATGCACCAACCCCTGATCAAAAGAAAGCCCATACACCAATGGCTTAAGCGTGGATCCCGGCGAACGCTTCGCCTGTGTCATGTCGACAAACCCCTGCCGATGATCGCCTCCGGAAAACCCGGCTGACCCCACTGACGCGAGAATTTCTCCGCTGTGATGATCCACCACGACCATCGCAATGGACACGCGGTCCTCCAAGCCCCGTAAGGCCTTCGCCGCAAGCCCCTCTAAAGAGATTTGCAGGTCTCGAGACAAGGTCACCTGATGCACAACGGCTTCCGGCCGCTGCGCCACTGCGCGGTCGGCCATATGCGGCGCGATGCTCGGGAACCCCCGCCGCTGATTTGGCACCGGCGTCATCAAGGCTGCCAACGCAGACTCCTTAGTCAAAACACCTTCAATAACAGCACGTTGCAGCACCCGCTCTCGTGCTTCTGTCGCGACTTGGGGATGCCGATCCGGCCGCCGCCCATTGGGACTTTGGGGTAAAGCCACCAAAAGCGCAGACTGCGCGGGCGTCAACCGATGTGGCTCTTTCCCAAACCATGCCAACGTCGCCGCACGCACCCCCTCCAGATTCCCCCCAAACGGCGCATGCACCAGATAAATCGCGAGAATTTCATCTTTGCTCAGCGTTTTCTCTAACGCCAAGGCCACCCTTACCTGCCGCAATTTGCCTTGCCACGCGCCAGTGCCGGAATCCTCCAACAACCGCGCAACTTGCATGGTCAACGTTGATCCACCGGAGACAACCTCTCCATTCCAAAGCGCTTGCCATGTGGCACGCAAAACCGCCCAAGGATCAACCCCGGCATGGGTCCAAAAGCGCCGATCTTCATAGGCCACCAGCATGTCGATGTAGCCCGGATCAACAGCTTCCAAACCAGTGCCCATGCGCCACAACCCATCGTCGACCGTGTAAGCTCTGAGCAGTTTTCCTTCCCGATCAACCACTTGCACCGACGTATCCGAAATCAAATTGGGCAAATCGGTTTCGGCAACCCAGCGATCCACGCCATCTCGCACTGCGGCTGCCAATAGCAGCGCAGCGGCAAGGACAAATAGCGCAAACCGCATGTTACTCGGTCACGGTCAGGCGCGCCGCATCGGTGTTGGCGCGGTACTGCGGACGATACATGTCTTCGACAGAAGCCGCCGGATGGTGATACTCCCCTGGGGACACTGCACGCACGACATAGGCCAGCCTAAAGGGTTGATCTGATTGCCAATCCACCGCCGCAAGGAACCGATCGGAGCGGAATTCGCTGTGCTCGGCATAGGTGGGTTGCAACCAATCCAGCACCCGCACATCCCCACTCGACAGCAAGTTTGGATTGTCGATCTCAAATCCTGCCGGAAGCGGATCGTTGACCATCAACCGAGCGCCAACTTTGCTAGACGGCGTGACGGTCAGTACGGAGACAAAACGGTCGCCCGTCGCCACTTGCGCACCCGTGACTTCGGCACCTTCCAAGGTGAAATACTGGCGCGACAGCTGGTAACCATAACCGTCACTTTGGATCGGATAGGTCGGCACGCCAACAGTGGTAACTGTGACCGACTGCGGCGCATCGCCTTCATTTTTCAATATAAAATCCGAAGTCATTGCGTTGTCGGGAACACGCTCTAACAACGGCCCATCCAAAGCCGCGCCGTTCAAGCTCAGCGTGTTGGACCCGGCATCCTCGATCAATGCATGCGCCGCCATAAGCGACCAGACTGTTTCCTGCGTAGAGAGATCGCGTCCCGGCGCGGTCACTCGGGTCAATAGCTTGTTTCGGTCCATCGCCTCGCTGCCCGCTTCAACCGCCAAAGTCAGCGCTCCAGCGGCATCCCGCAGGTTTGTACCGTAGTCGACACGCCACAATGGGCTCTCGTTGCTCTGCGTTTGCCCTTCGATCAAGCGCGCCGAATGGCGGAACATGAAATCAGCACGGGTTTGGTCGCCATAAAACGCCAATGCCGCGCCAAGTTGCGCGGCCGCCAGAGGAGTCGCAAACGCTTCTGACTTCACATCAGCATAGTAGCGCAGATCCCCCATGTTAGCCGCGCCCTCGCGGGCTAAGACCATGAGTGCGTAGGCCAAGTCCTGGCCACCTTTGTCAAAGTCTGGCGCATAGTTCACACGATTGCGCAGATTGTTCATGGCCTGTGTGAAAGCCAGATCCGGCACTGTATGTCCGCGAGCCTTCGCACGAGACAGAAAATCACTCACGTAAGCATCAAGCCAAAAGTCCCCGGATGCAGGCTGCCATAGACCAAAAGCGCCATTGCTGGACTGACGTGTGAGCACCAGTTCGATAGCATCGGAGATACGCGTGTCCACTGTTTGGCTTGCGGCCAGCCCCAGCGCATTGGCGACGTCTTCGAAGTATAAGAGCGGCAGAGTTTGTGACGCGACTTGTTCGGTACAGCCATACGGGTAGCGATCCAAAGCTTGCATCAAGCCCGGTGCATCAAAGCGTGCCAACGCTCCAGACGACAAGACCGCCTCGGCTGTTCCAGCTCGCAAATCCGCAAAAAGATCAGAGCCTAACGTTAAGCTTTCACCCGCGGCTAAAACCACCTGACGGGTTTCGCTCACAGATGGGTCATTGTCCTGAACCGGCAGAACCAGTGACTTGGTGAGCAATTTTCCATCAGGTGTGGTCAGCGCGACGTCGATACTGTGATCGCCAACGTCTCGCGCCACAATTGGAACGGATAAGCGGGTTGAACCGAGCGCACCGAGCTCAAAACCTGATGGAATTGCGCTCTCTTCCAGAGCGACTCCATTGCTGGCCACAACGTCTAAACCCATGCGCCCCGACGGCCCCTCGGCATGCACAAACTCCAGCAGCAACCGGCTTTGATCACCCGGCGCGAGAAAGCGTGGTAGGCTTGCGGTTACCACAATAGGATCGCGCACGAGCACGTCTTTTTCCGCTTGGCCAACACCCGTTGCGGACCAGGCCACCGCCATCAACCGCACAGCGCCATTGAACTCTGGTATGTCAAACTGCACCCGCGCCATGCCATCTGTACCGACCTCGATAGGTCCATGGAAATAGGCTACAAGCTCTTCGGTTGGCGGCGGCGAGTCATAACCTGATCCGACATTGGCATCTCCGCCAGAGCGCAACGCGCCCATTGAACCGGACATACCATTTATCAAGCGCCCATAAATATCCCGAATTTCCATGCCCAAACGGCGTTGACCAAAGTAGTGCACTGATGGGTCAGGACTCTCAAAACTTGTCAGGTTTAGAATACCCACATCCACAGCGGCCAAAGTCACAAAAGCCGTTTCCCCTTCCGCGACACCGTCAATCTTCAGCGATACGTCAAGCGGGCCGCGAGGCGCGATTTGCGCCGGGGTGAAGAGGTCAACCGACAACTGCTTGGCACCGGGATCTACCTTTGCGTAGCTCAGGCCCAACGCCCGCGCAGGGTTCTTGCCAGCAGGCACATCGGACGGCCGGATAACCGAAGCTGTGACATAAGCCCCGGCACCCCACTCATCTGTGACTGCCAGTGGAATCAAGTTCTCGCCTTCACTCACCTCTACAGCTTGCATGGAAATCAAACGGTTGGATATCACTGAGACCAGCGCCGTGCCCGCAAAGCGCGGCACCAAGCGCAGCTGTGCTGTATCGCCACTTCGGAACATGTCCTTATCCAGCGACAGTTCAAGCGTGTCTGGGGTTTCGGTGGCATCAATCGGCGCATACCAACCGGCGTAGAATTCAGCGGCACTGGAGACAAAATCGCCGCCCTCCTGCACCACTACGATCTCGTAGCGGCCCCAATCCACCTGTGCCCCAACTTCCACTACGGTATCACCTAGAGTCGCAGATCCTCTAGCCACGGTTGTACGCCGGGTGGTCGGCTCCCATTCCCAACTGCCGCCCAACTGGTACCACTGATAGCGGGTTTCGACGCGGTTGACGGTCCATTTCACGGGCATTTGTGTGCGTTTTAAATCTTGTGCCAAAGCCAACAAATCAAACTTGGCAGTGCCACCTTCTGGCACAACATCTTCGTCAAAATGCGGTTTGATCCCTATCAGCGACGTTTGCGCGGCAACCGGATGGGACAGTCGACGTTCTACCGGACGCCCAGAACCTTCGAGCACCCGCATAATGATGTCCGCAGACAGCGCTCGCCCCGCAGCATCTTGGGATGGCAACGGCAGAAAGATTTTTGCGCGCCCTTGGGCATCCGTAACATCACTATAGAAATACTCCGTTTGACCGTAGAACGGCTGATCATATCGGCCAAATCTATACCCTTGATAGCCGTCAATTTCAGACTGAGCACGAAGAGTTAGCTGTCCTTCGACACTCAAATCAGCTGCAGGCGCCCCAAAGAGATACCGGGCTTCAAGTTTGAGGGGGGCTGGGTCATCTTCGGTCAAAGGCCCGTTTGGCGGTGTCATCTCGAAATCAATGCGTTCTGGCAGGAAGTCCTCAACCAACACCTTTGCCGTTGCCAAAGCCGGCGCCTCTAGGTCGGATTTGAACTCTAACGTCCAGCGGCCGCGTGGCACGGTCGTGCCAAGCGGCATATCAAACACGTGACCACCAGCAACGCCGGCCGTAGACACCTCGCGACTGTATTCCACTCCATCCGGACGGGTCAGAATGGCCGTCACTGGCAGGGACGGCAGGGCTTCGGCCACGGGTCCGCGTACCAAGGCGGTCACATGAATGGTTTCGCCAGCGCGGTAGGCCCCGCGATCCGTTGCTACAAAGAGATCAATTGGAGGCGCCGCAGGGCGGCCCTCAACACCTCTGTCGGACAAATCAAACGCTGGGTCCGTGAGGGACAGGAACGTAAAATCCTCTCCCGTCTCGACTAATAACAAAGCCGGTGCTTGCGCGCCGGTGCCGCGTGTCAAACCCGCATCAAACCGCGCATAGCCCTCTGCATCGCTGGAAACCGTTCCCAAAACGCGATTAGCGCGAGAAATCAGCGATACCTTAGCCTGGTCCATGGCCGTGGCATCGGACAGACGGCGCACAAAAGCATGCAAACCGTCGGTTCCATTCAGGCTAGTCAGACCAATATCAGACAGTAAGAACCACTGCGTCGCAGAAGTTTCGTCGTATTTGTCCGCCCCCTGCAGATCGGCAGTTAGTGCATAAACACCTGCCGGCTGGTCAGCGACCAAATCCGCCATGGGAAGACGAGTTGTAACGGTCTGGTTCAATGAATTTTGAACCTCGCCGGTCCCGGTCCAGATCGTTTCGGCCACATCGCGGGCAAATTCATCGACCTGCCAGTAGCTGAGAGGTTGGCCAAAATAGCTGTCCTGAATGGCACGCAGAATGTTCCGGTCATTCACGCGCTGTAAGGTCAATTCCACCTCATCCAGATTGACAGTCTCAATTGGAAGGCCCGCGTCTTGGCTTCGCGGCAACACATAAGCCCGGCCGCCGAAGTCCACACTTGGGCTACGGTCGCGCACATAGGCGTTGAGGGTGACATCCTTGATCAGCGTTTCGCCACTTTGCGCCGGCAGCCCTTTGCGAAAAGTCACCTCCAGGCGTTGTCCATGGGTTAGGCCTTCGACACAAATGCGACGCTCCTCAACGTTTAATGCCATTTGATTGCTCGGCCGTTTTACAAACGGCGAATAGTCCTGTCCGACCGCAACCAAAGGCTCGTTGAATTCCGCACAGAACCTAGGTTTTTCGAGGTCGCTGTCCACAACATGCTCAGACACACGGAACCCGTATTTCCCAATGGCAGCTTCCAAACGCTGCTCCACATCGGAGCGCGGCTGGACCGACTCGGCAAGGCGTAGGCTACGCAGCATCGCTTTGCCACGGTCCTGCTCCTCCAATTGATCGGCCATCAAGATTAGCGCATTAACGCGTTCAGCGCGATCCTCAGCCCGGAGATAGGCGTTAATGCTACCAAGAAACGCGCGCTCACGATAAGTGCTGGTCTCAGACGGCTTGTTGCTCTTTAGCTCCGCATTCAGACGGGCATATTCATGCCATTGGTCACTACGATCTGATTTTGCCACGGCACCACCAGTCCAACGCATGGCGCTCAGATTGTTGCCTTCGGCCCGGCGTTCTTGCGCGGCATCGAGCATTGCCGGAACAGTCCAGGGACCGCCTGCATGATACCGACCGACGTTGGCAGCCAAATCTTTGGCGCGGTCAAAATCCGATTTTCTTAGAAACGTCAGGTCCTCTGCGCGCTCACCGGCTAGAAATTGCGTTCCGCGGGGCGTCTCAAACACTTCGGCGGACAGCGCCCCTTCGTAGGGCTGCCGATCGCTGATCGCTGACTTTGGGAAACAAGCTTTGGATTTTTGATTGAAGGTAAAAGCCACACAATCCTGATTGGCCAAGCAAGCCCCAATGCAGGCATCGTAGGTCGTATCAAACAGGTTTTGCAGATCCGATCCGTAGAAATCAACGTCACGGCTTACGACGATACGTCGATCGGGAACAAAGGTGTTTTCGGCATAGGCCGAACCAGAACAAACAATTAAAACTGCAGCCACAAAAACGCGAAACATTAGGCTTCTCCATCAATCAATGGCGCAATGTTGCCATGGGCGCCACGGACTTGGCAACGATAAGAAAATCAAGAAACCCTCCGTGTATGATTAAGCAGATATTCATGGACATTTGAGAGAACGACCAGCAACGGATTGGACGATTTAGGGATCGGCGTATGTCGCTGGCGCAAAAACTTGCGGACGAAAGACGGGCACGCTTGGCAGCTGAACGCTTGCTGGAGCTTAAAAAGCGCGAGCTTTATGCAGCCAACCGCAAACTCGGTAAACATGCAGCGCAATTGTCCAACGAAATTGTCGAAACGCGTGCCGAATTTCAAACTGTTGTCAAGGAAAACAAGAAGGTCCGTAACGAGTTGGAGACCGCCAAGGAGCGCGCGGACAAGGCGGAACAACGACTTTGGCATTCAATCGCGACAATACGGGATGGCTTCGCATTCTTTGACGCAAAAGGCAAAATGATCGCTGCCAATCCGGCGTATCTGGCGATTTTTGAGGGTGCGGATCACATCAAGCCGGGCATTGGTTATCAAGAGATTATGGAATTTGCGGCCCATGAAGGGTTGTTTGTATTGGAAGATACTTCACCTGATGATTGGTGTAACATGATGGAACAGCGCTGGCACGACGATGAGCCAGAGCCAGTGATTGTGCGCCTTTGGAACGAAGAGTTTCTTAAGCTGATCGACCAACGCGATCAGGGCGAAGACCGTGCGAGCCTGGCCATGAACATCACCGAATCTGTGCGCAAAGAGGCCGAGCTTCAGCGCGCGCGCCAAGAGGCAAATGCCGCAAGTCAGGCTAAGTCCGCGTTTCTTGCGAATATGAGCCACGAGCTGCGCACGCCAATGAACGGCGTTGTGGGTATGGCCAGCCTGCTGATGGACACCGCACTAAGCGAAGAACAGCGCCTGTTTGCCTCCACAATCAAGAATTCAGGCGAGGCTCTACTCTCTATTATCAATGACGTTCTCGACTACTCCAAACTGGGGGCAGAAAACGTTGGTCTGCGAACAGAGCCGTTTGACCTCGAGCGATGTATCCATGAAGTCATGACGCTTCATCAAGTCTCCGCTCGCGAAAAAGGGTTGGAACTTTTGGTAGACTACGATCTGTTCCTACCCACCAAATTTATCGGCGACATTGGTCGGATGCGTCAAATTTTGACTCACCTTGTGGGCAATGGCATAAAATTTACCCATCATGGGCATGTTCAGGTTCAGGTTGTCGGCGTGATAACCAACGATGGCTCTGAGGCGGTGATCCACGTCACTGTGCAAGATACTGGGATTGGCATACCGAAAGAGAAACTTGACCACATTTTTGGTGAGTTTAATCAGGTCGACACCAGTCAGAACCGTGAATTTGAAGGCACCGGCCTAGGCTTGGCTCTTACCAAACAGTTGGTCGGGTTGATGGCTGGCGAAATCTGGGTGGACTCGGTTGAGCGGGAAGGAACCTCCTTTGGGTTCCGCCTGTCCATGCCCATCGAAGAAGATTGCGAACAGTTGCCGATACCGCTACCTGACAGTGTTCAGCACGTCCTCGTGGCGTCTGATGTTGAGGTGAACAGCGACCTACTGCAAAAGCAACTGGAGCAGATGGGTGCAACTGTGACCATTTGTACAGACCAAACGCAGGTTCTGTTATTGGCACCACATGTGGACCTGATTCTGGCGGATCACACACCAACCGGCATTAATGCCCGTGAGTTGGGCCGAGAACTACAAAAAATGGAAATTTCTACACCGATCCTTGCGCTTACCAGCGATCTGAAGGGTTTTGCCGGAATGGAGAAAGACTCTCTGGTGAAAGCAATTCTACAGAAACCGGGCTCTCGCGCAGAACTAAATCTCGGGATTGCTAAAGCCGCCAGCGCGGGCACTTCCCGAAAACACACACCAACAAAACGCCGCATGCGCGTGCTTTCCGCTGAGGATAACAAAACGAACCGGCTCGTTTTAGAAAAGCTACTCAAGTCTCTAAACATTGACCTGGAGTTTGCACATGATGGCGTGGAAGCGGTTGAGAAATTCAAATCCTATGCACCAGATCTAATTTTCATGGATATATCCATGCCGCGCATGGATGGCACCGAAGCAACACGAAAAATCCGCGAGCAGGAAGGGAGCACCAATCGTCGCATCCCAATTGTCGCTTTGACCGCCCTCGCCAATGATGGTGATGAAGCCAACATCTTGTCACACGGTTTGGACATGTATTTGACCAAACCGTTGCGCAAAAAGGAAATATTCAAAGTTATCGCCGAGGCTTATACTGGAGAGACCGTTGATCCGTTCCCAGACACAGATGAGCTACCGCTTCAGGCCTCTGGGTAATCTCGCAAAAACACCCAACTGTCTCCGTTCGACATCGCGGGCTGATATCGATAGCCGCCATAATCAAAGTCCTTTAAGCCCTCCGCATCCGTCAAGCGGTTGTGGACAACGTAGCGTGCCATGCTACCGCGCGCTTTTTTGGCAAAAAACGAGACGATTTTGGTCTCTCCATTGCGCTTTTCTTTGAACACCGGAGTAATTACGCGCAGCTTCAGCGCCTTCAGGTCCACGGCGCCGAAGTATTCTTGGCTCGCGCAGTTGACCAATGTATCAGTGTTTAGTTCCTCAGCCTGCGCGCGCAGCGCTTTGGCTGGAGCTTCCCGCCAATACTCATAAAGAGATTTACCACGCCGCGTTTTTAAGCGGCTACCCATCTCCAATCGATACGGTTGCATCGCGTCAAGAGGACGCAATACCCCATAGAGACCGGACAAAATTCGCAGATGATCTTGTGCCCAAGCCATCTCGTCCGCTTCCAGACTTGTTGCGTCTAACCCGACGTAGGTGTCACCTGCAAAGGCGTGTACGGCAGGACGCGTAAGGTCATTGGACGGTACTGCCTCGAAGGCTTTGAAACGATCGCGGTTGAGCTTCGCCAAATCAGAGCTCAGGTCCATCAGCTTTCGTAAATCCGCCAGCGTTAGATTGCGCGCTGTTGTGGCCAAACGTACTGCGTCTTCCTGAAACTCAGGCTCCGACATAGGACCTTCAACAGGGTCCCAGTTCAGACGTTTGGCGGGCGAAATCACAACGAGCATTTGGTAGTCCTTCTGTTTGAAGTCTATCTAGTTGGTGTCACGGAGAATTTCCAGAAACGCGTCTCCAAAACGTTCCGCGCGGCGATCTCCCAGCAAGCGTTCCATGGCTTGCGCGTCGCGGGGCTTGGCGCTTGCAACTTTGGCCAACATCCCGGCAGAGCAGCTCATCGGTTTGTCGATGCCGTCTGGTCCACGGAGCAGATTGGATTGCGCTTCCAGCAATTGATCGTAGAGGTCAGCATCTTTTCGGCCGGCAATCTTGCGACGGCTTGGGTGCATTTGTTCTGCTTCGCCATTGATCACTTCAAGAAATGCATCCCCGTAGTTGGCGAGTTTCTTTGCGCCGACCCCGCTTACACGCGCCATGTCATCGAGACTGCTAGGGCGCGCGTCGGCCATCTCGGCGAGGGTACGATCCGGAAAAATTATATAGGCAGGCACCTTCGCCGCCTCGGCCAAGGCGCGGCGCTTGGCTTTTAGCGCGGACATCAAAGGGGCGTTTTCTTCACTGACCAGCGTCTTTGCAGCGGGACGACGCGAGGTGGTGCGGATCGTATCACGACGCAGCTTGATCGTCTCTTCGTCGCGCAATACCGGCCGCGCCTTTTCGGTCATCATCAACGCGCCACGGCGTTCCGGGTTGGGGCGCACAAGATCGTGGCCCATCATTTGACGGAACACGGCCTGCCATTGGCGTTTGTCATATTCTTGACCAATACCATAGGTGGGTAACACGTCATGTCCTCTTTCGCGCACCTTGTCGGTCTCATTGCCAAGCAGAATGTCGATCAGATGGCCGGTGCCGAACCACTCACCAGTGCGCAGAATGGCGGACAAGGCTTTGCGTACCGCTACCGTCCCATCAAACACCTCAGGAGGCGTGTCACAGAGATCGCATTTTCCGCAGGTTACCTCAGTTTCTCCGAAGTATTGCAAGAGATTGGCGCGACGGCATTCCAGGGCCTCCGCCAATCCCAAAAGCGCATTCAGGCGCGCATGGTCCGCCGCACGACGTTCCGGTGGGGCAAGGCCTTCGTCAATTTGTGAGCGGCGCAGACGAATGTCGTCAGGCCCAAACAGAGTGAGGGTTTCCGCCGGTGCCCCATCCCGTCCCGCGCGACCAATCTCTTGGTAGTAGGCTTCAATCGACTTGGGCAAATCCGCGTGGGCAACCCAACGGATGTCTGGTTTATCCACCCCCATCCCAAAGGCCACTGTTGCCACCACAATCAACCCATCTTCGCGCTGAAACCGCACTTCGGTATCACGGCGCTCTTGCGGGTCCATGCCTCCGTGATAGTGCAAGGCCAGATGTCCCTCGTCCCGCAGCGCTTTGGCAAGGGTTTCAGTTTTGGCGCGGGTGCCGCAATAAACAATACCGGACTGCCCTTTTCGAGCCGCAGCAAACTGCAAGATCTGCTTGCGGGGATTGTCTTTGGCCGCAAAGGCCAGATGCAGGTTCGGTCGGTCAAAACCATGCAGAAAAGTCTCTGGTGCGACGCCACCAAACAAGCGCTCAACGATTTCATCGCGGGTTTCGGCGTCTGCCGTTGCCGTGAAAGCGGCAACCGGTACATCCAGCGCGCGTTGCAGTTCCCCAATCCGTAAATAGTCAGGTCGAAAATCATGCCCCCATTGACTGACACAATGCGCTTCGTCTACCGCGATCAGGCCAACACCTATTTGGCGCAACATGCCCAATGAGGCGCCCGAAGCCAGCCGTTCCGGGGCGATGTAGAGTAACTTGAGCCGTCCGGCATCGATGGCGTCCCATACCTGCGCAGTCTCTTCTTCGGTATTGCCAGAAGTGAGAGCACCGGCTTCCACCCCTGCTTCGCGCAAGGCACGGACCTGATCCCGCATCAACGCAATCAGCGGCGAGATCACAACCGTGACGCCACCGCGGATGAGTGCAGGCAATTGATAACAGAGGGATTTGCCGCCGCCGGTTGGCATGATCGCCAACACATTGTCACCACGTGTGACAGCTTCCACGATGTCTTCTTGTCCTGGGCGGAAGGCGTCAAAGCCAAACACATCGCTCAGAACCGTGGTTGCGGTCTGCATTTTTCACCTTTTTCTGGGACAATCTGCGTTTCGCGCGACTGTCCCATAGGCAGGCGGGAGCCTCAAGCCCGAAGGCGCAGGTTATCCAAGAAGAACTGCTGGCAGAATGTAATCTCGCAGCGAGATAATGATCACAAAGACCACCAGAGGCGCGAGATCAAGCGGACGGGTGTCTGGCATCACCCGGCGCACCGGCTCATAGATTGGTTCTAGAAGCCGGTTCAGACCAGTCCAGATTTGCGACACAAGCGGCTGGCGCAGGTTCAGGACCTGGAAATTGATCAACCAGCTCATGATGATATGTGCCAGCATGAAGAAGAAGGCGATATCCAAGATCAGCTTCAGTGGGCCGTAAATTGCCATCATGAGAGGCTCCTTTGCTCCGATTGGGGCACAGTTAAGCACCGTTGCGTCAAAGCACAAGCCTGCGCAGGAATCTCGGTTGACGATGTGTTGCGGAAGGCATTGAAGGGCAGGCAAAGGAGAGCCCCATGTATCCCATTATGCGCATGGTCAAAGAGTTGATCAAATTTCGCAACGCAACCCGGCTTCCATTGACCGGCACCCACGTGTCTGAGCACCGCTGTTGGCCGTCTGACATTGACCTGTGGATGGAGCTGAACAATGGACGCACGCTGACCCTGTTTGATTTGGGCCGTATTCCACTGGCGCAGCGCATTGGATTGGTCGGCGTTCTGCGTCGGAAAAAATGGAGCATGACAATGGCGGGCGCGACTGTGCGCTATCGTCGCCGTATCCGCGCCTTTGAAAAGATCGAGATGCGCAGCCGGGCGGTGTTTTGGGATGCGCGCTTTATCTATCTGGAGCAATCCATGTGGAAACAAAACGGCGAATGCGCCAACCACGCGCTCTACCGGGCGGCGGTGACCGATAAGAATGGAATAGTGACGCCCGATCGAGTGATGGAGGCTATGGGCTTGAACGAGCAATCGCCAGTGGCTCCAGAGTGGGTAACCAACTGGATTGCAGCAGAAACCACCAGACCGTGGCCCCCGATGCAGGATTAACTTGCTAAGGTTGTGACATCCCGTCTAAGTGTAAATCAAAGTCCGGAGGGATGCGGATGTCAAAAGTTTCAGCGCGTAAGCGCATTTGGGGTTGGTTCTTTTTTGACTGGGCAAGCCAGCCATATAACACCCTCCTGATCACCTTTATTTTTGCGCCATACATCAAAGATTTGATGGGCGATGGCGCCGAAGCGCAGGCGGCCTGGGGATTTGGCGTCGCTGCGGCAGGCATCGTCATCGCCATTTTGGCCCCGATTCTAGGCGCCATGGCGGACAACTCCGGCAACCGACTGCGCTGGATCTGGCTGTTTTCGGCAATGTATGTTGTCGGTGCCTTTGGGCTTTGGTTTGCAGCGCCCGGCAGTTTTGATTTGCACAAAACCCTGTTTTTGTTTGCTGTCGGCCTTATCGGAATGGAATTTGCGACGATTTTCACCAACTCAATGCTGCCTGAACTTGGTTCCACTGAGGAAGTGGGGCGCATCTCTGGCAACGGCTGGGCATTTGGTTATGTAGGCGGACTTGTCACGCTTGTACTGATGCTGGCGTTGTTTGCCGAAGACGCTGAGAGCGGCAAAACCATGATTGGTCTGGATCCGGCCTTTGGCCTCGACGCGAGCCAAAGAGAAGGCACACGGTTTGTGGGCCCGCTGACGGCATTGTGGTACGCAGTCTTTATGATCCCGTTTTTCCTCTGGGTGCGAGATCCAAAGCCAACCAAGCCTCCGAAAGGGGCCACAGCCAGCGCGCTCAAAGAAGTGTGGAGCACCATTCGAAACCTGCCACAAAACCCGTCGCTTTTTGCCTATTTGGGCAGCTCTATGTTCTACCGAGATGCGCTGAACGGGATGTATACGTTTGGGGGCATCTACGCCGCGGGTGTTTTGAATTGGTCGGTGGTGGATGTGGGCATTTTTGGCATCTTAGCCATCATTTCCGGTGCAATATTTGCCTGGATTGGCGGGCGAGCGGATGCCAAAATGGGGCCCAAGCCAGTCATCACTTTCTGCATTTTTGTGTTGTGTGGCGTGGCCATTACCATTGTTTTTGTCTGCCGTGAGAGCGTCTTTGGCATTGCTGTGGAGGAAACCTCCAAACTGCCCGACGTGATTTTCTACGTGCTAGGCGTATTGATTGGGGCCGCTGGGGGCGTGATTCAATCGGCGAGCCGCTCTATGATGGTGCGACAAGCTCTGCCGGGCAAAACTGCCGAGTCCTTTGGATTGTACGCACTGGCCGGCAAAGCAACTTCCTTCATCGCCCCGTTTATGATTGGGGTGGTGACACTCATGTCCGGCAGTCAACAGATTGGCGTGACGCCGCTTATCGCTCTTTTCCTACTTGGTCTGATCCTGCTACGCTGGGTGAACCCAAAGGGAGATAGCGACACATGGGCTACCGCGTCTTAACTGTACTGGCCCTGATTGTGCTTACGGCGTGTAAGAACGAGGCACCGGAGCGCACAGTTGCGGTGTCGACCCAGCAACAAATCCCGGCAAACATGCAAGGCGTTCAGGCCAAGCAACTTTTTGGTGCGCAACCTGTCGCTTCTCAGCAAGGTAGCGCGCCGTTTGGTGGCTACTCAAAAGGCTGTCTTGCTGGCGGCGATATGCTGCCGGAAACTGGTCCGACATGGCAGGCTATGCGTCTGTCGCGCAATCGGAACTGGGGGCACCCGGAAGTTATTGACTACATTAAGGAGCTGTCTGCTAAAGCGGCCAGGCAATCGGGCTGGAACGGGCTTTACATCGGCGATATCAGTCAGCCTCGTGGAGGCCCGATGTTAACTGGGCACCGGTCTCACCAACTGGGGTTGGATGTTGATATTTGGATGCTTCCGGCAACCAGGCTCAACCTGACTGCAGGCGAGCGTGAAAGTATTTCGTCGATTTCCATGCGTCGCGAAAGAGGCGCGTATGTCAACAGCAGTTGGACCAAACAGCATCACGCAATCCTAAAGGCAGCTGCAAGTGACCCACGAGTCGCGCGGATTTTTGTGTTTCCCGGAGCCAAAGTCGAAATGTGTGAAGACGAAACGGGCGACCGCGCGTGGCTTCGGAAAATTCGACCATGGTGGGGGCACCACTACCATTTCCATGTGCGGCTAAAGTGCCCAGATGGCACGACAGGCTGTGTTAACCAGGATCCGCCGCCCAAAGGTGACGGATGTGATGATGCAAAGCAATGGGTCCAGGACATTCTGTTCCCTCCCCCGCCTGACCCCAATGCACCAAAGCCAAAACCTCGATTTGAACTTCAAATGACGGACCTACCACAACAATGCGTCGCAGTTTTGCAATCGCCGTAGCGGCCTGTGCGCTAAGCGCAGGACTGTTGGCGGGGCGAGGCCTGAGTGGCGGCGCGTCTGGCAGTCTGGCTGAGCACCTTTCGACCTATACTTGGCGCCTACACGATGGGTGGTTTGGCGGTTTTTCCGGCATGGAGCTGTCTGAGGACGGACGTCAGATGGTGGCAATTTCGGACCGCGGGATGTTTGTGACCGGCACATTGCAACGCGAGAATGGCGCGATTTCTGACGTTGAAAACGTCGAAGCGTTCCGCGTGTTGGACACCAAGGGCACCTTTCCCCAAAAAGCAGGATTGCGCGACAGCGAAGGATTGGTGCTGCAAAAGAATGGCAAGTTGGTGGTGTCCTTTGAAGGCAATCACAGGCTGAACCGTTTTGCGCAACCAGGCACAAAGGCGCAGGGCATGCCTTGGCGCAAAGAATTCAACAAGATGAAGTTGAACGGCGGTTTTGAAGCCTTGGCGATCGACAATTGGGGCAAGATATTTGCAATTCCCGAACAGCCACTTGGTGACGAAGACCGAGCGCAGGTCTTCACGTTGAAGAGCGGCCGATGGGAAAAGGCCTTTACCTTGCCACGCGCGAAACAGTTTCAGCCTGTAGGCGCAGATTTTGGGCCAGATGGGCGACTATATCTTTTGGAACGCGGCTTTAACGGGTTGGGCTTTCGCGTGCGCGTGCGGAGTTTTGCCGTGAATGACTCTGCCGTAAGCGACGAAAATCTCATTTTAAACAAAGGTATAGGCCTCCATGACAACCTTGAAGGGCTGGCGGTTTGGCGTGACGAGGCTGGGCGCATCCGGCTCACCATGATCTCTGACGATAACTTCCGTCTGATACAACGTACCGAGATCGTGGAATACGTAATTCCGCAATAAAGCTTGATTTGCTAGGGGCTGCGCTGTAAACGCGATCCGTCTCGCGGCGGTCGCGGGGCCAAGTCGCCGCTACCTTGACAAAACGGGCTCAGACAAATGAAAACAACCTATCTTCCTGGCATCATTGCCATGGCTGCAATTGTTGTAGCCTCAAATATTCTTGTGCAATTCCTCTTTGGTCAGTGGCTGACCTGGGGGGCATTCACCTATCCTCTCGCCTTTCTCGTAACCGACGTCATGAACCGTGTTTATGGTGCGCCTGCCGCCCGTAAAGTGGTTTTCACAGGTTTCATAGTTGGTGTGATCTGCTCCTTCATTGGCACCAAGATCATGTTGCAAGGCGATGGATTCACCTATCCCGCCGTGACTTTGCGCATTGCGATTGGCTCCGGACTTGCCTTCCTAACAGCGCAAATGCTTGATGTTGCTGTCTTTGATCGGCTACGCGAGGGCGCTTGGTGGCGGGCACCGCTGGCTTCAACCTTGATTGGCGCCTCTGTGGATACAGCAATCTTCTTCACCGTTGCTTTCAGCGGCGCACTCACCTTCATCGAGCCAGGCAACGATGTGAGCTGGGCGGGTGAAATGCTTCCGCTTCTGGGCGCAGGTCCTGTCGTGCCGCTTTGGGTGAGCCTAGGCTTCGCCGATTGGTGCGTAAAACTTACGCTCGCGTTGCTCGCTCTTGTGCCGTTCCGCATGATCGTGGGGTTTTTGACAGCACGCACCACATGATTTTGTTTGACATATCTCCAACCTGTGGCAGGCTGGAGATACGCGAAACAACTGAAAGGAGGTGCCCATTGTCTAGAGAAGCTATGGAGAACGAGGTCGGAACAGTTTGGGGAGTACGAAGCTGAGGCAGCCCTTGGCTGACGTATAGTCCGAATTGGTGTGATCCTAACCGGCGCACCTCCAATCATCTCGAAGGGCTGCTTCCAACGCGGGAAGCAGCCCTTTTTGCTGCCAAATTAACTTCTGAAAGTCGCTCAAAAGCCACGTCGGTATAGCGTCAGTTTTTTGACTGTATTGCGGAGGTGCGAATTTCCAGCGCATACAATCTGGTAAATCTTAACGAACAGGCCGCGCAACGCGGAGAGTGCCATGCTGCGGATCAGCGACGAGATCACAATTGAGGACTGGGAACTGACCGAGCAGTTCATGCGCGCCAGCGGGCCCGGCGGCCAGAATGTGAACAAGGTCGCCACGGCCGTGGAGCTGCGGTTTGAGGCGTCACGGTCCCCTGCCCTATCCGCACCTGTGAAAGCGCGGCTCAAACGGTTGAGCGGACGACGCTGGACCAAAGACGGGGCAATCATCATCCAATGTGATGAGACCCGCAGTCAGGCCCGCAACCGTGACATCGCACGGGACCGATTGGCCGAGTTGGTCCGCAAATCCTTGGTGGCCCCAAAACGGCGGATCAAGACCAAGCCGACCTATGGCAGTCAGCAGCGCCGCCTTAAGGCCAAAAAGGTACGCGGTGACGTAAAGGCGATGCGGGGGAAAGTCTCCCGCGACGACTGATTGTTGGTTGCAGCCTATCTGCTTCGGGCGCAGTAATGGCGCGGGAGCAAACTAAGGGAGCATGCCATGTCGGACGTATTGGCGCGGCGCAAACGGCTTTTGGGGCCACATGTCACCACATTCTACAAAGAGCCAGTGCATCTGGCACGAGGCGAGGGTGTGTGGCTTTGGGATACCGACGGCCGCAAATATCTGGATTGTTACAACAACGTGCCGCATGTCGGGCATTGCCACCCACGAGTGGTCGAGGCGATTTCGAGACAAGCCGCCGCGCTGAACACGCATACACGGTATGTGCATGACGGCATTCTGGACTATGGCGAGGCGTTGACCGCGAAATTTGACCATAATTTGACCAGCATGGTGATGGTCTGCTCCGGCTCTGAAGCCAACGACGTTGCGCTGCGCATGGCACAGGCCATGACCGCCAAGACCGGGTTGATTACCACCGACAATACCTATCACGGCAACACAGCGGCGGTGAGCCAACTCAACAGCTCCAAAGAACCGATTGGCGGCTTTAAGGATCATGTGAAACGCGTGCCCGCGCCGGATAACATGCAGCCGGTGGGCGGCACTCGGGAAGGTCAAAAGGCGGCCTTCACCGCCGCTGTAAAAGCGGCAATTGCCGAGCTTGAGGCATCCGAATACGGCCTGTCCGCGCTGATCATCTGCCCTTACTTTGCCAACGAAGGCTTCCCCACGCTGGAAGAAGGCTTCTTGGATGAAGCTGTCGCAGCGGTTCACGCAGCGGGCGGTATTGTGATCGCTGATGAAGTGCAGCCCGGCTTTGGTCGGATTGGCAGCCATTGGTGGGGGCACCAGAAACTGAACTTTGCGCCCGACATTGTGACGCTGGGCAAGCCGATGGCAAACGGGCATCCGGTGGCCGCAGCGATCACGCGACCCGAAATCCTGACCGCGTTTCAAGAAGGCTTCAAATACTTCAACACCTTCGGCGGCAACCCGGTGAGCGCGGCAGCGGCACATGCGGTGCTCAATGTAATTGAAGATGAAGGTCTTGTAGAAAACGCAGCTGATGTCGGCGCCTATGCGGTAGCGCAGCTGAAGGAGCTGCAGACACAATATGACGTGATTGCCGATGTGCGCGGGTCTGGCTTGTTCTTTGGTGTGGAGCTGTGGCGCGATGGGAAGCCGGCCACCGAGATTTGCGCCACGATGATTGATGCGATGCGCGACCGGGGCGTGCTGCTGCACAGCGAGGGGCGTTACGACAACACACTGAAAATCCGCCCGCCCTGCGCGTTTGATCGCGGTAACGCGGATCTGTTGGTGGAGACCATGAGTGCGGCGTTTGAGGCCGTGCTATGAACAATCAAGAAGCCATTGTGGCCGCACAAGAAGCGCTGAAGGCATGGGGTGTGAACATGACACCTCGGTTGATCAAAAACCGCGAGAATATTGTTCTGGAAGCGACAGGGCCGGATGGGCAGCGCGCGGCGTTGCGCCTGCATCGGCCCGGGTATCAGAGCGATGACGCGATCCGCTCTGAGCTTTGGTGGTCTGAGGCTTTGGTCGCGGCCGGTATGGTGGTGCCTCAGCCGATTCGCACCCTGGCCGGGGATGTACTGGCAACTGGGGGTGAACGCGTCGCCTCGCTGGTGACCTGGCTGGAAGGGGAACCGTTGGGAGAAGGCGGTATTCAACTGGCGATGCCTCAAGCGGACCAGGAACGGCTACATGAAGGCTTGGGAGCAGAACTGGCGCGGTTGCATGTGGCCAGTGACGCCATGGAGCGCCCCGACGCATTTGAGCGGGAGGTTTTGGATCTGGACGCGCTGCTCGGCGACACACCGTCCTGGGGGCGGTTTTGGGAGAATGCCAGCCTGTCTGAGGACGAGGCTGCGCTATTGCTGGCCTGCCGCGAGAAGCTGCGGTCCGAGATTGGAGCGCATGCAGAGACGGGTGGTGATTTTGGCTTGATACATGCGGATGCTCTGCGGGAGAACGTGCTGGTTCAGAACGGGCAAACGCGGCTGATCGACTTTGACGACGGTGTGTTTGGCTTCCGCATGTACGAATTGGGCGTAGCCATGTCCCAGAATTGGGATCAGACTAATGAGTCGGCCTTGGGTGCGGCACTGTTGCGCGGCTATGCCACTTTAAGAGCGTTACCGGAGAATGCAGAGCAACTGTTGCTGGCGTTTACCGTGATGCGAGCGATGGCGTCCTGTGGCTGGGTCATTGGGCGCTATGCCGATGATCATCCGGCAGTGCGGGACTATGCCGAGCGGGCCATTGCCATGGCGCAGCGGTATCTTGGCTAATCCCGGTTAGCTTCCACCCAAATCGACTGTGAGGTGATTTCGACGCCAGTGTTGACATCTATCACCTTGGGATCGGTCGGTTGGCGGGTTTCACGATCGAGGAATCGATACGGTTCCGACTTTTCGGTCGGCAGGTGGGTCTGTGCCCAAGCGGTCATGGCTTGCATGACTGGCACAAAG
This sequence comes from Shimia sp., assembly GCA_024224295.1. Classification (GTDB taxonomy): domain Bacteria; phylum Pseudomonadota; class Alphaproteobacteria; order Rhodobacterales; family Rhodobacteraceae; genus Shimia. The sequence goes on along the minus strand of JAAENN010000118.1, from coordinate 61,898 downwards.
TCTCTCGCTGCTTGTGTCGGGTGGTATTCATACCGAGTCGGGCGCTCCTGATAGGGCTTGCGCTCCAAAAGGCCGTGATTCTCCAATCGCTTAAGTCGATCTGACAACAAATGTCGAGTGATCTTCAGACGTTTTTGGATATCGTCAAAGCGGCGGATGCCAAAGAGCGTGTCGCGAAGGATGAGCAGCGTCCAGCGGTCGCCGAGCACTGACATGGTGCGGGCCACAGAGCAGCCTTCGTTGGGGAGATCAGTCCATTTCATAAGCTTCATGTAGCACCTTAGTCAGATTTTCCCAATAGGTTCCAAAACAGAACTTGACTCAGTTCCAATTTAGAACCTATGACTCTCAATGTAAGTTCTATTTTAGAACCCGGAGTGCCATTGGCACAGGAGAGAGTGATGACCGACAGCAGTGTTCCTTCCATAGCGCAGCGACGGCGCAAGCTGCCTCAGATCAAAAAGCTGGCGATGATGGCAGCACTGCGCAGCCAGATGTGGGTGATGTCCCGTACGTCGCCGGACAAGGCAGCGGCACGGCTTGCAGATCTGTTCACCACCCCTCCCCGTCCCTCTGTGCGCCATTGGGAACGCCATGCCATGACGCAGGCGCGCTACACCCGGCGGCGGTTTGGCGCCTTGGGTTTTTTATCGGTGTACCGCTGGGTACCGGAGGGCAGCGGGCCGCATCCCAAAGTGCTTTTGATGCATGGGTTTGGCGGGCGTGTCAGCCAGTTGAGCGGCATGGCGGAGCCCTTGGTGGCCGCCGGTTATGAAGTGCTGGGCTTTGATGCGCCGGGGCATGGGAAGTCGCCTTTGCGCAATGCGGGCCTGCCGGATTTTGTCGATGCCCTGGAGATGTTTGCCACGCAGGAAGGCATGTTTGATACGGTGATAGGTCATTCCATGGGCGGCTCGGCGTTGGCGACGGCTTTGCAGCTGGGAATGTCGGCGAAACGCGCAATTCTGATTGCGCCGCCAGTGTATCCGGGCACTTATCTGGCGCAGGCGGGGCGGATGCTTGGAGCGACGGACAAGGTTACAGGCCGGGCTCAGGCGTTGATCGAGGCGCAGTATGGAAGGGCATTTGATGAGTTTCGTACGCCGCTTAATGCGTCAATTCTGGCTCAGGACGCGCTGATCCTGCATGACCGAGAGGACCGCCAGGTACCTCTGTCGGACGGGCAACAGGTTGCTGAGGCTTGGGGCGGGGCGCAGCTTGAGGTTACCGAAGGCTTGGGCCACACGCGGATTTTGCGAGACCCAAGCACGGTGGCTTTGGTGCAGACATTCCTGATGCAGTCCGTTTAGACAATCACATCCATTTCGTCCTGCTGACCCACGCCAAACACACGTTTGTAGCGCTCGATCTCGCTGGATGGACCCATCGCCTTCTTCGGGTTGTCAGAAAGCTTTACGGTAGGCTTGCCGTTGGCCTTAATCGCCTTACAGACCATGGAGAACGGTGCGAGACCGTCACTTTGGGTCAGGCCGCGGAAGTCGTTGGTGAGCAGAGTGCCCCAGCCGAAGGACACGCGTACACGGCCCGCAAACTGGGTGTGCAGCTCGGCAATTTTATCGGTATCCAAGCCATCGGAGAAAATCACCAGTTTCTTGGTCGGGTCTTCGCCGCGTTCTTTCCACCAGCGGATGGCGATTTCAGCGCCTGTTGCTGGATCACCGCTGTCGATGCGGATGCCTGTCCAGCCCGCCAGCCAATCTGGCGCACGCTGCAGAAAACCTTCGGTGCCATAAGTATCTGGCAGGATGATACGCAGATTACCTTCGTGCTCCTCATGCCAATCGGCAAGAACTTTGTAAGGCGCCTGGCGCAGCTCTGCGTCGGAGTCTGCAAGCGCAGAGAATACCATAGGCAACTCGTGTGCATTGGTGCCGATCGCTTCCAGATCGCGTTTCATCGCAATTAGGCAGTTAGAGGTGCCAACAAACTTGTCACCCAGCCCCTCGACCATGGCCTGCACACACCAATCCTGCCACAGGTAGGAATGACGTCGGCGGGTGCCAAAATCAGCAATGCGCAGATCCGGCAGCGTGCGCAGGTGGTCGATTTTCTCCCACATCTTGGTCATGGCGCGCGCGTAGAGCACTTGCAGCTCAAATTTGCGCATGTCGTGCAGCACCGCACGGCCCCGCAGTTCCATCAGCACCGCCAAGGCCGGAATTTCCCACAACATGACCTCGTGCCATTTTCCCTCAAAGGTCAGCTCATACTGGCCATCGCGCTTCTCCAGATGATAATTCGGCAGACGCATGTTTTCGAACCACTCCATGAAGTCGGAACGGAACATCTGGCGCTTGCCGTAGAAGGTGTTGCCACGCAGGAAAGTGCTTTCGCCACGGGTCAGTGACAGCGATTGGATGTGGTCAAGCTGTTCACGCAACTCACCTTCGTCAATCAGTTCCGCCAGACGAATGTTGGACGAGCGGTTGATCAAACTGAAGGTAACATGGGCGTCAGGGCGATTGCGGAAAATCGATTGGCACATCAGCAACTTGTAGAAGTCGTTGTCGATGAGTGACCGCACAATGGGGTCAATCTTCCATTTATGGTTCCAGACGCGGGTGGCGATATCGACCATATTTTTTGGTCCTCACAGTCTTGTTTCGCCGTTGATACCCAGAAAACCAAGGGTCTGGAAGCCCCTATGGTTGCGTCAACGCGACGGAACCACACGGGTGCGACTTTCCAGCCCCTGTGCAATGGCTTTCAGAAGGTCACTCCGGCGCACCGGCTTGGGAAGGAAGCCGTTCATGCCCGCCTCAAAACACGCCTGCCGATCGCTGCGGTAAGCGTTAGCAGTTAGGGCGATGATATACGGCTGAACCGGGATGTGATTGCGAATGAAGCGGGTGGCGTCGAGACCGTCCATTTCAGGCATGGACATGTCCATCAGAACCACTTCCGGCTTGTGCTTCCTCACCTTCTCTACCGCCTCCTTGCCATTTACGGCGGTGATCAAGGTGAGCGGCAAGTCTTTAAGCAGCTTCTGTACCAAGAAGCGGTTGGTGCGGTTGTCCTCTGCCAGGAGCACCGTTGTGCCTGCAAAGGCCGCGGCATCTGGCAGCACATCCGGATCGACGACGCGTTTGGCCGGGAGATTGACCTCCGGAAAGTCGACGGTGGTCACAAAACAACTGCCGAAATTCACCGCACTGGTGGCGATGACGTCACCGCCCATCATACGGGCCAGTTGACGTGAGATGGCAAGTCCTAGACCTGTGCCGCCAAAACGACGGGTGGTGGCAGCGTCTGCTTGGGCAAATTGATCAAACACATGTTCGATGCGATCCGGCGCAATGCCAATACCAGTGTCCGTTACAGAAATCTCCAAACCATGGTCCGGGCCTTCCTTCGCGGTGCCGACATGCACGGTCACGCTGCCGGATTCGGTGAATTTGATGGCGTTTCCGATGATGTTCACAAGGATTTGGCGCAACCGTCCATCATCGCCCCATACGGTTCTTGGCAGATTTTCGGCACATTCCACATTGAGGGGAATGCCTTTGGCCGCCGCCTGAGGACGCATCAGGTTCATGACCTCATCCATACAAGGCTGCAACTCAAAAGCCACCGAGCTGATCTTAAGGTGGCCGTCCTGCAGCTTGGAGAAGTCGAGAATGTCGTTGATGATGGTCAGCAACGCCTCGGAGGAATGGCGAATAGTCTGCACATAGAGGGCTTCCTCCGAGCTGAGTTTGGCGTCACTAAGCAAGTCAGACATTCCAATGATGCCATTCATCGGCGTGCGGATTTCATGGCTCATCGTGGCGAGGAAAGCAGTCTTGGCACGTTCGCCTTGTTCAGCCGCACGTTTCGCTTCGGCCAGTTCTGCCTCGCGATGTTTTTTAAGCGTGATGTCTCGGTCCACGGAAATCACCATCTCCAGCTTTCCACTGTCATCAAAGACCGGGGAAAGGTTGGTTTCTACCCAGAACGGCGTGCCGATCTTGGTGTAGTTTACGTTTTCGCCGTGCGCGCTGACGCCCTCATTAATGGCAGTGGTGAAGCGCTCAAGGGTAGCCGGGTCTGATCGTGGGCCATGCAGGTAGTCGGAGGGATGTTTGCCCACCACATCGGACAGCTTGTAGCCCGTTTTGCGAGTGAAGGCTGGGTTGACCCAGAGCGTGTTGGCATCCGCGTCTAGCATGATGATGCTGTCGAGCGCATTTTCCGCGATGGAGGACAAGAAGCGACCTTCTCGCTGACGCGCCAGCAGGGCAGCATTGGTCTTGGCCAGTTCCAGCCCTTGTTCAATCTGTCGACGCTGTTGGCGCAGGTCACGCAGACGGCCAGTGGTCACGTAGCTGACAAAGGGCAGCATGGTGTAGGCGACCATGAGCGTTGCCGCAACGTTGTAGAAGAATTGATCTCGCTGGTAGTCAAGCACATAGAAGTCAGCGGCAAACAATAGGAGGGTTGTTGTGCCGTAGATTATGAGCCTCACCAGTCCTGCTCTGCGATGATAAGCCAGCGACATAATGGCATTCACACCGCCTGCCGCCAAGTAGGCGAGGCAGAGCAACAGCGCAGCTTCGCGGGGGATCGCCAACCAAAGTGTGGCCACAAAGGTCGACATGCCTACGGCTTGCACCGCTGCTGTCACCGTAGTTGCGCGCAGCAAGCTGTCAACTGACGCACCACGGTGCATCTTTTTCTCCACGCTACGCAGAAGATGATAGTCCAGCAATTCTCCAACGGTGGCAAAGCATAAGGCCAGCAGGCCAATCTGAAGCGAAACAGCGAAGGTGAGCACCAGGGCGCCAAAGACCGTCAGGGATTGGCGGCTGATGAAATAACGCAAGCGACCACGGGCGTAGCGCACAAGCAACCCTGCCGGCGTGCTACGCCGATCAAAAGCCTCTAAGGCCCGGTTGAGCTCGTGAATTTCTGCCGCCATTTCCCCATCTTCTCCAACACCTAACGAAGGGAAAATGCCCGATGACTGGTTAACAAACCAAGAATTTTTTGCCTCAAATACGAGAAATACCCGCTTCGTCCATGGCAATTTGTGCGGTCTGCAACGAGCCATCGAGAGCGATTGCGCGGCAGAGGTCCTCACGGAGGGTCACCTCCAAGCCCAGCCGCACCGCATCCAGCGCGGAGAACTGGACGCAAAAATCGGTCGCGAGACCTACCATGGTGACCTCCGTGACGCCCAGAGACTTTAAGTACCCTTCCAAACCGGTAGGAGTTGTCTGATCGTTCTCAAAAAAAGCAGAATAACTGTCGATGGCCGGGTTGGTGCCTTTGCGGATGATGACATTGGCGCGGGTCACGTTGAGGTCAGCGTGCAGGTCAGCCCCCCCACTGCCTTGCACGCAATGATCGGGCCAGAGCACCTGCGGACCATAGGGCATTTCAGCAAGCTCATACGGAGACTTGCCAGCGTGACTGCTGGCAAAAGAGGAGTGCCCCGCCGGGTGCCAATCCTGGGTCAGGACAACGGTGTCAAAATCATCCATCAGGGCGTTGATACCGGGTACAATCAAATCGCCCTCGGGCACAGCTAACGCACCGCCTGGGCAGAAGTCATTCTGCACATCAATTACAATCAAAGCACTGGCCATGTGGGTCTCCTCGTCTTTGAGACAAGCCTTACCAAGCCTGCGAGGCAGGTCAACGGGTTGGGGTTATTCCGCAGCGAGGCTGTTGGTGTCAGGCTGCCCCAAGCGGGCGATTTGAGCAACGACCTCGGATAGGCTGGCGCGGAAATCGTTGAAACCAGAATGCGGTTCGATTTTGGCCTCATCCATGTAGAGCGAGCGGTCAATTTCGATTTGCACAGCGTGCTGCGCCTTAAGCGGGCGGCCGTAATGCTGAGTCACGTAAGCGCCGGCAAAAGGCGTGTTGCGAGACACCACAAAGCCGGCCTTCAGAAATGCGGCTTCGATCTGGTCCACCAGCTCGACGTCCGCGGCAGCGCCGAAACGATCGCCCAGAACAATTTCGGGACGCTTCATACCGCGGCGCAGGGCGCCCTCCACCGCCTCGCGAGGCATGGAATGGCAATCGATCAATATGGCCTCGCCAAACTCTTGCTTTGCGGCGGCCAACAGCCCTTTAAGCGCGTTGTGGTAGGGGCGCCAGTAGGTTTCAATGCGCCCATCCGCCTCTGCGCGAGGCATCTTACCGTGATAGATCGCACGTCCGTTCGCCACCACGCGGGGAATCACGCCCAGGCCAGAGGCGACGCGCGGGTTGTGCCCCACTTTTCGCACGCCTTGAATAAGGGCTGGGTCTAGCTCTTCAGCAGCGCGGTTTAGATCCAAAAGAGCGCGAGGGGCGCGGGCGACCAAAAAAGGCGCGCCAAATTTTGGGGCGTCGGCAAAAAGTTGGTCGACATAGGCGTCCTCAGACGAGCGAATCGTGTGCGCATTGAGTAAAGAGCGACGGACAAACCACTCAGGGTAGTCGCACCCACTGTGCGGCGAGGCAAAAACCACCGAAGTTTGCACGGTTTTAGGCTCAAAAATGCGGTAAGCGGCGGTTTGCATCATCTCTCCTGTTCCCTCAAACTATAGACGCAAAAATTACTAGGCCAAAAGCCCTTGATCCCCCCTGCGACTCCTTTTATAGAGACCGCCACCGGCGCGGGTTTTCCGCGCCCCCTTTTGTTAGGGGGTACTAAACATACGTCGGTAAAGGGCGATTAGCTCAGCGGTAGAGCACTTCGTTGACATCGAAGGGGTCACTGGTTCGATCCCAGTATCGCCCACCATGAATTCATCGCCTCTCATTTGAGAGGTCCCGTAACCCCAGGCGCACTGCAGCGCCGCGAAATGAGGAGAAGGCCCATGAAGGTCAAGAACTCGCTCCGCTCGCTCAAGAACCGGCACCGCGACTGCCGGATCGTGCGCCGCAAGGGCCGCGTTTACGTGATCAACAAGACCCAGCGTCGCTTCAAAGCGCGTCAGGGCTAAGTCTCAGGACTTACATCACAACGATGAAGAAGCCGCCTTTTAGGCGGCTTTTTTGTTGCCTACTACATTGCCAAAACCTGCGCTGACACAAATGACTTGCGCGCTTTAGCTTTCAACAGGATCTTGCGCTCGGTTTTGCTCCAAACATCACTTGGGCGATCAAGCTTTTTCAGGCCGGCTTTCTTTGAGATCGCTACCCTGTGCAAACACGCTACCTGCGTCCGTCCCTTTACCGCAACAGGCAGTACCCCTGCTTTTTGGTTGCTCAAAAGCGATACAGGCCCATTAAGACCCAGCATTTAGCCAAAAGCAGAAGGCCAAACAAAAAAGCGCCCCGCAGGCGGAACCAGCGGGGCGCTAAATGTTAGATATGGATCAACTCATCAGAGGTTGAGTTTTTTGCCCTTGATCGGCGCCCAGAGCTTCTTGTTGGTCAGGTAGAGCAACACGCTGAGCAAGGTCAGGAACAGAACGCCGGTCAGGCCTGCACGCTGGCGCGCCATCATTTTTGGTTCTGCGGTCCACATCAGGAAGGCAGACACGTCTTCTGCTTCGTGGTGCAGGGAATTGGAGTGGCCGTCGGCGTACTCCACATCCTCACCATACAGAGGCGGTGCCATGGCAATCCAGCCACCTGGGAAGGCAGTGTTCTCATAGAAGGTGGTGCCTGCTTCTTCTTTCTCTTCGCCAGTGTACCCAGCCAAGAGAGAGTAGATGTATTCTGCGCCACCCATGCCTTTAACCAGCTGGTTGATGCCGGTGCCCTGAGGACCGTGGAAGCCCGCACGTGCCTTCGCCATCAGGCTCAGGTCAGGCGCTTCGGCCAGACCACTTTCTCGGAAGTGGTCGGTCGGCGCGCGTGGGCGATCATCGTCCAGCTCTGGATCAAAGATGTCGAACTGGGCTGCATAGGCACGCACCTGATCTTCTGGCAGGTGTGGACCACCTTCGTCCGCCAGTGTGCGCAGTGGCACGTACTTCAGGCCGTGACACGCCGAGCACACCTCGGTGTAGACCTGAAGACCACGTTGCAGCTGGTTCTGGTCGAACTTGCCAAACGGACCCTCGAAGGAGAAGTTGATGTCTTCGATGTGGCCTGCGCCACCCGCTGCCATCGCGCCACCTGCCGAGAAGGACAGGGCGGCCAAAGCAGCAATGCTAAGTTTCTTAAGCATAATCCTGGTTCCTCTTATTCAGCAGGTTTGCCGTAGTGGGCGTTGAAGTCTTCTTCGATGGTGGCCGGCGGTGTTGTCGGCTTTTCAATCACACCGAGGATCGGCAGGATCACAAAGAAGTAAGCGAACCAATAGGTCGCACCGATCAGGGAGATGGTGGAGTATGGCGGCTCAGCTGGCATTGCGCCGGCCCACATCAGAACGATGAAGTCGACAACCAGAAGGGCGTACCACCACTTGAACATCGGACGGTAACGACCGGAGCGCACGCGGGAGGTATCGAGCCATGGCACCAGGGCCATTGCAATGATCGCACCAAACATCGCCAGAACACCGAAGAATTTCGCATCGATGATGCCACCGGTGATCCAGCTTGCACCCATCACAACCCAAACGTCGGCAGTGAAAGCACGCAGGATCGCGTAGAACGGCAGGAAGTACCATTCCGGCACGATGTGCGCAGGTGTCGCCAGCGGGTTCGCTTCGATGTAGTTGTCCGGGTGACCCAGATAGTTAGGCATAAAGCCAACGATGGCGAAGAAGATCGTGACAACAATTGCCAGCCCCACGAGATCTTTGATCACGAAGTATGGCCAGAACGGAAGGGTGTCTTTCTGTGCTTCTTCTTTGGAGCCTTTGCGCACATCAACACCCGTTGGGTTGTTGTTGCCAGTCGTGTGGAACGCCCAGATGTGGACGATAACCAGAGCGGCAATCACAAACGGCACCAGATAGTGCAGCGAGAAGAAGCGGTTCAGAGTGGCGTTGTCCACCGCTGGTCCGCCAAGCAGCCAGGTCTGGATTGGTTCGCCGATGAACGGGATCGCGCCAAACAGGCCGGTGATCACGGTTGCGCCCCAGAAGGACATCTGACCCCAAGGCAGAACGTAGCCCATAAAGCCAGCAGCCATCATCAGGAGGTAGATGATCATGCCGACGATCCATGTGATCTCACGTGGCGCCTTATAAGAGCCGTAATAAAGACCGCGGAAGATGTGGATGTAGACCGCAAAGAAGAACAGCGACGCGCCGTTCATGTGCAGATAGCGGATCATATGACCGCCGTTCACGTTGCGCATGATGTGCTCAACGGAGGCAAAAGCCAAATCGACGTGTGGGGTGTAGTGCATCACCAGAACAATGCCGGTGACAATCTGCAGCGCCAGGCAGAACGCCAGAACGATGCCCCAGATCCACAACCAGTTCAGGTTCTTTGGTGTTGGGATCATCAGGGTGTCATACAGCAGGCCGATGATAGGCAAGCGGCTTTCAACCCATTTGGTTGGCTTGGATTTGGGTTCGTAGTGATCGTGTGGAATACCAGACATTCGCGCGTTCCTTATCCGAGGACCAGTTCGCTGCCCTCAAAACGGGCAACAGGAACGTGGAGGTTTTCAGGAGCCGGACCTTTACGGATACGGCCGGAGGTGTCGTAGTGGGAGCCGTGGCACGGGCAGAACCAACCGCCAAAGTCACCAGCGCCATCGCCCAGAGGCACACAACCGAGGTGGGTACACACACCCATCATCACCAGCCATTCGCCGGTTTCATCCATCGCGCGGTTTTCATCCGCAGCGTCGGTGCCAGGTTTGTTGGCGTTTTGAGACTCTTGGTCGATGGACAGATCGTCCATGGTGACTGCACGGGCCTCGTCGATCTCGGTTTGGGTACGACGGCGAATAAACACCGGCTTACCAAGCCATTTCACGGTCAACTGCGTGCCCGGTTCGATGCCAGATGTGTCGACGCGAATCGAAGACAGCGCGCGCACATCGGCGGAGGGGTTCATCTGATTGACAAGCGGCCATACGGCAGCACCAGTGGCCACGGCACCTGCGCCTGCTGTGGCGTAGTAGAGAAAGTCTCTCCGGGTGCCTTCGTGATCTTCTGCGTGGGACACGAGGTTCCTCCTTAAACAACCGGCAAGCCGGTATATGACGAATGGGCCACGTAAAAACGCCGCCTCTCTCCGCCGCTATTTAACGAAGGTGTTGCAACCCGTCCAGCGAACATTCGCTTATCTTGTGGTGTCGCGTCCCCTTGTCGCGCTTCCTGACACCGTTTTGGGGAGTTCAGCAACTACAATCCCATTTTGGGCGATGCTCTCATCGGATTTCCGGATCGAATCGCCTGACCTTTCGCAGTCTGGCGAAGTAAGATCAAAGTCGCTAGAGCTTGCAAGACTGCCAAATAGGAGCGGGCTTTGTGATCAGTATAAAAGACCTTGAATTTCTATCCTCTTTGGCGCGCCACGGGCATTTCGCACGTGCTGCGGAGGAATGTGGCGTGTCCCAACCGGCCTTCAGCATGCGCATTCGCAAACTGGAAGAGCGGCTTGATGCGGCAATTGTGAAACGGGGCAACCGGTTTCAGGGGTTTACGCCTGAGGGCGAGGCATTGGTGCGACATGCACGCAAGATCATGGACAGCATGAAGCTGCTAGAGGAAGAGTTCCGATCAGCAGGAGGACACATCACAGGCCGGCTGACCATTGGCGTTATTCCAACGGCTGTTGGGTTCGCTGCCGAAGCCGTAAAGAAACTGCGCGCAGATCACCCAGGAATCATTGTGCGCCTGCAAACTGTGTCTTCTCTGGCAATCCAACAAGGTTTGGAAAACGGCGTGTTTGATGCGGGCATCACCTATGGCGAAGGGATTTCGCCGGAAATGCTGCGCGTGGAGCATCTTTACAATGAGACCTACCTGCTTCTGGCCCCAAAAGTGCTCGCCCTTCGCGAGACCGGCACTGCGAGCTGGGAAGAAGCCGCTGCGCTACCACTGAGCCTGCTGGATCCAAGCATGCAGAACCGCCGTATTTTGGATGTTATTTTCCGCGACCTTGGCGTGCTGCCCAATGTGGTGGCGGAAACCGGCGAGTTCACCGCATCAATGTTGATGGCGGCCAACGGTGTGGCCGCAACTGTGATCCCTGTTGGACTGGCCAACTGTCTGGGTGATATGCCAAATACCGTTGCCTTGCCGCTGACCTCTCCGGATGAGGAAAAAGACGTCAGCCTGGTGTCTCCTCACCGCGATCCCGGCCTTTCGACAGTGGAAGCGCTGCGGCGGGCACTGGACATAGTTTCTCCATAAGCAAAAATTATCGAAGCTTAAGTTTTGCCTGATTGATTATCATTTTGAGTGATGTCACCGTACCCCATCTGGCAGGGAGGTGACCATGGTACCGCTGGACGACTCCAAGGGAGTTTGGAAGAAAAAAGGCACGGGCAAATCACGTCGCACGCCGAAAGGGCGGCAAGTCGATGATATTGCTTTGACGGAAGTGCAGACGCTTTTGGGAGACATGCCCAAACGGCGCGACCTGCTCATCGAGTTTTTGCATCTCATTCAAGACGCTTACGGGCATTTGTCCGCGGCACACATCCGCGCACTGGCCGAAGAAATGCGGGTTGGGCAAGCTGAGATTTACGAGGTTGCCACATTTTATGCCCACTTTGATTTGGTTGCAGAAGACGAGGCGCCACCCCCTGCCCTGACCATTCGGGTATGTGATTCGCTGTCTTGCGAATTGGCCGGGGCTGAACAGCTTCACAAAGCGTTGAAGGACGGCATGGACCCATCCGAAGTGCGGGTTCTGCGCGCGCCTTGCATGGGCCGTTGTGATACCGCACCCACATTGGAGTTGGGCCACAATCACATAGACCACGCGACGGTTGAAAAGGTCGAGGCAGCGATAGCCGCAGATGACACCCATACGCGCGTTCCCGATTATGAAGACCTAGAGAGCTACCAGACCGAAGGTGGCTATGCGGAACTGACCAAACTGCGCAGCTCTGGCAACTGGGAGGCCGTACAGGAGCAGGTACTGGCCAGCGGGCTGCGCGGGCTTGGCGGCGCAGGGTTCCCGTCGGGCAAGAAGTGGGGTTTTGTGCGTGCCAACGCCGGACCACGTTACCTTGCGGTGAACGGCGACGAAGGTGAGCCGGGCACGTTTAAAGACCGCTACTACTTGGAACGCCGTCCGCATCTGTTCCTTGAGGGCATGTTGATTGCGGCCTGGGCCGTGGAAGCGGAGACCTGCTTTATCTATCTGCGCGACGAATATCCGGCGGTCCGGTTAATTTTGACTCGAGAGATTGCCAATCTGGAAGCCGCTGGGATTGTCGCGCCAGGATACATTGATCTGCGTCGTGGGGCCGGTGCCTATATCTGTGGCGAAGAAAGCGCGATGATAGAGTCGATCGAAGGCAAGCGCGGCTTGCCCCGCCACCGCCCGCCGTTTGTGGCTCAAGTGGGTATCTTCAATTGTCCAACTTTGGTGCACAACGTCGAAACGCTCTACTGGGTCGCTCGCATTGTACGTGAGGGCGCAGAAGCAATGTCTTCTGTTGAACGCAATGGCCGCACCGGCCTGCGCAGCTATTCCGTATCTGGCCGCGTGAAATCACCGGGCGTGTTTGAACTGCCAGCAGGCTCCACAATTTTGGACATCATCGATGCCGCAGGCGGCATGATGGACGGGCACCGCTTCAAAGCATTTCAACCGGGCGGGCCCTCCTCCGGCCTTTTGCCCGCCTCGATGTCAGATGTGCCTCTGGATTTTGACACTTTGCAACCGCTTGGCACCTTTATTGGGTCCGCAGCCGTGGTGGTGCTGTCGGATCAGGACAGTGCGCGAGATGCGGCTCTAAACATGCTGAAGTTCTTCGAAGATGAGAGCTGTGGCCAATGTACGCCGTGCCGGACGGGCTGTGAAAAAGCTGTTAAACTGATGCAAGCGGACAGTTGGGATCAGCCCCTGCTGGAAGATCTGTGTCAGGTGATGAGTGACGCCAGCATTTGTGGCCTTGGGCAGGCTGCGCCCAATCCGATCCGCCTTGTGATGAAACATTTCAGCGAGGAGATTTAAGATGGCGCAGATGGATTTGGGTGCCTTTTCGGTGAGCTTGGCGGTGAAGGATTTGGCCGCGAGCCAAGCGTTTTATGAAAAGCTTGGCTTTGAGATGATGGGCGACTCGCCCGCAGATAACTGGTGCATTCTGAAGAACGGCGACCATGTAATCGGGCTGTTTCAGGGCATGTTTGACGACAACATCCTGACGTTCAATCCGGGATGGGATCAAAGCGCGCAGAACACCGAGAGCTTCACCGATGTGCGCGACCTGCAAAAACAGCTCAAGGCCAAAGGGCTGGAGCTGATGAGCGAGGCAGATGAAGCCTCTGACGGGCCTGCGAGCCTGATGCTGCAAGATCCGGATGGCAACACCATCCTGATCGACCAACACCGATAAAGAGCGAGGTCGCCATGCTTGACGCCAGCCAGACCAACACCGTGACCTTTTCCCTGGATGGGAAGGACGTAACTGTGCCCGAAGGCACCAGCGTCTGGGATGCGGCCAACGGCCAAGGGTTTGTGATCCCGCATCTGTGCCACAAACCGGCCAAGGGTTATCGCCCGGACGGCAATTGCCGCGCCTGTGTTGTTGAAGTGGAGGGGGAGCGCACTCTGGCGGCCTCCTGCATTCGCCCCGCGACCGAAGGCATGGTGGTGCACACCCAATCCAAGCGGGCGGTGAAAGCGCGGGAGATGGTGATCGAGCTTTTGGCGGCAGACCAGCCCGAGGTGAAGCACGACGCAAGCAGTCATTTTGCCGACATGGTGACCCAAGTTGGGGTGGAACAGTCTCGATTTCCGGCCAAAGCATCCGAGTCTGTACCGCTGTTGGATGCGTCGCATGTGGCGATGAGCGTCAACTTAGACGCCTGCATTCATTGTAACCTTTGTGTGCGGGCCTGCCGCGAGGTTCAGGTCAATGACGTGATCGGCATGAGCGGGCGCGGGGCTGAGGCCAAGATTGTATTTGATCAGAACGACGCCATGGGGGCCTCATCCTGTGTGGCCTGTGGCGAATGTGTGCAGGCCTGCCCCACCGGCGCGTTGATGCCAGCGGCCCTGTTGGACGAAACCGGCGCGGGTGACAGCGCGGATTACGACCGAGAAGTCAAAAGCGTCTGCCCCTATTGCGGCGTGGGCTGTCAGATCAGCTTCAAGGTCAAAGACGATAAGATCAAATATGTCGAGGGCATTGATGGACCGGCGAATGAAAACCGGCTTTGTGTCAAAGGCCGCTTTGGTTTTGACTACATCGAGCACCCGCACCGGCTGACCAAACCTTTGATCCGCCGTGACGATGCGCCGGCGAAAGGCCTGAACGTCGACCCCGGCAACTTGCTGACCCATTTCCGCGAAGCCACATGGGACGAGGCGCTAGATGCAGCGGCGGGTGGATTGGCCAAGCTGCGGGCAGAAAAAGGCACTAATGTTGCTGGATTTGGCTCTGCGAAGTGTTCCAACGAAGAGGCATATCTGTTCCAGAAACTGATCCGCCAGGGCTTTGGCCATAACAACGTGGACCACTGCACGCGGCTGTGTCACGCCTCCTCGGTATCAGCCCTATTGGAGAACGTCGGCTCCGGCGCGGTGACCGCGACGTTTAACGAGATCGAAAACGCCGATGTGGCCATTGCGATTGGCTGTAACCCAATTGAGAACCACCCGGTGGCGGCGACTTATTTCAAACAGTTCGCCAAACGCGGCGGCAAGCTGATTGTCTGTGACCCTCGGGGTGTTGGCCTTGGCCGTCATGCCAGCCACAAGCTGCAGTTCAAGCCGGGCGCGGATGTGTCCATGCTTAACGCGATCATGCATGTGATCGTCGAAGAAGAACTTTATGACGAAGCCTATATCTCTGAGTTCACCGAGAACTGGGACGAGATGAAAGCGCATCTGAAAGACTTCAGCCCGGAGGCGATGCAGCCGATCTGCGGTATTGATCCAGAACTGCTGCGCGACGCAGCGCGGACCTTTGCCAAGGGCAAAGCGGGCATGATTTTCTGGGGCATGGGTGTGAGCCAACACATTCACGGCACCGACAATGCGCGCTGTCTGATCTCGCTGGCACTGATGACCGGCAATGTTGGCAAATCCGGCGCAGGTCTGCACCCGCTGCGCGGGCAGAACAACGTACAGGGGGCGTCCGACGCGGGCCTCATTCCGATGTTCCTGCCGGACTATCAGTCGGTGATGGATGACGGTGTGCGCTCCGCCTTCACCAAGGTGTGGGACAGTGAGGATTTCTCCGCGCAGAAGGGCCTCACGGTGGTGGAGATCATGCATGCAATCCATGATGGCGACATCAAGGGCATGTATATTCTGGGCGAAAACCCGGCGATGTCAGACCCGGATGTGGATCATGCGCGCGATGCGTTGGCGATGCTGGACCATCTGGTGGTGCAGGATATTTTCCTCACAGAGACGGCCAATTATGCCGACGTGATTTTGCCAAGCTCAGCCTGGTATGAAAAATCTGGCACTGTGACCAATACCAACCGTCAGGTGCAGATGGGCCGCCCAGTGACGGCTCCTCCAGGTGAAGCCAAAGAAGATTGGTGGATTGAAGTTGAGTTGGCGAAACGACTAGGTCTGAACTGGGATTACACACACCCCAAAGAGGTCTTTGCCGAAATGAAGCTCAACATGGGCTCGCTCGACAACATCACTTGGGAGCGACTGGAAGGTGAGGCGGTGACTTACCCGTCGCTGTCACCCGAAGACTCCGGCCAGCCCATCGTGTTTGGCGATGGCTTCCCCCGCGAAAACAAACGGGCCCGGTTCACGCCTGCTTCGGTGATCCCGCCGGATGACAAGCAAAATGACGACTATCCAATGGTGTTAATCACTGGGCGGCAGCTGGAGCATTGGCACACCGGATCAATGACGCGGCGCGCCAGCACGCTTGATGCGCTGGAGCCGGAAGCAAACTGTTCCCTGCACCCGTCCACCTTGCGCAAGCTGGGCGTTGAGGCAGGGGAATACGTGGCGCTGTCTACCCGACGTGGCACGGTGACCGTTATGGCGCGCGCAGACCGTGCGGTTGCGCCGGACAATGTGTTCCTGCCCTTTGCCTATGTCGAAGCGGCGGCCAATATCCTGACCAATGCGGCGCTTGATCCTTACGGGAAAATTCCGGAGTTCAAGTTCTCAGCCGTGAAGGTGGAGAAGGCGGAGACGCCAATCACGGCGGAATAGACATTGTTTTTTTGTGTAGCAAGGCCGCGCTCCAGCTCGGAAGCGCGGCCTTTTTTGTTCAATCTCTTGGCTCAGTGGCGAGCATGCTGTCGCGTTTGGAAAACTCGGCGTACCAGCCCGCCAGCCCGTCCCGGCCTTGGCGCCAGTTGCGGTCATCATGGCGGAAATCCAGATAGCCAAGCGCGCAGCCGACGGCGATTTGCCCCATGTCCAGCGGCCCAAAGAGGTGGCTCATCCAGCGCTCATTTAGGGCATCTAGTGCGCCTTCAACCTTGCCCCATTGCGCGGTGAGCCAATCGTCAAAAACGATCTCCGCTGGACGTAAGCGTTTTTCGTAGACCATCAAAACGGCGGCTTCGAGAATGCCGTCTGCGGTGGCTTCTAACGTCAGCACATCCCAAAGGCGGTCTTCGGGGTAGAGGTCGGCCCCTGCGCGGGCCACTAGGTATCGGCAAATCACGCGACTGTCGTAGATCGCGGGACCATCTGGGCGCACCAGAGCGGGGATTTTGCCCAGCGGATTGGCAGCGGCGGCTTCGTCGGCTGTTTTAAGCGCCGTGGTGTGCACGCGGGCCAGGTCCACGTCGTCCGTCTGGCTTGTCTCTGCCAAGGTCACGCGCACCTTGCGCACAAAGGGCGAGGCCGGGGAATGGATCAGCTGTAATTTGGACATCTCAATTACTCCGTAGTGGGATCGGCAAAAGGGGATTGCATCAGGGCGGCAAGCTCGCGGGACTCGCTGCCAAAGCCGTAAGCAGCCATTTGATCGGCGGCTGCATGGCGCACATCTTTGGGTTTGTTCTGACCCAGTTTCCAGGTGCCCTGCACGTCGTCAATTGTCAGTCGATAGGGCACGATCATCCGTAACATGCGCTCAAAACTGTCGCCGCTCATCTTGGCACGGGTCCACAGCGGCTTGGGCAACAGATTGGCTTCAAAATGCGCTGACAGGCGGTCCAGAAGACCGGGCAATTCGTCTTGCGGCAGCCGCAAAAGCTGCCCCGTAATGTGCACAGCGACATAATTCCAAGTTGGGACTTGATCGTCTGCGTTGTACCAATCCGGGGAGACATAGCTGTCCGGGCCGCTCACAGCCAGTCGCGCAGAAGCTGAATTTTCCACGATACGGGCCATAGGATTGGAGCGCACAAGGTGCAGGTCAACAGATTTACCATCGTCAGACAGAAGAAAAGGTACATGGCTGATCATTGGCGCCGCGTCAGGCGCGGAGATCGCGAGCACGCCAAAGCCACGCTCCTTGGCAAAAGCCAGATTTTTGTCCTCCGCGGTGCCGCGGAACGCCGGATTGGGATGCATGTGTGCGCCTCGTCTCTGATTTGGCGCGATCGTGCAGGGGCGACTACGGATTGGCAACCGCTATTGCACGTTCAAAGCGTAGCGGCGCATCCGCTTCGCGCCACATTGACAGTTTGGGCATGATCGCCGCGAAACGGTCGGACACAATGAAGGCCTCTAGCCAGCGGGACAGGTTGGAGCCCGCATCCGCATCGAAGCGGGCTTTGTTGATAAACGCGAACTGGCGCACAAACGGCAGAATCGCCATATCGGCTAGGCTGGTCGTGTCGCCAAAGAGCCAGGGGTTGTCACCGATCTGCTGATCCAACTTGGACAGAAACACCATGGCTTTGGCCCGCGACTCTTCAGGATCCAACTCCGGGTAACGGGTGTGGTATTTGGTGTGATCCAGCGCGGCCTTAAAAGGACCATCCGCCTCAGCAATCAACTCATGGCCCAGTTCCGGCATGTCCAGCCAGCCTTCCGGATCCTTTTGCTGCAGCGCCCAGATCATCACGTCCAGGCTTTCGTCAATCACAAGGTCGTCGGCTTTCAGGCATGGCACTGTGCCACTTGGCGAGGTCTCCAGAAACGCAGGCGCCTTGTCGCGCAATAAAACCTCGCGCAACTCGACGGCCACGCTGGAAACCGCCACCGCCAAACGCGCACGCATTGCATAAGGGCAGCGGCGAAAGGAATAGAGAACGGGCAATTCAGTCATCTTGTTTTCTCTTTCCAAAGATTTCTCGCGGGTTTGGGGCGTGCCCATATGCGCTTATGCGACCAGTTGCGGCCCGCGCACCTCTAAGATCGATGCGGTCACAATCGCCCCTTCCTTTTGAGGCGCATCAAACGTGACTTCGGTAAACTGTTCCGTACGGCCCATATTGGGGTTTTCCATCAGGATATGATGGGTCTTGCCAAGCTGTGCCGCCAGATGTTTTTCCACCTGCACCACCCCGGCATCGCGCAGCTGTGCGGCGCGGGCTTTGATGACTTTGCCATTCACTTGACTGGGGATTTTGGCCGCGGGCGTGCCTTCGCGTTTGGAATAGGGAAAGACATGCAGCCAAGTTAGGTCGCAGTCCTGCACCAGTTTCAGCGAGTTCTCAAAATGCGCGTCGGTTTCGGTGGGGAATCCGGCAATGATGTCCGCGCCAAAAGTCATCTCGGGTCGCAGTTTTTTGGCTTCTTCACAGAACTGGATAGCGTCGTCGCGTAGGTGGCGGCGGGCCATGCGTTTGAGAATCAGGTCATCACCGTGCTGCAGGCTCAGATGCAGATGCGGCATCAAACGCGGCTCGGTGGCGATGGCCAGCATCAGGTTTTCATCCACCTCGATACTGTCAATCGAACTGATCCGCAGGCGTGGCAGATCCGGCACCAATTTCAGGATGCGCATGACCAGATCGCCCAGTTTGGGCATCATCGGTTGATCCGCGCCCCAGCTGGTGAGGTCTACGCCGGTCAGCACCACTTCGTTGAAGCCTTTGTCCACCAGTCGTTTGATCTGATCGACCACCACACCGGCCGGCACCGAGCGGGAATTGCCGCGACCGTAAGGAATGATGCAGAAGGTACACCGGTGGTCGCAGCCGTTTTGCACCTGCACGTAGGCTCGTGACCGGGTGCCAAAACCGTCGATCAGATGACCGGCGGTTTCGGTGACCGACATGATGTCATCGACCTGCACCTTTTCGGTCTCGCCAATGAAATCAGCGGCCATGCCCTGCCAAGTCGCCGGGTTCATTTTTTCGGTGTTGCCGATGACTTTGTCGACCTCGCCCATAGCGGCAAACGTCTCTGGCTCGACCTGCGCGGCACAGCCGGTGACAATGATCTGCGCATCCGGGTTGTCGCGGCGCAGGCGGCGGATTTCTTGGCGGCTTTTGCGCACGGCTTCTGCGGTCACCGCGCAGGTGTTCACGATCACGGCGTTCTCAAGACCGGCGGATTGCGCCATGTCTTTCATCGCCTCTGATTCATAAGAATTCAGGCGACAGCCAAGTGTGGTGAACTTTGGCGCTGCAGCGGTCATTTGTGCCGCTCCAAAAAGGCGGCCGTGAACTGGCCGGACATGACATGTTCGGTTTCGCCGGTCATCCAGACACCGTCGTCTGCCCAGTTGATCCAAAGCGTGCCGCCATCGAGATCGATCTGCACCTCGCGGCCCGTCAGGCCGCGACGTGATGCAGCCACGGCGGTGGCACAGCTGGAAGAGCCGGAAGCGAGAGTCGTGCCGACACCGCGCTCCCACACCCGCATGCGGATGTGGTTTTCGCCAATCACCTGTGCGACCTGCACATTGGTGCGCTCGGGGTAGAGCGGGTGATGCTCATGTGCGGCGCCAAAAGCCTCAAGATCCACGCTGTCCACGTCGTCCACAAAAAAGGTGCAATGCGGGTTGCCCATGCCTGTGGCCGTCGGGGCCCCATCGATCGGTAGCTCAAGTGTGTCCATGTCATGTGCAAGTGGCACTTCATGCCATGCAAGCTGCGGATGGCCCATGTTCACAGACACCAGACCGTTCCCGGCCTCTCCAGCAAACAAAGTGCCGCGATCTGTGGTCAAGGTAAGCGACTCAGCACCCGACTCATCCATCAAGTGGCGCGCGATACAGCGGGTGGCGTTGCCGCAAGCGGCGGAGGTCGAGCCATCGGCATTATAAAACGTCAGATGTGCGTCTGCGTTACTGCCCTCTGTGCCATAGGTGATCACCGCAAGCTGATCAAATCCCACACCTTTTTGCCGGTGCGCAATCGCTTTGATTTGACCATCGGTCAAATCAAAGGCGCGCACGCGCGCGTCTACAACGACAAAATCATTGCCCAGCCCATGCATCTTCATGAACGCCAAACGGGTTTCAACACGTGTATCCATTGGGCGCATATACGCCCGTTGAACAGCCTTTTCCAGTATCGCGAAATTTTTCTCGAGAATCGGGTTGACCCCCTCGTTCTGTCGGCATAGTAACCGCGCACCAACACAGAGAGTGGGCCGTTAGCTCAGTTGGTAGAGCAACTGACTTTTAATCAGTGGGTCGAAGGTTCGAATCCTTCACGGCTCACCACTTTCAAACAAAACCCCGCATCTGGCGGGGTTTTGTTGTTTTAGCCCCCCTCAAAACATGTGTGTTCGACGGGCTGATGCGCCGCGACTTAAACCGTCTCATCACGCCCGGGACGGCGCAAGGCTTGGCTCACCCGGAAACTGCCCGGGGACAAACCACGGGAGCGGGTGCGCAAAACTGGAGTTTGCTCAGACGTACCGCCAATAGCTTCGCGGGCGATAATAAAGAGACCGCTGGCGACAATCACCGTTGCGCCGATCAGTGTTGGCGCATCTGGGGTTTCGTCAAACAGCAGCACGCCGAAAAAGACGGCCCAGATGATTTGCGAATACTGCATAGGCGCCACCAAGGCCGCTTCGCCAATTGTGTAGGCGGAGACCATGAGCAAGGTCGCGATAAAACCAAAAACGGCAACGATGGCGAACCCCGCCAAGTGAGACGCGGCAACAGGTTGATAGACAAACACCATCGCCACAGACATCACCGCCACGCTTATCAACAACGGGTATAGCATCAGAACAACACGACGCTCATCCTGACCAATTTTGCGGACAATAACGGATTGCAAAGCGGCGGTGCCCGCGGCGACCAACGCGGCGAGATGGCCAAAATTCAGTTCGGTTGCGCCAGGACGAACCACTATCATCACACCCAAGAGGCCCACTAGAACAGCCATCATACGCCATATGCCAACCTTCTCGCCGAGAACGGGAATTGCCAAAACTGTCACCAACAATGGGGTAGAGAAAAGCAGCGCATAGACCTGCGCCAATGGCAGAACCGAAAAAGCATAGAACGCAGCGGTTGGACAGATCACCACGCAAAGCGAACGCAGAGCCACCCACCAAGGATGAACGGGGCGTAGGTTGCCGTGGGTGGGGTCACGCACAAGCATCAGAGTGATCAGTGGAAAGCTGAACAGCGACGAAAAAAACACAATCTGAAACGGCGAGAAGGTCGCGCCGAGGTATTTTACCACAACGTCATGCGTCGAATAGATCGCAAAAGCCAGAAGGGCCAGCAGGGTCGCTTTCAGATTCATGGGGCTACTCCGCGCCTAATTGCGCTAACGGATTGAGTCATCCGATGTGTGCCACGCGCCGCCTCAAAAGGGAAGCGGCGCGTGTGATGTTAGAAGTAGCTCCGCACCAGACTGCCGGCAATCAGGCTCCACCCATCTGCGATCACAAAGAACGACAGTTTGAACGGCAAAGACACAATTGCCGGTGGAACCATCATCATCCCCATGGACATCAGCACGGCGGCGACGACCAAGTCGATGATCAGGAACGGCAAGAAGATAAGGAAGCCAATCTGAAAGGCGCGAGCGATTTCAGACAACATGAAGCTGGGCACCAAAACCGACAAGGGCGAGTCAGGGCCAGGGGCCGTGTCGACCGTATCTGGACGTAAAGACGCCAGATGGGTGTAGGTGTCCGGGTCCAAACGGGCCGCCATGAATTGACGGAAGGGTTCCGTGGTCAACTCAAAAGCAGTTTCGATGTCGATCAGTTCCGCCATCAGCGGCTCCACTCCCGTGGTCCAAGCCTGGGTGAAGACCGGCTCCATGACGTAATACGTCAAAAACATCGCCAGCGAGACCATCATCATATTGGGCGGCGACTGCTGTAGACCAATGGCCTGACGCAGAATCGAGAGCACCGTCACGATAAATGGGAAGCAAGTAACCATGATCGCGATACCCGGCGCGAGGCTGAGGACCGTAATCAGGAGGAAGATTTGAATACTGCGTGCCGTCAGCGAACCGTCTTCGGTGATCGGGATGGACAGATCCTGCGCCGAAGCGGGATCTGCCATAAACAAAAAGACGGTGGAAAAAGTGACGGCAAGAAAAGCCGCGCGGATCATCACAGGCCGCTTTCGAACTCTGCCACTTCGGTTAGACGCACGGCCAGTTGGCCTTCCTGTCCGCCTTCCATTTCCTCAAGCTCGCCACGGGCAATGAGCTTATCACCCACATAAAGTTCCACCGGATCATCAACCCGCTTGTCGAGCGGCAGAACGGAATTTTCGTTCATGTTCAGCAGGTCACCAATGAGCGGGCGCGCCTTGCCCACGGAGATCGTGATCTCCACAGGCACAGAGGTGAACGGGTTGCCGGATTCGGATTTAAGAGTTGGATCAGCCATTCTGGGCCTCCTTGCGTGTTTCATGTGTGAACGCAGCCATTGCATCAGCGACGGCTTCGAGAACCTCGCTGAGATCAATCAGGCGTTCGCGTTGGGCAAATTCGAAACGCACCTGGCCTTCTGCCAGGTTTTCGTCGCGCACCACTTCGACGGGAAATTTCTGGTCTTCAGGCATGACGTCGATGACCGGCTGGTAGCAATCCGGCGCCGTAGACAACACCACCGGGGTTTCACTGTTTTCGCGCACAATTTGGTGCAGCTGTTCCACGGCCAATGCACCAACGGCCTGACGGGCCACCTCTGGCAGCACAGTCATGATGGCTTTCTCCACCGTGGGGGCGAGATCAGCGAGAATCGCCTCGCGCGCCTCATGGTAGGTGAAAGACAGATCGTTAAGGCGACCGGCCAGAGCGGCGGAGACACTGGCGTGCTCCTCAGACTTGGCGCTGATTGCGTCATCCCAACCGGCTTTGTAGCCCTGCTCAAAGGACTCGAGCATTTCATCCTCGTTGCCCTCCTCCTGCGCAGCAATGGGTTCCGGTTCTGGGGCGGCGATTCCACCAAAATCTTCAAACAGATGTGAAATCGACATCAGGCTTCCTCACGATCATCGAGCCAGTTACGGAGAATTTCGACAGTTTCATCCTTACGGTCGCTGATCAGGCCGCGCAGACGGTCAGCGGCGTCAGATTGCGACATGCCGCCGCCATCCCCGCCCAGCGCGGGCAAGCCACCACCAAGGTCGGGCAGGCCACCAACGTCGCCTCCCATGTCACCCATCATTGGCAAGCCCATTTCAGCTCCGCCGACCTCTCCCATCATCGGTGCCATGGCGGGAAAATCACCGTCTTCGCCGCCAAAGTCCGGCAGCATCGGGGAATCACCCAATTCGTTCAGCTCTCGGCCGCCGCTGCCAGCCAAAAGTGGACGCACAACAAACAGGCCAAGCACCAGAGCCACAACGGCCAGAACCGCTGTTTGAATAATCGACATCAAGTCAAGTTCCATGCCTTTGAACATCGAGGAATCGGCGGTTGTGCCCATCGGCAGGACTGGCTGAAAATTCATCGACTTCAGGGTGATGACATCGCCACGACCTTCGTTAAAGCCCACAGCTGAGGCCACCAGTTCGCGCAGTGCTTCCAATTCTTCATCTGGGCGTGGAGTCACAACAGGCTCACCCAAATCATTCTGAGTTTGGGTGCCATTCACCAACACGGCCACGGTCATGCGCTTCACGGCTCCGGGCTGACGCAGAATCTCGCGCTGAGTTTCTGACACTTCGTAATTTATACGCTCACGGGTTTCGCGGTTTTGGTTGGTCGAGCCTGAGTTTTCTGCCGCATCACCGTCCGGCAGGTTGGAGGCCACGGTCACCTGCCCGGAGGCGTTTTGGGAATCGGTGCTTCGTTCTTCGGTTTCGGTGCTGATCGCCACACGGCTGGCAGGATCAAAAATCCGCTCAGTGATAGATTCGGTCTCGGTCACAGTCTCAATACTGACTTCGACAACCGCATTGCCCGGACCAACCCGCGCTTCCAGCATACGCTGCACGGCCAGGCGCGTTTCTTCTTCCTTATTATCACCCACTTTAGTGGTGGTTTCATCCGCAACACCAACCAGTCCGCCGCTACCATCAATAATGGCAACATCTTCTGGAGAGAGACCGGACACCGCAGAGGCCACAAGGAAACGCAGTGCTTGCGCATGTTTGTTTGGCAAATCCCCGGCGGGCGTAGTGATCGTCACGGAGGCAGACGGTTTGATATGCCGTTGAAAAGGGTTGGAAGAGGCGTTGGCAATGTGCACACGCGCTTGGCTGATCAGCGGACTCACCACAATGGTGCGGGCCAGCTCACCTTCTTTTGCGCGCCAGTAAGCAGCGTCAAACATTTGCGAGGTGGTGCCAAACCCTGACAGCGAATCGAGCAGCTCGTAACCCTGAGTCGTATTGGCAGGCAAACCCTCGCTTGCGAGCGTCATGCGCAGCTCATCACGTGAGCCTGAAGCCACATAAATCGAACCACCGCGCACTTCGTAAATTGCGCCACGTTGCTCCAGAGCGGTGACGACTTCGCCGGCAGTGCCGCTTTCCAAACCACTATATAGAAGGGACATCCCTGGTTTAGTGGCGACCCGCCCCAATGACAGTACGGTCGCAAAAACCGCAATCGTGGCCAAAACGACGATCACCTTCCGCCGACTGTCCATTGCTGTCCACATATTCAAAAATTGTTGCACGTTTCTTCTCCGTGGGATCGCACCTTCTGCACGACCGTCACGAACTGTTTCTCTCAACAGACTTAATAATCGGTTAGTTTCTGTATGGTTGAAGTTGCAGGGACAAAGAATTTGGAACCTGTGATGACTGACGAAACTGTCGAGACAGAAGACGCACCGAAAAAAGCGTCAAAACTCCCTTTAATCATTGGGCTCGTACTGGCTTTGGCTGGTGGCGGCGGCGGATTCTACGCCGTCTATTCGGGCATGATTTTAGGAAATGATTCTGCTGATGTGGCCGAGGAATCGGCACCAGCGGAAGAGATCGAAGCACTGCCAGACGTGACTTACGTCGGCATGGACCCTCTTATTGTTTCACTGACTTCCAGTGGCGGCGCAGACTACCTGCGATTCCGCGCCCAATTGGAAGTGCCCAGCGACCATCAGGAAGAAGTGGAGCGGGTGTTGCCGCGTGTTGTGGATGTGCTGAACGGCTATCTGCGCGCGCTGAACACGTCAGACATCGAATCGCCAGATGCGTTGGTGACCCTGCGGTCGCAAATGCTGCGTCGCGTACAAATTGTAACCGGACCTGAACGTGTTTCCGACCTTCTGGTCATGGAATTCGTGTTGAACTGAGGAGTGTCGAGATGAACTTGATTGCAGATATCTTGTTAGTAGCCGGTGCCCTCGGGGCTGGCATCTATTGTTTTGTACTGGCGCGCCGCCTTTCCAAATTCAATGATTTGGAATCAGGCGTAGGCGGAGCGGTGGCCGTTTTGTCTGCCCAAGTGGACGATATGACCCGCACGCTGAAAGCCGCACAAGGCACAGCCGGTAAATCCACCGAACGACTTGAGGCACTGACTCAGCGCGCGGAAGGGGTTTCTAAACGTCTTGAGCTGATGATGGCCGCGATGCACGACATCGAAGATTCGAAGCCAGCTCAAGCAAAGGCCACACCAGAGCCGGAAGCCGACGAACCTGAGCCCGTAAAAGAAAGGGCCGAAGCAGAGGTCGCCGAACCAATCGCGGAAGATACCAAAGCGGAAGAAACTACAGAAACCACCAATGATGAGGATTGGGCGCGTATCCAGGCAGAAGCGATTGCAGCGGAAGAGGCCAAGCTGATCCGTCGGGCAAAGAAAAAGGCCAAGAAGAAAGCCAAGAAAAAGGCGGCAATGGCCCTGGCCGCGATGCAGGCGGAAGCCGCACCAGCGGCAGCAAAAGAGCCAGAAGCTGGCACCATGTTTAAACGCCACGTCGCCTAACTGGAGCGTATGCGATGAAAAAAGACGCCAAGAAAACCCGTGCAAAGGCGGCTGCAGAGACGCTGACCAAGCCGGACGCCCCTTCGGGTACGCCAAAAGCCAAGAAAAAGGCACGCCGAAAGCAGTCCAAAGGGAGCCTGTTTTTGATTGCGACGTTTTTGATTGCCTCGGCCACCGTGCGTGTGAGCATTAGCGCGACTGAAGCTTTGGCGCGTGAAGAGCCGCTTTTTGAATCACCGCTGGCCAGTATGGCAAAACCGGAAACCTGTGAGCCACCTGAAGACATGCGTGAACTTATGGTCGTGTTCAAAGAACGCGAGCAGCGTATCGAGCAACGTGAGGCAGAGATCAAGAATCGCCTGCAGGCGCTAAATGTGGCGGATGGTGAAGTGACCAGAAAACTGGCTGCGCTGGAAGATGCCGAAGGACGTTTGCGCAGCCTGATTGCCTTGTCAGAGACCGCCGCGGAAGATGACCTGCTGCGACTGACTCAGGTTTATGAGACCATGAAGCCCAAAGATGTGGCCGCTCTGTTTGAAGAGATGGACCCAAAATTTGCTGCTGGTTTCATCGGGCGCATGAAGCCTGAAGCGGCGGCGGGCGTCATGGCTGGTATGACGCCAGATGCTGCATACACAATCAGCGTTATTTTGGCCGGTAGGAACGCAAATACCCCCACCGAATGAGAACTTGTTAACCGGCGTCGGCCTATGGTCGGACGGAAACGCGACTAGGAGTTTGAACCCGTGCTAGGCATTATTGGCATCGCTGTTGTTTTTATCATGGTGTTGGGCGGATACGTTCTGGCCGGTGGTAGTCTTGGCCCGATTATGAAGGCCCTTCCCTTTGAGATGATCATCATCGGCGGCTCCGGTGTGGGCGCCTTTTTGGTGTCCAATGACGGCTCCGTGGTGAAACATACGCTGAAAGATCTCGGGAAAGTCTTCAAAGGCCCTAAATGGAAGCCGGACGATTACAAGGATCTGCTGTGTTTGCTTTTTGAGCTCATACGATTGGCTAGGAAAAACCCAGTGGCCATCGAGGAGCATATCGAGAATCCCGATGAATCCAACATCTTTGAAAAATACCCACGCATCACAGCGGACAAAGAGGCAATCAATCTGATTGCCGACACCATGCGCTCCGCGTCGATGAACTATGACGACCCACATCAGGTGGAAGAGGTTCTGGAAAAGCGAATCGAAGCCAATTTCCACCACGCAATGCACCCTAACCACGCGTTGCAGTCACTCGCGGATGCGCTTCCGGCGCTGGGAATTGTTGCGGCGGTTTTGGGGGTTATCAAAACCATGGGATCGATCGATCAGCCGCCAGAAGTTCTGGGCGGCATGATTGGTGGCGCACTTGTGGGGACGTTCCTCGGGGTTTTCCTAGCCTATGGTCTGGTGGGTCCGTTTGCCGCGAAGATCAAAGGTGTGGTCGAAGATGAGGCGCATTTTTATCAGCTGATCCGTGAGGTGTTGATTGCCAATCTGCACAACCACTCGCCAAACATCTGCATCGAAGTTGGACGTCAGAATACGCCGGGCCACAACCGTCCGCAATTTGCGGAGCTGGAAGAGGCCCTGGCAGAAGTGAAGAAGGAAGCCGCATGAAACAGCTCTTTCTTGCTGTTCCGTTGGTATTGGCGGCCTCTGCGGGGGCCGCTCAAGACGTGCTTTTCCGGTCGGGCGAGCACGAAGATTTCACCCGTTTGGTCGCCACATTACCGTCGGCAGAGACCGACTGGACCGTGTCCCGCGACGGGCGGTTTTACACCATCAAAATTGAGGGTGACGATGTAAATCTGCGTACCAGCACCATCTTTGACAAAATCCCGCGGGACCGTTTGGCCAATATTGTTGCCAACGACGCCGCCGGTGAATTGGAGCTGGAACTGGCCTGTGCCTGTCGTGTGGTGTCGATCCCTTACGATGGGCGCTACGTGATCTTTGACATTCGCGATGACCTGCCGACTGCGCAAAACGACGACCTACCCCAGGTGCCGCTGTCATTTGGAGAAGCCGTGCCGGTTGAGAAACAACCACAACGCCAGTTCCGATTCTCGTCATTTGAGGCTGCTAATCCGACCCCCCCGCCAGTACAGGTGGCCGTCTCTGAGCCCAAGCCGGATTTCTCCGACCTCTTGGCACTCGAAAACTTTGTCGACCGCAGCGCCCAGGTGCAAATCCTACGTGGCGATCTGATTAAGCAGGTGGACCGCGCAGCTCATCAAAACCTATTGCAGGCACAGACGCCTCCTATTGAAGAAGACAATGGTCTGGTGGGAAAGCCCGTCAAAACGGCTGAGTCGCAGATGCCACAGCTCAACAGCTCGGATCATGTGCCACCGCAAGCTGCTGTCGGCCAAGACCTAAACATCGTCGCTTACAACGTGCTTGACGAAATGGGCCGCGACATTGCCGCTCTGCTGAGTGGGCAAGTGGCCACAGGCATGTGCTTGCCGGATTCGGCGGTAAACATCGCCGACTGGAGTGGCGAAGGCACCTTTGTGCAGGAGCTTGGTCGCCTGCGTCAGGAAGTGGTGGGCGAGTTTGACCGCACCAACAAGGATGCATTGCGCGAGTTGGCACAACTCTATGTCCATTACACTTTTGGCGCCGAAGCGCTGCAGATCATGGAGCTACTGCCTGAAAGTGGTGAGAACAACATCCTGATCGCAATGGCGCATATCATGGATGGACGCGAGCCTCCGGCACACAACCCGTCGTTTGCCAGCCAGGGGCATTGTGCTGGCAACTCCGCCATGTGGGCGGCTCTTTCAGGCGAAACCCTGGTGGGGGAAAGTGCTGTGAACGGTGCATTGGACGCGCAACAAAAGATGCCGCGTCACTTACGCGAGTATCTTGGTCCAAAACTGAGCAACCAGTTGGTGGCACAGGGTAAAACCGAAGCTGCGATGCTAGTTTTGAACGGGATTGAACGCACAACCCCCACACCGGACATCAACTTTGAGTTTGCCGAAGCCACATTGAATGCAGAGCTTGGCAACACCGAAGAAGCCACCGAAGCTCTCACTGAAATTGCCACGCAGAATGCCGGTATATCCACCAAAGCGGTCATAGATCTGATCGCAACTCATGTGGAACAAGGCGTGGCCCCATCCGCAGAGACTATTTCTCTGGTCGGCGCCCTGGCCGTGGAGCACAAGGGCGGCAGCATGGGGCCTGACCTGCGCCGTGCCCATGCGCTGGCACGGATGATGGAACAAGAATTTGGCGCGGCGTTTAAAATCATCAAAGACATTGAGACCCGCGACGGTGACGCAGCCGCAGAAGACGTGCGCAGCCAACTGGTCATGGCCGTGTTGGAGCATGCAGACGATTTTGAAGTGATTTCTTGGTCCATTCAGGAGCGTCTCGCGTCGCCCGGCCGCATTTCCACGGACACCGCTTTGGCATTGGCCCATAAGACCTTCGAGATGGGCTTTCTGGGAGAAACCAAACGCCTTATGCAGGCGGCACAAACTGTGATTCCAACCGATGAGAAGCGTCTGCTGAATGCACGCCTTGCACTCGCAGAAGCACTACCCAAGCGCGCTGAAGCGGAGCTTATAGGTATGGAAACACCGATTGCTGATCGCTTGCGCGCGCGCGCAAAGGCAATGGCGGGCGATCATGCCGGGGCGGCGCGTTTGCTGGCTGAACTTGGCGACCGTGGCTTGGCGGAGACCGAAGCCTGGCTAGATGGCGACTTGGCATCTCTGACAGCCTCGGAAAACGAAGTGTTACGACGGGCCTCGACCTACCTCTTACCATCTGAAGAAAATGGCGAAACAGCTGCGGCGCCCGATCGCGTGACCGAAGGTATGTTGGCGCGTAATCGGGCGTTGCTGGAAGGCGCTGCGGAAAGCCGAGGCGTACTCGGCGAATTGCTCGACCTACACAGTGTAAGCGAGCCATCTTCTTAACTACGGTTACTACATCTTAACCAACCACCGATAGCTTGGGCCTCGAACTGGGGCAGAAAGCTATCGGTATGAAAAAACAGTACGTTTTCAACGCGGTGTCGCGATTCTATTGCGACTCATTTAAGACCGTCAAAACCGGTCTTCTGGGACTTGTGACGAGTCTCATTTTGGTTATCACCACATCTGCAAAAGCGAGTACCGAAGGCGCAGAAACCTGCGACCGGGTGGCCCATATTGCGGCCAACGAAACCGGCGTACCAGTCAATGTACTTCTGGCAATCACCCGCACAGAAACCGGCCGCAGCCGCAGTGGCAAACTGGCACCCTGGCCCTGGACCGTGAATATGGAAGGCAAAGGCGTCTGGTTTGACAGCTATCAGGAGGCGTTGAACTATGTGACAAGCCACCATAAGGTTGGCGCACGCAGTTTCGACGTGGGCTGCTTTCAGCTAAACTATCGGTGGCATGGTCAGCATTTCACCGACATTGAGCACATGTTCGACCCCACAGCCAACGCGCGTTACGCGGCAGATTTTCTGTCCCGACTCTATGCGGAAACCAACAACTGGGATGAGGCCGCCGCCGCCTATCACTCCCGCACCCCGAAATATGCCGACAAATATAAAGCCCGCTTCAAGCGCATCATGGCATCGCTGCCGGATCAGGCAGTGATGCCAGTGAAAGCGGTCAAAAAGGTAAAGCCGTTGATGCGCACTGCCAATGTGATCCGAGAAAACAATTTCCCGCTGCTTCAACGCAGCAGTTCAGGTGGCACAATGGGATCACTTGTGCCACTCGGGTCCGGGTCAGGCCGATCTTTGCTGAGCAATGGAGGGTAATCCGTGAACCCAACTTTCTCCATCAAAGCGCTATTTAGTCCGACGATCCTACTCGCCCTCGCCCTGATGGCGATTATTGTCATGATGATCCTGCCTATGCCCTCTTGGGTGCTGGACATCGGATTGGCCGCATCTTTTGCCCTCGCCATTTTGATCTTCACTGTGACGCTGTTTATCGAGCGACCTTTGGATTTTTCGGCCTTCCCGACCATCCTTCTGGCCTCGCTGATGCTGCGCCTGTCGCTGAACGTGTCTTCGACCAAGCTGATCATTGGTCAGGGCCACACTGGGACCAACGCTGCCGGTGATGTGATCGAAGGGTTTGCCAACTTCGTCATGGGCGGCAGTGTGTTCCTGGGCCTTGTGGTGTTCTGCGTACTGCTCATCGTGAACTTCATGGTGATCAACAAAGGTGCCACCCGGATGGCCGAAGTCGGCGCGCGCTTTGCACTCGACGGCATGCCAGGTAAGCAGCTTGCGATTGACAGCGACATGTCAGCCGGCGCGATTGACCATGCCGAAGCCAAAGCCCGCCGTGAGCGTGAACAGCAGGAAACCACCTTCTTCGGCTCGCTGGATGGTGCGTCAAAGTTTGTGAAAGGCGACGCAATTGCCGGCTTGTTAATCACACTTCTGAACTTGGTGATGGGCCTAATCATGGGCGTCGCCATTCATGGCATGCCCATTGGCCAAGCTTTTGAGACCTACGCGATCCTGACCGTCGGCGATGGTCTGGTGACCCAGATCCCAGCTGTGATCATCTCAATTGCTTCGGCTTTGCTTTTGGCGCGTGGCGGCACCACCGGGTCCACTGACCTAACCCTACTGAGGCAGCTGGGCAATTACCCGCCGGCCATCGCCACCGTAGCCGTACTGATGCTTCTGTTTGCTCTGGTTCCAGGCCTGCCTTTCCTGCCTTTCTTGGCTGGCGGCGGTGTACTGGGATTTTCCGCATACTACCTGCATCAGAAGAAAAAAGAAGAAGCTGAAGCCAGCCTTGAACCGAATGAAGAAGACGCGCCAGTTCTACCACGCGACAAGCCCATTGGCGACGTGCTGGATCTGGACGACATTCATGTCGAGTTTGCCACGGACCTGGTGAACATGGTGCTTGATCCCGGCGCGGGTTTGGATGCGCGCATCACCAACATGCGAACCCATGTGGCCTCGACCTATGGTTTGATTCTACCAGAAATCCGCCTGACCGACGAGCCGTCTCTGCCAAATGGCACCTACACCATTCGCATTCAGGGTGTGGAGCAAGTGCGCGACCGTCTAGAGCCCGAAAAGGTTCTGGCCTTGGCTGGGGACAGCCCGGATTCACTACCCACTGGTGAAGACGTTTCGGAACCGGTTTACGGGGCCCCTGCTCGCTGGATCGACAGCGCCGCACAAGAAAAAGCTGCGCTGTCAGGCATAACTATTGTGACGCCGGGCGAAGTTCTAGCAACGCATCTATTGGAGACCATCAAGTCCAATTTTGGCCGCCTGCTGACCTTTAAAGCACTGCGTCGCATACTGGATGAGATGATCAACCTGTCCGATCCTGTGCGCGCGGATGCCAACCGCCGGATGATGGATGAGTTTGTGCCCGACAAAGTGCCCCTTGATCTGCTGCATCGCATTTTGCGTATGCTGCTGGATGAGCAGGTATCGATCCGCAACATGCCGCTGATTTTGGAGTCGATCGCAGAGGCCCGTCATGTAAGCGTACAGCCGGAAGCCATCTGCGAAAATGTGCGCCAGCGTCTGGGCTTCCAGCTGATTTCCGACTTGAAGCGCGACGATGGCACCATTCCGCTAGTGCAGCTAGCGCCTGAGTGGGAAGACACATTTGCTACCTATCAGGTGGATGGTGATGCGGGCGGTATGGACGTGGCGCTGCCGCCGGATGTATTCAACGCGCTGGCGCAGTCAATTTCTGACCGGATGACAGACGCCGGAAACAGCGGAATTTTTGCTGCGCTCGTAACCTCGACACGGCGCCGGCGATTCCTGCGCACAGTTCTGAGCGCCAAAGGTATTTCCAATCCGGTCCTCAGCTTTGAAGAAATCGG
Organism: Shimia sp.; assembly: GCA_024224295.1. Classification (GTDB taxonomy): domain Bacteria; phylum Pseudomonadota; class Alphaproteobacteria; order Rhodobacterales; family Rhodobacteraceae; genus Shimia. Next base: position 28,898 of record JAAENN010000118.1, on the reverse strand, counting down.
CCTGGATGCGCGACCTGCACTGGTCGGGGTTGTTGCCGCATGATGGAGACCGCCCTCTTCCTTCTTAACACCACAGAAGCTGCGCTTTGGCACGGCTTTTTGGTGTTTTTGCGGGTTGGGACAGCTGTGGCTCTGCTGCCAGCCTTTGGCGAAACATCGGTACCACAAAGGATTAAGATTGTTCTGGCCTTGGCCTTCACGACGATTGTGGCCCCCGCCGTACCGGTATTCGAAAGCGCCGAGCCGACTTTCCCGTTGATCGCGCAATATGCGTTGACCGAAACCATCAGTGGTTTTTTGATGGGAATTGGTATTCGCATGTTTGTGTTTGCCTTGCAGACCGCAGGCACAATTGCCGGTCAGTCGACCTCTTTGGCTCAGCTTTTGGGCGGTGCAGCAGGCGAGCCGTTGCCAGCAATCGGCAATGTATTGGTAATTGCTGGTCTGGCGCTGGCGGTAACCATGGGGCTACACGTCTATGTCGCACGTTACCTGATCGGATCTTACATGTTGTTCCCAGCGGGCACTTTTCCACCGCGGGAAATCATGACCGAATGGGGCGTCCCACATATGGCTCAGGCGTTTAACATGGCGTTCCGACTGGCGGCACCTTTTGTGATTGTTTCGGCGATCTACAACCTGATGCTTGGCGTGATCAACCGCGCCATGCCGCAGTTGATGGTGGCCTTCGTTGGGGCGCCATTGATCACAGCGGGCGGCCTATTCCTTTTGTTCCTCGTGGCGCCATCACTACTCACCCTGTGGTGGGGCGCGATGGAAGCGTTTACGATCAACCCGGTTGAGGGCCTGAGATGAGCGGCGGCGGTCAGGACGACGACAGCGAAAAGAGTTTTGAACCCACCCAGAAGAAACTGGATGATGCGCGCAAGAAGGGCGAGATCGCTAAATCCATGGATGTCTTCGTGGCGGCGGGCTACCTGGGCCTAACACTCGCATTTCTGACGGTTGGCTCCGCTACCATCAAGGCCGCTGGTAACGGGTTGATGGTTCTACTGGATCAAGCGGATGAACTGGCGCCTCTGGTATTTGAGGGCAATCCGTCTACGCCGCTTGGCGGCATCATGTTGGAAACCATAACCGCCGTGGCGCCGTGGTTCGCGGTTCCGATGATTGCGGTGATTCTCAGTATTGTTGCACAACGCGCCTTTCTGGTGACGCCCTCCAAGCTGGCTCCGAAATTGTCGCGCATCAATCCGATCTCCAACGCCAAAAACAAATATGGCCGCAGTGGTTTGTTTGAATTTTCTAAAAGCTTTGCCAAACTGGTGATCTTTTCCGTCTGTCTTGGGTTCTTTCTAAAGGCACGCATGGCGGAAATGGCCTCTGCCATTCAGCTCGACGCCATCATGGTGCCTGCCCTTTTAGGCCGCCTGATGATTGAATTCTTGATGATTGTGATTGTCGTCTCCGCCTCCATCGCGGTGATCGACTATTTCTGGCAACACGCAGAGCACATTCGCAAAAACATGATGACCCGCAAAGAAATGACGGATGAGAGCAAGGAGGCCGAAGGCGATCCGCATATGAAACAACAACGGCGCCAAAAGGGTCAGGAAATTGCGATGAACCAGATGCTGGCGGATGTGCCAGATGCGGATGTTATCATGGTCAACCCAACCCACTACGCTGTGGCGCTGAAATGGTCCCGACAGCCCGGCGCCGCGCCAGTTTGTGTTGCCAAAGGTGTGGATGAAGTGGCGGCAAAAATCCGGGAAGTGGCGCAGGAAAACGCTGTACCGATCCACCGAGATCCGCCGTCTACGCGCGCGCTGCACGCGGTTGTGGAAATTGGTCAGGAAGTGCCTCCGGATCACTACGCACCAGTGGCGGCCGCCATTCGATTTGCCGACACGATGCGTCAACGTATGAAAGGCAGCATATGAGCGACGATCTTAATGAGCTGAACGTGATCACGCAGGCGCACTATCAAAAGGCGCAGGCGGCGATGCAGTCCATTCAAGCTGAAGAAAACAAACTGCGTGGGTTGCTCAATGACCTGGCGGATCAGGAGAGAAACGGGCGGGACACGCTGACTGATGACACCGCCATGCGGATCACCGGCGGCGATCTGGCCTGGAACAGCTGGATTGGACGCAATCGGAAGATCCTGAACCACCAATTAGCCAATGTGATGGTGCGTAAAGAGATGGCTTATAAAGATCTACAAACGCATTTTGGCAAAGCCGACGTAATGGAGAAACTGCTGGAACATGAGGAGCAAACCCGCCGACAAATGCGAGCCGTGGCGCTGGTGGATTCGATCATGGAAGGCAAGTTAAGCTGCGGAATGTAAGCCAACGATTTTCTCAACACACAAAAAAGGCGGCGCAATTGAGCGCCGCCTTTTGTGTGTCTAGGCTTGTGATTACGCGATGTCTTGGCGTGTGATCTGCACAATCAACACATCCGTGATTTCATCACCATATGATTTCTGCGCCACTTCTAAGAAGGTTTCACGCAGCCGGTCTAGCTTGCTGGAGTTGGTAAAGGCGCCGCTAAAACCGCCAATGTTAGCGTGATCAAACATAGCTTGCAGAAGCGCGCCTCGAATGCGGGGTTCCGCCTCAAAGATGGCCTCCCGATTGCCGCTTTCCACCTCGATGGTAAGTGTGATCAGGATGAGCGAGGCTACAGCATTGTCATTCACTACCGGTACAATGAACTGATCAACAAGGTCGACATATTCGCGCCCGGTTGGCGGGCCTTCTTCGTCGATTTTACCAGATTTTTCGGCGTGTTCTTCACTTTCTGCACCTTCGGCTGCTTCAACTGGAGCAGGCTCCGGACGCAGGACAAGCCCTGCGCCAACGCCAGCCCCGATGCCAACCAGAAGAAGAATGATAGGTAGAAGTTTTTTCATCAGATCACCCGATTAGTAAGGAAGGACAGCGTCCATGACCTGTTGCCCCCAACGTGGCTGCTGCATGTCGGTAATCTGACCGCGGCCACCATAGGACACTCGGGCGGAAGCTATTTTGTCAAAGGTGATCTCGTTTTGACGTGAGATATCTTCTGAGCGAGCGAAACCGGATACCAACAACTCGCGCAGCTCGTAGTTGACTCGCAATTCCTGTGTTCCTTCAATCGCCAAAACCCCGTTTGGCAAAACGTCAACAACAGTCGCCGCGACGCGCAAAGTGAGCTTTTCGCTACGTTTTACTGAACCGTCTCCCGAGCTGGAGCTATTTGAGCTAAGATCCACCAATGGATCCGTAGTAGCGCCTTCGGGGAGCCGCGAGTTGATGCGCTGCGGCAGTCCGGCAAACGCAGGAATATTCAGGTTGTCAGACCCACTGCGACTACGCTCGGTTTCATTATTGATTTGGGCTTTTTCATCAACCTCGATCACCACCGTCAGGATGTCGCCCCGACTAGCAGCACGACGATCCCCAAGCAGAGAGGCTTTGTTTCCGCTCCACAAGGACGCTGTATCAGAGCGACGTGACACGCTGGCCTGCTGAGGCAGCGGTGGGTTCATCATCGCATAGTGTTCTTGGTTGTTTGTGGTTGGCGTGAAGCTGGGCGCTTTGCCCATGTGATCGGTGCGACCACAACCGGATACGGCCAGCGCCACAAGAAGGAGTGTTGTCGAGAGTATACGCACTGGAGTGTTCCTTTAATTGGCGACCTGAATATCGCCATTGGGCAATACGGTTCCTGAGATGGTGGAGCGGGAATTGAGGTTCATGACGCGGAGGCGTTCCCCTTCTCCGCCGCGGGCAAGTGAGCGACCTTCGGCTTCGATACTCAGCCCATTGGCGCTGTATACCAGCGTGACAATTTGATTGCGTTCTACGAGCGCAGGCTCCCCAACGTCGCCTTTACGCACTGGTCGCCCTGGATAAATGGCCTTGCGCGCTTCTTTACCAATCACGGCTTCCAAATCGGTATGCACACCAGGCACGTCCCCCTTTTTGAGACCGACCACACCAGGTTCGATGATAGTGTTGGCGCGAATGATTTCAGTTGCCACCACGATCTCTGCGGAGACCGGAACGGCAAATGTGATGAGTAAGAAGGCAAGGGCGCGTTTCATTTTAGCGCACCTGCGCAGTGGCTGCCATCATCTGGTCGGCCGCTGTGATGACTTTGGCATTCAGCTCGTAGCCACGCTGCGCTTCGATCAGCTCGGTCACTTCGCGCACTGCATCCACGGAGCTGTCTTCAAGGTAACCTTGACGCAAAGTGCCCAGACCATCCTCACCAGGGTTGGTCACATTGGGGGCGCCGGAAGCTTCAGTTTCGGCAAAAAGGTTGCCGCCCAGCGCCTCAAGACCCTTCGCGTTGGAAAAGCCTGCGAGTGAAAATTGGCCCAACAATTCAGCATCGGTCGCGTCGGAGAAGTAAGCATACACTTCGCCATCCCCATTGATTGAGATGCTGGTAGCGTCCTCGGGAATTGTGATTTGCGGCGCCACAGGGTAGCCGTCTGACGTGACAATCAAGCCATCTGCGCTGCGCTTAAGCCCGCCGTCACGGGTGTAGGCAGATTCGCCGTTAGGTAAAGTAACTTCGAGATAGCCTTTGCCTTCGATCGCCACATCCAGGTCACCGCCAGTGTTGGACAGGGAGCCTTGCTCCAAGTTCACATTAATCGCCGCGGCGCGAACACCGAGGCCAACCTGAACCCCGGTTGGCAAAACCGAGCCGTCAGAGGCGCTGATCGCGCCGGCTCGGGACACCTGCTGATAGTGCAGGTCGGAAAATTCGGCGCGACGGGCGTTATAGCCGGTGGTCGACATGTTGGAGAGGTTGTTGGAGATCGTCTCAACGCGCAGTTGCTGAGCGCTCATACCGGTAGCTGCAATTGTCAGGGCACGCATTCTGCTGTCCTCTTTCTAATAATTATCTGACGAAGGTTTTCACCGCATCGCGGATGCGGTTGTGTTCATTTTCCAGGAAAGTCTGTCCCATCTCATAGGCGCGTTGCACCTCGATCATGCGAGACAATTGGGTAATCGGATTCACGTTAGAGTTTTCAAGGAAGCCCTGCAGAACGCGGGCCTCTTCAATTGGTTCCACACCATCGGGTGCGTCAAACAGAACGCCGGTCTCCCGCTTCAAGTCGAGCGGGTTGATTGGGCGATAAATACCCAACTGCCCCAGCGGGTTGCCATCCACGCTAAATGTGCCGTCCGAGGACACATCTACGCTTTTGGCGTCTGGCGGAATGAAGATTGGCGCGCCGCCAGCATCCAGAACCAGATGGCCATCCATGTTCACCAGATCACCATTTTCATTTGGCGCAAACGCACCAGCACGAGTCAGACGCTCCCCATTTGGGGTCTGAACCATGAAAAAACCTGGACCCTCAACCGCAAAATCCAGGCTTCCGCCTGTTTGCTTTAATGCGCCCTGCTCCAGAGAGGTCATCTGCACATTGGCGGTCGCCATAGAGATACTCTCGGTGCCAGGGGCGGATTTGATGAATTCTGAAAAAGCAATGCCTTCGGCCCGGTAACCGGTCGTGGCCGCGTTGGCGATGTTGTTTGCCAGCACGTTCATCTCGCGGGTGAGACCGGACTGACGGGTAAGCGTTGTGTAGCCTGCGTTGTCCATAATTAACCTCCAGCAATCAACGGAACGAGGGTGGATTGAAAAAACGAAACGAGGGTTTGACTCATGAAACCCATGGTCCCCCAGAAGACGATGACAATACAAAGTACCTTCGGCACAAAGGTCAGGGTCATCTCTTGAATCGACGTCAGTGCCTGAAACAGGCCAACCAGGACACCCGAGACCAACGCCACGGCAAGAATGGGCATGGAGATCATTACCGCGACCCAAAGGCCTTGGCGAAGAGTGTCAAAGAAGAGGGCCTGATCCAGCATTAGACCGGCATACGTAGAATTTCTTGGTAGGCTTCGACCACCTTGTTGCGCACTGTCACAGCGGTTTCGACAGCCAGTTCGGACTGGGCCAACGCCTGTACTAATGTGTGCGGATCTGCCTTGGCGGTCATCGCCTGCATCGAGACCTGCTCGCTTTCCTGAAGGGTGGCGGCAAAATCTTTTGCCAGGCCAAACAGAGCATTGCCACCTTGGCTGTTTTCAGCCGGCCCGGTCGCGGGTTTGGAGGCGGTGTAATTCTGAGCGGCTAGTACTGTACGGACATCCATTCTGGGTCTCCTTAGTTGAGTTTATTTGCGCAAGAGTTCCATGAGCGACGAAGACATTTGACGGGTTTGGTCAAACATCTTCAGGTTGGCTTCGTAGCTGCGTTGGGCTTCGCGCGCGTCAGCGATTTCAATGATCATATCGACGTTCGAGCCAAGGTAATTGCCGCTGGTGTCTGCCATCGGGTGGCTTGGATCAAAGATCTTCGTGCCCTCGGTGCGATCCAGTTGAACTGGGCTCACCGACACCTGCCCGTCACGTGTAGATGTGTCAGCTTCAAAGCTCACGGTCTTACGCTGATAGCCGGGGGTGTCGGCGTTCGCGATGTTTTCAGACACGTGACGCAGGCGGGCAGCCTGAGCGCGCAGACCTGACGAGGTGACGCTTAATGCGGAACCAAAATCACTCATTGATCATGACTTTCTGTCTAACTTAACGTCCAAGTGCAGTTCTGAGCACGGACAAGGAGGATTTATAGATGGCCAGCGACCGGTCGTGCTGGCGTTTGACATCAACCGCCTTCAGCATCTCTTCTTCCAAAGAAACGCTGTTGCCACTTGGGGCAACTTCGGAGGTTGAAAGTGTAGGACGTAGTGCAGAGGCTTCCAGCCCGTGGCCTTGATGACCAGGGCGGGTGGCACGCATACTGGAGGTACCACTGTCATTGCGGTAGACCTCCTTAAACGGCGTGATGTCGCGAGCTTTGTAGCCCGGCGTATCAGCGTTTGCCATATTCTGAGCCACAACCGACTGACGTACAGCGGCGTGTTGGCCCATGGCATGTGCAGTTTTAAATACGTTCAAATTCTTGAACACGGGGTTTCTCCCTCGATGGCTTAAATCAAGGCTTAACCCTGATTCCTTTAGAAAGGGTTTCGAAGGAACTTTGGAGAATCCAAATGGACGCTAAAGGGCTAGAAAGCCTTGGCGCAGAACTCAAAAGAGTGCGCCCAATCAAAGACATAGGACGAGTCTGCGCAGTTGAGGGCAACCTTCTGCGCGTGAGCGGCCTAAATGTGGTCGCACGAATCGGAGATCTGCTGGAAGTCACGCTTCACGACGGGGCAAAAATTGCCGGCGAAGTGATCCAGCTACATACACAAGACATGACCATGCTGCCAGATGCGGCGCCAGACGGGGTGTCGATTGGTGATCGTGTGGCTTTGCGTGATCAGGTCGGCATTGCGCCGTCAGATGCCTGGATTGGGCGCATTATTGATCCATATGGCAATCCCCTAGACGGCAAACCGCTGTTGCGGGGACCTCAAATGCGGCCGCTGAAGAACGCGCCGCCCCCGCCAGCTGCGCGGAGAGCGCTGGGTGATCGGCTCGAAACCGGGATGGCGATCTTCAATACAATGCTGCCGATTGTGAAGGGCCAACGTATTGGATTGTTTGCAGGTTCTGGCGTCGGGAAATCGAGCCTGATGGGCCAGTTTGCCAAACATATGACCGGCGATATTGCCGTGATCGCCTTGATTGGGGAACGAGGTAGAGAGCTAAGGGAGTTTGTCGAAAACGTGCTGGGGCCGGAAGGGCTGAAACGCTCAATTGTGATCGCGGCAACATCGGATCAGTCTCCGCTGGTACGCAGGCGTTGCGCGTTGGCGGCGATGAGTGTTGCGGAACACTTCCGCGATGCGGGCAAGCATGTGATTTTTATGGCGGATTCGATCACACGATTCGCCGAGGCCCACCGTGAGGTCGCCGTTGCATCGGGCGAGATGCCGGCACTGCGGGGATATCCGCCGTCGACCTCCCATATGATCATGAGTCTGTGTGAACGAGCGGGACCTGGGCTGGATGGTAAGGGCGATATTACCGGTGTTTTCAGTGTGTTGGTCGCAGGCTCGGATATGGATGAGCCGATTGCCGACATCCTGCGCGGGGTGTTGGATGGGCATGTGGTGCTTGATCGGAAAATTGCGGAGCGCGGACGATACCCGGCGGTAGACCTGCTCAGGTCAGTCTCGCGGAGCTTACCTCATTGCGCCACGGACCAAGAAAATACAACGATTTCAGAGGCTCGCAGGCTTCTGGGGGCCTATGAACAAAGTGCCACAATGATCCGGGCGGGGCTGTATTCAGCGGGGTCTGACCCAGTGCTGGATGTGGCGATCAATGCCTGGCCAGAGCTGGATGCCTATATGGGTGACGGCAACAGTGCATCGATTGTGAATGCATTTCAAAAGCTTACGCTGCTTCTGCGTCGCGCGGGTGCGAAAGCGTAAATAGACCTTTTACGAAACGACAAAAGCGCGCCCATTTAGGCGCGCTTTTTTGCTGAATTTTTACGTCAGTATTACATCGGTATCGCGACTGTATTGCGACGGTTCGATATGTTGTGGAGCCGATCAGTACTGCAACAAGGTCAAGGCAATCTGATTGCCCGTCATGCTTTGCGAGTTGTTGATCTGAGACATGATCAAGTAGCGATCCACAAGCTTCTGTTGCACGTCTTGGCCGACAAATTGACCGATCTCGGAATCCCCAGTCAGTTTTTCCATTCGACCACGGAACACTTCGACCTGTCGGTCCAAGTCCAGTGACCCAAACGAAGACGGCAGATTAAAAGTCGCTTCCATAACGTTGCGCAATGGAGGTGATCCGAGCACAGAAAACCACTTTGCATTGTCGCTTTTGCCATCAAGAGAAATCTCTTCGAGCTCTCGAACCGCGTTTAAGGCCAAACGCAAACTTTCATCTTGTTCACCAACCGCAATTTCGAACTGGCGTGTGGAGTACTGTTCTTGAATTTTCTCAACAAAACCTGGGCTTTTATGCCAAGGACCACCCAGGTCTCCAAACCCGAAATCTTCAGCAATGGCCAAGTAGCGTTTATCAGCCAATTTATTCGCGAGAGAATCCTGTGCCTGAGCCCCCTCTTCAAGAATGGTTTTCATGAAGAAGGTGTTGTTGATGTCTTCATCCAACCCATAGGCGCCCAGCGCAACACGCATCAGGCGGCGATCACTGGCCAAGTCTTCTGCGGTTTCCACCTTGCCGATATTCTCGGCAAAGTAGTCAAGATCACGCTGCATTGCAGGCGCGTTTTCAAACGCCTCTGTCTGCGTGTCCATCGTGCGCTGAAGAAAATTCCACGCAACGAGACCGCTGCCTGCGACGATGGGTTGAAAACTCATTGGCGTGCCACCGCCATCAAACGGTCCTCACGCGGCAACAATGCGCGCAAAGACTTGAGGCCCTGATAGTGACGACCGGATATTACCGCGTCTGTGGCTGCCGCAATCATCTGTCGGCTGTCGTTATCAGTGAACACCTGGCTGAGATCTTCAATGTGGCGCAGCAAGGTACGTTCCACATCATCAGCCTCAGAGTCGCCCGACAGAACCAGCTGCAGTGCATAGCAAGCGCGGCGTACGGGGGTATTCGCTTCTTCCGGGTGGATGGCATCCCGCAGACGCAGGATGTTGGCATTTGGGGTCATGATGGACAGTCGGGACCGGCGGTCGCCGTTCTCGATGACTGCGCCATTGACCAGAACCCGCTCTTTGGGGCTCAATTTTAGAACAAGGCCGCTCATGCTGCTGCTCCGCTTCGAAGGCCGCGAAGAATCGCGGTGTTGACTTCCAGTAGGGGCCGCACATTGGCGTCGCCCGCCAGCACTTTTGCGCTGTGATGATCCGTGAATTCCGCGAGGTAGAAGATCTGGGCCCGAAGCTGTTCGGGAAGACCGTTGTCGTCACTGGAAACATCCGAAGCGAGAAGGGTCCAAAGGGAGCGGTTCTCGTGGATGGCTTCAGCAAGAAGAGGGAAACCACGTTTGCCTTGCATGGCAGCTTGTTTCAGCTTGTGGGTGACCCGCGCGATCACGTCATATTCCAGCTTGCCTATGGATTTGGTTGGCGCTGCAGCCTGCCCGTAGGCACGTTTTGCGAGAGCATTTGGTGTCACGTCGGAGTTCTCCCGATATGCGAGACAGAAATTAGAAAGATGGAGGTGCTGGGGGCGCCGTTCGAGCGCCCCCAACTAAGTCCATTAACGGAAGAGCGACAGCAGCTGCTGTGGACCCTGGTTCGCGATAGACAGCGACTGTGTCGCCAGCTGCTGCTGAACCTGCAGGGCCTGCAAACGTGCAGAGGTTTCTTCCATGTCCGCGTCAACCAACGAACCGATACCAGATTTAACCGAGTCAGACAGGTTGGACACGAAGTCCTTCTGAATGCTGATACGGTTTTCAACAGTACCGAAAGATGCGGAGGCATCAATGGTAGTGCTGATCATGTTTTCGATTGTTGCAAGCGAAGCTTGAGCCGCGGTAGAGCTGGTGATGTCAATCGTGCTCATGGCTGCCAGCGCACCGGCGTCTGCGTTCTGGTACTGACCGGAGATGTTCATCGCTTCACCGGAGTTGTTGGTGATAGAGATGGTGTCCGAAGTTGCCGGATCGTAAACAACGGAAACGCTGCCACCGGTCTGATCTTCGATCGCGCCTTTCAGTGCCAGAGCAACAACTTCGTTGTCACCGGTTGCACCAGCGAGATCTTCTGCAGTTACCTGATAGCTAACAGTTTCGTCACCGAACTGCAGGGTGATGGAGTCACCGGCAGCCAGTACAGAAGCGTCGATCTCGATGTCAGTGCTCGCGCCATCCGCAATGTTGGTTGCGAAACCATCATTTGCAGCAGTGATACCACCAGTGTTGGTACCGAAGACGTTTGCAGCAGTGTAGCCACCAGTGCTCAAGTTCACACCAGTCACGGTGATCGAGGATGCAGAAACCGCACCACCAGAACGATCCAGAGAGGACAGAACTTCGGTTGTACCGGCGCTGCCGTCTACCAGGTTCAGACCGTTAAACTGAGCTGCGCCCACAACGGAGGCAATCTGATCACGCAGGGAGGTGATCTCGTTACCCAGTTTTGTGCGGTCAACGTTGTCACCGGTTGCAGAAGCGATACGTGTTTTGATTTCGCCCAGCAGGTCAGTCACAGTTTCAGTTGCCTGACGGGCAACCGCAACAGTGGATTCACCCAGAGACAGGCTTTCCTGAACGGATTTAAAGCCGTTTACGTCGGATTCCATGGTCTTGGAAATGGCCCAAACAGCAGCGTTTTGTTTGGCGTTGTCCACTTTTTTACCGGTGGAGATTTGGCCCTGGGTGTCAGACAGGTTCTTGTTGACGGACTTCAGGGTTTGCAGCGCAACCATTGCGCCGTTGTTTGTCAGAAGGCTGGTCATGGCTTTCCTATACCTTTTTAAGACGGTGCTTTTGCACCAGGTTGTATTTTGCGCGCCTACGTAATCGGGAGCGCTCCTGAACGTCGTTCTGACATCTACCGGTCGGCTCAGGTCCGTGTCCGGTGCCACCCTCCTTGGGATGCGGGATCAACATGGCGCGGTAAGTGCTAACGTTTCCCTAAACCCAAACCAGACAATCGGTGGCATTTTAAACAAACTTGCAGTAGTGATATTTATGCTCTCTTTTCAACACGTTGACCGGCGCTCAGCTGAACAGCTTGGCGTTGGCCTCGGTTGTCATAAGATTCGAAAGTTGTGCGCACGCGACGCAGGGTGCCCATTCTCTCTTGAGTTGCACGCAAACCGGCCTGTGCCGATTCCAGAAGTTGTTGATTGCGGGCAAATCCGTCTTGCAGGGGGGCAAGATCGTCAGCGTCGATCTCTTCTTCTTCCTGTAATATGGTGAGCTCCTCAAACAACGCTTCTTTGCGCGTCAAAAGATCAGGCAGCGCGTCCAGTTTGCCTTCGATCAGCGCAGCGCGCTCCTCATCCAGCAAGCCCTGAAGCGAATCGATCAGCGGGAATTCTACGGCTTCATCAGACATCTGCGCGCTCCTTCAGGGCATTGAAGAACGCCTCGGATAAGCCGATACCACCGGCGTCGACCATGGCGCGGGCTTGTTCTTGTACTAGGAAGGAAGAAAACTGGTCTTCACCAGCGCCTCCACCAAAAGATTCGCTGGTTTTTCCGAGGCCTGCGGATTTCAGCATCTCCGCCAGAAAGCTGGTTTCGAGCTCTTTGGCGGCGTCACGCAGCGCGGTTTCACGGGCGCTGGGCGCCGGTTGGATGGGTGGCGCAGTGGGCGCCACGATGGGGGATGTGTTGAGCATTTCTTGCCTCACAGTCTACATGCGGATTTTTCTGTTGTGGCTGAGGACGGTAAAGAAAGTGGTAAGGAACACTGAGATAGAGAGGGGACGTGGAAGAATTCCCGGAGACCCTTATGCTCAATCTGCCTTTTGTGACCCAACCCTCTGCGCCTAGCGAGGCAAGTGCACCCAAGAAATCGACCGACCCTAAGCGGGAAAGAGACGACTTTTCCAAGGCTTACGAGGCGTCAGACCATGACAACGACCGGCCTTCTGAAGATGTGCAGGACCCACGTCCCGTCGATCAGGAGAGTACGGACAATGGCCGCTCTGATGCCGAATCGCGCCCTGATCAACACAGAAAGCAGGCCACGTCCGAAGGAAAAGGACAGGACCCGGAAGCACCGGAAGATGCCGATTTCACGGCAGTGGAAGTGGCTGAAGCGGTGGCAGATACCCCCGAGGTTGCGGTCAAGGCGGATGAGTCGAAATCTGCCAAAGGCTCCCCAGAGAATGCTGCGTTGATGAAACTGGCCGGACAATCCGGCAACGCGCCCAAACAGGGTGCCGCGCCGGTGACACAGCCCACAGACGTCAAACCGACTGCGGTGCCAGAACAAGCAGCCCCGAAAGCCGCCGAGGCGGTACAGGCAGCCAATGCGCAAGGGACCAAAATCGCCGCAGAGGTCGGTGAAGGATTGGACCCAATGCGTGTCCAAGTCCGCGCGCAGGTGGGCCAGCAGGTAACCCAAGCCCCCTCACAACACGTGATACAGGACGTGGCCGCACAGGATGCGGGCCGTCGGGGCGTGCGCCAACACACCGTAGAAGCCGTGGATGAGCCGGCCGCTCCCAAACTGGAAACACCCTCCGTTCCCACAACCTCCACCACGCAGCAATTGCAAGCCCGCGCGATTATGGAACAGGTCAACGCAGGTCTTCAGCAGATGAACGCAAAAGCCACAGAAGTGCAGGCCTCTCAGAGCCTGGAAATGGTTGTGGCCGCTGCCGATGAAACATCCAACAGTTCAAGATCCATCATGAGCGCGCAGGAAGCCGCCTCACAGGCGCGCCTGATCAACAGTGCGCCAAACCCTGCATATGTTGTGCGGCAAGTCGCGGAAGCGGTGAAGATGTCGGACAAGAACATCATTGAATTGGCGATGGATCCACCGGAACTCGGAAAGGTTCGCATGTCCATGTCTGAAGCCGGTGGCGTGATGACCGTCAATATCGCGGCCGAGAACCAGGCTACCTCTGAGTTGATGCGCCGTCACATCGACATGCTGCGCAAAGATTTTATGGAAATGGGCTATCAGGACGTGTCGTTCAGTTTTGAACAGCAAGGCAGCGACGGACAAAACGCTCAATCCGGAAATGAGTTTGGCCAAGGAGGTCAAGACGGTGGCGCACAAGGCGACGAGCCACTGATGGCCGACACCGCCACCTTGGCCGCGCAACAAACCACGCCACAAACCTACGTAAATGGCGGCCTTGATATCCGCGTCTAGGAGACAGTTATGACGACAGTTACCGGCACTTCTACAGCGGCGGCACAACAGGCTGCGGCATCGCAAAATACCACAAGCCAAGGCTCTGCCGCGCTTTCATCTGATTTTGAAACCTTCCTGACAATGCTGTCTGTCCAGATGAAAAACCAGGACCCGCTCAACCCGACGGATTCGACAGAATTCGCCTCGCAGTTGGCGCAGTTTTCCACAGTCGAACAGCAAACGCTTACCAACACGCTTTTGACCAATCTTGGCAGCCAGCTTGGTGCTATGGGCATGGGTAATTTGGCAACCTGGGTGGGCATGGAAGCCCGCGTGACGGCACCGGCCCATTTCACCGGAGATCCGGTGCAGGTGGTGCCCAACGCCAATGCACTGGCGGCGGAGGCAACATTGATTGTCCGCGACGAATCCGGCGACGAAGTCCAACGCTACGACATCGATCCAAAAGCGGATTCTATGACGTGGTCCGGCATCGACGATGCAGGCAACCCGTTCCCAGATGGCAACTATACCTTCGTGACAGAGAGCCGTGCCAACGGTGAGGTGCTGGATTCGGTCTACAGCGACGTTTACATGCGCGTGACCGAGGCGCGAAATTCCGACAGCGGCGTTATTTTGATCTCTCCCGGTGGCATCGAATTTGCTGCGGATAAGGTCGTTTCTCTGCGCGAACCTGTCACCTAAGGCTTGCCTCAGTAGGCAACGTGAATTAGCGTCGCGGCGCTCTGCTCAAAGGACCGCCGCGGTGACTGAAATGCCCCCTTCCCCACCGGATTCCGTGCTTTCGGCTTTGGCCGATGCAGCACCGGATCATGCGGCACCGACTGCGTGGCATGTGTTGCATGGTGGGCGGACCAATACAGCCTGGCATGGGACATCTGAGGGGGCGTCTGACGTCGTGCTCAAGCTATATGCTGGACCGGCGCGCAATCCCCTTTTCCCCAATGATCCTAATGCGGAGGAGACGCTGCTCAGGCTGTTGGCCCCGCGCGGAATTGCCCCGACCTTCATATCAAGTTTTGACACGGCTAATGGGCGCTGCAATCTCTATGAACATGTGCCCGGTGACACCTGGTTTATGGATACGCCTGCTGTGGCACGCATCATGCGGCTTTTGCACATTTTGCCCGCGCCTGACGGATTGCGGCAGGCGCCTGATGGGTCCGCTGCGCTGGTACACAAGACGTTAGAGATTGTCGGAAAATGCAGCGTCATGCCCGCTTTTGTGTCCGACTTACCCAAGACCGCAGTGCGACCAACCGGGCGCCAAGCCCTGTTGCACGCAGACATCGTGCCGGGCAACGTGATCCAAACCGACGGCAAGCTGAAACTGATAGATTGGCAATGCCCTGCCATTGGCGACCCCTGTGAAGACATTGCCATATTCCTGTCCCCAGCCATGCAGCAGCTTTATCGCGGGCGTCCGTTGTCGGAGCAGGAGACAAACGCGTTCCTTATTGCGTATGACGATGTTGATATTGCGGAGCGCTATCATCGGTTGGCGCCGTTTTATCACGCGCGCATGGCGGCCTATTGTCTGTGGCAGATTGAGAATGATCGCGCTGCCTATGGCGACGGATTGCAGCTTGAAGTGGCGGCCCTTCAACGGTCTTTGAGGCCGTAGTAGAGATAGCCGGGGTACATTGCCAAGCGTCGGAAGCGACCAAACGGGAAGCGGCCAGGGGTGTCGCGCATGATCTCCGGATGCATTAGGGTCGAATCCTGCAGAATGTCCTGCGCAATCAAGGCACCGGCGTAGCTGCCCATGGCGACACCATTGCCGTGATACGCAAATCCCGCATAGAGATTTTCGACACTGGGAACACGGCCCGCAAATGGCGTCTGACCGAGACTGTAGCAGACAAATCCGGACCAGTAATACGGCGTTTCAATATGCGCCCAAGCAGGAAAGAGATTTTCAAAATGCTGGCGGATGCGCAGCTTGATCTGGTCGCTGGTGCGTTTGGAGGTTGAAAGCCCACCGCGCATGCCAAAGAGAAAACGGTTGTCTGGCATCAGGCGAAAGTAGTGCAGCAGGTTGCGACTGTCGTAGGACATTTGCCGTGAGGTCCAACCTTGCGCGGCCTGCTCCTCTGGCGAAATCGGGCGGGTCACGATGACGCTGGATTGCGCCGGAAGGAAGCGTCCGGCCAGCCACGGCGGGGTCGACTCGCTAGAATAGCCATTTGTGGCGATCACCAGCTTTTTCGCAGTCACCTGGCCTTGCGGCGTAGTGAGGTGCCAGCGACCGTCTCTTTGTTTGGTCTCCATGACCGGTGAATCGCCAAACACCTTGGCTCCGTTTTTTTCAGCAAATTCGGCCAAGTTAGAGACGTATTTGCGCGGGTTGAGGGCAAATCCAATGGGCGTTGTGATTGCTCCATGGAACCCTCCGCCAAAGCCGCGAGCCGCCAAATCTTCTTTGGCGATCACATCAATTGGCTGTTTGTAGAGCGTGGCGAGCGCTTCTGCGTCTTGCGCAAAGTCAGCGGCGACACGGACGTTGTGCGCCAGCATGGTTTCGCCCTTGCTATGCCGATCCACGTCCCAGACAAAACGCGTCAACAGGTCGTCCACGTGGTCCACGGCAGCCTGTTCCGCTGTCATATAATCGGACAGGGCAGCCTCGCCAAAACGCTTTTTTAGAGACTTATAGGAAGCCTTCGCGCCTCCAAGACAGCAGAAGCCACCGTTGCGCCCAGACGCGCCCCAGCCAACCTGTTTGGCGTCCAGCACAGTGACGTCGACACCCGCCTCCGCCAGCTTGAGCGTGGCGTTGAGGCCGGTGTACCCTGCGCCGATGATCGCCACCTCTGTGGTGACGGTCTCCGACAGGGAAGGTCGCGCCTGAATAGTCACTGTTTCAGCCCAAAAGCTATTATCAATTGGGCCGTCTGAGTAGGCAAACGGGTCGCAGATGCGTCTCATGCCAGCTTTTCTGCCGCCGCTTCCTCACGCCGCTGCCGCACCACGTTGCGCTTGTTTATCAACGAGGCAGTGATCACGCCAATGGCGACCACTAGGATCATGATGGTGGAGAGTGCGTTGATTTCCGGGCTGACACCCAGACGCACCGAAGACCAGATTTTCATTGGCAAGGTGGTGGCCGAGGGGCCGGAGGTGAACGAGGCGATCACCAGATCGTCCAGCGACAGAGTGAAGGCTAAGAGCCAACCGGAGATCACCGCCGGCGCAATGATGGGCAGGGTCACGAGGCGGAAGGCTTGCACCGGCGAACAGCCCAAATCTAGCGCCGCTTCTTCAAGGCTTTGATCAAAACTCACCAGACGCGAGCTGACTACCACGGACACATAACACATCGCGAAGGTGGTGTGCGCCAGCACGATAGTGAAGACGCCGCGGTCCATGCCCAGGCTAATGAACAGCAAAAGAAGCGACAAACCGGTGATGACTTCGGGCATCACCATCGGCGCATAGATCATGCCGGATAACACTGTTCGACCTCTAAAGCGCCCTGCCCGAACCATGACGATGGCAGCCATGGTGCCCAGGATCGTCGCGAGGCAGGAACTTAAGAAAGCGACTTTGATGGTCACCCAAGCGGCGTCCAGGAAAGCGGTGTTGCGTAGCACCTCGCCATACCATTTTGTGCTGAATCCAGCCCAAACAGTGACGAGTTTGCTTTCATTGAAGCTGAAGATGATGAGGATCAGCATCGGCAGGTAAAGGAAGGCAAACCCAAGCGTCAGCGAGGTGACATTGAACCAAGTCATGCGTCTCATTTGTCGGCCTCCCGCTGTTTCTGCTCATTGCGCTGGAAGAGAACGATGGGAATAATCAGGATCAACAAGAGCACCACTGCCACCGCAGAGGCCACCGGCCAGTCGCGGTTGGAGAAGAACTCCTCCCAAAGCACTTTACCAATCATCAGGGTGCGTGACCCTCCCAAGAGTGATGGGATCACAAACTCCCCAATGGTCGGGATAAAGACCAGAAAACTGCCAGCAATAATGCCTTGTTTGGAGAGCGGGATCGTCACCAGCCAGAAGGCGGAGAAGCGGGAGCAGCCGAGGTCCTCGGCCGCTTCTAAAAGGCTGATGTCGAGCTTTTCCAAGGCCGCATAAATCGGCAGGATCATAAACGGCAGGTACGTGTAAACGATGCCGATGTAGACCGCGATATTGGTGTTGAGGATAATCAGCGGCTCGTTGATCACGCCGATCCAAAGCAGCACCTGATTGAGGTAGCCTTCTTGGCTCAAAATCCCCATCCATGCATAGACGCGGATCAGAAAGCTGGTCCAAAACGGCAGGATCACCAACATGAACAGCATGGCGCGCCATTCTTGTGGGGCGCGGGCAATGCCATAAGCGATGGGGTAGCCGACCAGCAGCGTGAGCAGAGTCGAAATCACCGCAATTTTGAAGCTGGAGAGGTAGGCTTTCCAATAGAGGTCATCTTCGGTCAGCCAGATGTAATTCTCAAAATCCAACTCCGCATAGAAGGCTTTTAGTCCGGCCCAGCCTTCGGCGAAGTCCAGCGTTGGCGTATAAGGCGGAATCGCCACGGCCAAATCGGATAGGGAGATTTTGAAAACAATGGCAAAGGGCACAATGAAGAGGGCCAGCAGCCAGAGAAAGGGAACGGCGATCAGGAGGCGGCGCATCTCTTAGCGCTCCAAGAAGACACCGGCGGTGTCTGTCCAACTGAGCCACACTTTGTCTTCCCACGTGAAGGCCCGGCGGGAGATGCGGCGGTTGTTGGCAGATTGCGCCTTGATGATTTGACCGCCTGCGAGCTTTACGTGGTAGGTCGAGATGTTGCCGAGGTAGGCGATATCATGCACTTCGCCCTGAATGGTGTTGGCGGCATTTTCCGGCTTTTCAGCTGAAATAGAGACCTTTTCCGGCCGGATTGCGTAGTGCACATCTTGCCCTTTGGCAGCCCCATCCAAGGGCGATCCCACCACGGCGGGCTGGCCTTCGGCCCAGTGCATGTGCAGCTTGTCGTCTTGCGGATCGGCTTTACCCGAAATCAAGTTCACGTCGCCGATGAAGTCTGCCACGTAGGTGGAGTTCGGCGCCTCGTAGATCACATCCGGCGTGGAGACCTGCACAATTTGGCCGTGGTCCATCACCGCCACACGGCTGGCAACGGTCATCGCTTCTTCCTGATCGTGGGTCACAATCACAAAGGTGGTGCCGGTGGTTTCCTGAATGTCCATCAGCTCAAACTGAGTCTCTTGGCGCAGTTTCTTGTCGAGTGCGCCGAGCGGTTCATCGAGCAGAAGCAATTTAGGGGCCTTGGCCAAGGAGCGGGCAAGCGCTACACGCTGGCGTTGGCCACCAGAGATCTGGTGTGGCTTACGACGGGCAAATTTTTCAAGTCGGGTCAGGCGCAGCATCTCTTCGACGCGCTCGCCAATCTGATCCTTGGGCATCTTGTCCCGTTTTAGGCCAAAGGCGATGTTTTCCCAAATCGAGAGGTGCGGGAACAGAGCGTAAGACTGGAACATCATGTTCACCGCACGCTTGTTGGGCGGAACAGCGCCAATGTCCTGCCCCGCAAGCAGGATCTGCCCCTCGGTGGGTGTTTCAAACCCGGCCAACATGCGCATCATTGTGGTTTTGCCACAGCCGGAGGGACCAAGAAGGGCAAAAAACTCTTTCTCAAAAATGTCCACGGTCAGGTCATCAATTGCCGTGAAGTCTCCAAAGCGTTTGGTCACGTTCTGAAATTGAATGAGGGGTTTTGCGTTGGGATCATCCCAAGGGGCAAAGACATCAAGCGCCATGGCGGGCTCCGGCAATGTTGGAGAAGTCAAAGCGGCCCGCGCGACAGATGCGCGAGCCGAGATAAATCAGGCTTAGGTGCCGGATTTGATTTTGGTCCACATACGGGTCACGATGCGCTGCACCTTTGGTGGGTATGGCGAGGTGGTGTAGAGGTTTTCCAGCGTGGCTTCGTCCGGATAAATCGCCGGATCGCCAATCACGTCTTCTTCCAACAGAGGCTGAGACGCTTTGTTGCCGTTTGCGTAGTAAACGTAGTTGGACGCATCCGCCATGTTCTGCGCATCCATGATGAAGTCCAGGAACTTATGCGCGGCTTCGGCGTTTGGAGCATCCACCGGGATGGCCATTTGGTCAAACCACATCAACGCGCCCTCAGAAGGAGCGTTATAGGCAATTTCGACACCGTTTTCCGCTTCTGCGGCACGGTCGCGCGCCTGCAGAATGTCGCCGGACCACCCCACGGCCACACAGATGTCACCGTTTGCCAGTGCATTGATGTACTCGGAGCTGTGGAACTTTTGAATATACGGCGCAACCGCGGTGAACAGCGGCTCTGTCTTGGCAATCACGTCTTTATCGTGGCTGTCAGGATCTTCACCCAAATACGCCAGCGCGGCCGGGATCATCTCGTCAGACGCATCAAGAACATGCACGCCACAAGAGGCTAGCTTTTCCATGTTGGCCGGATCAAAGATCAGCGCAAGAGAACCGATTGGAGCATCGTCACCCAACACCTCTTTTACCTTGCCAACATTCACACCAATACCGGTGGTCCCCCACATGTAGTTGATGGAGTATTCATTGCCGGGGTCGTAGCTGCTGGTGCGATCAGCGATCACGTCCCACATGTTGCCGGAGTTGGACAGCTTGGACATGTCGAGCTTTTGAAAGGCGCCTGCCGCGATCTGACGCTGAAGGAAGGTGCCGGAGGGTACAACCACATCGTAGCCGGAGTTGCCGGCCAGCATTTTGGTTTCCAATACGTCATTGCTGTCAAACACGTCGTAGATCAGCTTGATGCCGGTTTCTTCGGTAAACTTGGTCAGCAGTTCTTCGTCGATATAGTCAGACCAGTTATAAACACGCACCTCTTCGGCGGTGGCAGCAGTTGCACCAATCGCCATGGAGGCCGCGAGTGCGATGAAGGATGTCTTCATGATGTTCTCCCGTTGGACGCCAGGTTCAGACCCGGTCGCATTCTGTGAGATTAATTTGATCAAGTTTTTGCGTTATGGCAATATGCTTGTGCATTTTGCCGATGATTATACGTTCTAGCACATCGCATTGATAAATAGTTTGCACAAATGGAAGGCACTGGGAAATTGGGACAAGGTTTTGAACACAGAGACGAAAACGCGACTCGCGTCCCGGTGCATCAACAGGTTTATGCGCAGCTGCGTGATGCGGTGTTGTTTGGCGAATTGGCACCGGGTCAGGCGGTCACTATCCAGGGTTTGATAGAACGCACAGGTGCCGGCATGACCCCCATTCGGGAAGCGATTCGCCGATTGACCAGTGAAGGGGCTCTGGAGTTTCGCGGTAACCGTCGTGTGGTGGTGCCAATGCTGACGGTGGATGCAATCGATGACCTTATTTTCTTAAGGGAAACCGTAGAGTCTCGACTGGCTGCACATGCCGCAAAGAAGATCACGACGGCTGATATTGCGGCGCTGGAAAAGATTGACGCACAAGTCGATGAGGCGATCACCCGCGGGGATGTTTCTGCCTATTTGCGCCAGAACTTCGCCTTTCACGCCAAGCTCTATGCGGTCGCCAATGCGCCGGTTTTGATGGATGTGGCCAACAGTGTTTGGCTGCGATTCGGCCCGTCCATGCGGGTGGTTTGCGGGCGTATGGGCACGCAGAATTTGCCAGATAATCACAAGACCGCACTGGATGCATTGAAGGCGAAAAATGCGCAAGAGACCGCTGATGCAATGCGTGAAGATGTGGTTCAGGGCATGGAGCAGATCCGCGAAGCACTGCTCGATGGCACTGCTTTTAGCGACACGATTGACTAATCAGAATTTGATCATATTTTTGTGGCAAGAGATGTGAGGCGGTGATTTGACCGTTTCACCTACCCTGATTCTGTTGCGAGGTTAGCCATGAACGCGATCACCAATCACTTGCCCACTGCGGAGCTCCAGGCGCTGGATGTGGCGCACCACATGCACCCGTTTTCCACGCAGAACGATTTTCATGACGCCGGTGCGCGGGTGATCACCCAAGCCAAAGGCGTAACGCTGACCGACAGCGAAGGTGAGCATATTCTCGATGCAATGGCAGGTCTGTGGTGTGTGAACATCGGCTACGGCCGCGAGGAACTTGCCGAAGTGGCAGCCCGGCAGATGAAAGAGCTGCCCTATTACAACACCTTCTTCAAAACCACCCATGTGCCGGTGATTGCCTTGTCCGCGAAGCTGGCCGAGCTGGCACCGGGGGATCTAAACCACGTGTTTTACGCTGGCTCCGGCTCTGAGGCGAATGACACCAACCTACGTTTGGTGCGACATTATTGGTCCGCCAAAGGCAAGCCAGCAAAGACCATCTTCATCAGCCGCAAAAACGCCTATCACGGCTCCACTGTGGCTGGTGCAAGCCTAGGCGGCATGGTGCCCATGCATCAGCAAGGCAGCCTGCCAATTCCAGACATTCACCACATCAACCAGCCGAACTGGTGGGCTGAAGGCGGCGATATGTCTCCGGAGGAGTTTGGCCTGCTGCGGGCGAAGGAACTGGAAGAAGCCATTCTGGAACTGGGTGAGGACCGTGTGGCCGCCTTTATTGCAGAGCCGATCCAAGGTGCCGGTGGTGTGATTGTACCGCCGGAGACCTATTGGCCGGAAATTCAGCGTATTTGCGACAAGTATGAAATCTTGCTGATTGCAGATGAAGTGATCTGTGGCTTTGGCCGTACCGGAAACTGGTTTGGCAGCCAGACCGTCGGCATTAAGCCGCATATCATGTCGATCGCCAAAGGCCTGTCGTCTGGTTACGCGCCGATTGGTGGCAGCATTGTTTGTGACGAAGTGGCCGAAGTAGTGGCGACTACGGAATTCAACCATGGTTACACCTACTCCGGGCACCCTGTGTCCTGTGCGGTTGCATTGGAGAACCTGCGCATTCTCGAAGAAGAGAAGATTGTTGAGTATGTGCGAGACGATGTGGCGCCGTACCTGAAAGAGAAATGGGAAGCGCTAGCGGATCATCCTCTGGTGGGCGAAGCCAAAATTGTGGGCATGATGGGCTCCATCGCGCTGACGCCGAACAAAGAAACCCGCGCGCCGTTTGCAGCGGAAGCAGGCACCGTGGGCTACAAATGCCGCGAGCACTGCTTTGGCAACAACCTAGTGATGCGTCATGTGGGCGACCGCATGATCATTTCGCCACCTTTGGTGATGACTCGAGGCGACATTGATGTGCTGATGGAACGCGCGACGCGCGCATTGGATCAGACCTTTGAACAGATCAAATCCGAAGGTCTCTACAAGTAAACCGCCTATTCTTTGCGCAAAATTGATCAACCCGGAGCCTTGCTCCGGGTTTTTTTTGTTGTCCGCTCTAGCGGAGGCTTTGCAACTTTATCCGGAAAAACTTTGAAGTTTTACAGGTTTATGGGTTTACCATTTGATCATAATTGGCGAAAATCGTCATCGAAGTGTCGCAAACAGACGTCGACCCTACCAATTGGCTGGCAGACTTTCCCATACGGAATGCCGGCTTGCGCATTTAAGTTCAGGTGTGGTTACACTTGAAACAGACGAGCAGAGAAAATCTGCCGACGGACAACACAGGGAGCCGATTATTGGCTGATAGTGCATCTAACGACGCGTTTGTCGAATTCGACCGCGTGCAAAAGAGCTATGATGGTGAGACCCTCGTCGTCAAAGATCTGAACCTAAGCCTGCCGAAAGGTGAGTTTCTGACCATGTTGGGCCCCTCAGGCTCTGGCAAGACAACTTGCCTCATGATGTTGGCAGGCTTTGAAACGGCGACACACGGCGACATTCGCCTTGGTGGCACCTCCATCAACAACATTCCACCGCACAAGCGCGGCATCGGCATGGTGTTCCAAAACTACGCGTTGTTCCCGCATATGACGATTGCGGAAAACCTGAGCTTCCCACTGGAAGTGCGTAAAATGGGCAAGAGCGCGCGCGAAGAAAAAATCAAACGCGCCTTGGATATGGTTGAGATGGGCGCCTTTGGTGGCCGCCGGCCAGCACAGCTTTCAGGTGGTCAACAACAGCGGATCGCCTTGGCGCGTGCACTGGTATTTGAACCCGAGCTGGTTCTGATGGATGAACCGCTGGGCGCGCTGGATAAGCAGCTGCGCGAAAAAATGCAGTTTGAGATCACCAATCTGGCGCACAATCTGGGTATCACCACGGTTTATGTGACCCACGACCAGACCGAAGCCTTGACCATGTCTGACCGCGTGGCGGTGTTTGACGATGGCCGCATTCAGCAGTTGGATCCACCGGACACCCTGTACGAAAACCCACAAAACAGCTTTGTGGCGCAGTTCATCGGCGAGAACAACACGCTGGAAGGTGTGGTCAAAGAGATCAACAACGGCATCGCGATTGTTGAACTGGACGACGGCGAGTTGATCGACTGTAAGCCAGTACATGAAAGCGTGAAGCCGGGGGCCCGCACCCGCGTATCAATCCGTCCGGAACGTGTTGAATACAACAAAGACCGTATTCAGGAAGGCGCGCACACGCTGAAAGCCGAAGTGAAAGAGTTCATCTACATGGGTGACATCTTCCGCACACGTTTGTCGGTGGCGGGCAATGACGAGTTTGTAATTAAGACTCGGAACGCCCCGGATGTGGAACGCCTCACCCCAGGTCAGCAAATCGAAATTGGTTGGCTGCCTGAAGATTGCCGTGCGCTGGACGCCTAGAACGGGCTGGCGCGCAAAAACCGGGCGGAAGATCCGGACCCAAAAAGAAAAAACTAAAGAAATCAACAAGGAGTGTATCCAATGAAGACCAAGCTGACAGCTCTTGCCGTCACAACTGCACTGGTGGCCCCTGCTGCCATGGCGCAGGAAATGACCATCGTATCCTGGGGCGGCGCTTACACTGCGTCTCAGAAAAACGCCTACCATGACCCGTATACAGCGAAGACCGGTGTCACCATCATCAACGACGACAGTTCTGCTGAAGGCATTTCAAAGCTGCGCGCGATGAAAGAAGCCAACAACCTGACTTGGGATCTGGTCGATCTGGAAGCGGCAGATGCCATGCGTGCTTGTGACGAGGGTCTGGCAATTGAGGTTGACCATGATGAACTTTTGGCGGCTGCGCCAGATGGCACTTCAGCCAGCGACGACTTTGGCGACATGATCGTTTCGGATTGCTTCATACCACAGATCGTATTTTCGACCACTTTCGGCTATCGCACCGACCTTCTTCCAGAGGGTAAGGAAGCTCCAGCAGGTGCCTGCCAAGCATTTGATCTGGAGAACTATCCTGGCAAGCGTGGCCTAAACAAGCGACCAATTGCGAACATGGAATGGGCACTGCTTTGTGACGGTGTTGCATATGAAGACGTCTATGACGCTCTTGAAACTGCAGAAGGCCAAGCCCGCGCGTTCGCGAAGCTTGACACCATCAAAGACGAAACCATTTGGTGGTCGTCCGCAGCAGAAGCCATCCAGCTTCTGGCAGATGGCGAAGTGTTCATGTCTTCCACCTACAACGGTCGTTTGTTCTCGGCCATCGTCGAGCAAGAGCAGCCAATTGGCATGGCGTGGGACTGGCAGATGTTTGACTTGGACGGTTGGGTGATCCCTGCTGGCCTGTCAGACGAACGCCTGGCGCAAGTTAAAGACTATGTATTTTTCGCAACCGACACCCAGCGCCTGGCAGACCAAGCAGCCTACATCTCTTACGGCCCTGCACGTGCATCTTCTGCACCTTTGGTCGGCAAACATGCGACCTTGGGCATCGACATGGGCCCGCACATGCCAACTGATCCGAACAATGCCGAGAACACCTTTGTAAACAACTACGAGTGGTGGGCCGACAACCGTGACGATTTGGACGCCAAATTCCAAGCGTGGCTAGCGAAGTAAGTTCACTTAGCAAGATTTGAACAGGGCCGCATTAGGCGGCCCTGTTTCTCCACAAAAGATCGGGCGTCACATAAGCCTGACATGTGAGAACAACGGGGACATCATGACCGACGCCACCTCCCAAAGCGGGCCTATGCTCGCCGCCGACGGCACACCGCTAAAAAAGAGCCTCGCACGGGCACTCCGCATGCAAAAAACGCGGGCCTTGATGCTGATTGCGCCTTTGTTGGTGTTTGTTCTGGTCAGCTTTATCTTCCCGATTGGCAAAATGCTGTTCAAGTCGGTTGAAAACGACATTGTTGTCGAGACCCTGCCGTTGACAGTGGCCGAACTGCAAAACTGGGATGCCGAGTCCGGTGCCTTGCCTGACGAAGCACTCTACGCGGCATTTGTTACGGATATGGTGGTCGCGATTGAAGCCAAACGGCACACAAGGTTGGGTACCCGCCTGAACTATGAATACACCGGCATGTCTTCTCTGTTCCGCAAATCTGGACGTAAGATCAAAAAACTGGATCCGGCCACTGATGGCCCGTTCAAAGAACAATTGATAGATATCGACAAGAAATGGGGTGACGTGACCACCTGGGCGGTGATCAAGACCCATTCTGTTAAGATCACCAACGGATATTTCTTGAACGCGGTCGACATGCAGCGCACACCGGAAGGCGCTCAAACGCAGCCGGAAGACAAACGTATTCTGATCAAGCTGTTCCAGCGGACTCTGTTTATGTCGCTGATGATCACAGTCAGCTGTATTCTCCTAGGCTACCCGGTGGCATGGCTGCTGGCCAACCTGCCCGCTCGCACAGCCAACATTCTCATGATCCTCGTTTTATTACCGTTCTGGACTTCGCTCCTGGTGCGGACCTCCGCATGGAAGGTGATGCTGCAACAACAAGGGGTAATCAACGAAGTTCTGGTGTGGATTGGCCTGGTGGCGGATGACGCCCGGCTGGTGATGATCAACAACCAGTTTGGTACCATCGTGGCGATGACGCATATCCTGCTGCCGTTTATGATCTTGCCGATGTATTCGGTGATGCAGACCATTCAGCCAACCTATCTGCGCGCCGCCAAGTCCATGGGTGCCACCAACTGGACTGCGTTCTGGCGGGTCTATTTCCCACTGTCGGTACCGGGCATTGGCGCGGGCTCGATCCTGGTATTCATTTTGGCGATTGGCTACTACATCACGCCAGAAATTGTGGGTGGGACCAAAGGTGTCTTCATCTCCAACCGGATCGCTTATCACATCTCAAGCTCGTTGAACTGGGGTCTCGCTGCGGCGTTGGGCACCATCCTGCTGGGCGTCGTCCTGCTACTCTACTGGTGCTATGACAAGATCGTCGGCATCGATAACGTGAAATTGGGATAAGAACCATGGCTGCACTCACTCCGATTTCCCGTAAACCGATGTCTTTGGTTTTGCCCACTGTGGCAGCCGCAGGCGGCTTCTTTGGCCTCTTCATAGGCACCTCAAACGGCTCCGGCATTCTGGGCGTTTTGATTGGCGCACTGATGGCTGTTATTGGCGCCGCGCTCTACATCTTTGTGCTCAAGAATGAGAAGCTAGGCAAATGGCTCACCATTGCACTCTATGGCGCGCTGGGGTTCTTGTTTGGTGGTCTGGCGGCCGCGATCGTTGGCCTGCTGTATGGCTGGTTTATCCAATGGTTCAGCTACTGGCTGTATGAGGGCCGCTATCGCGCCCGGCTACTGCCGTATCTGACCCCCGGACAGGTGCTGTGGCACTATGCATTCCGTGTTATTTGTGGAGCGATCTTTACCTTCCTGATCACGCCCATCCTTGTGGTGATGCCGCTGTCGTTTAACGAACAGGACTTTTTCACCTTCACACCGGAAATGCTGCGCCTTGATCCAGCGGGTTACTCGCTGAAGCACTATCAGGACTTCTTCACCAACAACGAATGGCAGCGCAGCTTTAAAAACTCGCTGATCATCGCGCCGATTGCGACAATCATTTCGGTCAGCCTTGGCACCTTGGCGGCGATTGGCCTGTCCCAAAGCCACGTGCCCGGACGCCGTGCGATCATGGCGATCATGATTTCGCCAATGATTGTGCCGCTGATCATTTCCGCAACGGGCATGTTCTTTTTCTACAGCGACATCGGCCACTGGCTCGAAGGCACGCTGGGCATGAACAAGACCTTTGTGGGCTATGTGAAAGTTGTTCTGGCACACGCCGTACTTGGCATTCCGTTTGTCATCATCACCGTGACCGCCACGCTGGTTGGCTTTGACCGCTCTCTGACACGGGCCGCAGCCAATATGGGCGCAAACCCGGTGACCACTTTCTTCCGGGTGCAGATGCCGCTGATCCTGCCGGGTGTGATCTCCGGTGGTCTGTTTGCCTTTATCACCTCGTTTGATGAGGTTGTGGTGGTGCTGTTTGTAGGCTCTGCAAGCCAGAAAACCCTGCCATGGCAGATGTTCACCGGCCTGCGCGAACAGATCAGCCCAACCATTTTGGCGGTGGCCACAATTCTGGTGGGTATCTCCATCCTGCTGTTGGCAACCGTGGAACTGCTGCGCCGTCGCTCAGAACGGCTGCGGGGCATGTCCCCAACCTAATCCCGTTAGGGATTTTACAGCACATTTTAGTGAACATGGACAAAGTCGGGATCTCCCGGCTTTGTCCGCAGTCTCCTCTGTGGCATAATTTTCGCACGTAAATGGAACGAGTACCTATGCATAGACGTCATTTCCTCGCTGCTAGTGCCAGCCTTCTGGCCACTCCACATATCCTGCGCGCGGCGCAGAACGACAACTTCGAATTGATGGAGCACCTGAAACCCAAAGAGGTGCGGGTGAAAAAGAAGTACGGTTTCCAACCCGGCCAACTGGTTGTGGTTTTAGCCTCTTACCATCTTTATCACATGCAGGATGAACGCAACGCGATCCGCTATGGCGTGGCAATCGGACAAGAGGGTCTGAACTTCTCCGGCCGCGCCACCATTGATCGCAAAGTGGAATGGCCCAGCTGGCGGCCAACGCAGGAAATGATTGAGCGCAACCCAGCCTACGCGAAATACGAAGACGGCATGCCCGGAGGCCCGAACAACCCGCTGGGATCGCGCGCCATGTATCTCTATCAGGATGGCCGTGACACGCTGTTCCGGATCCATGGCACCACCGCGCCACAATCAATTGGCACTCCAAGCTCAAATGGCTGCATCCGCATGACCAACTGGCACATCGAACAGCTCTATCAGCAAGTGCCATTGGGCACAGAGGTCATTGTGTTCAGCGGCCGCGAATAGGCTGGATTGCCCGAGACATGTTAAAGGCGCGCCTTTTTTGGTGGCTT
>JAAENN010000117.1 GCA_024224295.1 Shimia sp. | reverse complement strand
CTGAAAACCGAAATAGGCTTCTGACTCAGCAATTCCGCGAGATCGAGCAATTTTTTGCTTAAGCTTTATTTGACGTGTGTTCATAGGTATTTAACGCTTTTGTTTAGCGGCGACTACGGAGCGCAGCGTAGTAGGCGTCCGGTGTAGGGCCGTCGGCCCGGAACGTACTACAACTACTGGTTAGAAGCCGGTTCACCCGTTGGTTTCCAGCCCTGCTTCTCGGCTTGCATGCGAACGCCAAAGAAGCCCCGCATCGGCTCGTGATCCGGCACCGATACTAACCACCAAACTACCCGTCCCGAGCAAATTTTGCGGTGAACAGCCCCACAACCTGGGCACCCTGCCGATAACCCGAAAGATGCCAACGCTGGTTTCCAAATTGGGCGACAGAGTTGCTGGCCTTGGCAACGATGCGAAACCAAAAGCTACCACCGAATTTGCCGCCAAGGCCCATGCACCCAGCTACTATAAAAATGACCGATGCCTTGGCTTATAACGCCGAAGCACAGCGGCGACCTTGGAGTGGCGACAAAGGAGCCACGTAAAGGGCGTCCGGCGGCCATCGGCCGCGAACTGCTGCGCCTTGTTAAATACCGTGTTCAAGCTGATAACCCAAGCTTGCAGTGAACATATCT
>JAAENN010000116.1 GCA_024224295.1 Shimia sp. | reverse complement strand
TAGACGCCTAGCAGAGGTTCGCTCTCGCTTAGGTGACAACTTTGGACTCCGGCTTCCTTCAGATCCCTCATTGGCTACCCATCTGCCGTGATTCCCCTCCGGGGTAGCAGTCGGGCGTTTCTTCGGGCACCCTTGCCTTCGCCTACATGTTCCCTTCTCCCAAGGGCCATGGCTGGACTTCCACCAGCTAGCCCTACCCTTTACCCAAAAAAACCACTGGACATAGCCACTTATGCCGCCTATCCTAGCGGCATGAAAACACAACACCTGATCAAACGAAAGCTGGCTCGAGCTGAATCAATCACCATTATCCGGCAGATACTGGAAGATAATGATAACCTACCCCGATCAAAAATCGCGGAGCGGGTCTGCGAACATTTCTTGTTCTTCAACGCGTGGGGAAAACCACAGCGCAGCGGCTGCCTGAAAGCGCTTCGGGAATTGGAACGCGTCGGTCATTTCCTTTTGCCCAAAGCGCGTTTTTGCCCACCCCGAAATCGTCCGCGGCGGCTTTCAGGTCCGGTTGAACTCCCTCAGAATGTTCCGGCAAAAGCAGGCGAAGTACGCGGGCTGCGCCTGGTCAAGGTCGAAGCAGATGCCGAGGTGCGCATCTGGAACGAACTGATGCTACGCGAGCATCCGAAGGGAGCCGGGCCGCTGGTTGGGGCACAACTGCGCTATTTGATCCACTCGCAACACGGCTGGCTCGGTGGGCTAGGATTCAGTGCCTGCGCCCTGCAGCTCAAGGATAGGGATCGCTGGATTGGTTGGGATGCCTCGACACGTCAGCAGCACCTGCATCGTGTCATCGGCATGAGCCGCTTTCTGATCCGACCCAGCGTGCGCTGCCACAACCTGGCCTCGCATGTGATGGGGATGACGCTGAGGCAGCTGGCGAGCGATTTCGAAGTGCGCTATGGGTATCGTCCCTGGCTGGTGGAGAGTTTTGTGGAGACCGCCCACTATAGCGGCACCTGCTATCGGGCCGCGAACTGGGTGGCGGTGGGTCAAACCCAAGGGCGGGGACGCCAGGACAGCGCGAACAACAAGGCCGAAACGCGCAAAGCCATCTACCTGTATCCACTTGAAAAAGACTTCCGTACTCACTTGGGCGTAGCCGACGAACCGGAGCAGAAAACACTGGATATTACTGAAGGATTGGAAGGGGCGCAGTGGGCAAACAACGAATTTGGTGGCGCGCAATTGGGTGATCAGAGGTTAAGCCATCGACTGGTAGAAAGCGCCGTCATACAGGCACAGACCCCGGGACGGGCATTTTGTGGTGCGGCACAAGGAGACTGGCCGCTCGTGAAAGGCTACTACCGAATGATCGACAAACCGGATGACTGCGCGGTGACGATGGCCGCGATCCTCGCCCCTCATCGTCAGCGCACCGTGCAGCGAATGAGGGCGCAGCAGACGGTCTTGTGCATTCAGGATGGTACCGATCTGAACTATTCAAGCCTGGTGCAGTGTGAAGGACTGGGCGTGATCGGCACCAACCAGACCGGTGCCCATAGCCGGGGATTGCACCTGCATTCCACACTCACGGTGACCCCTGATGGACTCCCGCTGGGCGTACTGAGTGCCCAGTGCTGGGCACCGACTCCGAAATCAAAAGCGCAATCGCAACCGGCTCGCACCCTCCCCATTGAAGAGAAGAAGACTTTTTGTTGGATACGCAGTCTGCGTGACAGCGCGGCATTGGCCAAGGAGATACCGAACACACACCAGGTCTGCGTCATGGATCGCGAAGCGGATTTTTTCGAAATATTCGATGAGCCGCGTCCCCGGCAGGTTGATCTATTGGTGCGCGCACAACATGACCGCAGCACAGGTGGTGAGCTCAAGCTTTTCGATACCCTCAGACAGAGCCCGGTGTGTAGTCATCTTTCTATCCTTGTTCCCAGACAAAGCGCCCGAGCGAAACGCAGCAAACAAAAGGCGCGTCCCAAACGGGCGCAGCGTACCGCCCATGTCGCATTACGCTATCAGCAGATCGAACTGCGTCCTCCGGCATACCATAAGGGCAAAGCACCCATTAAACTCTGGGCCATCCACCTACGCGAACCATCACCGCCGTCGAATGAAAAACCGATCGAATGGTTTTTACTGACAACCTGCGACATCACCTGCGTTGCTGAGGCAGAGCAGTGCATACGCTGGTATAACCTGCGCTGGCGTATCGAAGACTGGCATCGGGTGCTCAAGAGCGGTTGCCGTATTGAAGGGCTGGCGCATAAGACCGCTGAACGCCTGAAAAGGGCAATTGGCATCAATCTGGTGATTGCCTGGCGGATCATGCTAATGACCCTTCTGGGCCGAGCGTGTCCGGAACTGCCCACCGAGGTCTTGTTTTCGGATCTTGAGATTAAAGTATTGCGCTCCTATGCGCTAAAAAAAACCTTAAACCCCCCGTACAACTCGGAGATGCTGTGCGTCTGGTAGCAAATATCGGTGGATACCTGGGTCGGAAGAAAGACCCACCACCCGGTCATCAACTGATGTGGCTGGGATACTCTTACCTTCAACATATGTGTGAAGGCTATCTACTCAGTGCTGAATCAGTTGGCTTCGAGTAATTTGTGGGTAAAGGGTAGGGCTAGCCTAGCGGCTGAACTGGACCGAACCTACCGCGCTGTGGCGACCAGACTACCGGACAACCCGGCCGTGCGATTCGAGACGGTCGGTGACCAGCAAGAACTGGTGCTCAGTCCGCTAGACAAGATGGACGAGCCGGCTTCGCTGATCGCCTTACGGGAGCGGGTCTTCGACATGCTGCCGCGTGTGGAGCTGCCGGAACTGATCTTGGAGATCGCGGCGCGCACCCGCTTCACCGACGCCTTCACCCACATCTCGGAGCGTACCGCCCGCGCCGCCGATCTGCCTATCAGCCTGTGCGCGGTACTGATGGCCGAAGCCTGCAATATCGGGCTGGGGCCACTGACCCGTGGCGACGTGCCCGCACTCAAGCGTGACCGACTGTCCTGGGTGGACCAGAATTACCTCCGTGACGACACGCTGACCGCCGCCAACGCAACGCTGGTCGCCGCGCAGAGCCGCCTAGCGTTGGCTAGCCTGTGGGGTGGCGGCGAGGTCGCTTCAGCCGATGGCATGCGCTTCGTCGTCCCGGTGCGTACCGTTCACGCCGGCCCCAACCCGAAATACTTCGGCGTCGGCCGTGGCGTCACCTGGTACAACCTGCTGTCGGACCAGTTCTCCGGCCTTAATGACATCACCGTGCCCGGCACGCTACGTGACAGCCTGATCCTGCTGGCCGTCGTGCTCGACCAGCAGACCGATCTTCAGCCGACACAGATTATGACCGATACCGGCGCCTACAGCGACGTCGTGTTTGGCCTGTTCCGCTTGCTCGGCTACCGCTTCAGCCCACGCCTGGCCGATGTCGGCGGTGCGCGCTTCTGGCGGATCGACCCGAAGGCCGACTACGGTGCGCTGAGTGCCGTGGCGGCGCACCGTGTCAACATGCAGAAGCTCGCGCCACACTGGGCCGAGATGCTACGACTGACCGGCGCACTCAAGCTCAGCCGGGTGCCGGCGATCGGCATCATGCGAACACTCCAGGTCGGTGAT
>JAAENN010000115.1 GCA_024224295.1 Shimia sp. | reverse complement strand
GGGGGTCGTGGTGGAGGGGCCGAGGGGGGACCGGGGCGCCAAGGGGAGAGGTGGGTGAAGCAGAGAGTGAAGTGGGTGTGGTGATCTGTCGTTGGTATGTGGGTGAGGGCTTGAACATGCGTCAGACTGCTTTGCGGCTAACCAGTGAGGGGGTAGCGACCCCTACGGGGCGAAGCGACTATTGGGACCCGAGCACAGTGGGTTTCATCTTGCAGGATGAAGCATATTTGGGTACATGGTATCTGAATAAGTATCGAGTCGAGACCCAACCGGGCGGCCTTCGCAAGCGTGTAGTCAAACGGCCTCGGGAGCAATGGATCCCGATCCCTGTGACTGCGTTGATCGACGCTGAGCTTTTTAACAAAGCACAACAAATTCGAGAGCAAGGCCCCAGAGGAAGCTATCCGCTTAGACATCCCGATACTCACCTTTTGCGGCGGTTGGTGGTTTGCAAGGCATGCGGGCGCAAAATGACATGTCTTAACAGCAAAAGCAAGGGCCATGTTCATCCGTATTACTGGTGTCGCGGCAAGGATCCACATCGGCTCACAGACAAGCATTGCTACTGTCCACATCCCACTACGCGTACCGACAGGGTGGACGAGTTGGTTTGGACGGATGTTGTCGCCATGTTGACGGATCCGCAGCTTGTCCTGGAAGCCTGGCGAGAGCAAAACGGTTGTGGCGACGCCCAATATGCAGAGGTAATCGATGAAGAATCACGCCGCTTGAAAAGGCAGCTATCCGACGTCAAAAAGCAGCGCGAACGCATCCTCATTGCCTATGAACAGGGGGCTATCGAATTAGATGAGATGATGGGCCGCCGGGATAAGCTCGACAGCAAAG
>JAAENN010000114.1 GCA_024224295.1 Shimia sp. | reverse complement strand
TGTCAGGCACGCGATGCTGGCGGACGTTGTACCATTATCAGCTCGGACAAAGCCCTGATGCAGCTGGTGGGCGGCGGCGTGGAAATGCTCGACGCGATGAAGAATAAGCGCATTGACCGCGATGGGGTGATTGAGAAATTTGGTGTAGGGCCGGAGCGTGTTGTTGATGTGCAGGCGCTGGCCGGGGACAGCGTGGACAACGTGCCGGGTGCGCCGGGGATTGGCATCAAGACCGCGGCTTTGTTGATCAACGAATATGGCGATCTCGAAAGCCTGCTGGACCGTGCAGAAGAGATCAAACAGCCCAAACGCCGCCAGACGCTGATTGAGAAACGGGATCAGATTGAGCTTTCCAAGCGGTTGGTGCAGCTGGACTGCGACATGGAACTGGACTTCACGCTGGATGATCTGGAGGTGCAAGACCCGGAGCCGGAGGTGCTGTTGGGCTTCCTCACGGAGATGGAATTCCGCACACAGATCAAACGTGCCGCCGATAAGTTGGGTGTGGAAGCGCCAAGCATTCCGGAGCCGGTGGGCGGGGCAGCGGATGAAGCACCGGCAGCGGATGACGTGCCGATTGATGCATCAAAGTACGAGTGGGTCAAAGACCGCGCGGCGCTGGACCGCTGGATCGCAGCCATTATGAAACGCGGCTATGTGGCAGTGGACACCGAGACCAACTCGCTCAACGAAATGGTCGCGGAACTTGCTGGGATTTGTTTGTCGGTGGAGCCGGGTGAGGCTTGTTACATCCCGGTGGGCCACAAGAAGGGCGCCAGCGACGATCTGTTTGGCGGCGATGAGCTGCAAGAGGGGCAGATGCCGCTCAATGAGGTGCTGGATGCGTTAAAACCAATGTTGGAAAATCCAGCCGTGCTGAAAATCTTCCAGAACGCCAAATATGACTGCAAGGTGTTTGCCAATTACAACGTCACCGTGGCGCCGATTGATGACACCATGCTGCTGTCCTATGCGTTACACGCCGGTGAGCACAATCACGGCATGGATGCGCTGTCTGAACGCTATTTGAGCCACCAACCGGTGCCGATCAAAACGCTGATTGGCAGCGGCAAAAGCATGATCACTTTTGACAAGGTGCCTATTGAGGACGCCCTGCCGTATGCCGCCGAAGATGCGGATGTGACGCTTCGGCTGTGGAAGTTGTTCAAGCCAAAGTTGCACCGCCGTCAGGTGACCTCAGTCTATGAAACGCTGGAGCGGCCCTTGGTGCCGGTGCTGGCGCAGATGGAACGGCATGGCGTCAAGGTGGACCGCGATACGTTGAGCCGGATGTCCAATGCCTTTGCGCAGAAGATGGCCGCGCTGGAGGCAGAAATTCATGAGCTGGCAGGCGGCACGTTTAATGTGGGCTCGCCCAAGCAGCTGGGTGAAATCCTGTTTGATAAGCTGGAACTGCCGGGTGGTAAAAAGGGTAAGACCGGGGCTTACGCGACTGGTGTGGACGTGCTTGAGGATTTGGCCACCGAGCACGCTCTGCCGGGGCTGGTGCTCGACTGGCGGCAGTTGAGCAAGCTGAAGTCGACTTACACCGACGCATTGCAAACGCACATCAATGCCGACACCGGGCGGGTGCATACGTCTTACGTCCAAACGGGCGCGAACACGGGGCGTTTGGCCTCGACCGATCCGAACTTGCAGAATATTCCGGTGCGCTCCGAAGAAGGGCGACGCATTCGTGAGGCCTTTGTGGCCGAAGAAGGTAAGGCGCTGATCTCGCTTGACTATTCACAAGTGGAGCTGCGTATTCTGGCGCATATTGCGGGGATTGATGCTCTCAAAGCGGCTTTCCGGGACGGCCATGATATTCACGCCATGACCGCGTCAGAGGTGTTTGGGGTGCCGATGGACGAAATGACCTCTGAGGTCCGCAGCCGCGCCAAGGCGATCAACTTTGGTGTGATCTATGGCATCTCAGGCTTTGGTTTGGCGCGGAATTTGCGTATTCCGCGCGGCGAGGCGCAGGACTTCATCAACCGCTATTTTGAGCGCTTCCCGGGCATTCGCACCTATATGGATGACACCAAAGCCTTTGCCAAAGAGCATGGCTATGTGCAGACGTTGTTTGGTCGCAAAATCCACACGCCGGAGATCAACGCCAAAGGGCCACGCGCAAGCTTTGCCTATCGCGCGGCGATCAACGCGCCGATCCAGGGCACAGCTGCAGACATCATCCGCCGTGCGATGATCCGGATGCCAGACGCGATCAAAGACCTGCCCGCCAAGATGCTGTTGCAGGTGCACGACGAATTGATCTTTGAGGTTGAGGACGCGGCATTGGACGCAACCATAGAAGTTGCGCGGGACGTGATGCAACGCGCCACGGAACCGGCGATCAAGCTTGACGTGCCGTTGATTGTGGATGCGGGACGCGGGGCGAATTGGGCGGAGGCGCATTAAGGCGCGCCACGGCCTTGCTTCTTTTGGCCATGAATATCCACTGCGCTGCCCACGCGGGTGGCGCAGCGTACAAGGCGGCTCACCCCAGCCAGCCCAACCCCTGTTCTGTGCGTTTGGATGGATTGTATTCGGCGCTGACGGCGCCGGTGTAGCCACTTTCATCCAACATCTCGAAAAAGGCCGGATAGTCGAAGTGTTTCGACTTCACGGGTTCATTGCGGCCCGGCAGTCCGCCAATCTGGATGTGGCGCACGCGGGATTTGTGTTTGTCCCAGCAATCCAGCACATCACCGTGGATTTTATGGGCGTGATAGGTGTCAAACTGTAGCGCCAGGTTGGGCGCGTTGACCTCGTCCAGGATCTCGGCAGCGAGATCAAAATTGTTCAGGAAATACCCAGGCATGTCCACATCGTTGATCGGCTCGATGGTGAGTTGCTGTTTGGGTGCATAGTCGCAGGCCCATTTCAGGTTTTCCACAAAAGTGGCGCGGGCGTCGTTGCCTGACGCAGCGCCAGCCATAACGTGCACAATACGCGCGCGCAGCATGTCGGCGTAGCGCAGCGTGCGGCGGAAATCGCGCTGAAAGCGGTCTTGCAAACCGGGCACAGCGGCAAAGCCTCGATCGCCACCGGTGTAGTTGGGTGGCGGGCAGTTGATCAGCTCCAGTGACAGGCCATTGCGCACCAGAGCCCGCTGGGTTTCCGGTGCGGGGGTCTCATAGGGAAAGAGGATTTCCACCGCCTCAAAGCCTGCCTCAGCGGCGGCTTCATACCGATCCAACTCCGGAAATTCGGCAAACAACATGGTCAGGTTGGCGGCAAATCTGGGCATTGGGGTCTCCTCTTGCGAGGGTTATTCCAGCTTTGCGGCACGCGGAACAGTCCGAAATTCCGCAAGTTTGAACGGTTTGGCGGAAGTTTGCCTTAGTCCAACGCCTCTGACGGCAGGAAGGGGAAAAATACGCCGGAGGATAGGACGCCAAACATGCTTTGACCGTTGATGTCCTGGTGGGTGCCCAGCTCCACAAGGCGGTAAAACGCTTTGCGGGTGATGCGCGCTTCGAGGTTGGCGCGCACGGTTACATAGGGCGCCGGTTCGTCCGTGTTCGGGTCGATTTCAACGCGAATGGGATTGTCGGCTCCGGCGGTGGCAAAGTCGCCCACGTGGGTTTCAAAGGTCAGGACTTGGGTGTCGCTTGTGCCTGTTATTTCAAAGTCTTCAGTGACGAAGGGCGCGTCCTCAACGGTGATGCCAACTTTTTCCACCGGTGTGACCAGCACGTAATCGTCGCCATCCTTCCGCAGGATGTTGGAGAACATCTTCACCATGGCGGGGCGGTTGATGGGGCTGCCTTCATAAAACCAAGTGCCATCACGGGCGATGCGCATGTCCAGATTGCCGCAATGGGGCGGGTTCCACAGGTGCACAGGGGCCGGGCCGCGCGCTTTCACGGCGGCAGTGGCGGAGGCGGCGATGGTGTCTGCGTTTACTTTCACAGGAAATTGTTCCCTCATTGCTTTTGCCATTTCATCTGAGCGCGTTACTGTCAACGTAAGCAGGTAGAGTTACGGGAGACACAGTATGGCGGATGTGGACAACCTTGTCGCAGAGATTGAAGAGCTGGGCGGCAAATTGGCGGAGGCCAAGGCGGCGATCACCAAGCGCTTTATCGGACAGGAACAGGTTGTCGACCTGACGCTTTCGGCCTTGCTCTGTGGGGGGCACGCGCTTTTGATTGGCTTGCCGGGCCTAGGCAAAACCCGGCTGGTGGATACACTCTCTACCGTGATGGGGCTCAATGGCAATCGGGTGCAGTTTACGCCGGATTTGATGCCAGCTGATATTCTGGGCTCCGAGGTTCTGGAAAAAGGCAAAGGCGGGACTCGGGAGTTCCGATTCGTGCCGGGGCCGATTTTTTGCCAGCTTTTGATGGCCGATGAGATCAACCGCGCCAGCCCGCGGACGCAATCGGCATTGTTGCAGGCAATGCAGGAGAAACAGGTAACCGTAGCGGGAGCGGACCGTCCGCTGGATGCGCCGTTCCATGTTTTGGCCACGCAGAACCCGATTGAACAGGAAGGCACGTATCCGCTGCCCGAAGCGCAGTTGGACCGTTTTTTGGTGCAGATTGATGTGCCCTATCCGGATCGGGATACGGAGCGCGATATTCTTTTGGCCACCACTGGGGTTGCCGAGGAGGAGGCACATGCGGTGTTCACGGCCGAGGAGCTGATTACAGCACAGACCCTACTGCGGCGGATGCCGGTGGGCGAAAGCGTGATGGAATTGATCCTTGATCTGGTGCGCGCCTGTCGTCCGGATGATGAAACCGCCGCTGACGCCGTGCGGGAAAACGTGGCCTGGGGCCCAGGACCACGGGCGGCGCAGGCCTTGATGATGACGGTGCGGGCGCAGGCGTTGTTGCAGGGGCGGTTGGCGCCCAATGCACAGGATGTGATTGATATGGCCGGTCCGGTGCTGAGCCACCGGATGGCGTTGACCTTTGCGGCGCGAGCGCGGGGTGAGAGCCTTGCCGGGCTGATTTCTGAGACTGTGGCGCGGTTTGACAGTGTTGGAGCCGCCGCGTGAGCGCAGCGCCCTATCTGCGCAGTCAGGCTGAGGCTGAGGCCGCTAGCCTGCCACCGCTATTGGCGCATGCGGAGCATTTGGCGGGCACTGTTTTGTTGGGCGAGCATGGGCGGCGGCGCGCAGGTATGGGTGACGATTTCTGGCAGTACCGTCCGGTGCAGCCCGGTGACAGTCTGCGCCATATTGATTGGCGGCGGTCCGCCAAATCGGATGCGCAATTTGTGCGCCAGCGCGAATGGCAGGTGGCGCAGTCGGTGATGATGTGGGTCGATACGGCCCCGTCGATGCTGTTTGCCAGCGATAAGGAAACACCGCAGAAGGCGGATCGGGCGCGGCTATTGGCCTTGGCGTTGGCGATTCTGCTCATTCGCAGTGGCGAACGGGTCGGGTTGACCGGTACGGATTTGCCACCCCGTCGAGGCGAGGCGCAGATTTTGCGCCTGGCGGAGATGTTTTTGCGCGACGATGTCTGCGGCGAGACGCCGGACTATGGCACGCCAGAGGCGCGGGCGATGCTGCCACATGCGCGGGCGGTGTTCATGTCTGACTTCATGGGCGATTTTGACGCCGTGCAGGCGGCACTGACCAAGGCGGCGGATCGTGGGGTCGTGGGCGCGTGTTTGCAGGTTTTGGACCCAGCGGAAGAGGATTTTCCCTATAAGGGCCGCGCGATTTTTGAAAGCATGGGCGGCAGTTTGAGCCACGACACCAAGAAGGCGGATGATTTGCGGCTGCGGTACCTGGAGCGGTTGGCGGAGCGGCAGGCGGCGCTTAAAGACCTGTGCCGCGCCACGGGGTGGCTCTATGGCCATCACAGCACAGCGCAGCCTGCGCAGGCGGCGTTGTTGTGGTTGCATCGGGCATTGGAGCGGCGCGGATGATCTTTGGGCTTCCGATAGGATTTACCGCCCCTTGGGTGTTGGTGGCGCTGATCGCACTGCCGGTGTTGTGGTTGATTTTGCGCGCTATTCCTCCCGCGCCGATCCGGCGGAGGTTTCCCGGTGTGGTGCTGCTGCTTGGGCTGAGCGACGAGGACACGGTCACGGATCGCACGCCGTGGTGGCTGTTGCTTCTGCGTATGCTGGCGGTGGCGGCTGTGATTGTCGGGCTGGCGGGGCCGGTGCTGAATCCGCAGACGCGGGAGGCGGGCAGCGGGCCGCTGTTGATCCTGATGGATGGGAGTTGGGCGTCTGCACCCGATTGGGATGCGCGGCGCGACATGGTTACGGCACTGCTGGACGAAGCGGCAAGAGATGGGCGTGTGGCGGCGGTGCAGCGGTTGAGCGCGCCGGAGCCGTTGTTGTTCTTGCAAGCGGATGCGTGGAAGTCGCGCATGGCGGGCGTGGAGCCGATGGCCTGGGCGGCGGACGCAGCCGCGATGGCCGCGTTTGAGGAAAGCTTGGACACGGCAGATGGGTTTGACACGGTGTGGCTATCGGACGGCGTGGCCCGAGAAGGGCGCGAGGACTTGCTGGCCGCGCTTCAAGATAAAGGGGCCGTGCGTGTGGTTCAAACCGGGCGCGGCGCGATGGCGTTGATGCCGCCTACTTACGAGGACGGCAAGCTGGTGATGCGTGTGCAGCGCAGTGAAGTGTCGCTTGCGCAGGAGGTTACTGCGCTGGCGATTGGCACCGATCCGGGCGGCACAGAGCAGGTTTTGGCGAGCCTGCCGCTGGTGTTTGAAGAAGGCGCGCAGTCAAGCGAGAACGCGCTGGTATTGCCAAGTGAGCTGCGCGCGCGGCTGACTCGGTTCGAGATTGCGGGTGTGCGTTCGGCGGGGGCTGTGGCTTTGAGTGATGATAGCCTTCGGCGACGCGAGGTGGCACTGATCGCCGGGCGGGAAGACCGTGAAGGGCTGCAATTGTTGTCGTTCTTGCATTATCTGCGGCAGGCTTTGGTACCGACGGCGGATGTGATTGAAGGCGCGTTGACAGACATTCTACCCGCCAATCCGGATGTGATTGTTTTGGCGGATGTGGCGGTCTTGTCTGAGGGCGAAACGGCGGCAATGATTGACTGGCTGGAAACCGGTGGCTTGCTGCTGCGCTTTGCCGGGCCACGTTTGGCGGCGAGTGAGATCAGCCGTACCGAGGAAGACCCGCTGTTGCCGGTGCGCTTGCGCGCGGGTGGGCGCAGTGTGGGGGGCGCAATGAGTTGGGGTGAGCCTAAATCGCTCGCACCGTTTGATGTGGATAGCCCATTTTATGGCCTGCCTGTGCCAGATGAAGTGACCGTAACGGCACAGGTGATGGCGCAGCCGGACCCAACACTGTCGGAGCGGGTGATTGCCAGCCTGAGCGATGGCACGCCGCTGGTGACCCGCAAAGCTGTGGGCCAAGGGCAGGTGGTGCTGGTGCATGTGACCGCCAACGCGGAGTGGTCCGGGTTGCCATTGTCTGGTCTGTTTGTGCAAATGCTGGACCGTTTGGCGGTGTTGAGCGCGGTGGGCGAAGAGGCTGAGGCGCGACTGGCAGGCACAACCTGGCAGCCGCTGAAGGTGCTGGATGGATATGGCCGTTTGGAAGATGCGCAAACCTTGCCCGGTGTGGCTGGCGAGGCATTGGCCGAAGGACGCGTGGGTCCTGATTTGCAGCCTGGTTTGTACAGCGATGGCGATAAGGTTTTGGCGCTGCATGTGTTGGCACCTGACACCGAATTGGCGCCCGCGACCTGGCCGGTGACAGTGCCGGTGGAGGGGCTGCGCGGGGCGGTCACAACCGATTTGTCAGGGTACTTCCTTGCGGCGGCTTTGGTGATTTTAGCGCTGGATGTGCTGGCTTCGTTGTTTGTGTCCGGACGGCTTTGGGGTGCGCGGGTGGCAGGTGTGGCTTTGGCGTTGATGCTGCCGGCGACAGACGGTTTTGCGCAGGAGGTGTCAGCGACAGCAAGCCCTGCACAGGAGGTCGTGCTGGGCCATGTACGCACGGGCAATCGCGAGGTGGATGACATTGCGCTGGCGGGGCTGCGCGGACTGAGCAATGTGCTTTACTTCCGTACGTCGGTGGAGCCTGCGGACCCGGTGACAGTTGATCTGGAGACGGATGAATTGGCGTTTTACCCGTTTTTGTATTGGCCAATCACGTCGGATCAGCCAAGCCCGTCGCGGGAGGCTTACGGGAAGCTCAACGCGTATTTGCGCAGTGGCGGCATGATCCTATTTGACACGCGCGACAGCGATGTGGCGCGGTTTGGCGCAAGCAGTCCGACAGGTCGAAAGTTGCAGAAACTCGCCGCTGGCCTGGACATACCTCCGCTTGACCCATTGCCGGAGGATCATGTGCTGACACGGACGTTCTACCTGCTGCAGGATTTTCCGGGGCGCTACATGAGCCGGGATGTCTGGGTTGAGGCGGCGCCGGCGGATGCAGAGAAGATCGAAGGCATGCCGTTTCGCAATCTCAATGACGGGGTAACGCCGGTGGTCATTGGCGGCAACGATTGGGGCGCGGCCTGGGCAGTGGACACCCGCGGCAACACGCTCTTCCCTGTGGGGCGCGGTCGGGCCGGAGAGCGGCAGCGCGAGCTGGCCTATCGTTTTGGGGTGAACTTGATCATGCATGTGCTGACTGGAAACTACAAAAGCGATCAGGTGCATGTGCCTGCGTTGCTGGATCGGTTGGGCCAATGACGGGCGTGGTGTTTGATCCGATTGTGCCGCTGTGGCTTCTGGCGGTTCTGGCGGTGCTGAGCGCATTGGCAATTTCAGTGGCCTTGTGGCGTGGTCTGGCCGGTTGGGCGTGGCGCGGTGCGGCGGGTTTGGTGATCTTGGCGGCCCTGGCAGGACCAGTTTTGCAGACCGAGAACCGCGCGCCGTTAAGTGATATTGTGCTGATGCTGGTAGATGG
Source organism: Shimia sp. (assembly GCA_024224295.1). Lineage (GTDB taxonomy): Bacteria > Pseudomonadota > Alphaproteobacteria > Rhodobacterales > Rhodobacteraceae > Shimia. Next base: position 10,517 of record JAAENN010000114.1, on the reverse strand, counting down.
ATCAGCCAGTCAGCGGTTGAGTGATCGTGAGACACAAACCGAGGACGCGGCGGCGGCGCTTGAGGCGCGGCTGGCGGCGCGGGACAATACCGAAGTGCGCCGGGTAGATGTTCGTGACGCCGATGGTGATGGCGGCACGGAGATGATGGCGGCGCTGTCTGAAGCGTTGGCGCAGGAGCCGCGTGGGCGGATTGCAGGCATCGTCGCGTTGAGCGATGGGCAAGTGCATGACATGGAGCGTGCACCCGACTTGCCAGCACCATTTCACCTGCTGCAATCCGGCCGGGCGGGCGATTGGGACCGGCGGTTGAGCATCAAAAACGCCCCGGCCTTTGCCATTCTGGGCGAGCCGGTGACGTTGACCCTGCGGATTGAGGACACGGGGGCGGCCCCCACTGACGTGGATCGGGTTGAGGTGGATATTTCCATTGATGGCGATGCGCCGCAGCGGTTCTCTGTGCCTTTGGATCGCGATATTGATCTGCCGGTGACGCTGTCCCATGGCGGGCGTAATGTGATCCAGTTCTCGGTGCCGATGGCCGAGGGCGAATTGACCGATCGCAACAACGCCGCGCTTGTACAGATTAATGGTGTGCGGGATCGACTGCGGGTGCTGTTGGTGTCTGGCGAGCCGCATCCGGGTGGGCGCACATGGCGCAACCTGCTGAAGTCGGATGCCAGCGTGGATCTGGTGCATTTCACCATTCTGCGGCCTCCGGAGAAGCAGGATGGCGTGCCGGTGAGTGAGCTGTCCTTGATTGCTTTCCCAACGCGGGAGTTGTTTCTGGAGAAGGTTGAGGATTTCGACCTGATCATCTTTGACCGCTATCAGCGGCGCGGAATTCTGCCGTCTTTGTACTTGGAAAACGTGGCGGATTATGTGCGCAAAGGCGGGGCTGTGCTGGTTGCGGCGGGGCCGGATTACGCCTCGGCAGACAGTATTTACCGCTCGCCTTTGGCTGAAGTCTTACCTGCCAGCCCAACGGCGCGGGTGGTGGAGGAGGCCTATGCGCCAGTGGTTTCAGAGATTGGCGCGCGCCATCCGGTGACGGCAGGTTTGCCGGAGCAGGAGACCTGGGGCCGGTGGCTGCGCCAGATTGAAGTGACGCCGGACGCGGGCGATGTGTTGATGACCGGCAGTGAAGATCGGCCGCTCTTGGTGCTTAACCGTGTTGAGGAAGGTCGCGTGGCGCTTTTGGCGTCCGACCATGCCTGGCTTTGGGCGCGGGGATACGAGGGCGGTGGACCGCAGTTGGAGCTGTTGCGGCGGCTTGCCCATTGGATGATGGGCGAGCCGGAGCTGGAAGAAGAGGCATTAGGGGCGGAACCCACCGGACAGACCTTGCGGATTGTGCGGCGCAGTCTGGAAGAGGCGGTTGGGCCGGTGACCATTACCACGCCGAGTGGCGAGGCGGTGACGCTTGAGATGCGCGAAATCACGCCGGGGCAGTTTGAGACCACCTATGAGGGGCCGGAAATGGGGCTTTACCGCATGACGCAAGGCGACATGGAAACGGTTGTGGGTCTTGGCCCTGCAGCGCCGCGCGAGTTTGAGACCACGATTGCCAGTGCCGAGCCGCTGACGCCGTTGCTGGAGAACACGCGTGGTGGGGTGCTGATGCTGGAGGACGGCATGCCGGGCGTGCGCAATGTGCGCGAAGGTCGACCCGCGGCGGGGCGCAACTGGATTGGGCTGACACCGAGGGAGGCGTTTGAGACGCTGGATGTGGCACGCGCGCCGCTGTTGCCGGGGTGGCTGGTGCTGCTTTTGGCGTCTGGGTTCATCCTGATGGGTTGGCTGCGCGAGGGGCAGCGGTAACTCCCGGCCTGCTTCATCTGGCCACAAATATCTCTGGGAGATGTTCGTCTGGGCGGCGGGAGCTGGTCGCATGTCCCCGTTTAGCCGGGTCTTTCGACCCAACAGCCCCAAAAACCGGTTCCTTCGCAGCAGCCTGCGCTGTAGAACGCCTGTAAGTGAGGCCGATCTACCTATTGGAGCAAGTGACCATGGCGCCAAAGCCCGTTGTATTGTGCATTCTGGATGGCTGGGGGCTGTCTGATCAAACCGAGGCCAATGCGCCCTATCTTGCCAAAACGCCCAACTTTGATGCGATGATGGCGGATGGTCCGTCTGCGACGCTGATCACCCATGGGCCTGATGTGGGGTTGCCAAGCGGGCAGATGGGCAACTCCGAGGTGGGACACACCAATATTGGCGCGGGCCGTGTGGTGGCGATGGATCTGGGGCAGATTGATCTGGCCATCGAGGACGGCTCGTTTTTTGAGAACGCCGCGCTGCAGGCGTTTATCACCAAACTCAAAGATACAGGTGGCACGGCGCATTTGATGGGCGTGGTGTCTGACGGCGGGGTGCATGGACATATCACCCATGTGGTGGCCGCAATGAAGGCGGTCGCGGATGCCGGTGTGCCGGTGGTGCTGCATGCGGTGACGGACGGCCGTGATGTGGCGCCGAAATCTGCGTTGCAGTATTTCCAAACCCTGCAGGCGCAAATGCCAGATGGCGCCAAGGTTGGCACGGTGACTGGACGCTATTATGCGATGGATCGGGACAACCGCTGGGAGCGGGTGTCTCAGGCCTTTGGCGCTTGGGTGACAGGCGAAGCAGAACACACCGCATCAGATGGTGTTGCAGCGGTGGAAGCGGCTTATGCGCGCGATGAGAGCGACGAGTTCATCGTGGCAACGTCGATTGGAGATTATGCCGGAGCCAAAGATGGCGACGGATTCTTTTGCTTGAACTTTCGAGCCGACCGGGCGCGGGAGATTTTGGCAGCGTTGGCGCAGCCGGATTTTGATGCGTTTGATGTATCGGTGCGTCCCGATTGGGCAGCGGTCCTGGGCATGGTCAATTACTCGGATCAGCACAACAGCTACATGACCACGGCTTATCCCAAGCAGGAAATCAAGAACACGCTGGGCGAGTGGGTGGCCAAACAGGGTAAGACACAGTTCCGACTCGCGGAGACCGAGAAGTACCCGCATGTGACCTTCTTCCTGAACGGCGGCGCAGAGACGCCTGCTGAGGGCGAGGACCGGTTTATGCCTCTGTCGCCAAAGGTGGCGACCTATGACTTACAGCCGGAAATGAGTGCAGATGAGGTCACCGAGAAATTTGTGGCGGCCATTGAACATGGCTACGATCTGATTGTGACCAATTTTGCCAATCCTGACATGGTGGGCCACACCGGAAGCCTTGAAGCGGCAATGGCGGCCTGTGAGGCGGTAGATCGTGGGCTTGGCAAGGTACGCGCGGCGTTGGAAAAAGTGGGTGGCGCGATGATTGTCACCGCAGATCACGGCAACTGCGAGGTCATGGTCGATCCAGAAACCGGCGGGCCGCATACGGCGCACACGACGAATCTTGTGCCTGTGGTGCTGGTGAACGGGCCGGCAGGCGCCGGGTTGCAGGCCGGGCGGTTGGCCGATTTGGCGCCAAGCCTGTTGCAGCTGATGGGATTGGAGCAGCCGGAAGAGATGACCGGAGAGAGCCTGATCGTGTGAGGGCTTTGCGCGGGCATATCCTGGCGGCGTCTATAGCGCTGATGGCGGTACCGGCTTGGGCTGAGCCTGATCCGAGTGTGGCGGCGCGGGAGGCTGTGGATCAGCTTGAGGCGGCCTCGGTGGCTTTAACCAAGGCCAAAGGCGGGCGTGACCGCGTGAAATCCCTGACCGGCGTGGTGCAGGCTTATGAGACAGGGTTGACCGCCTTGCGGGCGGGTTTGAGACGCGCGGCAATTCGCGAGGCGCAGCTATCCAAGCAGCGCAAGGCGCAGGAGGCGGAGATTGCCCGTCTCTTGGGGGTATTGCAAAGCATGGGGAAAGGCCCGCCTGAGGTGATCATGGTGCACCCCGGTGGACCGATGGGCACAGCACGATCTGGCATGATTTTGGCAGATGTGACGCCGGCCTTGGAAAAGAGTGCCTCCGCGCTGCGGCGGGATTTGGAAGAAGTCACCATTCTACGTGATCTGCAAGAAGGTGCGGCCGAAACGCTTCAGACCGGGTTAGAAGGAGCACAGAGCGCACGTACTGAGCTGTCCAAGGCGATTGCTGATCGCACCGATTTGCCCAAACGCTTTATTGAAGATCCGGTTCAAACCGCTCTGATGATAGCCTCCACCGAAACGTTGGAAGGGTTTGCCAGCGCTTTGGTAGAATTGCAGGTGGAGGGCATGGCCGAGATTGACCTGCCGGATGTGATGGATCGCAAGGGCAGCTTGCGCTTGCCGGTTGAGGCCAATGTATTGCGCAGAGCCGGAGAAGCGGACGCGGCAGGCATCCGCCGGCCTGGTTTGGTGCTGGCGACGCGACCCAGCGCTTTGGTGGTGTCGCCCACGGCGGCGACGATCCGTTATCGTGGGCCGCTCCTGGACTACGGGAATGTGATGATCCTTGAGCCCCAACCTGGCGTACTCTTTGTGTTAGGAGGTTTGGCGCAGGTTTACGGGGATGCCGGAGAAGTGATTCCCGAGGGTGCACCAATTGGCCTGATGGGAGGAAATGGGCTGGAAAGTGGCGCAATTCTCTCACAGTCTGGTGAAGGCTCTGGCAATGCGCGCTCAGAAACGCTCTATATAGAGGTCAGAGAAGGCAAAGCGCCTGTGGACCCGGATTTGTGGTTCCAAACGAATGAGGATGGATAAGTCTATGAAGAAATTCGTCGCCGCGGCTGCGGGAGGCATTGTGGCCGGATTGTTGGTCACCACACAGGTGGCCGGGCCACTTTTGGCAGAGGAAAGTGCTCGAAAGTCTAATGTCTATGAACAGCTTGACCTGTTTGGCGACATTTTTGAGCGCATCCGCATTCAATATGTGGAAGAGGTGGACGATGCTGATCTGATCGAAGCCGCCATCAATGGCATGCTGACCTCGCTGGACCCGCATTCCAGCTATCTTAGCCCGGATGACGCCGACGACATGCGTGTGCAGACACGGGGTGAATTTGGTGGCCTTGGCATTGAGGTGACACAAGAAGAGGGCTTTGTGAAAGTTGTCTCTCCGATTGATGACACCCCTGCGGATGCGGCTGGCATGGAAGCGGGTGATTTTATCACCCATGTGGATGGCGAAAGCGTGCTTGGCCTGACCCTGGACGAAGCGGTTGAGAAGATGCGCGGCCCTGTGGGCAGCGAGATTGTGATCACTGTGGTGCGCGAAGGTGAACCAGAGCCGTTTGATGTGACCATTGTGCGTGACACCATCAAGCTGACCGCGGTGCGGACTCGCACTGAAGGTGATAGCGTGGTCTTGCGTGTCACGACGTTTAATGACCAGACCACACCAAACCTGATTGATGGCTTTCAGAAGCAGGTTGAAGAGCTGGGCGGTATGGAAAACGTGAACGGGATTGTGCTGGATCTGCGCAACAACCCGGGTGGTTTGTTGACCCAAGCTATCAAAGTCTCCGACGAGTTCCTGGAAAAGGGTGAGATTGTTTCGACCCGAGGCCGCAACCCTGAGGATGGCGAGCGCTATAATGCGCAGCCTGGCGATTTGGCGGAAGGCAAGCCAATTGTGGTGCTGATCAACGGGGGCTCTGCCTCTGCATCCGAGATTGTGGCGGGTGCGCTGCAAGATCACCGTCGCGCCATTGTTGTGGGCACCAAGAGCTTTGGCAAAGGCTCTGTTCAGACGGTGATGCCGCTGCGCGGGGACGGTGCTATGCGCCTGACCACAGCGCGGTATTACACGCCGTCAGGTCGCTCAATTCAGGCGCTGGGCGTGAGCCCGGACATTGTTGTGGAGCAGCCGCGCCGTGTGGAAGCGACGCCGGAGGAAGAAGAGGATGGCGCACGTCGGACCCGCTCCGAGGCGGATCTTCGCGGCAGCCTCAACAACGATAGCCTGTCTAAGGATGAGGTGCGTCAGATCGAGGAAGACCGTGCCAAGGCGGAAGAAGCCGCCAAGCTGCGCGAAGAGGATTATCAGCTTGCCTATGCGCTCGACATTCTGACCGGTCTGTCGGCGCTGGGTCCCAAAGAGTAAGTCATGTGAAATGACAGTGATGACGGGCGTCCCGAGTGGGGCGCCCGTTTTGGTTTGAGGGCGCTGCCCTCGCGTCTTGGACGCTCACCCGGGATACTTGTGGAATGTGAATTGCGCGGCAGCGGGAGCTTGGGTAGGACGGTTGAGAAGAGTCTGTCTGGAGTGAGCGCATGGCCCCTGAAGAGTTCGAAAAACTGCCCTATCGCAAAAATGTTGGCGTGATGTTGGTGAACGCCGCGGGCGGCGTGTTTGTTGGGCAGCGCATCGACAGCCAGGAACCTGCTTGGCAGATGCCGCAGGGTGGGATCGACAAAGGTGAGGAACCGCGCGCAGCGGCGTTGCGGGAACTTGAAGAAGAGACCGGGGTGTCAGCCGCGTTGGTGACCATAGAGGCCGAGACCGAGGGTTGGATTGCGTATGATCTGCCGCTTGAGATTGTGTCGCGCATCTGGAAAGGCAAATACCGCGGTCAGAAGCAGAAGTGGTATTTGATGCGGTTTCATGGGCAAGACGATCAGGTCAATATCGCGCTGGATCATCAGGAGTTTTCTGAGTGGCGGTGGCTGCCTGCAGATCAGCTGGTGGCCAACATCGTGCCGTTCAAGCGTGAGGTCTATGAACAGGTGGTTGCGGCTTTTGAGGCGTATATCTGAACGGTACGTTTTAGCAATTCGCTGGATGACAAATACCCAAGCGGGCGCTAGAACCCCGATGCAAGGCCCCGTGGCTCAACTGGATAGAGCAGCCCCCTCCTAAGGGGCAGGTTGCAGGTTCGAATCCTGCCGGGATCGCCAGCGACCTTTCACCGCATCCAGACCAGCCTGCTCAGACCTGGCCGAGGCCCGTCCGGCAGGACTGCCCAACGCGTCGCTTGCAAGCCAGCCGCTGCCGTTCGATGAAGGGACGACCGTCAACCGCAGGGGCCCGACGTGCTGATCCGGGAAGGCAACGAGCGCAACCAGAGCATCGACCTGCGCCTTGCGGGGCTGCTCTCGCTGGTGGCCGGGGCGCTGAATGCCGCCGGGTTCGAGCTGGCGGGGCTGTTCTCGGCCAACATGACCGGCAATATCTCGGCGATGGCGGACAACCTTGCCAAGGGTGGCTGGGGCGCGGCGCTGCTGTTCGGGTTGGTCGTCGTCGTGTTCATTCTCGGAGCCCTGGTTGCGGGGCTGCTGATCGAGGCCGGGCGGCAGCGCGGCAAGCGCCGGATCTATGCGGCGGTGGTCGCGATGGAGGCGGTCATCCTGATCCTGACCGGTCTTGCCGCGCTCGCCGGACTGACCGGCGGGGATGGGGTCGGGATCATCTGCATGCTGGCCGGCGTGCTCGGCATGCAGAATGCCGTGAGCACGCGAATCTCGCGGGCGCGGGTGCGCACCACGCATGTTTCGGGGATGGCGACGGATGTCGGTCTTTCGCTGGCCGGCCTGTGCATGCGCAGCGACGAGAGCGCGCGCTATCGCAGTCTGCTGGCGCTGCATTGCACGACGATCTCGGCGTTCCTCGTCGGAGGCGTTCTGGGCGTCGTCCTGCATCGTCTCGCGGGGCCGGTGACCTTCCTCTGCTGTGGCCTTCTGCTGGCGCTGATCGCGCTGCCCGAGATGCTCCGGCGGTAGCAGTGCGCGCGACGATGGCAAAGGGTCTGCCGCAGATCTGCCGTTGTCCGCCGATCGCCGCGAGCCGCCTTGTGGTCACGCCTCTGACACGACACAGTGAGGCCAAAGACAACATAGGGAGGAGCAGTCCCATGCAGGTTTCTCGACGTCATCTTCTGGTCAGCGGCGGTGCGCTGGCGCTGCTTTCGGCCTGTGGCGGAGGCACAAGTGTCTCCGCCCCGTCCGGCGGGCTGGACCCCGACCTGCTGCCGCAGCCGAACCCCGGCTACGACGCATGGGTCGCCGCCTTCCGTGGTCGCGCCGCGGCGCGGGGGATCAGCGCGGGCACGCTCGATGCCGCGTTCCGCGGGGCCGGCTATCTTCCGGGCGTGGTGACCCGCGACCGCAGCCAGACGGAATTCACCCGCACGCTCGAGGATTACCTCGCCATCGCGGCGTCAGAGCAGAAGGTCTCGACCGGCCGTGCCGAGCTGCGCCGCAACATGGCGCTTCTGCGCGAGATCGAGGGCCGCTACGGTGTGCCGCCCGAGGTCGTTACCGCGGTCTGGGGCATGGAGAGCAACTACGGCACCCGGCGGGGCGACATCCCGGTGGTGTCGGCCACCTCGACGCTGGCCTATGATGGTCGGCGAGGCGAGTTCTTCGAGGCGCAGCTGATCTCGGCCCTGCGCATCCTCGAGCGCGGCGACACCACCCCGTCGCGCCTCACCGGGAGCTGGGCCGGGGCGATGGGCCACACCCAGTTCATCCCGACCACTTACCAGGATTACGCGGTGGATTTCCGCGGCGACGGGCGGCGCGACATCTGGTCCGAGGATCCCACTGACGGACTGGCCTCGACGGCCAACTATCTCTCGCGCAGCGGCTGGCGTCGGGGCGAGCCCTGGGGTCTCGAGGTGCGTCTGCCGGCGGGCTTCAGCGCCGGGCTCACCGGGCGCGGCGTGCGCCGATCCTCCTCGGACTGGGCCGCGTTGGGGGTGACGAATGCCAATGGCGGGTCGCTGCCGGGCGGCACCGGCTCGATCCTCGCGCTCTCGGGCGTGACCGGGCCTGCCTTCCTCGTGTTCCAGAACTTCAATGTCATCCTGCGCTACAACAACGCCGAGAAATACGGCGTCGGGGTCGGGCACCTGTCGGACCGGCTGGCGGGTGGAGGCCCCGTGCGCGGCACCTTCCCGCCGGATCGCTACGGCTTCACCATCGACGAGCGCAAGGAGCTGCAGGCTCTGCTCAATCGCGCAGGCTATGATGTCGGCACGCCGGACGGTGTGTTCGGGAGCAAGACCGAGGCGGGGATCCGCAGCTACCAGGCACGCGCGGGCCTCGCTGTGACCGGCGAGCCGTCGCAGGCACTGCTGCAACAGCTGCGACGGGGCTAGAGGCGCGGCGCGGGCAGTGCCGATCTAGAAGAGCCACCCGAAGAAGAACTGCCAGACCTGCGTCAGCGTGCTGTCGGGCGCGGCGTCTTCTTCCTCTTCATCCCTGTCCGGTTCCGGGCCGGTTTCTAGGAGCCAGGCGAAGAAATCGGCCAACGACTCGTGGTCGCCCGCGTCTCTGCCTGGAGTTGCCGGGGCTTCGCCGGGCGTTTCGGCGGGAGCGTCGTCCTCGGTCTCTTCCGGATCAGGCGCGTCCACGGGATCGGTCGGTTCGGCGGGGGTCTCCTCCGGCGTTTCGTCTGGCGTGTCGGCGGGAGCGTCGTCCTCGGTCTCTTCCGGATCCGGCGCGTCCTCGGGATCGGTCGGTTCGGCGGGGGGCTCCTCCGGCGTGTCGTCGGGCGTGTCGGCGGGAGCGTCGTCCTCGGTTTCCTCCGGATCCGGCGTGTCTTCGGGATCGGTCGGTTCGGCGGGGGGCTCCTCCGGTGTGTCGTCAGGCGTGTCGGCGGGAGCCTCGTCCTCCGGCCAGACCGTCTCCCCCTGGGCAAGGCTGACGTCGCCGATCCCTCCGACCAAGGCGCTGCGGGTCTCGAGGGCCGAGTCGCCGAGCAGCGCCGGAAGGCGCTCGACATCCGCCGGCACGACGCCGTCGTCCTCCGCAAGGGTCATGCCGTTCTTGTCGATATACATCTGGCCGGTCTCATCGATCCCGGCGGTCCAGGTCGCGGTCTCGCCGGCGACCAGCGCCTCCTCGGCGACGATGTAGTGCGTTGCGCCGTCCTGCACGATCTCGAGCATCATCGCAGAGCTCTGGCCGATCTGGCCGAAGGTGATTGCGTGCGGGCCACCGCCGCCATACTCGAACACCGTCTGGCCATGGCCACCGGCGAGATCATCCACCCGGACAGTCGCCTCGAACTCGAAGGCCCCGTCGATCTGCGGCAACTCGGCGGCGTCCGGTGGGGGCGAGGAGCCGCCGCCACCCGCTTCGGTGCCGTCATCGCCATCGTCGGGCGCATCGGGAGAGGGTTTCTCCGGCGGCACGACGACAGGAGCCTCGTCGGTTGCGGCGGGAATACCCAGGGCTTCAAGCTGCGCGGCGGATTTCACTGCGTCGGCGGTTACCCTCAGCAGGGTGATGGCCTCGCCGCCGGGGAAGCTCAGCACCGCGTCGCCGCTGCCGTCGCCGACCGTGTCGGTCACGGTCACGTCGTCGGTGTCTACGGGGATGCCATCGAAATCGGTGAGGTCCGAGACGTCGAGCACATCGCGCGCCAGATAGCTGCCGTCGGGCTGCAGTTCCGGCGCGGCAAAGCCGGTAACGCTGTCGAGCCCGCCGAAATCGGCGAGCGCGATGGTGTCCTCGCCGGCCCCCAGCAGGATCGACTCGACCTGCGAGAAAACCAGCGTCGAGCTCCCGTCGGTCAGGCTGCCGCTCTCGGTGGCCGCCGTATCAAGAACAAAACACACCCCCCCAGCGCCCGCGGGGACGTCCAGCCGCTCCCCGGCGGTACCGTCG
>JAAENN010000113.1 GCA_024224295.1 Shimia sp. | reverse complement strand
GTGATGAGGGCAATGCCGTAGTTTTCTGGTCGATAGACGCGCTCGATCAGGCGCGACTTGTTGCGTCCATCATTAGTGGCAAAATAAGCAAGGATCGGCCCGTCAAACACGACCGAGTCGATGTCGCCATCTTGAAACGCGGATAGCACTTCATGTGGTGTGTCAAAATCTCGGAAACGAATGTCTCGCGCGGTTAGGAATTGGGCAGAGGTAGAGCCTTTAACGGAGCCCACTTTGCGCCCGTCCAGATCATTGATGCTGTCCACAGAATCCTGCAACGCCTCAACAGTCACCGCCGCTGTGATGGTCGCGACAAAGACCGACACCACAAACAGGCTGGCCACCACCAGGATCACCGCAAAGAACCGACCTGGTCGAGACAAAGGCATACGTTCTTCAAAGCCTCCGTTGACCACCAGATTGAGTGCCCACCAGAAGGATGGGAACAGTGCCTCTTTGGCAGGGCGATCAAAATACGGCTGATGCCGGCGTTCAAATAACCACATCAACATGCCGCCGCCAAACAACATTCCCAAGGCTACCATAATGGCGGTGAAAATTTCGCGAGTCAGCAGACCACCAATCCGTGCCAGGCTGCCAGGCTCAGGCGGGAGTAGAATTTGAATGCCGCTCTCAAAAATCGGCTGACTGAAATCCATCACGGTTTCGCGGGATGCGGTGATCGAGATATTGGCAATGGCGCCATCCACTGTGCCCGTCTCAACGGCGTTCAGCATGTCGGAGAAACTGCTGTGTGACACAAAGGCGATCTCTTTGCCCAAATCCTCACCAATGGCGCGGATAAGGTCCACGCTGAACCCGCGCGGTGTGTTGTCATTCAAAAACACAAATGGTGGACGGTCCACGGTGGCAAAGGTCAACGTCTCAGCTGATTGAGCCGAGGCGCGCGACGTCCACGACAGGACAAAGACAAGACAGATTAGGGTCGCGTGGAGGAAGCGCATAGTCAATACCGAAGTTACTTGGCTCCCCCTATCCCGCTCCGCTTGAGCCGGTCAACCGCGCTGAGCCGTTGACCTAGGGTTTTGTGGCTCTAATAGGGACTTTTTGACCCTTATGCCGCAGCCATAAGAGCTTCAGCTTCGTATTTGCGCAGCGAGACCCTTGCTGACGGCCCAAAGCCGTAGCCCATTAAGGCAGCCGAATTGGGCATGAGCCGCAGGATTTCGTCGCGGGTTTCGGCGTCAAAACTATCAAGTGTTTCCTGACCAGGATGATAGCTTTCGCTGTCGAGCCCATTGGCGCGCACGATCTCGTGTCGGTCAAACAGGATATGAAAATAGGTGACAGGTCCATGATCCTCTCGTGTGGTGATCGTGTCGCCGTTTACCAGGTCTTTTGCCTTTATCAGCACTTCAGATTCGCCAAAAAGCACAGCGGCCTGGGAGGATTTTATCAGGATGCGATGGTTCGGAGAGAACTCCACCGCTTCGTGGGTCCCCAAGGCATTTTTTTCCAGCCTGATCGGCGCGTCCTTGCCCGTGGCTTGCCGCATTGTGGTTCCGATCCAGAGCAGAGGTTGGAACCCATTGTCGCGGGTTAAAACCTTTTGGCCAGGCATCAGGTCTTCAACTTTCATCATTCCATCTTGTGTGATGATTTCTGTCCCAGCCACAAAGCAAGGTGCAGTGGTGGTGGTGACCTTCACAAAGCCTGTGTCAGAGTTGCCTTCGGAATCCTCCACCTCGTAGGTGAAAGCCTCGCTGCCCAGATCGTCATCTGTTTCAATGGACAGCGTGCCGTCTGGGTTTAAGGTAATGATCTCGCCGGAGGCCAAGGTTACAGAATCCCCTGCATTGACCTCTTGTCCGTTGATTTTTGTGATGCTCATTGTCGCCCCATCCGGGGCCGTGTCATTGGCGAGGACATCTACGGTTTTGGTGGCACCTGTACCGATTTCGTATTCGTCGTCTTGCGCGATTAGCGCGCATTGGATGGAATCGCCGGCAATCAAAAGGTTGGAGTCGTATTGATCGTCTCCAGTGTCTGCGATGCCAATTTTGATGGTGTTGACTTCACCTGGCGAAACCGGAGCTTTGACGGTCAATGTGACGGTCAAACCGTCCATCTCACTGTTCACGGTCTCGCCGTCGGCCGGGTTGTCGAGGTATAGGTTGGCGTTGTCTTCGTTGTTGATATTGTCGACGGTGATGTCGCCATCGCCAATGGACAGGGTGGCTTTTTCGCCGTTCACCCAAATGCCAACAGCGTCGTTGTAACCGCCGTCGACATATTCCAGATATTCCTCCGAGGAAAACACAATTTGCATTGTCAGAGTGTCACCGTCAGGGATGAAGCTGGCCTCAAACACTGCCGCATCATAGGTAGTGCCACCAGAAATAGAAGACAGATCAGAGTCCCCATTGGTCCCCATTTGACCGGTTGTGCCGCTGCTTACATTTACATCACCAGTCGTGTTGGTGAAGTCATTTGTATAGCCGGTAGAGAGTATTACACCGCTGTCGGACGGGGTGGCGTCAGGAGCCACGCTGTCTCCATTGGAGTAAATTCCGCTGGCTGCTGCATGGCCGTTATAGCTGGCATCAACAATAGTGACGCCAGATCCAAACATGGCATCCGCCATTTGACTGGCGCTTGCGCTATTGTCGATTGGCAATTCTGATGCGGTCGGCATGTTGGTCCCCTATACATAATCCCAAACCCAATAGTGGCGTTCCGGCCTTGAATCCCCTGGTACACAATGACAGTCTGGCAACCCGACCCAATAAAAGGGCCAATAATCGGTTTCAGCATTCTTCATGCTGAAGCGGGATTCGGATGCACCAAAGGAAAGAAGGCACGTTCTGCGCGCTAGTAGTTTGTAATATAACTCTTTCCAAATGATGACCAAACTTACCCAAGACTCTGAAAAATCGACGTAAATTTTCTAGAGCAGCCTTGTAAGCTGCCAAACCCTAGATTGCTGGCAGTTGACCCTTTGCCATGCCGCGCGTTAAGGCCGGTTCAAGAGAAGGGCATCGTCATGACAGAAGACAAAAAAAAGAAGAAAACACGTCAGCAGGTCTACACTTTGCTTGTGCAGGTCGGGCGTAAAGATGGAGATGGCCTGCCAGAAGATGCCACCGGCGGCGCGTTGATGATCTATGCCAGCGGTGTGGATGAGGCCGAGGCGGTGCGCGAAACGGTTGCGATCCTAAAGCAGGCTGACCTGAACCCTCTGGATGTGACTGGCTATGGCACCGTCGACGAACGCGAAGCCCAAGGCCATGAAATTGATGGCCAAGAGCGCAGCTTGATGCAGCGGGCTTTGGATGAAAACTCTGTGGTCGTGGCGCAGCTGACCCCGTTTTATCACGGAGAAGAGTCTGAGGACGCTGAGACCACAGAACACTAAGCGGAAAGGTATGCCGTCAGGCAGCGCGTTGTGCGGCCAGTGTGAGGGCATCAAACTCTCTTAGAACTGGAAAAGCTGTGCGCGAGTGTTCTGGTAACAGACGGCGCGGGTATCCTGACAACAGGCTGGCGCTTAGCAAGTCTCGACGGCGTCGCATGCGCCCAACGTCCATGCTTTCCACATAGGTATCTGCTGCCAAAATGGCCTCGTGATCCGGTAGTAAAAGCTGGCAATAGGTCGTCAAAGGAGCTTTGCCGCCGCTGGTCGCCGCATTGCCGTGCAAAAGGTGCCCTGCTGGGATCAGCACAAATTCAGACCCAAACATATACTCCACCCTGCTGCCGCCAATAACAAGACGCTGGGTCGGGCTTGTGATGATGTCGCGACTCAGCCCAAAGAAGGGTGCCCGCAGTCGGATAGGTGCAAATAGCCCTGTTGCGGGTACGGTGCGGCGAATGTTCGCGAGCACAGGGACGAGCTCCCCACTGGGTGTCTGAACCACATCCCCGCGTTGAAGCTCTCCGACTTTTTGGTAGCCATACGCTGTCATCACAGGTGTGTCTTTAGACAGGCTTGGCATTGGTCCAATTGGTTCTATGCGGTCCGAAATAGCGATAAAGGACAGATCACTGGAAAGAACACGGGCGTTGTCGTCTTTCACACACTCGTAGGCTTCTGCAGTCGTTAGAGCAACAGGTCTGGTCAGAGTGCGAACCGCGACACGCCAGGTGCCCGGTTGCTCAACTGCTAGTCGCCCCACTCCGGCCTCCAAATCCCAGGAATAAGTCGCTCGTAAAACTTCGGCCCGTCCTCCGGTATCTAGGTTGACGGCTGCGTGTGCCGTGCGTCCTCCGCGGGTCAGAACCAGAACGACACCGCCGCCCGGAACTGCCTGCAACGATAGGCGGAACCCTGTGCCGGTTTGTGAGGCCATGCCCAATAGAGTTTGTGGCCTATCATAGGGTGACACGCGGGTTTCGATAACCAAACTCCCACGCGGCATAGGCTCGTTGGAGACCGAAGTCGTGGGCATCTCAACGGGTGGCGTGTGTCCACAAAGCTTCGCCAGGCCGCCGGCATCAAAAAACGAGCGTTTTCTATCAGACAGGGCAATCCAGCTCACAGGTGATGCCTCCGCGAAGCGTTATGTACAAACCCTGCCATGGATCAGCGCTCAAACGCGATTTGGGAAAGGGTCGCGACCTCAAAGCTGCGCAATCCGCGGCGGGCCATTTGGCCATAGCCTTCGCCGGAAACGGGGTCTAGTTCGGGAAAAATTGCACAGATTTCCGCGACAATCTCCGGTTCGAAACTGCTAGCGGTCTGCGGGCCCGGCAAATAGCTTTCGGTCATAAGCTTTTCTGAGAAGATGATTTGATGGTCATCAAACAGAAGGTGTACATATTCCACCTCACCGCCCGGCACCCGGCGGATGGTTTTATCATTTACAAGGTCTCGAGCAGCAACAAGCACTTCTTCTTCACCAAAAAGAAGCTCCGCCCAAGCATTGCGGATCAACACCCGATGCAGCGGCGACAACCACAGTTCGCGATGATTGCCGAGCGTGTCTGCCATGATACGAATAGGCGCAAGCGGGCCGGTTGCCGCCACTTTGCGCCGCCCAATCCAGCGCACCGGCTGGAGACCGCTGTCGAGTGTTTCAACCAAGTCACCAACATTCAGGCATTCAACCGGCACCTCGCCATGGGGGGTGCGAATGAACGTGCCCGCCGTAAAACACGGTGCCTGATTGATGGTGATGTAGCCCACATCCGTAGTGCCGTTGCCATCGTCCACAGTGTAGGTCAGGTTGACCTCTTCTTCGTCACTGTCCCCTTCAAATGTGATAGTGCCGTCCCCATTGACCGTAATGACCTGTCCGCTCGGTAGGGTGATCGGCGACCCAACGGTGACTGGTTGTCCGGAAATATGGGTAATGGTCAGCGCATTGCCGGTTTCGTTCACGTCGTTGGCAAGCACATCCACCGTGCGTGTGCCGTCGATTGGCAGGTCTACGACGTCGGTGTTGGCTATCAATGAGGTTTGCAGCGAATCCGCGGCGATCAACAGAGAGCTGTCATATTGACTGTCAGAAACGTCTGCGATGACAATACGCAGGTCATTCAGGCCTGGCACAATGTCGAACGTCAGGGTCATGGTGATGGTGAACCCATCCATTTCCGTGTTGTAGATGCCGCCGGTGTTGTTGACAAAAAGGCTCTCGTTTTCACCGTTGTTGATGTTGCCTGGATCAACGTCGCCATCGCCGATCCCCAAAGGCACGTAGTCCCCGTTTACCGAGACAGCGACAAAGTCCTGATAGATCGAGTTGATGTATTCGGGATATTCCTCAGAGGCAAAAACGAATTGCATAGTCATCTGACCGGCTTCGGAGGCTTCGAACGACACATCCAGATAAGACGCATCATAAGTGTTTGTGCCTGCAACCGCGTTGAACTCTGGGTTGTTGTTCTCGCCACTTGTGTCGGAGGATCGGTTGGTGCGCTGATTGTAGCCCCCCCACCGGTTGGTGAAATTGTTGGCACGACCAGTGGACAGGATCACCCCTTCATCGCTCGGAGTGACGCCAGGTGAGATGGTGTCGCCATTCGAATAGATGCCAGAGGATGAGTTTTGCCCATTGTAGCTGGCGGACACGATGGTCACGTCATCACTAAAAATGGTTTCCGCCATTTCCATTGCGGAAGCGCCGGTATCTACGGGCATTCTGGGCATGTCGTTTCGCCTCATGTCATTGAGGCACGCCACA
The DNA here is from genome assembly GCA_024224295.1 of Shimia sp. GTDB lineage: Bacteria > Pseudomonadota > Alphaproteobacteria > Rhodobacterales > Rhodobacteraceae > Shimia. The sequence continues at coordinate 3,066 of JAAENN010000113.1, read as the reverse complement.
CAACAACGCCCACCTGCTCACGGGGCGCTCAATCGGATTCCGCCGCATTTCGAGATGCGTTTGATTGGATCCTTTGGCTGTTTTAGCCGAACTGCTGGTGACCTGCCTCGGTCTATTTTTTATTAACCCTAACTAAACAGGAAATTTTCTGCTTGTTAAGGGGCACCGCACCGCTTTGTGTTGGAAATGTGGCTTTCCGGTCAGGCGCAGCTGTGCCACAACCCTCTGCGCAAGCCGCTCAGACAAAGGAACCCACCATGACCAAGACCGATGCCGCACAGTTGACCGCAGATCTGATCCGCTGTCCCTCTGTGACGCCGGAGGAGGGCGGGGCGCTGGTCTTGCTGGAAAAGCGGCTGTCGGACGCGGGCTTTGAGTGCGCGCGTGTGGATCGCGGCGAGGTCAGCAACCTGTTTGCCCGTTGGGGCCGCAAAGGTGACAGCAAGACTTTCGGTTTTAACGGCCACACGGATGTGGTTCCCGTGGGTGACGAAGCTGCCTGGACCGTTGATCCCTTTGGCGCGGAGATCAAAGACGGCATCATGTATGGTCGCGGCGCGACTGATATGAAGTCCGGCGTCGCGGCCTTTGCTGCCGCCGCGATTGATTTTGTCTCGAACACACCGCCAGAGGGCGCCATCATCCTTACCATCACCGGGGATGAAGAGGGCGACGCCATCGACGGCACCACCGCACTTCTGGATTATATGTCCACCGAACAAGAGCGCATGTCTGTCTGTCTGGTCGGCGAGCCAACTTGTCCCAATGAGATGGGCGAGATGATGAAAATAGGCCGTCGCGGCTCTATGACCGCCTATTTCACCTTTACCGGCAAACAAGGCCACTCTGCCTATCCACACCGCGCCAACAACCCACTGCCGGTAATGGCTCGTCTGATGGATCACTTCAGCTCTGAGCCGTTGGATAATGGCACCGATCATTTTGATGCCTCTACTCTGGCAGTTGTCACCATGGACACCGGCAACCCGGCCACCAATGTGATCCCAGCAGAGTGCAAAGCCACCCTGAACATTCGGTTTAATGACTCGCACTCCGGTACATCCCTCACAGAATGGATGCAGGCAAAAGTAGACACGATTTCGGCGGAAACTGGCGTCGACATCGATATGAAAGTCACCATATCGGGCGAGAGTTTCATCACTCCTCCTGGTACTTTGTCCGAGCTGGTCGCCACCTCTGTGGAGGCCGAAATTGGCCGTCGTCCGGAACTCTCCACCTCTGGCGGGACCTCGGACGCCCGCTTTTTGCAGCATCACTGTCCGGTGGTGGAATTTGGCCTCGTGGGCAAAACCATGCACCAGGTCGATGAGCAGGTGCCCGTCGCGCAAATCCATCAGCTCAAAGACATCTACAGCCGCATTTTGCGAGACTATTTTGCCTAAACAGCGTCCCAATCTTGTGGTGATGATCAAGGAGCCATGCCCCGGTCGAGTGAAAACCAGACTGGGCCGTGACCTTGGCATGACCGCTGCCGCCTGGTGGTTTCGTCATCAATCCGCCGCACTCCTGCGCCGTCTGGAGGATCCCCGCTGGAACCTGATCCTGGCCGTTGCGCCGGATCACAAGGGACTCACCTCGCGCGTTTGGCCCGACCATCTGCCGCGTGTCCCGCAAGGCACTGGCAACCTAGGGGATCGTATGGCGCGGCAGCTGCATCTGCACCGCGGTCCCACCTGCATCATCGGCGCCGACATTCCTGGCATTCAGCCCTCCCATATTGCGCAAGCCTTCAAGGCGCTGGGTGATCACGACGCGGTCTTTGGCCCCGCGCCGGACGGCGGCTACTGGCTGGTTGGGCTGAAACATGCACCCAAACCGGGCCTCTTTGCCAATGTGCGCTGGTCTACGGAACATGCTTTGGCTGACAGCCGCGCCACCCTGCCGGATGCGTGCATTGCCACCATCGCCACGCTGGCGGATGTGGATACCGCCACCGATCTTGCGCGCTTCGAAGCATTCACTGTCCCAAAATATCCCGGGGATGAATTGGGTCGCAGGCCCAAGAAGGGGCTGGCCCCTGACCTACCTCTGTGTTTCTCCGCGTGACCTCCTCGCATCTCCGTGCTAGGGCCACCCCATGCCTATGCCCAGCAAAGAGGAAGTCCTTGAGTGGATTTCCGAGAACCCGACCCTCACCTCCAAACGTGACATCGCCCAAGCTTTTGGCATCCAAGGGGCTGCGCGTATCGACCTGAAGCGCCTGCTCAAGGAGCTGGAGGCCGAAGGGCACTTGCAAAAACGGCGCAAGACTTACCGCGATCCGGAAAGCCTGCCGCCTGTCACCGTGCTCCAAATTCTTGAGGCGGATGCCGATGGCGATCTCTTTGCGCGCCCTCTGGAGTGGCATGGCGAAGGCAAAGAGCCCAAAATTCTGGTTTTGCCCCGCGCGTCTGATCCTGCGCTGGGCGCTGGCGACCGTATTCTTGGCCGGCTGACCAAGCTCGATGAGGGCGACATCCAATACGAAGCCCGCCTCATCCGCCGCATTGGTGCCAATCCACAACGTGTCTTGGGGATGTTCCGCAAAACCGCCGAAGGTGGCCGCATCCTGCCAATTGATAAGGGTGACGGTAAAGAATGGTCGGTGGCCTCTGATCAAACCCATGGCGCCAAAGATGGCGAGCTGGTTGAAGCGGAGCAATCCGGCCCAAAAGGGCGCCTTGGCCTGCCGCGCGCCCGTGTGGTGGCCCGCATTGGGGATCCGACTGCACCGAAGGCAGTGAGTCTGATTGCCATCCACCAACATGGCATCCCGGATACCTTCCCTGATGAGGTCGTATCAGAGTCTGATAAGGCCAAACCTGCGCCTTTAGGCCAACGTGAAGACCTGCGGGACATGCCGTTTGTCACCATCGATCCGGCGGATGCCCGTGATCACGATGACGCCTGTTGGGCCCATGCGGATGACGATCTCAAAAACGAGGGCGGCCACGTGCTATGGGTCGCGATTGCCGATGTGGCCCACTATGTGACATCTGACACGGCGCTCGATCGTGAAGCGCGCAAACGTGGCAACTCCAGCTACTTCCCGGACCGTGTGGTGCC
>JAAENN010000112.1 GCA_024224295.1 Shimia sp. | reverse complement strand
GTCAAAGTCCCAGCGAATATTGAACCCACCTAAAAAAATAAGGTCCGTTCCTTTTGTTACCGAAACCAGGTAACCAGTAGCCAGGTCTCCGTCAGTCGCAAACGGTAGGTTCGATTCCGTCACGGCGTTGTCGGAGTCTGAAAGCGTAAGCTGCGAACCGGAGACTGCAATAGGAATCGCGTTCACGGCGCTCGAGAAGATCAGTCCTGCGGTGACCACCAGCAGTGCGTGTCCTTCCGGCAACCGTGCGTGCCTAATGAAGGCGCAGTTCATATGATGTAGCGTTGCCGCTTGCTTGCCCCAAGAATATTTAATAGCTGCCCAAAATGTTTTTGCGGGACACGCAAAGAATGATGCGTTATAAAGTAACGCATGAAGCAGACCGATACGACAAAACGCTACAGCGGCAGGTCATTCGCCGCTCAGGACATCAAGCGGATTCGCCGTCTGATCCAAGACCACCCGCAGGCGAATCGCCAACGCCTTTCTTATCTGGTGTGCGAGGCCTTTGACTGGCGCAAACCCGATGGGGGTTTGAAAGACATGAGCTGCCGGGTGGCGCTGCTGCGCATGCACCGCCAAGGGCTGATCGCGTTGCCGCCCCCGACGCGTAAATTCAACCCCTGTCGCGGGTTCACCCGGCGCACGGTGCGGGCCGAGCCCCAGGGGCGGTTCGAGGCGCCGGTGCATGAAGTGGAAGATCTGCATCTTGAGCAGGTGCAGCGCCAGGACAGTGCGCTGTGGAATGAATACATCGATCGCTATCACTACCTGGGCTATAAACCCCTGCCCGGAGCCCAGTTGCGGTATTTTGCCTATGCCGGGGCGCGGCTGGTGGGGGTGTTGGGATTTGGGGCGGC
>JAAENN010000111.1 GCA_024224295.1 Shimia sp. | reverse complement strand
CGATTGTCGCACCTCATTGACCCCACCGGCTCTCACCCGCTAGGCAGGGCGCATGTCAAACACGCTAGACACTGTCTTCTCTGCCCTCGCCGATCCGACACGGCGCGAGATCCTCAATATGTTGCTTGAGGATGATATGGCCGTAACCGATGTGGCTGAGCCATTCGACATCTCCCTCGCCGCCATTTCCAAACACCTGATGATCCTCACCAAGGCCGGTCTGATTTCTCAGGAAAAGCGGGGTCGAGTGAAATGGTGCAAGCTGGAGCCGGACGCCTTGCGTGCCGCCTCGGTCTGGATGCAGGGGTTTGGTCAATTTGAGCCGGTCAATCTGGATGCCTTTGAGCGCTTCCTGGAAACTGAGCTTACGCCGCCGTCTCCCGCAGACACGCCCGAATAAACTTCGCCGCAGATCGATAGTGCGATGAAGCTGCCGCCTCTGCCCAACGGCCGGTGGTCCAGTTGTTGTTACCACCTTTCATCGGCTTGCCGTAGAGCGCCTCTTGGTCCAGTCCGTCTATCAATTGATGCCACCGCTGATGCGCGGCTTGAAATTCGGCCTTTGCCGTGTACCAGTCCACATCCTGATGTTTGGCCAGCAGGTTTGCATTATACTCTTTGAGCTGATTCCACTTATACCCGGGCGCCGGAAAGGCCACAGCCTTGCCCGTTTGCCCATCGGCATACCAGCCCAAAAACAAATCAATCCAATGCGCCCGATGCACCAACACATCGCGCATGCTCCAATTGCCCTCATGCTGGATCACTGCCGTATCCGCGGGCACTGTTTCAATCACCGCCTGAAGTTTCGCAAACTCCTTGTCGGCAACGGTTAACAAATCCTCTTTGCTCGTAGCTGCAGGCATATCATTCCTCCCGCTAGACTATACCGCAACATCTCGCCATCGTCTTTGACGTGCGTCATGGAAATGCGCTAAAACGACTAGGTGAGTGCAGCGTAACCGTCGAAATGGATATTGAGCTGCGCCCGCTCCCAAGTCCCATCCGGCAGTAGCCACATCGGCTCCGCCAGCAATTTGAGATCACGCACATTCAAGGCTGGAATAGTCCACCCCATTGAATGTGACATCGCCACCCTCACGCCAGGCTTTGGGTTCAATCCAGGCGCAATTTTCGGCACCCCCATCTTCATGTGATGGGCAATATCCCACTCCAGTACGCCAGCCTCGGTTCGCGTCACCACCCAGCAGTGCATATCTGTTGTCGAGGTGCGTTTTTCCTCTGGAATGAAATAGCCTGCCACATACCCCGCATCAATCTCCGCGGCTCGGCAATAGGCGATCAGAAACGCGTTGATATCTACGCAACTGCCTTGCGTCATGCCACACAGCTGCGGCATGTCATCCTGCCCTTCATACAAGTCGTCATTGCGATGCCCGTATACAAACATTCCCGCCACATGATCCACAATTCGGCGTAAGGCTTCGTCTTTAGACCCTGCCCCGGCAATAAGTGCCTCAACTTCGTCAACCAGATCCGCTGCCGCTCGCGTATATTTACTTGCACGCTGCTCAAACATAGCCTCCGGATAGACTGCACCGCCGCGCTGAAACGCCCAGTGGAACGTCACGTCCTCGGCCTCTGGTACGACTTCAACCAGCGCCTGCCCGCTGGTTGGTTCGAACAGCACCTGGCTGCGCCCACCGGTCACTCGCAGCGACAGCGGAGTGACATCGGGCGTAGATAGCCCCGCCGGCGCAATCAGTTTCGCCCCCTCACGAGTCGTTAAGGTCACATCCAAAGATATCATAGCGCGGCCTTCCAAAGTCGATATTTCGAATACTATCGAAGCTTACAAACCAGACTCATGTGTCATTTTCAAGAAGCATCCAAAGCGCGACACAGGTCAGGCCAATCCCAACAAGAACAAAGCCACTGGGCGCGCCATGCCCTAGGCCAATCTCCCAGAGGATCACCCAGCTGGGCACCAGATAGGTGTAAGCCATGACCTTGGCACTGGGCAGATGCAACGTCGCGAACTGTAACAGCACAAAGGTCGCCGCCGAGGCAAACACCGCAAGATACACAATCGTGCCCCAAACCAGCGGTTCTAACGCCAGCCAGTCCGTCGCCCACAGGTCTTTCCAACCGGCACCTGTCAGGATCACCAAACCCGCAATCAGGGTGCCAAAGGTGAACACTACTGGCGCCTCACCACGATTAAGCTTACGCACCATCGGCGTATAGATCGCGTGCAGCATACAGCCCCAGAAGTAGTAGACTTCGCCCTGCCCAACTTCAAAGCGTAGAAACGCTTGCCAATCTGCCCTAAAAATCACCCACAGCGCGCCGACGCCACCGATACCCAGCGCCACAAACATACGCTTGGTGGTGATCTGGCGCAGGAGCACCCAGCCAAAGCCAGCTGACATCAGCGGCGTCAGCGTGAAAACCGCCGCAGTGCTCACGGGATGGGCCGTCTTTAACCCCTCAAACATCAACACAAAGTAGCCGGCAAACAATCCGCCAAGGATCAAGTACCGCCACGGTGCCCTCCAAGCAGAGGTCGGTAGCCCTTTTGTGGCTAGAGCCGCGACTCCAATTACTCCGGCCGCAATCAGAAACCGCACCGCATTTAGGGCAGCGGGCTCAACTGCATTGGCGCTCATCGAACCAAGCGAAAACGAGCCAGCCACCAAAGCGGAGAACAACAACATGGCCAAATGTCCGCGAAGATGGAGGCTCATCGTGGAGCGTTCCAATCCTGCGCGCGCTCCTTCAGAAACGCTAAAAACGTTTGCACCTTGATCGTGCGGTGCAAGTCCACATGGGTGATCAGACGCACATTAATGTCCCAGTCCGGCTTGGACGCCAGCACCTGCTGCATCGGCTCTGCCGCGTCCACATCCCACACCGGCAGGAACCCCAAACCAGCTCCCGAACGAATGGCCGCCGCAATCGCTCGGTCCGATGTCGAGCGGAACACCACGTTTTCGCGCGGCACATGGGCTTTAAGCCAGCGATAAAAGGGGGCGCGGCTGTCCGGATTGTCATGCCCCACAAAACGGTGATTGACCAAATCCGCTTCATCCTTCGGCGCACCGTTCTGCGCAATATAGGTGTCCGCGCCATAGAGCGCGGCGGGCAACTGCGCCAGTTTTTGTACAACATTGTCAGGTTGCACTTCGCCGTCTCCTGCGCGAATGGCCACATGCGCTTCGCCATACTCCAGCCGGAACACACGATCGCCTGTCAAAAAGCGCACCATCAACTCTGGATGCTCCACCTGAAAATCCGCCAAGATCGGCGCCACTAACGGCGCGAAACCTCCAAGTGCCGTGACAACCAGCTCACCAGATACATCCGCGCCACGCCCCTTGATGCGCCCTTCCAGCTGACCAAACTGGTCGTCTGTAGTCTGCGCCACGCGCATCAGGTCTTCGCCCGCCTCTGTGGCTGTATAGCCCCGCGCATGGCGCTGAAACAGCTTCACGCCCAGTTGCGCTTCCAACGCATCAATATGCCGGATCACCGTGGCATGGTGCACCCCAAGCACTTCCGCCGCACCACTGACTGTACCTTGTCGCGCCACCTGAAAGGCCGTGCGTACCTCATCCCAGTTTTTCATCTTTCGCCCCCAAAGCTCCACCTGTGCATTTTCAAACACTCCATGCGCATTAGTTGGGATTGTGTGTGAAATTGCAATAGCCCATTTTCATCTCAATCACAGACACAACCACTCACGGACATAACAACATGACACACACTGTTCTGCACATCGACCCCTCCGCCCGCTTCACCGACTCCGCCTCCCGCACGGCCTCCGCCGCGCTGGTAGGGGAACAAAGCGCCAGCCACGTGATCCGCCGCGACCTTTCTGAAACCTCCCTGCCATTCCTCGACGAAGGTTTTGCTCAGGCCACCTTCACACCGCCAGAGGCCCGCACCGACGCACAGAAAGCTGCGCTGGAAACATCTGACACATTGGTCGCGGAGCTGCAGGCTGCGGACACCATTGTCATCGGTGTTGCCATCTACAACTTCTCGATCCCTGCATCGCTAAAAGCTTGGATCGATCAGGTGGCCCGCGCTGGCGTGACTTTTGCCTACACCGACACCGGCCCCAAAGGCCTGCTTGAGGGCAAAAAGGTTGTGATCACTTTTGCGTCCGGCGGCACCGAAATTGGCTCTGACATCGACTTCGCCTCCAGCTACCTGCGTTTTGTGTTGGGCTTTTTGGGCATCACAGATGTGACCATCCTGAACAAAGACGGTGCAGAAGTGGCTGCCAAAGCCGCTTGATCCAAACAAAAAAGGCGCACGGCATGTCGTGCGCCTTTTCCCTTTTTCAGGCGACGTCCAACACTTCCGGGGTCACCCCCAGTTTCTCAAAGAACACCCAAAGGTCACTGACATCCATCGCCACCGTGCGGTCATTCACCAGCGGATGCATGTAGATCTTCTCGGCCTCTTTCACCGCACCATCAATAAAGAATCGCACGCCAGCTTCTGCCCCGTTGATCATCGCCAATGGCGTCACTGCACCAGGCCGCACACCTAGGTTTTGCAACAACCGATCCGCCGAGCCAAACGACAACCCACCGACACCCAGCTGCTTGCCAAGCGCCTTCAGATCAATCTCCCGATCCTGCTCCAGCGTCACCAGGTAATTGCGCTTCTTCTTGTCGCGCAGATACAGGTTCTTCACCCGAAACGCGGCCTCGCCGGGGACCTCCATCGCATCCTCGACAGACTTAGCGTCCTCCACAGTGCGCAGCGGCACATGCTCATGCAGCACATAGCCCAGCCCCCAAGCCGCCAACTGCGCCAAAAGCGCGTCCGAACTCACCGGCAATGTGTCCTGAAACTGTGATGATGCGTCCGTCATTTGGCGTTCTCCTTCCTTGGCATTATCGATTGCTTCTTCTGCGCAACACTTCTAGCCGTCAAGAGAATTTGGCTTGTGCAATGCCCATTGCCGCCGCAAATCTAAGTTATGCGAGTGACGCGAAACACCTACAACCTTCTTGTCTTCAACTGGACGCGTTGGCCTCTTGCACTTTTGTCCGCCATAGCTGTCCTGATTGGCGTTTGGTTTCTTTTCCGACCTAATGAAGCGCTGGATGGCGAGGCGCTTATTGTCGGTGTCATGTTCATACTTATCGGCGGCGCTATTTTTTGTTCAGCGTCTCAGCGTAGGCGTCTCACCTTAAACCGCGACAATGGCATCGTGGAGTTACGCGCGCATTCGCTTTTAGGAACTTCGGTTCAAGAATATCCACTGGATACGCTTCGGGCCGCGCGTTGCGAGCGGGTCGAGGACGAAAACACATACTTTAACCTTTTTTTGGAGTTCACGGACGAAACGATCCCTTTGAATTCTTCCCTTGCTCCTTGGGGGCTAGAACCCGAGGCCCACATTCACATCAACACCTGGCTCGCAAACCACGCCCCTGTTGACTCTGCCCCCCCGCAGGCGTAAACGCGCAGCACTTCCGGGAGTCCGTCAAACTTCCGGTCCTAGGCATCATGCCGGGATCGCCCCCCATCAGCGCGTCGCGCCCATGGGGGACATTGGCGTATGGGCGGTTCGTACCTATGTTCGGGCCATGTTTGAAACGGTGATAAGGAACCGGTAGCGATGTTTGAAAATCTAAGCGAACGCCTCTCTGGAGTCTTTGATCGTCTCACCAAACAAGGTGCCCTGTCTGAGGACGACGTCAAAACCGCGCTGCGCGAAGTGCGCGTTGCCCTTCTGGAAGCCGACGTCTCGCTGCCTGTCGCCCGCGACTTTGTCAAAGCTGTGCAAGAAAAAGCCACCGGTCAGGCCGTCACAAAATCGGTGACCCCGGGCCAGCAGGTTGTGAAAATTGTACACGACGCGTTGAAAGACGTGTTGGCAGGGGATGAAAACGCCGAAACCGGCGCACTCAAAATTGACAGCCCGCCCGCACCGATCCTGATGGTGGGTCTGCAAGGCTCCGGTAAGACAACCACCACCGGCAAACTTGCCAAGCGTCTGACGGAAAAAGACGGCAAACGCGTGCTGATGGCCTCCTTGGACATCTACCGCCCGGCCGCGATGCAACAGCTGCAAGTGCTTGGCACCCAGATCGGCGTCGACACCCTGCCCATCGTGGCTGGCGAGTCCGCCGTACAGATCGCCAAACGCGCCAAGCAGCAAGCCACATTGGGCGGCTATGACGTCTACATGCTCGACACCGCCGGTCGCTTGCAGATCGACGAAGTCCTCATGAAAGAGGTCGAGGATGTGCGCGACGTGGTCAACCCACGTGAAACACTCCTTGTGGTCGATGGCCTCACCGGTCAGGTTGCCGTGGAAGTGGCCGAAGAGTTTGACGGCAAAATCGGCATCTCCGGCGTCGTCCTGACCCGTATGGACGGTGATGGCCGTGGCGGTGCAGCGCTTTCGATGCGCGCTGTGACCGGCAAGCCAATCAAATTTGTCGGCCTCGGCGAAAAGATGGACGCTCTTGAGACCTTTGAAGCCGACCGGATCGCTGGCCGCATCCTTGGCATGGGCGACATTGTCGCGCTGGTTGAGAAGGCGCAGGAAACCATCGAGGCTGAGCAAGCCGAACGCATGATGAAGCGCTTCCAAAAGGGCCGCTTCAACATGAACGACATGAAAATGCAGCTTGAGCAGATGCAAAAAATGGGCGGCATGGAAGGCATGATGGGCATGCTTCCCGGCATGGCCAAAATGGCCAAAGGCGTTCAGGACGCCGGCTTTGACGACAAAATGATCCTGCGCCAGATCGCCATGATTCAATCCATGACAAAAATGGAACGCGCCAACCCACAACTGCTGCAAGCTTCGCGCAAAAAGCGGATTGCCAAAGGCTCCGGCATGGAGGTCTCCGACCTCAACAAGCTTCTGAAGATGCAGCGCCAGATGGGCGACATGATGAAGAAGATGGGCAAAATGGGCAAAGGCGGCATGCTGAAACAAGCCATGAAGGGCATGGTTGGCGGCAAAGGTGGTGCCGACATGGCGGGCATGGACCCCTCCCAGATGGACCCCAAACAGCTTGAAGCTGCGGCCAAAGCGCTTGGCGGCAAAGGTGGTTTGCCCGGTGGCCTTGGTGGCTTGGGTGGCGGCATGGGCCTGCCCCCGGGGCTGTCCGGCTTCGGGAAAAAGAAGTGATGATCACCTGCACCCTCACATATGAGATCGACCCAAATCAGGTTGCGGCCTTTGAGGCCTACGCCAAGGTTTGGATTGGTCTGGTCAACCGGATGGGCGGCACCCATCACGGCTATTGGCTGCCATCTGAGGGGGCCAATGACGTAGCCTATGCAATGTTCTCTTACCCGTCTCTGGCGGCGTATGAAGCCTACCGCACCGCATCGATGAAAGACGCCGACTGCCAGAAGGCGTTTGCCTTTGCACAGAAAACCGGCTGCATCCGCCGCTATGACCGAACCTTCACCCGCCCGGTGCTTGACGCCGCGCCAATCGAGGCTCTGGACGCGTTCGAATGACCTTTGCGCCCACCATATCCACAACGCGCCTGACGCTGCGCCATCACGTGCTCGAGGATTTCGAGCCGATGGCCGCGCATTTCGCGACGGATTGGGCGCAGTATATGGATGGCCCGGTGTCGCGCGACAAGCTCTGGGCATGGCTGGGTGCGGAAATCACCAGCTGGCAGTGGTTGGGCTTTGGCAGCTGGGCGATTGACGTGACTGCAACCGGTGAGTTCATCGGTCAGGTTGGCATCAACAAGCCGCCTCGGTTCACCGAAACCGAAATCGGATGGTGCATCTTCCCCGAAGCGCAGGGCAAAGGCTACGCTTTTGAGGCCGCCAAGGCGGCCCGTGATTGGGCTTTTGACACCAAAGGCATGACCACTTTGGTCAGCTATATTGATCCTCCCAACACGCAGTCTATTCGTTTGGCGCAGCGCCTGGGCGCTACAAGAGATGATGCAGCCCTGCGCCCTAGCGAAGGTGATCTGGTATATCGCCACACCCCTGAGGGCCGCTCATGATGCGCTACGACATCCCCCAGCTTGAAACCGAACGATTGATTCTACGCGGCCCGCAGTTATCGGACTTTGACGCAATGGCTGCATTCTTTGCCTCCGACCGCTCCAAGTTTGTTGGCGGCCCGATTTCGGCCGAACAAGCCTGGCGCACCCTCGCCTTGGAAACGGGCCACTGGGCCTTGCGTGGTTTTGGCCGCTGGATTGTTGCGGAGCGCGACACCAACGCGCCAGTTGGCAACGTCGGACTTTGGTTTCCGCACGGCTGGCCAGAGCCAGAAATCGGCTGGGACCTATTTGAAGGTTTTGAAGGCAAAGGCTACGCCACCGAGGCCGCTACAGCAGCTCGCAGCTACGCCTATGACGTTCTTGGGTGGGACACAGCCATCAGCTTGGTGGACCCAGAGAACACCGCCTCACGTAAATTGGCGCAACGCATGGGCGCACGTCACGACGGCGACTTCACGCATGAACGCTTCGGTACTGTGCAAATTTGGCGTCACCTGTCTCCGGATGATCTCGAAAACGGCGGCATGGAGGCCTACGCATGAGTCTCTCCGTGAACATCCCTGTGATCGAAACCGAACGCCTGCGCCTGCGCGCGCCGCAGCTGTCCGATCTCGAAGCCATGACCAAATTCTTCGCGTCTGACCGCAGCCAATATGTTGGCGGCCCACGCGATGAAGCCACAACTTTCATGAGCCTGACCAGCCGGATCGGCCATTGGGTGGTGCGCGAATATGGCCTATGGCACTTCGAAGAAAAAGACACCGGCACCTTCATGGGCTGGACCGGCGTGATCAACGCCCCCGGCTGGCATGAGCCAGAACTGGGCTGGAGCGTGATGGAAGCGGGCGAAGGCAAAGGCTACGCCTCAGAGGCAGCAATTGCGGCGCGCGCTTACGCAGCCACACACTTCGGCATGCCACAGCTGATGAGTTATCTGGCCCCGGCCAACGCCCGATCCATCGCTATGGCAAAACGTCTTGGCGCAACGTATGAGCGCGAACATCAGCTGCATGGCAAACTTTGCCATGTGTACCGCCATCCGAAAGTGGAGGCCGCCTGATGCCTACCAAAACCATTCCAGTCCTTGAAACCAAACGCCTGGTCCTGCGCGGCCCGGAGCCTGAGGATTACCCAAATTTCAAGGCCACTTTCGCCTCCTACCGCTCCCGCTTCATGGGCGGACCTTTGAACGCTTATGAAACCTGGATGCTCTATGCTGCCGAAATCGGCCACTGGAACATCCGCGGCTATGGCATGTGGATGATCCACGACAAAGAGACCGACGAAACACTTGGCATGGCGGGCGGCTGGTTCCCGGCCAAATGGCCAGAGCGTGAAATCGCCTGGATCATCTGGCCCGAAAAAGCGGGTCACGGCTACGCGCTGGAATCCACCCACGCCGTGCGCCGTTACTTCTACAACGAGTTGGGCTGGGATGGGGCCGTATCCTACATCGACCCCAAGAACCTCGACTCGATCCGCCTCGCCGAGCGCCTCGGCGCTGTGAAAGACAAATCCGCACCGTCGGTGGACGGGCACGATGTGGTCTACCGCCACCCCTCGCCCGACACGCTGGCCTCCTCTCAGATTGGCGACGCCATCGAGATGGAAATCAGCCACTACGCCGACCCGATGTTCAAACCGAAAGGCTACGCTCTTGACTGACGACACCCAACGCGCCGCCGAATTTCTGAAAGGCTACCGCGACAGCATCGACCGCCTCGACGCGATCCTCGTCTACACCTTGGGCGAGCGGTTCAAAGCCACGCAGGCTGTTGGCAAGCTCAAAGCCGAACACGACCTTCCCCCGTCCGATCCAGATCGCGAAGCGAACCAGATCGCACGTCTTGAAGATCTTGCGAAGAAGGCCGATCTGGACCCTGAATTCGCCAAGAATTTCCTGAATTTCATTATCGCTGAGGTCATTCAGCACCACAAGAAACATCAGGAATAACAAACCGTTGAGCAGGGCTGCCCTGTTCTTCGACACCACCCCGCACCGTGCCGGTGCACATCAAACGCACCCCGGTGCAAATGCCATTATAGGAGATACACCCATGGCTATGAAAATTCGTCTCGCCCGCGGCGGTTCCAAAAAGCGTCCTTTCTACCGCGTAGTAGCAGCGGACAGCCGCATGCCACGTGACGGCCGCTTCATCGAGAAGCTCGGCACCTACAACCCACTGCTGCCAAAAGACAGCGAAGAGCGCGTAAAACTGGACATGGAGCGTGTACAGTACTGGCTGGACCAGGGCGCACAGCCATCTGACCGTGTATCCCGCTTCCTGGAAGCAGCCGGTGTTGTAGCCAAGAAAGAGCGCGCCAACCCTAAGAAAGCTGAGCCAGGCCAGAAAGCCAAGGACCGCGCAGAAGAGAAAGCTGCCAAAGCAGCCGAAGCCTCTGAAGCAGCAGCTGAAGAGTAAGGCGGACTGTCCCGGGATGACCGAATTTACTTCTGCTTTCCGGGACGATCTGCAACGGCTCATGCAGTGGCGGCGCGACGTGCGCCGCTTCCGCACCGATCCGGTGGACGAGGCCCTTCTTCGGAAGTGCCTCGACACGTTTCTGCTGGCCCCGTCTGTGGGCCTGTCAGAACCCTGGCGTGTGATCCGCGTAGACAGCGATCAAGCCCGCGCCGCCGCGTTGAAAAACTACCAAGCCGCCAACGCCGAAGCCCTCAAAGGCTATGACGGCGACCGCGCCGCATTATATGCAAATCTCAAACTCTCCGGCATGAAAGAATCGCCCGTCCAACTGGCGATCTACTGCGACGACGCCACTGCCAAGGGCCAAGGTCTTGGGGCAGCCACCATGCCTGAAATGCGCCGCTATTCCGTTGTGGGAGCCATCACCCAATTCTGGCTCACAGCCCGCAGTTTTGGTCTTGGCGTTGGCTGGGTCTCTATTCTGAACCCTGCCCAATTGAACCATGATCTAGATGTGCCCTCGGAATGGTCGCTAGTCGCCTACCTCTGCGTCGGCTGGCCCGAAGAGCCTTCTGATACGCCGGAACTGGCCAAGGCTGGCTGGGAAGACCGCGAAACCACGCTGCCCATCCAATCTCGTTAACCCGTCGTTCATAAGCTCTCCCTTGCACCTCTCACCCCAATCATGGAAAACAGGTGCAAGCAAAGCAAAGGCCGCCATCATGAGCGATACTCCATCTGAACTCATCTGCGTTGGCGCCATTGGCGGCGCCTATGGCGTACACGGCGAAGTCCGCCTCAAAAGCTTCACCGCCGAAGCCGAGGCGCTCGAAGACTATGCCCCATTGCTGACAGAAGACGGCGCTTTTGAGTTTTCCATTGCTATCACGCGGCCAATCAAAAACGGTCTCGCCGCACGGCTCTCTGGTATCGAGACCAAAGAGCAAGCAGACGCTCTTAAAGGCGTGAAGCTCTTTGTCCCACGCGATCGCCTGCCGGAAACGGACGATGACGAATACTACTACACCGATCTCGTGGGCCTAGAGGTGCGCGACACCGGAGGAAACGTGCTCGGCAAAGTCAAAAACGTACTCAACCATGGCGCCGCTGACCTTTTGGAAGTTCTGCCGCCCCAAACATCAGAAACCGTGTTCCTTCCCTTCACAATGGCCAATGTCCCGACGGTGGACATCACCGCGGGCCGCATTATCGCCGATCCGCCCGAAGGCCTGTTCAACTGACCCGATGCGTCTTCTGATCCATAGTGGTTTCCACAAAACCGGCACCAGCAGCCTGCAACACGGCTTACGCGACAATCGTAGAGAACTAGAACCGCATATCCGTATCATTCTCTATGAAGACATAACCCCGGTGGTGGACGCCGCGCGGGACTTTTCCGCCGACCGCACCCCAGAGAAGCTACGACGGTTTTGTATGCGCGTGAATGGATTTATGAAAACCCTTTCGCCGTCAGATCCACGGCCCGTCGCAATCAGTTCCGAGGATTTCTGCGGACATATGCCCGGCCGGGAAGGGCTCTCAAGTTACACAGCAGCGCCCATCCTTATGCGTGCCTTGACTATGACCACGCAGGAAACGCTCGGCCATGACACGGACCTGTCGCTCATGCTGTCTCTGCGCACTTCTGAAAGCTGGCTCAAGAGCTGCTACGCGCAACATCTTCGCGTCATCCGCATGATCGATCCCTGGGCAATCTATGCCAAAACATACATCAGCTCAGCAGACCTCAATAGCATTGCCGACCGCATTGAAGCACAGATTGGCCGACTGCCTTTAATCCGCACTTGGCTAGAAGACAGCAGAGCCCGCCCACTTGGCCCACTGACGCCGTTTTTGGATGCTTTGGGCGTGCCGCAGGACATACAGGCCAAATTGGATGCGCCAGACCAGGCCAACCCCCAGGAGCCACAAGAATTGCAGGATCTGTATTTGGAAGCCAACCAATCAGAAATGTCCGATCAAGACGTGCGGGACGCCAAAGTCGCCGCCAGACTTGTCTGGCTTGAAAACTGCCACCACGTCTAAACACCCTATTTCACTGGACCTGCCAGACGTTTTAGGCCAGAGACCACCACAACCCCGTGATCATACAAAGGCCCTCTCGTGTCTGACAAACCAAAATCCCACGGCCGCCTGTCCATCTCCGCCTCGCTCAAACCGCGCGAGTTGATCACGCACAATCCGCGCCTCTCCAAAGTCTGGTCCGCGCGTATCATCACTCTGTTTCCAGATGCCTTCCCCGGCGTGTTGGGCGAAAGCCTCACGGGCAAGGCGCTCAAGGACGGCAAGTGGCAGATTGAAACGACCAATTTGCGTGACTTCGGCCTGACCAAGCATCGCAACGTAGACGACACGCCTGCTGGCGGCGGCGCGGGTATGGTGCTGCGCCCCGATGTGCTTGGACCCGCGATTGAACACACCATGCGCAGCGCGCGCGGCAACTGGCCATTGGTCTACCTCTCCCCACGCGGCCGTCGTTTTGACCAAAAGATGGCCCGCGCCTGGTCCCAGGCCGACGGCATCACCATGCTTTGCGGCCGCTTTGAAGGTGTGGATCAACGCGTACTGGACCACTACAATATTGAAGAAGTCAGCCTTGGGGACTTTGTCCTCACCGGCGGTGAAATTGCTGCCCAAGCCATGATCGACGCCACTGTGCGCCTGCTGCCTTCTGTGCTTGGCAACGCTGACAGCATCGAAGACGAAAGCCACTCCAACGGCTTGCTGGAGCACCCGCAATACACCAAGCCCGCAGAATGGAACGGCCACGAAATCCCGGATGTGCTGATGTCAGGCCACCATGCCAACATAGAGAAATGGCGGCATGAAATGTCGGAAGACATCACGAAGACGAGGCGGCCAGACATGTGGACCGCCTATGAGGCGGACAAAGACAGGTAAGCAAATCCTTGCGCTGCGGCCCCACTCCATGTTTTTGTTCCCGCATCATAATTCTGAACAGGGACCACAGACATGGCCGCCAAATTCGAGCTCTACACCGACAAAGCTGGTGAATTCCGTTTCCGCCTAAAAGCAGGCAACGGCGAGAACATCCTTGCCTCCGAAGGCTACAAGCAGAAAGCCAGCTGCGAAAACGGCATCGCGTCGGTGCAGAAAAACGCCGCGGACGATGCGCGTTATGAGCGCAAAGAAACCGCATCCGGCAAATTTATGTTCAACCTGAAAGCCACCAACGGCCAGGTGATCGGCACGTCACAGAGCTATACCAGCGCCTCCGGCCGCGACAATGGCATCGAAAGCGTCATGCGCAACGCACCTGAGGCGTCTGTGGTCGAAATCGACGACTAAAACTGATCTCACAAAAGTGGCGCGGGCCGGCCATCCCCATGAACCAGCCCACGCCTGCTCCCCTGGGGATGACCACTGTTATGTGGTCGGGGGCATCTCGGCCAACTCTGCGATCACTGCTTTGATCACCTGCCCTCTAAGCGGTCCAAGCCGGCAGACAGACTGAATCTCCGTATCCTTGCAAAACTGCGTGACCGCCTTCAGCGTTTTGGTATTGAACACACCGGTCGTTGGCCCGGCCTCATACCCACGCGCTTTCAACTCTTCTTGCAACACGTAGACATCGGCATTTTTGTCGAGCCGGGAGACCACTACGAAGGCGCGCTGAAAACTGGCAGGATCGGTCGCCTGCACAATGTCACGTGCAATTGTACGAAAAGCCCGCTCTTGCGCCGAGGTACGCGCGGCTTCACGCGCCAGATATAGTTGATCCTCGGCCCGCGCCCGCCCCCGCAAGCTCTCATGTGCAACCATTTCCGCACGCAGCGCCATCACATCGGGATCCCGATTGCCGCGCCATAGTCGCAACAAGGATTCCGCCGCCCGGCCGCCAGTCTTCCCGGTATCCGTTCGCGCCACATCCACCATGCGCTGAAGCAATTGTTCCGCATCCACATCAAAACGGGCGCCAGCATACATAGCGGCCAATACAATCCGCATCGCCGTGAGGTCTCCGGCCCCGGCAAACCGCGTAAGCTCCTCCTGTCCCAAAGCCGGATCAGACGCCGCGCCAAACCGCTGTTGATAATGATAGACAGCACGCAACACCTGCGCCTTTTCAATGCCCTGAGCCGCGGCCAAATCCAATTGCTCCAACGACGCTGCACGCTGATCCATCGTCATCAACAGCTTTGCATAGGACGTCCGCGCACTTTCCCGCCCCCCATCAACCGCAGTTTTATACCACCGCGCCGCGGCCTCTTGATCCACCTCAGTACCAATGCCTTTAAGATGGTAGAAGGCAAGCCGCGCCTGTGCTCGCCCGTAGCCGCCTTCAGCCAAACGGCGCATTTGCGCAAAGGCAGCCTGTTCATCCCAAAAGCCATCTGACTGGCGCAGCAAAGTCTCTGTCAACGCATACCTCTGCTTGTCGGTCATCCCTTGTACATCCTGAGCAACCTGAGCGGAAAAGGCTGTCGCTTCTGGGGGTGCCAGGGCGCAGGCTGCTACAATCGAAAAAACCATAAATGCTGAACGAACCATCGGAGCCTCTCGTCTGTAAGGTACTCACAGGAAATACCCTCGAAGCCGCAGAATTCCTTACGCGCGAATGAACAGGCTGCTGTTCTTTGGGTTAGTCCACGACTCCTTTGTCGCTACAGGCGCTCGCGCCATCTCACCCAGGCTTCCGGACTGCCGCGAAAGACGTTTATGTCCACTTCGCCTGCGATCCCCGGCACCAACCCTGTTCCTGTATATTGCCAGAACGTCCACTGCGCGCCGGGATACACTTTCTGTGGATGCCCCGCCACGGAGCGGAGCCAGAACTCCGTCCCTCTCAGAGTGCCAATCCCCGTGTCCTGAAAGAAATCCACCGTGGTGTAGACAATCGGCCGCCGCCCATAGTGCGCTTCCAAAATCGACAGGAACTTGCGCGCCTCACTGCGCACCTTGCTACCACTGGGGCGCAGGCGACAGGTACGAGACCGCGGGGTCCATTCCATATCCAACACATGCGGCAACGACGCTCCGCGTGGTACGTTCTTGATGAACCACGCCGCCTGCTCCTCCGCTGGTCGGCAGAAATAGTAATAATGATAGCCGCTCCACGGAATGCCTGCACGTGCCGCGCCTGCGCGATGCGCGTCAAACATAGGGTCCGCCAGATCACCGCCCTCAGTGGCTTTTATGAACGCAAAACTGACTCCGGCCCGCCGTGCCTCTTGCCAATTGATGCTGGTCTGCCAACGCGACACATCAATGCCATGTACTGGATAACTCGACGGTGGCCGCCGGTCCCATTCATGCGGATCGGCATCTCCAAAGGTCGGATAGGTCACCACCTGCGCCGCCAAAGCTTGCACCCGCGCGGCCTCTTGCGCCACCGCCTGCGCCGCCGGATCATCCGGCACCGATCGCCCACAGCTCGCCACAACCGTCAACGCCAAAAAACCTACCTTGAAAACTCGCATCTCACACCCAACCAAGCCACTGCGCCCCCTCAGTAAACCGAGAGAGCGCCGCGTTTGGCAAGCAAAGCTTTTGCCAACAGCAAAGCCCCGCCTAAGCCTCATTCTTCGCCGCCAAAAACGCCTCCTTTGCCTGATGGCCTTTCAACGCTGGTAACCCGATCGCATGCACCGTCAAAACGCCCAGCTTATTGAGCCCTGCAAACACAAGTGCATCCATGAACCAGGCCAATGGCGTCCCCAAGCGGCCCCAGAATTCTGGCAACTCGGCAAACGCGGCAAAGAGATAGTTACCGGTGGCCGCGTGCACCGCCAACCCAATCCAAAAACCAGCACAATAGGGACAGCGCCACTGTTCATAAAGCGTCTGCAAAGGGTGTGGCAGCAGCTTGAGGGCGCGTGTGAACCACGTCCCCCAATGCGGCAAGTGCTCCCAGAACAGCTGATGAATCGCGATCCCCAACAAGAGGTTTTCTATCGCCATGGTCGACTCCTATATTTAGTTTGCCTAACTTACTTTATGTGCTGAACTTCAATCCGAACGTGCTTGGCTCCTAAGGGCTCAAGGTATCGCTCAGTTCATCCTTTATTTGCGTTGCAATCTGCTCATACACCCTTGCGCCGCGCGCCAGTTTCATCTGCCCTTCTGGGGTCAGAACGATGTGCTGCGCCCGCGCATCCATCATACATTGGAACCGCGACACCAAATTCCGCGTTTCCAGCTTGGAAATCATTGTGCTCGCACTGGCCTTTGTGACGCCAAGCGCGTCAACAATGTCCTGCAAATGCTGGCCGTGTTTGTCCTCATACCGCTGCAAGTCCGCCTGTTCCTGCACCGCACTCAGATACTCAAACTCACTGAAGCTCAAATCGAGGTCACGCCCCGCCTTAGCCCACGCCCGATGACAGGTCTGATGCACCTTCTGGAGTTTTTTGGCGAGATCTGACATGTGATTCCAATATAGTTTGGGAAGCTAACTATTCAATTCCCCAGCAACTGTCAAACCCCTTGCACGCTTGGCCCATCTGCCCTAAACACCGCCTGTCCACGCCTCTTATGAGTCGTTTGGACTTGCTGTGCATTGCAATGATCTTCGGTTTCTTCGTCGAAGTTGGCATACCTCAGCAGATGAAGACAAGAAAAGACGACCTGACCCTCTGGCGGGCGCGACCATCGCGGACCCGGAAGAAGACCAAGAGCTCTGAGGTGCATCAAACCTTTGTGGATATAACCACAAGCAACATTTAGGAGATGATCCAATGGATCTGATCGCACAGCTCGAAGCGGAGCAAATTGCTGCGCTGGGGAAAGACATCCCCGATTTCAAAGCCGGTGACACCATCCGTGTTGGCTTTAAAGTGACCGAAGGTTCGCGCACCCGTGTGCAGAACTACGAAGGTGTTTGCATCAGCCGTAAGAACGGCGAAGGCATTGCCGGCTCGTTCACTGTTCGCAAGATTTCCTTTGGCGAAGGTGTGGAGCGTGTGTTCCCACTGTTCTCGACCAACATCGACAGCATCACCGTTGTGCGTCGTGGTCGTGTACGTCGCGCCAAACTGTACTACCTGCGCTCCCGCCGTGGTAAATCCGCGCGTATCGCAGAAGACACCACCTACAAAGCCAAAAAAGCGTAAGGAGCGGTATCATGAAAAAAGACACTCATCCCGACTACCACTTCATCGACGTGAAAATGACCGATGGCACCATCATCAAGATGCGGTCTACCTACGGCAACGAAGGAGACCAGCTGGCGCTGGACGTGGACCCATCCGTGCACCCTGCATGGAACGGCGGCTCCACCCGTCTGATGGATGCTGGCGGCCGCGTGTCCAAGTTCAAAAAGAAATACGAAGGCCTGGGCTTCTAAGAACCCCTACCATCGTAACAGAAAACGCCGCCTCCCTCGGGGCGGCGTTTTTTGTTGGGGAACGCGGTAACATGTGCAGAGAGGTCCCTACACAGCCATCGCGCCGCCGCGCCGTGTGCGCAACAGGATCATCCCCATGATGCCAATATTCAGCGCGTTCCAGGCGATGCCATTCACGAAAGCCAGCTCATAACTGCCGCTGACGTCGTAAATCCAGCCGGACATCCAGCCGCCCAGCGCCATGCCCAAAATCGTGGCCATCATCACAAACCCCACCCGCGCGCCTGCTTCCTTGGCGGGCATATACTCCCGCACCACCATCGCATAGGCGGGCACAATCCCGCCCTGTGCCAAGCCAAAGGCCAAGCTGACCAGATAGAGCGGCACCAAGCCGTCAAATGGCAGGAATAGAAACAGCGCACCGGCCTGAAGCACCGACCCAATGAGCAAGGTCAGCACCCCACCCAGCTTGTCCGCAACCAAGCCACTGATCAAACGGCTCACCACGCCCCCCATCAGCATCAGCGACAGCATTTCAGCCCCCACCGCCGCGCCATAGCCCAAATCCACACAGAAACTCACGATATGCACCTGTGGCATGCTCATCGCCACACAACAGCCAATGCCCGCAAGCCCCAAAATCCACATCAGCGGAGCGGGTCTGAACGGCACATGCACTTGATTTGCCTGGGCCGCCGTGTCCTGCGCGTGCAACGCCGCCTCTGGCACCTTGGGACGCAGCAACAGCGCCAACGGCACAACCGTCACCACGGTCATCGCCGCCAACACAACAAACACCGCGCGCCAGCCATGATCGCTCAACACACCACTAAGCAGCACTGGCCAGATTGCGCCCGACAGGTAGTTCCCGCTGGCCGCAATCGCCACCGCAATGCCGCGCCGACGCTGAAACCACAACGACACATCAGCGATCAGCGGGCCAAATCCAACCGCCGTGCCGAATCCCAAAAACAAATGCACAAACGACAACATCAGCACCGAACCGCTCATCGCCGCCGCGCCATAACTGAAGGCACTTAACACTGCCGCACCAATCAACGCTCGCGTCACGCCCCATCGGTCCACCGCCAGCCCGATGGCAAAATTACCAACTGCAAACCCCACCATGGTCAGCACATAAGGCAGCGAGGCCTGCGCCCGATCGATGCCAAATTCTGCCTGCACCGCAGGCATCACCACAATCACCGCCCACATGCCCACATTGGCAAACACGCCAATCAAGAGCGTGACGCCGAGGCGGATCCAACTGTATCGACTGTCAAGTACCGGATGTGTCATGGCGCCACGCTAGGCGCCTTCGGCCGCGCTGTATAGGGCCAGTTCCCTGCCAAGGTCGCACCACCTAAAACACCTTACAACACCTGCTGATGCACCTCAATCACGTTGCCTTCGGGGTCCTGAAAAAACACCTGATGCCACTCCTTGGCAAAGGCCGTGCCATAGTCTGAGTAAGGCACATTGTTTGCTTCAAGCACTGCCAAAAACGCCGCCAGATCGTCGGTGCGAAAGGCAATATGTCCACGATCCACCGGATTGATCACCTGCCCGTTCACAAAAGCCACATCCAGCCGCCGCTCCGCCAGATGCATCTGCATATCCCCATCGGTGGCAAAACGGATGTGCCCGTCATAGCCGGTGTTTTCATCCGCCTCTGTGCGCGGAAATTCCTCTTGCGGAATATCGTCCAACCCCAAAACTCTGGTATAAAAATCATGTAGCCGATCCACATCTTTGGAGACAAAATTGATGTGGTGAAATTCGAGTTTCATAGGCGGCTCCCGCTGATTAGTTTATTGCTTCCCCGCATTGAGGCCACTCCAAGAAGCGAGTGCAAGCGCAAAACCTTTAGGGTCAATCTAACGCTCGATACAACGAATGATTGCATCTCGCCTTCACCTGCCTAAGCTCGGCCCATGACGGACATTTTAGAGCCTTTTGACCACACCTTCCCCTGCACCGAATTTCCGCACGCGCTGTTCTACGAATGGGACAACGTCCTGCGGTTTGAACTCGGCGGCGAAGACGTTCCCACATCTCGCCCACTAAAGCGCTTCAACCAAGCGATGCACCGAGCTCATGCAGTAGCAGAGGTCCTGTTCCAAAAAACCGAAGCTCTCTGGCTGCTAACGTCCTACTACGGCGAAAAACCCAACCCTAAGAAACGCCTCAAGCCCTTAAAACACTGTGGCCTTGAGCCCGCCAAAACCGTCCATCTTGGGGCCGTTGCCCAAAATGACACAGACTATTTTACCGAATTTGGTCGCGATCATTTTCGGTTTTGGGACGCCATTCAATTAACAGAGAAAAGCCAACTGCATGAAGTGCTTTGGCTAACCCTAGCCGCCGAGCTCGGCATTCGCCCCCGGCTAACAACGGATGTTTACTTTGTGGATTTTGACCACAATCTCGTACTCAATCCGTACGATGATCGCGGCATGGATGTCGCCGATGTCACCAAAGAGGCCTTACGCCCGGCATTTCGCGACTTCGGACTTTGGATTCTGGAATGGAACCGCCCGGAAATCCAAGCCCATTTTGAAACCTAATCGCCTGCGCTGGTTGTCGTTCTAGGTGTCTGCGACCCGCGCCACCTGTTCTTGAAACGGCGGCTCGCCGAAACTGCGAAACTCCCCTGTGTCGGAATTGAACGCCCACCGTGCCACCAGCAGCTGGTATTCCTTGGCGTATAGGCTCGGCTCCTGCTCATCTTCGACCACACGGGTCCGCCAGGACCCCTGCACACGGGTCGGCACGAAAACGTCGGCGCGCGCCGGCGCTTTGTATCCCTTGGGGATACGAAAGTTGACATCCTCCCACTTCCGTTTCAGCAGCGTTACAATCTCCGCGGCCTCCCGCTTGCGACGGCCCGCAAAGATCACATCGATCTCTACATTGTTCTGCACCAAGCCTTTGATGATAACGTCTTGCCGGGAGTTTTCGGCAAACTTCGGAATCAAATTCACCACCAGTTCTGTTGGCGGTTTTTTGAACAATCCACCATCCTCATAGGCAGGCGTGATCATAGCTGGGTTTTCGATGCGCTTCTTCAAAGTCCTGGTCCGCTGCTGCGTGGGCTTAATGCCCTTTCGTGCTGCGCCAATAGTCTTGCAAACGCATTAACAAATTATTGGCATCACGGGCAGATTGACGCACGACTTCATGCACAAACGCACAATCGGTGCAGCCCCTCTGCCCAAATCGCCACAGTCGCAATGCAGCCGCAATACCGACGCGATACAGACGTGCTAAATCACCGTATCAAGCACATTTCTTAACCGGTTTACTGTCGCGTCCACGTCGTACAATTTGTCCAATCCAAACAGCCCAAGCCGGAACGTCATGAAGCCATCAGGCTCATCACAAGCCAGCGGTACACCGGCAGCAATCTGCATGCCCTCGGCCGCAAACTTGCTACCATTCTGAACACCCGGATCACTGGTGTAGCTCACAACCACGCCAGGCGCGGCAAAGCCATCCGCCGCAACCGACTGAATGCCGTTGTCTTTCAGCATGTTACGCACACCATCACCCAAAGCCCATTGCGCCATGCGTAGCTTGTCAAAGCCGTACTCTTTGGTTTCAAGCATGGTGTCACGGAACGCGCGCAACGCATCCGTCGGCATGGTCGCATGATAGGCATGGCCACCGTTTTCGTAGGCCACCATGATGTCCCGCCACTTTTTCAGGTCGAGCGCAAAGCTGTCCGATTGGGTATTTTCCAACCTTGCCAAAGCCTTATCCGACATCATCACCAGCCCTGCTGACGGAGATGCGCTCCAACCTTTCTGCGGTGCAGAGCACAACACATCTACACCCAGCGCTTTCATGTCGATCCAGACACAGCCTGACGCGATGCAGTCCAAGACCATCAAGGCCCCGATCTCATGCGCAGCATCCGCCATGGCTTTGATATAGCCGTCAGGCAGGATCACACCGGCACTAGTCTCCACATGCGGCGCAAACACAACCTGCGGTTTTTGCTCGATAATCTGCGCAATCACGTCTGCAATAGGCGCCGGTGCAAACGGCGCGGTAGCGCCATTTCCAGTCTGCCGCGCCTTCATCACCGTGCTCTCCGCCGCGAAGCCGCCAGCCTCAAAGATCTGACTCCAGCGATAGGAGAACCATCCATT
>JAAENN010000110.1 GCA_024224295.1 Shimia sp. | reverse complement strand
CGGGCGGCCTCTTCCACGATGCACTCGATGCCGAAAATAACTTGCGGGGAGCCATACGCACGCATGGCACCGGCGGCTGGAATATTGGCGTAATGCGTCGTGGCTTTTAATTTGATGACGCTGTGTGGATACAGGTTGCAGGACTTGGAACATGCGGCGCCCATAATGGCATGGCCGTGGGAGGCGTAGGCACCGGTATTGGAAACGCATTCAATATCCAGTCCTTTAAGAACGCCGTCCCTGGTTACACCGGCGCGGTTCCTGATCCTGGTGGAATGCCTGGTGCGGGTGCCGATGAAGCATTCCTCTCGGGGCAGTTCAAGCTTTACGGGAACACCGCCCAACTTCATGGTCAGAAAGGCGACCATGGGTTCGAGAATCACATCCTGCTTGTTGCCGAACCCCCCGCCAATATATGGCTTGACCACGCGCACCCGACCCCACGGTATATCCAGGGCTTCGCCCACGATGCGGCGGCAGATGTGCGGAATCTGGGTGGAGGACACCACCACGATGTGCTCCATGTCATCCATGTAGGCATAGGCGCTGTGGTTCTCCATGTGACAATGCCAGGTAATGGGGGTTTTGTAATCGCTCTCGACGATCGCATCGGCCTCCTCGAAAGCCTTCTCAAGCTCGCCTCCCACCTCGAACTGATGTGACTTGATCATGTTACCGCCCTCGTGAATCGGGGGGGAGTCCGCGGTCAATGCGGTTTGAGCGCTTACCACGACGGGATACTCCTCATATTCGACCTGCACCAGGCCGACAGCCTCTTCGGCGGTCAACCGGTCCCGGGCGACGACAATAGCGACCTCGTCTCCATGGTAGCGGACGTGACTGGTCAGCAGACGCCTGTCGGCTATGTCCGCGTGGTTGGGATCGAGGGAATAGGGATGACCGGCGGTAGCAAACCGCCTATCCGATACGTCCTCGAAAGTGAAAACGGCTTCCACGCCGTGAAGGTTTCGGGCCTTAGCGGTGTCGATGCGCAGGACGCGGCCGTGCGCAATGGGGCTTCTAAC
Source organism: Shimia sp. (assembly GCA_024224295.1). Taxonomy (GTDB): domain Bacteria; phylum Pseudomonadota; class Alphaproteobacteria; order Rhodobacterales; family Rhodobacteraceae; genus Shimia. The sequence continues at coordinate 272 of JAAENN010000110.1, read as the reverse complement.
ATATTTGGCATACAGCATGCCCGGCATGCTCAAGTCGTCGGTGTAGCGCGCCCGCCCGGTGACCTTTGCCACGGCATCCTTTCGCCTGGGGGATTTACCTACAGCCATGTTTTTGACCTCCTCGAAATACTGTAAATCCCAAATTAAAATTACCACGCTCTCCCGGAAGGTGAAAACGGGATTGGGTCATCGGCTATTGGGATTTGAGATTTATTTGATATTTGGTGCTTGTTTTTTGGTAATAGCTCACCGCAGAGACGCAAAGGACGCTG
>JAAENN010000109.1 GCA_024224295.1 Shimia sp. | reverse complement strand
TTACAACTGCGCCGCCAGCGGCGGGCTCGATGCCATACTCGTCTTTGAGGATGGTTTTCAGTTCTTGTGCTTCCAGCAGGGTCAGACCCACGATGCTTTCGGCGAGTGCTTTCAGATCAGCCATTTTAGACTCTTTCCGTTCTTAGGTATGTGTTCCAACGTTGTGACAATGTCACGACGCGGCTCTCAAAAAGTTGCTTACGCAGCCTCTGCCTTTTCCTCGACGGTAGACAGGATGGATGCGATGTTCGAAGCAGGTGCGCCAATGGCGCCGGCGATGTTGGAAGCAGGGGCGCCGAGCATGCTTGCGATCTGAGCAATAAGCTCGTCGCGCGAAGGCATTTTCGACACTGCTGTAACACCAGCACGGTCCAGAGCGTTCTCGCCCATTGCACCACCAAGGATCTCAAATTGCTTGTGATCTTTGGCGAAGTCTTCGGCCACTTTGGCAGCTGCCACAGGGTCCTCAGAATAGGTCAGAACGGTCATACCCGACAGAAGGCCACCGATGCTTTCGCATGGTTTGCCATCAAGGGCGATCTTGGCGAGCCTGTTCTTGGCGACACGAACAGCACCACCCGCAGCACGGGCACGTGCGCGAAGGTCCTGCATGTCAGCAACCGTGAGACCCGCGTAGTGGGCAACCACTACAACGCCAGAGCTTTCAAAGATCTGGCCGAGCTCGTCGACCAACTTCTCTTTTTGTGCTCTATCCACAGTTTTACTCCAAAATTGGGGATTGCTCCCCGGCTCAGTTTTGC
>JAAENN010000108.1 GCA_024224295.1 Shimia sp. | reverse complement strand
GTAATGTCCGGTGGTGCGACGCCCCGTTCCTGCACAGATAACGCTGCCGACCCTTGCGCGTCTTACCACGTTTGAACACTTGATCGCTCTGAGAGTGCGGAAAGTGTGCGGGAATCAGTTCCATAGGAACACCAGATTATTGACGCCTCAGATCGGATCGTAAGGGGGCCCCCTGTGTCAGGCTAGTTGTCCGATGGATTAAGTTGTAAATTTAACCCCCCAGGAGGCGGAAAGAGACGATGAAATGCCACGCTACACGCAAGAGTTCAAAGACCAGATTGTGGGCAAGATGATGCCACCCAATGCACAGTCAGTTGCCCAGGTGAGTCGGGACACCGGGATTTCGGAGCCGACCCTTTATAGTTGGCGAAATCAGTATCGAGGGGAAGGAAAAGCGGTACCTGCGGATCCGTCGAACCCAGAGAGCTGGGGAGGAGAAAACAAGCTGGCGGTGGTGATTGAGACGGCGGCGCTGAATGAGCACGAGCTCGCGGAGTATTGCCGTCGTAAGGGGCTGTATGCGGAGCAGATAGGACGCTGGCGAAAGGCGGCCATCGCGGGCACTGAAAGCGGTGAGCATCGGCGTCAGGCGGAGCACCAGGCGCTGCAACAGGCGCGGAGGAAGTCACGTGAACTGGAGAAGGAGCTCACGCGCAAAGAGAAGGCGCTGGCCGAGGTGGCGGCGTTACTGGTTCTTAAAAAAAAAGCCCAGGCACTCTGGGGGGAAGGAGAGGCCGCATGATATCGCCAGAGGGGCGTCAACAGGCCCTTGATCTGATCCATGAAGCGGTGGCCGCCGGCGCCCGACAAGACCGGGCGTGTGCGATTTTGGAAATCACGGCCCGCACCCTGCGCCGCTGGGAGAAACAGCTCAGCGAGGAGCAGGCCTTGGCGGACCGTCGCCCCGCCGCCGCCCGCGAACGGACCCCGTCCAACAAGCTCACCGACGCGGAGAAGACGCAGATTATCACTCTCTGTAACCAGCCAGAATATCAGAGCTTACCACCCTCCCAGATCGTACCGAAACTGGCGGACCAGGGGCATTATATCGCCTCCGAATCGAGCTTTTACCGGGTCCTGCATGAGGCTGAACAACTCAACCACTATGGACTGAAAGTCCATAGGTTGCGCACTAAAGTGCGACCCGTGGACTGAACCACGGGCTGAAAGTAATGGGACTGAAAGTCCATAGCTTCGACTATGATCCGCATTCGCTCCGCTCAGCGGACTAAAGTCCTTTGGAACAGTGAACACTTTTGGCCCCTTCTTGGCGTCAGTTTAGGGCAGCTTGATGGCCGTTGATTTACAGTGTGACCTTTCTCCCAAACACCGTGTCGATCAGAATGTCACCAGCAAATCCTAAGAATACCCCCGCTCGCCGCTTAGCGCCCGAGGCGAAGAAAGCCATCGCGTTGGACGCGCTCTCTGGCATGGGGGTCACCCAGGCTGCCCGAAAGAACGGCGTCTGTCGCAATTCGGTTTATGCGCAAAAAGATAAAGCGGAGGCCGCCATTGATACCACTTTCGCGGATAAAACCGACACCACCGTGTTGTTTTATCTTCCTGTCTCCAAACAGTTCGTTTGCCAGGTGGTACTGGGTCTGGTGCTGATCGCCAAAGCCAGCTATCGGGACGCCATGCAGTTTCTCCACGATCTTTTTGACTACTCGATCTCGCTGGGCGCCGTGGCCGGTATTGTGGATGACGCCAGCGATCGTGCCGCGTCAGTCAATGCCGCCTATGAGCTGAGCGCCATTCGGGAAAGTGCAGCCGATGAAATGTTCCATCGCCAGCAGCCGATACTCACCG
>JAAENN010000107.1 GCA_024224295.1 Shimia sp. | reverse complement strand
CTGGATCGTGGTAACGAGGCGTAGTAGGTCATCCCAATTTTCACGGATCAGATCAGCGTTGATTGTTTTGTCTGGAGTAATTTTCCAATCAGGGTTGGCCCGATTTTTTGGGCGAAAGAGATAGAGTATCTGTTTCCCGATTCCCTTGATGCGGGGCGCAAAGGAAAAACCGAGCAAATGGGTTAAGCCAAAAATAGCCTCGGTGTAGCCATGGGTGTCTGTAGAGTGAATATCGCTCTTGACGACATCGTTACGCATCAACCCATCGATCACATAGGCGCTTTCCCGGTCAGCAGCGCTGATCATCAGTGAATGCCAAAGGAAATGGCGTTCATCAACAAACGTGTAGGCACTGACTCCCTGTCCCTGCCCGAAATATTTGAAAGACCGGCTGGCATGAAGGGACTCGCCACGCACCTCAAATTTCTGGCCATCACTGGCCGTATGGAGTGTGTCTGCCTCACGCCGGTACAGATTGGGCAGCACCATCTTGTCCATGGCCTTGAGCACCTGATCATTGGCAGCACGGATATTGTCCAGTGAGAAACGCCAATTAACAGCATGTTCCAGTTCATTTTCCGTCATACGTGAGGAAATCCGTGCCATTTTGCGGACACCAATACCGCAGCCCAACCCCATGATGCCAGCCAGTAGTACTGGCCGTGAAACAGTTTGTGGAATATGGGTTTGCTGCCAGTGTTCAAAGGCACTGAGCATACCGCAATGTCGGTCGATAGTGTCCAGCACTTGAGCCAGTGGTACATCGTGCCGTTGAGGAAACGTCTCCTGCAACGGGTCGGTTTCACTCATATCCAATGCCGGCGTTTTTATGTGGAAGGCATCATCAGCACGAATTTTCAGGTGCTGATTGTTTTCGATAGCGGCGTTGGTGTCCTGATATTGCTGGTACAAGGCCGTATCCAGCGTTTTGAGTACTGGTGCCCGGTGTCAACTACTTTGTCCGGTTCGCGTCAATTATCTTGGCCGGTTTGTTGACGCGAGTATTCCGGGTTGGTTCCTCCTCGGTTGGTGGGGGTTATGCGCGCCTTCTGGCGAGGAAGAGACGTTCAGTCGCCCTACTGGGCTCCTTCCCGTTCTCTTCCTCGCCAGAAGGCGCGCGGCGGCACGATTGGGGGGGTAAGTGTCGCCACACCACGGCTCTCCTTTGGCGACACTTACAGCGTCATGCTGGCGTCCCGGCGTCCTATCCAGTTTGTTATACGGTAACGGACGCCTCGGCTGGGGGCCGCGGGTCACCGGGCATTGTCGGTGTCTGCTCTGCAGCCATCTGCCGCATTGCCGCCTTGCGCCGATAGCTGTCGGATTGAACCTCGATCAGGTTGGCGTGGTGGACCAGTCGGTCGATGGCGGCCACGGTCATCATTTCGTCCGGGAAGATGCGACCCCACTCGGAGAAGGGTTGGTTGGAGGTAATGATGAGGCTGCCGGTCTCGTAGCGATGAGCGATCAGTTCAAACCGGACGAAGGTCTCCTGGTCGCTCTTTTTGACGTAGCCAAAATCATCCAGGATCAGCACTTTGTATTTGTCGAGTTTCTGTAGGGCATCTTCGATCTGCAGTCGTTCACGGGCCTGCTGAAGCTGTTGCACCAGGGCGGTCGTGGTGTAGTGGCGTACGCGTATACCCCGCTCGGTGAGGCCGTGGCCGATGGCGGCGGCCAGGTGGGTCTTGCCGACGCCGCTGGCGCCGAACAAGAGTAGGTTCCTGGCCTGGTGGACCCAGTCGGTGCTGGTAGCCAGGGCTTCGAACTGCTCGGCCTTGAGGTGTGGGAGCTGGACGAAGTCGAAGCTGGACAGGGTTTTGCCCAGGGGAAGTTGCGACTCTTTGGCGTAGCGGTCGATCCGCCGGCTATGACGGTCGGCCAGCTCCTGTTCGCACAGGGCGGTGAGGTACTGGGCCGCATTCCAGTGGCGCTGGGCGGATTGCTCCAACAGCGTCTCCCAATGGCGGCTGAAACTGCTCAGCCTGAGTTGTTTGAGCAGCAGGGGCAGGGTGGCGGTGTGGGTCATGAGTGTACCTTCCGCGGCGCTGGGATGAGGGCGTCATAGTGGGCCAGGGTATGTTGGGGTGAGCCCGTCTCCAGGCCAATCGGCAAACCACTGGAGGCGTTGGGATCGAAGCGTTGCTCCAGTTGGTGCAGGCTCGGAAGGTGGTCCGTGGCGAGCTGGTGTTGCAGGTAGACGCCCAAGGCCTGTTCGCAGTCGGCGCGGGCGGCCAGGGCCAGGATCCCGACGATTCGTTTGCAGGCCGCCCGGGGCTCCAACTGTTGGTCGATGTAGGCCCAGATCTGTTGGTAGGTGGCGTTGGGCAGCAGGTCATCGCGCAGTTGCGAGTAGCGAAAGGCCTGAGGCTTGCGGGCCAGTTGCTCGATGACATGGCGGTAGTCGACACAGCGGCCCCGCTGATGGTGGTTGAGGGTGTAGGTGCGCGGCAGCGTATGGGCCAGCATGACGCCGACATAGGCCTCAATGCGCTCGTCATAGATGTGCAGCCGCAGGCTTTCACCCACCAGCCGCGCCGGTACCGTGTAGAGCACGCGCTTAACCTCAATGGTGCTGGAGGTGGTGACCTTAACCACTTGTTCGCTGTAGTCAGCGGCGCGGTGAGCCGGCAGGGGCAACAGTTGGGTGCGCTCGATCTCCAGAGCCTCGCTGCAGCGACGATTGAACCGCCGGATCAGGCCATCAAGCCACTGGCGGTAGTCATCAAGGGTGTTGAAATCCATGCTGTCCCGCAGCAGCAGAGCCTGGTGAATGCGGTTTTTAACGTGGCCGTGAGGGGATTCGACGGCGCCGTTTTCGTGGCTCACCCCGCGATTGTTGCGGGTCGGCGTCATGCCATAGTGTTCGCTTAGGGCTTGATAGCGTTCGGTGAGGTCCTCCTGCGCGGACTTGCCGAGGTTTTTATAGGCCGCCGAGAGGCTGTCGGTGCGGTGCTCCTTGGGTGCGCCACCAAGGCTTTGAAGCGCCTCTTGGAGACCTTCGGCCAGGGCCGTGTAGGACTCGCCACCGAGGATGACTTTGAGGAAGCTCCAGCCACTGTAGGGCAGCCGGAAGTGGTAGAGGCGATGGCTCAGCCGTTCTCCG
>JAAENN010000106.1 GCA_024224295.1 Shimia sp. | reverse complement strand
GTGGCTGTTTTCGCCATAGCGAAGCGTCTGCTTAACCTCACCTGCAAAGGCACGGCGACGTGGTGCTTCCAGCGCCAGCTGCTCGGCCATCCATGTAGACACAGCCGCGTCATAGGCTGCGGTGCGCGCATAAGCGATCTGCGCCTGCTTTTGACGGAACGCAAAACCGGTCTGACCGTCGTTGGCATCCAGCTCGGCAAGCAGCGGTGCGTAGTCTTCTACGTCCACAATCACGTTCACAAAACCGTGGTTCTTGGAGGCCGCACGGATCATCGCCGGGCCACCAATATCGATGTTCTCGATGCAGGTGTCGTAATCCGCACCGGCCGCCACTGTGGCCTCAAACGGGTAGAGGTTCACCACCAACAGATCGATGCCGCCAATGCCGTGCTCGTCCATCGCCGCAACGTGATCGTCATTGTCGCGCAGCGCCAGCAAGCCGCCGTGCACCTTCGGGTGCAGCGTCTTTACGCGGCCGTCCATCATCTCCGGAAAGCCGGTCACATCCGCCACATCTTTCACCGCAAGCCCTGCATCGCGCATCGCTTTGGCGGACCCGCCGGTGGAGAGCAGCTCCACACCGCGGTCTGAAAGGGCTTTGGCGAGGTCAATCAAGCCGGTCTTGTCAGACACGGAAATCAGGGCACGGCGAATAGGCTGGAGGTCGCTCATCGGGATAGGGTCCTTGGGCTCAGGTGTTCAAATCCATTTCGTCCCGGTTCAGGTCCCTGATTGCCACATTGGTCTCATGTGCTTTGCTCAGCGACCACCGGATGCGGGTCGCATACTCCATTGCCACGCCAGATAGAACGATTTGTTTGGTCGCACGCGGCTTTAATCGCCCTTTTTCTAGGAAAACACTGGCATCAAGGCGCATTTTGGCAATGGCATCGTGCCGGAACACCCAAAGTTCGCCGCTTTTGAGCGCAATCGACACCGCCGCACCGCCCATATCAAGCGTGGCATCGACCTCCGGATGCAAGTGAAACGCGATTTCAAAGGGGATTCCCTGCAAAGATTCTTCGTCCATCGCCTTGTCAAACCGCCGTTTGGCCGAATCTTCCATCGCAATGATCAGGTCTTCGCCTGCCATGCCACGCCCATCAAAGGTCAGCTCCAGCGTCCGCGCATGGGTCAATCCGTGCGATGCAATATACCCGTCATGCCCACCTTCAAACCGCAACCCATCCGGCGCCTGGCTCATTTGGATCGGCACATCTTTGGGCGCATCCACCAGTTGCTCTTCGCGCCAGCCGCGCCCCTCTTGACCCAACCGCGCACTCGATAGTTCATCTACTGTGACGGACGAATGGGACGGCGTCGCCCGCCCAAACCGGCGCCAGTCTTCGCCAAAACTCGCACCGGAACCACAGTTCACCACCAAAGGCCGCCGTCCGCTGGTCAATTCGAACGCCAGAGTAGACGCGTGGGCATTGAGTGAGCTTACCCCAGTGGGTGGTGGGCTGGCATCAATCACAACGCTGGTGCGACCAGCTGAGAGCCGCGCGTAGCCCATCGCCAGGCCATCCGCCTGCCGGGTCTTGTTGCCGCTTTCTGCCAGCGCGGAATCCAACCGTCCCTCCATGCCGCGCCCACCGCCGTGGAACCGCGCCAAACCGCCATCGGCATGGCGTAGCGTGCGCAGGGTTGGGGCAATCCGCTCAATCGCCTGCATATGAATCGCCGACGGCTTGCGACCTGCCTCCTTGAGAGCCGATGCCGCCCAGGTCAGCAATGTAAAAACTTCGAGCAGCTCTTCAGGATTGCGGGTTGGAATTCCGCCCTCCTCATCCACCTGCCGCTCACATTCCTTGTCCAACGCCTTGAGCGCTGGCTCCACATGCTGCGCCATGCCTTCCAGCGCCAACCCTGCATAGATCAGGCCCGTGAGCGCCTCAAATCGTGGCAATCCCGGCACCGTTTTGTGCCAGCGTTTGGAGAGGAAAATCGTCTGTTGTGCCAGCGAGCGGTAGAAATCTTCGGACTGCGCCGAATCCCGCGCCCGCAGCAGGAAAATCGCATGGCTGATCCAACGGATCAGCCGCCGCCCCGCCAAATCGGGAATCCACCCCGGTCCCGCGCCACGTCCATAGCGGCCAATCCAGCGCCAGACCCATTCTTGTGCCCGCTCCCGCGCAGGCATATCCCCGACAGCCGCCAGATCATCCAGCCAGGCAAAGCCATGTTGTTCTTCGGCAAACACGTCATCTGGCACATCGATGTCCCACATCGACGTCTTGGGGGCGCTGATCAAATGGCCTGCGAACAGGAAATTTCCCGCCACCAGCTGCTTGCCACGGGCAAACAGGCCAATGGTGCGTGGTTCGGGCATGCTGGTGAACCCGGTCGCAGGGCGCGCACGGGTGCTGATCCGGGCCGCCACACGGTGATTAAACCGCGTCCATCGGGCCGATATGGTTTCTGGTTTGGACATCCACTCTGCCTTTACGCTCTATTGGCGTTTGGCGGGAGTGTAGCGAGGTGTTAGCGCTGAGTCACCGATTGAATCGGCTCGCCCCAATCCATCGGCAAAAGCTCACTGACCTTTACGCAGCATCGCCACGTAAAACCCATCCATGCCGCCTTTGTCCGCCCAGTAATCCGGACGCAATCGCAAGCCGCCTTCTTCCGTGACCCAAGCCGGATCAACGCCATCAATCAACACCGCCTCGCGCTCTACGGTCACATCCGCCCAGCGCTCCACGGCCTCTTCTACCTGCACTTCACCTTCATCCGGCAACAGAGAGCAGGTGCAGAACACCAACCGCCCGCCAGGTTTCAACAGGCCAATCGCGTGGTCCAGAAACACTTCCTGCAAGCCAATCAGGTCGCCAAATTCGCTGCCATCTTTGGCAAACGGCAAATCAGGGTGGCGCCGAATGGTGCCAGTGGCTGAACAGGGCGCATCCAACAAAATCGCATCATATTGACCCTCCTGCGCCATCACGTCGCCCACAACCACCGTGGCGTCGAGCTGCACCCGCTTAAGGTTCTCTTCCAGCCGTTCCATGCGCGACGCGCTGTCATCCACAGCTGTCACTGTGGCCCCTGCGACGGCCATTTGCATGGTTTTCCCACCCGGAGCGGCACAAAGATCCAGCACCGTTTCACCCGGCTGCGCATTGAGCACCCGCGCGGCCATCGACGCGGCAGCGTCCTGTACCCACCACTGGCCTTGCTTGAAGCCGGCTAGCGCCGTAACTTGCCCCGCGTCGGCTATGCGGACCGATCCGTTGGGCAACACAAACCCTCCAACCGCATCTGCAATGCCCTGCGCATCTTCTTTCACGGTCAAATCCAAGGGAGCACCGGCAAAATGCGCTGCTTCAATGCTCAACATAGTGTCCGCGCCATACGCCTGCGCCAAAGGTTTACGCAGCCATTTGGGCAGGCGCGGCACCCGAAGCTTGTCCCATTCGGCCCGCCCTTTGTCGTCAACTTTGCGCAAGACCGCGTTGACCAGCCCTTTCATCCCAGCGGTGCGTTTGTTCTTTGCAACGATCTCTACCGCGTCATTCACCACACCATGCGCCGCACCGCCAAGACACAGCTCTACTGTGGCCAGCCGCAGCACATTGTGCACATGCAGATCCGGGGTCTTCTTCATATGTTTCTGCAACACCCGATCCGCACGCTCCAAATTGCGCAGCGTATCAAGCGCAAGCCGCTGCGCGCGCGCGCGGTCAGCAGGTTCTAATTTGCTGAGCCCACCGCTCTGGATCAGATCGTTTAGCAAACGCCCGTCTTCCATAACCTTATCAAGCAAACGCACTGCGCTGCGACGGGTAAAATAACCGGATTTGGACATACAGGCATTCCTTGCGGGGTTGAGAACAGCAGACGGGCGCGTATATCAAGGCATAAGCCCGAAAGGAACCCTCTCATGACGGACGTAACCAAGACCCAAAACGACCTCCCCGAAGCCGCCAAACGCGCACTGGCTGAGGCCGAGGAGCGCCGTAAGAAGGCCAAAGATCTGGAATTGCCTACCGAATTGGGCGGCCGCGACGGACCGGAACCTGTGCGCTATGGCGATTGGGAGAAAAAAGGCCTCGCCATCGATTTTTGATCGACACAGCCTACTTTCTCACAAAAAGGGCCATCCAGCTGCAGCCAAATTCTGCATGAGAAAATCGGCTTCCGCGGAGTCTTGAAAAAACATACGGCCCAACAATTCCGGCCGAAACAGTGGCCAGTCTGACTGAATGCGCTGAACCACGTTATGTGCCGCGTCGTGGCGTCCAACGGCTTGATACGCAGCCGCGAGATACACCAGAGAAGCCACATTATGCTCCAGACCGCTCTGTGTCTGGGCGGCTTCCAAGGTGGTCATTGTCGCCTCATAGTCTCCGAGGTGAAAACTAGCGAACGCGTGGATCCGCGCTGGCGTTGAAATAGCCGTATCCGGACTTGTTGACATCGCGAGCAGCGCCGCATCACGCGCCACCGCATAGCGATGCGTAACAAAGGCGAGACTGATATATGTGCTTGCGATGTGGATATCGTCTTCCGCAAGGCCGTATGCTTCCTCCAAAAGGAGCATGGAATTTGCAAAATCTTGTTCGACATAGGATGTTATTCCAGCGCCGGACAGCACCCAAGGATGATCAGAATCCAACTTCATAGCCTGCTCGCGCATGGCCTGGGCCTCAGCCAAAAACCGCTTGGAAGCCCCTCCTCCTCTGGTCAGTAATGAGAGCGCCGCAGCAGCATAACCAGCCGTGGCAAATCCCTGAGCGTACGCCGGATCGCGCTTGATAACTTCTTGCGCGATCGCGAGGGCTCGCTTCTGGTTTTCCATGTGCAGAAAGGGGAAGAGGAAACCTCGGGCTTGGAGCTCTAATTCCTCCGCCGAAAGAGTCACAAACTCTTCTGGAACAGAAGGCCCTTCTGACTGTACGCCAAGCTGAACATCTGGCTCCTCTTCAAGGAGCACCCGGCTCAGACCGGCGCCATTGAGCCAGAAAACAAAACCCACCGTTGCACACAATACCACGGCCAAAAATGCGAGGGTCATCCAATTGCGAGGCAACCGTCGGCCATAGGTCAATTCTGCGTTCGGTCTCGGCCCCTCATTCTCTTCGAATCGCAAGCCCGCCTCAAGTGGGTTCACACGAATGCAAATAGGGTCGTCTGCACCGTCACCCTCGTAATACTCCACCAGTTTTTCTGACAAACGCCCAAAGGCCCAAATTAGTTTTTGCTCTGCGTCCTCTTTGGTGCGATCCCCCCAAAAATGGGCAATCACAGCATCCTTTCGGTGCTGGGAGGCTTTGCCGGACAACTCTTGTTCCACGAGAAATCGCAGAAAGGATGCTTGGTTTGATGCGAGCTGAAATACTGCGCTGCCACAAACACGGGCACAGGCCACCCGGATCACTTCTGGGGCAATTGTGTAGCTCACTCCAATGGACTCGTCAGGACTTGGCATCAATGCACCGTCATCTAAAAATCTTAAAAATCCACTCAACCGCCGGCTCCAAATTATGATCCGACTACACCCAGTTTGTCTCGCATCGAATAGTTTTGCAAATTCGCCCATTTTTTAGGCCGGAGTAAAAAAGCGAACGGCTCGCTTGCCACCGATCAAACGCAACAACGCACGCCTTGTTTACAACGGACTTTCCTCAAAATCGCACCGACGCAATACCGACGTGAAACAGCCGCGATACCGAAAGGCAAAAAGTGAGGCGAGTCGGAGTGTTAAACCCGATTCGCCCCTGTTTAGAGCCCAAGCGCCTGCCGACGCTCCTCTGCAAAGCCCTGCACCAACCGGTCCGCCACCAGCGCCAGAATCGCCATTGCCGCACCAGCCGTGATGCCAAGACCCACATCTGCCTGCCCCAACGCCAGATAGATCGACTGTCCTAACCCCGTGGTACCGATCAACGCCGCAATCACCAACATAGCAAAGGCGTAGAGAATAGTCTGGTTCAACCCAAGCAGGATGGTCGGGGCCGCGAAAGGCGCGCGCACCTCAAACATGGTCTGCCACTTGCCCGCCCCGCTGGCGGTTGCCGCCTCCAGAATGTCGTCGGGCGTGCTGGTCAAACCATGGCGCGTGTAGCGGATCATCGGCACCACCGCGTACATGCAAATAGCTAGAAACGCTGAAAATTCTCCGATCTGGAAGAACATCAGCACTGGGATCAGGAAGACAAACAAAGGGATGGTTTGCAACAGATCACAGATCGGCCGGATGAACGCCCAAGCCGTGCTGCTCATCGCACTCCACAAGCCCAAGGCGCCACCAACGATGGCGCAAGCAAAAACCGCCGCGCCGGAAAGATAGAGCGACAACAGCGCCCGCTCCCACAGTCCGGAGATTAAGATCAGCCCCAAAAGGATCACCGCCAGGCGCGCCAGCTTCCATCCACCAGCGACCCAGCCGATTGCGCCTGCGCCAAAGACCACAACGGGCCAGGCCAGATGCGCAATGCCGATCTCAGCCACATAGGCAAGGATCATCACCACCAGCCCCGCTGTGACGCGGGCTTTCAGGACCAAAACCAATGAGATAACCGCTGCCACACCATAGAGCATGGCGGTGTGTTTTGCGGTCCACAGGAAGCCCCAGGTGAAAGGCAATACCGCCTCTGCAAGGCCAATCCGCAGCGGCAAAAGCCCGTAAAACATGGAGGTGTTTTTGAACGTATCCAGCGTCGCACCATGGTTTCCGGTGAAGGTGCCGACCCCTGTGTCCACCCAAGCGGCGACCCCATCCAGCGCGGCAAATCCGCTCGGTGACCAACCCGCAAACATAGACCAAAGCGTCACCAAAACTCCGACGCCAAGCATGCCAACAGCCACTTTACGGTCCTGCTGCGGACGCGGCTCCGCCAAGGCTGCAGACATGCGATCAATTATGATGGCAAAAACCACAACCACAGACCCTGCCAAAAACGCCTGTCCAAACAAAGCTTTGCGCATGGTCAGCAGCACTTCCCAGCCGATGTCCTGAAAACCACCGATCACCGCTGCGATGATGACCATCGACAAAGCTGCCATCAAACATTGGTTTACACCAATCATGATCTGCTGCGTCGCCGCTGGCAGTTCCACAAGGAACAATTGCTGCCGCCGTGTACCGCCGGACATCACCGCCGCTTCGCGGATTTCCGTGTCCACCCGCTCCAGCCCCAACAGCACATTGCGCGCCATCGGCGGCGCCGCATAGATCGCCGAAGCGATCAGGCCTACCACAGGCCCAAAGCCAAAGAGCACAAGCAATGGCGTGAGATAGGCAAAAGTCGGCACCGTCTGCATCACGTCCAAAAGCGCATTTACCGCGCCCTTCACACGTGGAAATTCAAACGCTGCAATGCCAATCGCCGTGCCCAGCAACAACGCCAAAGGCACCGACACTGCCACCAGCGCGAGCGTGTTCATGCCCTCGGTCCAATAGCCCGAGAACACAACAAACATCAGGCCCACAAAACCCAGCGCCGCCATGCGCAGACCGCCTATTATCCAGCCCAATGCGGTCACGATCGCGACGGTCATGGGCCAGGGCAAAGCGTTCAACAGCCAACCGACCCCTTCCATGGGGTAGCTCACCAGAAAGGTAAAAGTCCGGGCTATGGGCTTGAAAACGTCCAGAAAACCGCCGACCAGCCAGGTCATCCAGTCGGTCATGGGAACGGTCAATGCGGCAGGCCATTTCACCAGCCACTCAAACTGCGCCCCCAGCAGGCGGCACACCAATGCGATCGCCAGCACAAAGAGCGCCGCCTGACTGCCGCGTGTCAGTGCCAGCTTGCGTTCCGCGCCAGTCGACACGGTCTCAGCCGCGCTCATATCTCTTCCGCCTGCAAAGCATTTGCAAGTTCATGGGGATTGACAGCGCCTACCAGCTTGCCGTCGGCATCGCGTACGGGCACCGGCTCGTAAAGCTCCATGCATTTGGTCAGGGCCGTGTCTAGCGTCATGCCAACTCTGATACCGGGATCATCCGGCATGTTGTCGGGAATGCCATCCATCAAAATGGATTCCACACAGGCGTGCCGCCCCTTGGGCACATCCTTTGAGAACTCGGCCACATAATCGTCGACAGGATGCAGCACGATCTCTTCTGGCGTGCCGATCTGTACAATTTCTCCGTCACGCATAATCGCAATTCGATCTGCCAGTTTCAGCGCTTCCTGAATATCGTGCGTGATGAAAACAATGGACTTTTTTAAGGTCGCCTGAATGTTGAGGAACTCGTCCTGCAACTGGCGACGGATTAGTGGATCCAGCGCGGAGAACGGCTCGTCCAGGAACCAGATATCCGGGTTCACCGCAAGCGACCGGGCAATACCGACACGTTGCCGCTGACCACCAGACAGGTTACGCGGATAGGTGTCCTCGCGCCCTTTCAAACCTACAAGTTCAAGCACTTCCAGAGCACGCGCGCGGCGCTCCGCCTTGCCTGCACCCTGCATTTTGAGCGGGAAGGCCACGTTGTCGGCCACCGTCATATGCGGGAACAATCCAAAATGCTGGAACACCATGCCCAGCTTGTGACGGCGCAACTCGATCAGCCGTTTGTCACTGGCCTGAAGAATATCCTCACCATCAATGCGCACCGACCCGGCTGTCGGCTCAATCAGCCGCGAGATGCAGCGGATCAGAGTCGATTTGCCAGAGCCCGAAAGCCCCATAATCACAAAGAGTTCCCCGGATTTAACCTCAAAATTTGCCGCACGTACGGCGGGAATGAGGGTCTTGTCCTTGAGCTCTTTGGCAATGGCTTTGTCATCTCCAGCCCCGCGCGCATCGCGCAGAGCGGGGGCGGCGTTTTCGCCGAAGACCTGCCAGAGGTCTTCGACGGCAATCGCCGGAGCGGTGCTGTTTGTATCGGTCATGAAGTCTTACTTGGTTGCGGCGTCGACAACCGACTTCCATTTGGCTTCGTTTTCACCCATCCACGCGGCCACAACCTCTTCAACTTTCTGACCGTCCACATCCACGGCACCCATCATCGGCTGCTGATCTTCCACAGCCAGTTGATAGTTCACCAGGATTTCATGCGCCGCAGGCCATTTGTCTTTCAGGCCGGGCCAACCCGCTTTGAAGATGCGGCTTGCGGAGAAGTCACAATCGTTGATCGCATTTGGGTTCGGCCCCCAGGCCGGATCAGTGAAGCAAGCATCTTCGCCCTCAGGCAGATCGACAAACTGAACGTCATAGGCCGACATCGCCCAGTGCGGCTGCCAGAAGGTGATCAGCAGCGGCGATTTTTTCTCGGTGGACGCGCGCAACTCTGCAATCAACGCGCCTTCCGACCCCGCTGGCACGGCTTTAAACGGCAGTTCCAAACCGGTCATGCGATCCGCACCCGGTGTGCCCCAATCCGCTGGGTAATCCACCAGGCGGCCCATCGGCAGGGTTTCGGCTGTAGCGAAGTTCATCGCACACTCTTTCAGCGCTTCCCACGCCGGCAGACCAGGGCATAAATCTGCAACATGTGCCGGGTAGGCAATACCTTCACGCGCAGCCAAGCCCAGATCGGACAGCTCTTCCAGTTTGCCTTCGCCTTTCAGCACGGCGTACTGATCGGATACGTTGGACGACCAGATTTCCAAGGTCGCGTGAATGTCGCCATCCGCAATCGCCTGAAACTGGTTCAACATACCGGCGGTCACGAACTCGACTTCATATCCAGCCGCGCGCAGCATTTCCGCGGCAACATGGGTGGTAACATGCTGGCCAGTCCATTCGTTTATCGCCAGTTTGATTGGCTCATCGGTCGCGCCAAGATCTGCCGCTTGCGCCGACATGGCCACCGCGGATACCGCGAGCGCCGACAGTCCAGCTTTCAAAAACGTCGTCATGGTCTTCTCCTGTTGGTCATTTTTTAAATGGTCATTTAAGTTTTTGTTTGTCGGCATAAGAACACAACGTCTTTAACCTGCCAACAAAAAATGCATCTGGGCTGGATGCATCATATCTCAACACGCTTTCCACGTCGGACACCAACCTCTGAGAGGTTGATTTTATTGGCCATTTTCACTGCAATCAATTTGATCACAGCTCTGCGACAATGCCAATCGCGTAAGGTGCGCAAAACGCCAAATGACGCTTTGCTCTGGATTGGTAAGGGATTCTTACAACCCCAATACGTCAAACATATCATACTCACCGGGTTTTTGACCCTGCCCCCAGATCGCTGCCTTGAGAGCGCCTTTGGCAAACAGGCTCCGGTCGGTGGCTTTGTGGCGCAAAATGATCTGCTCTCCATCGCAGGCAAACATCACATCATGTTCGCCAATGATGTCGCCCCCCCGAATGGCTGTGAATCCGATGTCGCCGCGATTGCGCGCACCGGTGATGCCATCACGGCCACTGTCGGTCACATCTTTCAAGTCGACACCGCGACCTTCCGCAGCCGCTTCACCCAACATCAAAGCAGTGCCAGACGGCGCATCCACTTTGTGACGGTGATGGGCTTCAATGATCTCAATATCAAAATCTTCATCAAGTGCCGCAGCCACTTGCTGCGTTAGTTTGGTCAGCAGGTTCACACCAAGGCTCATGTTGCCCGCCCGCACAATCACTGCATGGCGCCCGCAAGGTTCCAGTTGCGCAATGTCCTCTGCGGTCATGCCAGTGGTGCCAATCACATGCACCGCCCGGGCCTGTGCTGCCAGCTTGGCAAAAGCAATCGTGGCTGCAGGTGCCGTAAAATCAATCACCGCCTGCGCCTTGGCAAAGGCTTCCAGTGGCTGATCCGTCACGGTCACGCCCAGCGCCGTACCGCCCATGGCTTCGCCCACGTCCCGGCCAACCCAGTCATGGCCTTCGCGCTCAACCGCGCCCACCAAACGGGCCTTGTCACTGTCGGACACCGTCTTGATCAGCATCTGCCCCATACGGCCTGATGCGCCCGTGATCACGATTCCTGGCAATTCCTGCATGGTGTCCTCTCCACTTTGACAAACCACCCAAATGGCGGTGCGCCCTGCTTACCCAATGCAATCCAGCTTGGCAAAGGCAGACAGAAGCCCTAAATGAGGGACATGGCAAAGAACACATTCTCCGAGGGCCGCGGCCCGTCCCAGCGCCAGCTGCGCGTGGGTGAATTGATCCGACGTACCCTGTCGGAGGTTTTGGTACGCGACGAGCTGCATGATCCGGACATCACCCGTCTGTC
>JAAENN010000105.1 GCA_024224295.1 Shimia sp. | reverse complement strand
CGGCTAGAGCGTTTCACGTTTGATCACCCTCACTTTCAGAGCTTGGCTTGATCATTTCATGTGTAATCGGCTTCGTACCCTGCAGCGATAAAGTAGTTCATGCATTCTTGCGCCGAGAAGAGATCGCAGATTTCGCCGAGGGATCGCCAGAGTTCGTCATAGGTCCTGGCGGCGGCCTTTCTGAGCAGTTCCTTGATCTTTGAAAAAGCCATCTCGATGGGGTTGAGGTCGGGCGAGTAGGCCGGCAGGAACAGGGGCCAGGCGCCCTGATCGCGGATGATCTCGTCGGCACGGGGGCTCTTGTGGCTGGACAGATTGTCCAGGATGACCACCTCGCGCCGCGACAGGGTGGGCGCCAGCTGGGTTTCCACGTAGGTCTCGAAGATCTGCTTGTTCATGGGCGCATCGACGATCCATGGTGCGGTCAGGCTGTGACAGCGCAGTGCGGCGATGAAGGTCTGGGTTTGCCAATGGCCGAATGGGGCATGGCCATAGAGCCGTTCGCCCACCGGGGCCCAGCCTGTACGTTTCGTCAGCTTGGTACTGGTTGATGTTTCGTCAATGAAAACAAGCCGTTCAATGGCCCGGCACATGAACGGCATGCGCCTGTCACACCACAAGGTGCGGGCCTTGCGCACCTTGAGGCGCCCACGTTCGCTGGCCACCAGGGTTTTTTTTATGGCTTAGGCCCAACCGGTGCAGCCAGGCCCCGACCGAGCCCGTATGGACCTTCACCCCGTGCAGCTCTTGCAGTTCCAGGCGCAAGGCGTTCAGGGTTACATCGCCCTCCTCGGCAAGCCTGCCGCGCACCCAGTCCGCATAGGCGGACAGCTTGCCGCAGCCCGGATTGCCCTGACGCTTCGGCGCCAGAGACCCGCTCTCGCGCTTCAGGTTCACCATGTCGTTCACGAAACGCGGCGAGACCGAAAACACCCTTGCCGCCTGCCGGTGCGAATGGCCAGCCTCGACGTACCCAACAACACGCTCACGTAGCTCAATCGGATGTGGTTTGCCCATGTTACCCTCCAAATTTGCACCACGGAATCAGAGAGCAGGTGATTTGACCACAATGAATCACATCAAACCAGAAACGCTCTAGATCGGTTTCGCGTCTTACGGCAAAAGCACGGTCGATCCCGTCGTCTTGCGCCCTTCCAGATCGCGGTGGGCGTCCTGGACGTCCCCCAGCGCGTAGCGCTGGTTGACCTCGAT
>JAAENN010000104.1 GCA_024224295.1 Shimia sp. | reverse complement strand
CGGCCTGGCGGATGAAGGTTCGAGATCAATGGATCGGCTGGGACGATGCGGCCCGCAAGCTGCGACTGCAGCACATCGTCAACAACAGTCGCCTGCTGGTGGTAGCGCGCATCCGCAACCTGGCCAGCATGGCGCTGTCTCATGCTCTTAAGCGGCTGCGCGTCGACTGGCTGCGGCAATATGGGCTGGATCCCTGGTTGTTGGAGACACTGGTGGACCGTCGGCGGTTTTACGGGGGGTGTTATCGTGCGGCCAACTGGACGGTTCTGGGAGAAACCAGCGGCCGTGGACGCATGGACCGGGCCAATAAGCGCCATGGAGCCCAGGTGAAAACCATACTGGTTTATCCGCTGGTTAAAAATGCCAGACGCAGGCTCACAATAGGAGGGTGAGGGACGATGACGGCACTGGCCAGACTGTCGTCCCTGGAACAGTCCTACGATCAGGCGCGACAAGAATTTGAGCATATTGTAGATTACCTTGACTCTAAGGAGACTTCTGCGATGACCCACAGTGAACTTGAGCGTGAGCTTGAAAAAAAGGGGCGGGCGTTGATGCGCAAGCTGCTGCAGGAGCACCTTGATAACCGCAGCCCCGGCCAGTGCGACGACCCATCCGTTCAGGGTGCTGATGGGGTCGTACGCTCGCGTGTACGGCTTCAGGAGCGGAAACTTGAGACGGTGTTTGGCACCGTTTCGGT
The DNA here is from genome assembly GCA_024224295.1 of Shimia sp. Taxonomy (GTDB): domain Bacteria; phylum Pseudomonadota; class Alphaproteobacteria; order Rhodobacterales; family Rhodobacteraceae; genus Shimia. The sequence goes on along the minus strand of JAAENN010000104.1, from coordinate 1,447 downwards.
AGAGCGAACGGGATACGGTCAGCAAGGGGTGAAGAGTCTGCATCCTTTGGATGCTGAACTCAACCTGCCCGATGAGCGCTACTCTCTTGAGATGCGCCGCCGCGTGGCCGAAGAGGCCGCTAAAAGCTCCTTTGACGAAACACAGGAGAGTATCGGCAAATACACCGGCGGACACGTCCCCAAGCGCCAGCTTGAAGAGTTGGTGGTGCGCGCCGCCCAAGACTTCGACGATTTTTACGAAACACGGCACGGCACGGCTGCCACGGATAAGGATGCCGGATCGGTGTTGGTGACCAGTGTCGATGGCAAGGGGGTTGCGATGCTGACACGGGATCTGCGCAAGCAGACCCGCAAAGCCGCCGAGGCTCGAGCACACAAAATGGGCAAGCGGCTGTCCAAAGGGGAAAAGAAAAATGCCAAGCGCATGGCCACCGTGGCCACCGTTTACATGGTAGCGCCTTTCCAACGCACCCCCGAAGAAGTGATGGCCGAAGCTGACTGCACTCTTTCGCGCAAGCCACGGCCTCGTCCGGAGCAAAAACGCGTGTGGGCCAGTCTTGAAAAAGAGCCCGATGAGGTCATCGACCAAGCGTTGGACGAGGCTTTTCACCGGGATTGGTCGGGCGAGAAAACCTGGGTAGCCTTGGTCGATGGCAACAAGCCCCAGATCCGCTACCTGAAACGCATGGCCAAACAAAAAGATCTCAATCTGACAATTATCGTCGATATCGTCCATGTCATCGAATATCTGTGGTCGGCTGGCAGGGTGTTTGAACCCAAATCCGGACCGAAGTTGGAAAACTGGATCCGCCGTAGGATCCTTGAAGTCCTTCGCGGAAAGGCCGGCCTTGTTGCTGGTGGAATGCGCCGCAGTGCCACACGTCGCGAGCTGTCTGACAAAGAACGCGAACCTGTGGATACCTGCGCACGTTACTTGCTCACCTATTCGCCTTACCTTCGTTACAATCACTACCTTTTCAAAGGATTGCCAATAGCTACAGGGGTCATTGAAGGTGCCTGTCGTCACCTGGTAAAGGACCGTATGGATGTGACCGGCGCGCGCTGGAGCCTAACCGGTGCTGAGGCTGTACTACGACTGCGCGCACTGCGTTCAAGCCGCGATTTTGACGAGTACTGGACTTTCCATGAGGCTCGCGAGTACGAAAGAAACCATCAAGCCCTCTACTCTGGTGGCACAGTACCTCCTACTAATGCTTCGCTATCGACTGCCAAACGTGCTCCTCTGAAAGTAATCAAGTAAGGGAATTTGTCGATTTTGGTGCAATACAAACTGCTTCCACTGTTAATAATGGTCGTCGTAAAAGAGCCGCACCCAATTAAATTAGTGAGGACAAATGAAAGCAGCATACTACACCGGAAATCAGACCTTTACAATTGAATCCGTAAAACCCGTTGCACCTCGCGAGGGCGAAGTCCAAGTAAGTGT
>JAAENN010000103.1 GCA_024224295.1 Shimia sp. | reverse complement strand
CGGCAGTTTCAACACATGCACATGACGGCCTCTTGAGGCTTGCACGGCTAATTGGCCAGCAAGCCGCCAGACAAAGCTATACGGACCGCCAAGTAACCGGTCAGGCGCCCTAACCGCAAAAAACTGTTGTCGGCGCCCCTTCGAGCCCTCTAGCTATTGGAGCGCCATTTGCACGACCACTGTTCAAGAGCCTGCCTTCATGCGCGCAGCGATTTACGCCCGTTACTCCACCGACATTCAGACCAACGCCTCCATTGAGGACCAACACCGCCTCTGTGCCCGACTTATCGAACACAATGGCTGGCGTGAAGCTGAGACCTACGCAGATCACGGCCTGAGTGGGGCGTCTCACCCGCGCCCTGCCTACCAACGCCTACTGGCGGACGCTCCCAACAAGACCTTTGACGTAGTTGTCACCGAAAGCCTCGACCGTATCAGCCGAGATCAGGAACACATTTCAGCCTTCTTCAAACAGATGCAGTTTCAAGGCATTCCGATTGTCACTGTGGCCGAAGGCAACATTACTGAGTTGCACATTGGCCTCAAGGGCACAATGAGCAGCCTCTTCCTCAAAGATCTCGCCCAAAAGACCCATCGCGG
>JAAENN010000102.1 GCA_024224295.1 Shimia sp. | reverse complement strand
CGCGCTTGCCGCTTTGGCGTTGTCGCCAATCTGGGCCATCAGGGCGGGGATGTCTGCGATGTCTTTCATCGTCTCAGTCCTTTGCTAGGGGTGGTAAATGTTGCCTTCGGCGAGGATACTTGTAGTTAGAAGAAACCTATAAGGCGAGGTCGTCCCTGTGAATAAGAGCGGCGCGGCCAGGGTATCCCAGAAGAGCTTCGATGTCGCGACTGTGGCGCCCTTTGATCTTGTTAGCCTCTTGGGAGGAATATGCGGCCAGCCCCTGCCCCAAACGGTGGCCGGAGGCGTCCCGGATTTCAATCGGATCGCCGCGGCTGAAATCCCCATTCACGGTGGTGACACCTGCCGGTAAGAGACTCTTACCGGACGTCAAGGCATTCGCTGCGCCTGTATCTACCACCAGCACGCCTTGCGGCTTCATCGAGGTGATCCAGCGCTTGCGGGCCAGTTGTGGTGTGCCCTGAGCGAGGAACCATGTGGCGTTAGCGCCATCTTCCAAAGCCTGAATGGGGCGTAGTGCTGAGCCTTCGGTGATTGCCATGGCGCAACCACCGGCAGTGGCGGTTTTTGCGGCCATCAGTTTTGTAATCATGCCGCCTTTAGACAGACCAGATACGCCTTCACCCGCCATATCTTCAATCTCAGGCGTGATGTGTTCAATCACCTCAAATCGCTCAGCGTTTGGGTTGGTCATCGGGTTTTCGGAATAAAACCCATCAACATCTGACAGCAAGATCAGATGATCTGCACCGGTGGTCAGCGCGATTTGCGCCGCCAGTCGATCATTGTCGCCGTAGCGGATTTCGTCGGTGGCCACCGTGTCGTTTTCGTTTACGATGGGCACCACCCCCAAAGTCAGAAGTTGATCTAGCGTTGCGCGAGAATTGAGATATCTCCGACGGTTAGCGCTGTCTTCTAAAGTGACCAACACTTGGGCTGTGATGATCTCATAAGGCGCAAGTGCTTCTTCATAAGCGCGCGCGAGGCGAATTTGCCCGACAGCAGCTGCTGCCTGAGATTGATCCAAAGACAGGTCGGCGTTGGGCAGTTTAAGTGCGCCGCGACCCAAAGCGATGGAGCCGGAAGATACCAGCACCACATCGGTGCCGCGGGCCTTGAGCATGGCAACATCTTCGGCCAAAGCTTTCAGCCACGTGTCTTTCAATAGTCCAGAGGTCCGGTCAACCAGTAGTGCCGACCCGATTTTGATCACAACCCGTTTTGCAGTGCTTAGGGTTGCCACGGCGCCTCTTCCTCTTCGGCTTCCTCAGCCTCTTCGATCTTTTGACGCAGACGGTCATCGTCGATTTGTGCCCTTAGAGCCCGCAGCACTTCGGTGGTGCCTTCATGGCTTGCGCCGGACATAAGCATCACCTCACCACCAGCGACCGCTTCCAGTTCTTCCTTGAGGAACTCGCGCTCCTCAGCATCCAGACTGTCGATCTTGTTCAGCACGGTCACACGGGGTTTGTCAGCAAGAATATCCGCGTAGTTGGTGATTTCCTGCACAATGGTTTTGTAGTCCTCCAGGAGCGTGCCGGAAGTGCCGTCGACCAGATGCAAAAGCACAGCGCAGCGTTCGACATGACCAAGGAAAAGATCGCCAAGGCCCCTGCCCTCGCTGGCGCCTTCGATCAGGCCAGGAATGTCGGCAACGACAAATTCGACGCCATCAACACCGACCACACCCAGATTGGGGTGCAGCGTTGTAAAGGGGTAATCCGCAATCTTGGGGCGCGCGTTGGAGGTCGCGGCGAGGAAAGTGGATTTGCCTGCGTTGGGCAGGCCCAGCAAGCCAACGTCGGCAATCAGCTTCAAGCGCAACCAGATCGTGCGCTCGACGCCCGGTTGGCCCGGATTGGCGCGACGTGGCGCCTGATTGGTCGAAGATTTGAAGTGCAGGTTGCCAAAGCCACCGTTGCCGCCTTTTGCAAGCAGCACGCGCTGTCCCACTTCGGTCAGGTCAGCAATTACAGTTTCTTGATCTTCATCTAAGATTTCTGTTCCCACAGGTACGCGTAAGATGATGTCATCACCGGTTTTACCGGTGCGTTGGTTCCCCATACCCGGCTGGCCACTTTTGGCAAAGAAGTGCTGCTGGTAGCGAAAGTCGATCAGGGTGTTGAGCCCTTCAACCGCTTCGGCCCAGACATAGCCGCCATTGCCGCCGTCGCCACCATCCGGGCCACCATATTCGATGTACTTTTCGCGCCGGAAGGACACACAGCCCCCGCCGCCGCCGCCGGAACGGATGTAGACTTTGGCAAGGTCGAGGAATTTCATTCTATTGGTCCTTTTGCGGCGCGTGCAGCGCTCTTACCTTGCCACGCGGCAAGGCTCAATCCAGTTTCAAACTATATGTCCAAGTTGGCACAGTGGCGTCACGCGCCAGAGAGAAGCTTTCGGCATCGCCTAGGTACTGAAACCCGCAATTGGTCAGCACCCGGGCCGAGGCTGGGTTGTCCTGAAACACCGAGGCAAAAACAGTCGTGCTTTTAAGCGGGTTGGCCGCGATCATGGCGCGGACCGCCTCTGAAGCCAGACCGGTGTTGCGGAAGGCTTTGCCAATCCAATAGGCAATTTCTACCTGCCCTTCATCAACGCGGGTCAAACCGATAAGGCCCATGACCTCAGGTTGCCCATCTGCGCTGCCATCAAAGGCCCATACGTCCTGAACACGTCCGTCAGATTGCGCGCGGTTGATAAATGCCTCAATGTAGCCCGGCGGCAATGGATGCGGAATAGAGGCGGTCAAACGCGCAAGCTCCCGGTCCGCAGTGTGCATCTCAATCAAACCCTGATCCGAGCGCCGTAGAGGACGCAGCACAAAGCGGTCTGTTTCGATCACAGGCTGATTGACTATGGTGTCTAATTTCATCGCGGTCTCCTCCTCAAAGAACCACATAGAGCACCGAGGCCACCGTCAAAGCGGCCAAAGTGCGCATTAAATATTTTTCCGCAGGCTTGCCAGCCACAGTGCGGGCGATCCGGTCTCCGGCGTAGGTCCAGATCGGATGAAAAACCGCCTGTGCCGCCAAAAGGCAGATGGCGATGGTCGCCGTCGCTTGCAAGGCAGGTGTCGCGGGTGTGACAAAATTTGTAAACCCGGCAACGATCATCGCCCAGGCCTTGGGATTGAGTGGATGCACCAACAGACCGGCAGCAAAACCGGGTGGCTGTTCACTCTCACCACTGCCAGGAGACAGCCGCAAATTGGCGACTTTCCAGGCGAGCCAGCAAATAAAGGCTGCGCTGATCCACTTGAGCGCAGCAAAGACCTCAGGCACTGCCTCAGCAAGTTCCATCAAGCCAAAGCCAATGGGCCAGATGATGAGTTGCTTGCCCAAAGCCACGCCAGCCACAAAAGGCAGCGCAGCCTTGAAGCCGAACCGCGCACCAGTAGCCAATAGCGCCATGTTCGCAGGACCAGGTGTGCCCACCTGACTTGCGGCAAAGATGCTAAAACTGATCACGGCGACGCTCATGTCGGATCTCAAATCTCAAAAATGAAAAAGGGCCGGCTGTGTCAGCCGGCCCCCTAAATGTCTCATAACCTTAAGGTCGGCTTACTCTGCGGCCTCCGCCACTGGCAGAACCGAAATAAAGGTGCGGCCTTTGAGGCCTTTGTGGAACTTCACGTTGCCGTCAACGGTTGCAAAGATTGTGTGATCTTTGCCCATGCCAACGCCTTCGCCCGGCCACATCTTTGTTCCGCGCTGACGCAGGATGATGTTGCCTGGGATGACGTTTTCGCCACCGTATTTTTTCACGCCAAGACGACGACCCGCGGAGTCGCGACCGTTACGGGAACTACCACCAGCTTTTTTATGTGCCATATCGTTGCTCTCCTATACTTCGCTTACTTCGCCAGATCGGCTGCTTGCGCAACCCACTCAGGCTTCACTTTAACCGCATCAAAGCTCTCTACGTCAACTGCTGCCAGCTGTGCGTAAGAGGTGATGCCTGCTTCTGCCAGCTTTTTCGCTGCGGCCGGACCAACACCGGTGATGGCGGTCAAGTCGTCAGCTGCGGCTGCAGGTGCTTCGGCTTTCTTGGCTGCTTTGGCAGGCTTGGCCGGTGCAGAAGTTGCAGGTGCGGATACGGAACCCGAACCGATAGCAGCTTTTACGCCAGACTTGTCTGCACCAGAGGCCAGAATGTCGGTGATGCGAACCAGAGTCAGTTTCTGACGGTGGCCCACGGTGCGCTTGGAGCTGTGCTTACGACGACGCTTCACGAATTTGATCAGCTTTTCGCCTTTGATCTGGTCGATCACGTCTGCCTGCACCGCTGCGCCTTCAACGAAAGGAGCGCCAACGACAGTGGAGTCGCCGCCAACCATAAGCACTTCGTTGAATTGAATCTTTTCGCCAGCGTCTGCAGCCAGTTTTTCGACACGCAGGACGTCGCCTGCCTGTACTTTATACTGTTTGCCGCCGGTCTTCAGGACTGCGAACATGTCCTATTCCTTCGATCTTATCGCGTCCTTTGGTCCCGCAACCCGAAGGCTTTGGCGTTTTTGGCTGATGCCACCTCAAACAGCGCGCCCTGGTATGGGCTGTGTTACAAAAAATCAGGCGCAAAGTGCATACTTCACGCCAGATGGGCGCTTATCCTGTGGAAAACTGTTCAAGTCAAGCCGTTTTTAAAGGGCGTCTGTGGCCTCAGAGGTCCTGAACTGGCTGAATATCGCCCATGCGCAGCGCCAGAGCCTCAAAGCGGTTGGACATAACTTCAAAATGCACCGCGTTCATCAACTCATAGACGGTCATCATGTCCGGGTGTTCTAGCGCTTCCGTGTATTCCGCCAGTTCTTCCAGTGTGAAGTCACGATAGGTATAGGTGGCATTGGCCAACGAAGAGGTTTCAATGGCCTCGGCCATCTCCTCGGCGTTTTCGTTAAGCAGTGCACGCAGCCCTTCTTCATCGGTACGTAGATCAATCACACCGGCGTAAGACGCCGCCAGAATGAAGCGCACCTGAATTTCGGTCATCGCCTTCGGACCAATGTCATTGGGGTCAATCGCCACACTCATTCGGCGGAACAGATCGATGCGCGGATCATCCTTGGCCTCTAAATCAGCCAGCATTGCATTGCCAACCGCCTCTTTTTCTTCGTCATCGGCCATGTGGCTGCTGTTTTCCACTTCGACCAGTCGTTGGCCCAAATCGGACGCGTAGAAGGCCGCGGCATGGGCCAAAAGATCGTCCTTTAGCGTGGCTTCCAGAATATCAAGCGCGCGGTTCTGCATCAGATCGGTGTCAAAAACGTCTTCCGCAACTGCAGTCCATTGCACGCCGAAATCCCCTTGGGACATCCCAAGCAGGTCTGGTGCGGAGGTTGCAGACAGCGCTATTGAGTCGATGGCCACGTCAAAGCCGGTGATTTTCAAAAACGCTTCCACGTTGGCGCGATCGGCCGCCTGCGCTTGAGAGACCAGTAAAAACAAACAGGTCAAGGCTGACAAGACCAGCAAGAATAGCTGATTATTCAGAAGGTCAAACGGGGCCACGCGGGCAGAAGTCTTTTGCATAGCGCTAAGCTAATCCTTTTGTTCTTCAAAACAATGCAAATCCCACTTGCGTCATATCACAATCCCGATTAAACGACGCCCTCACCACGGCCATGGTCAATCGGACGGAGAGGTGCCGGAGTGGTCGAACGGGGCGGTCTCGAAAACCGTTGAGCCTTCACGGGTTCCCAGGGTTCGAATCCCTGTCTCTCCGCCACTTATTTCTGCATTGGTATCAACTTGCTGCCCTCAATCGCCTTGAGGGCATCCAGCGAAGGATCTTCATCCAGGTCGCT
>JAAENN010000101.1 GCA_024224295.1 Shimia sp. | reverse complement strand
TCTTATGCCGCCGCCCGGCGGCCTCATTGGCCCGCTTCGACGGCGCCAAGACCGTCAAAAACGGTAACGCCCAGACCCGCTCGCTCCAGGGCAACGGCACCAGCAGCATCAGGCTGATCCACTTCAACCCATAGCATTTGACCACCTGCTTCTGGGTCGAGCGCACCGCATCGCGGTAGCACCCCTTGGCTTTGATCTTGTCCCCACTGCGCCTCTCCACCGTCTCGTCTATCCCCACCAACACCGGCCAACCCGGCTTCAGCAGACTGATCAGTAGCCCCAATAAGATCTTCGCCCCCTGCCGCCCCGACCACCGCGCTCGACTCAACACCCGGTGGTACTTCTCGAACCGCCGCTCTTGAGCCAAGCCCAGCACCCGCAACACCGCCGCCACCGTGCGTGGTCCGCGGCATAACCACGCCCCAGCCAGCAACACTTGCACGTGACCCCACACCGGTTTCGTAAACAGCGGCGCAAACGGGGTTAATAACGCTATAATGGTTTCGGGCAGCGGTGACATCCTTAGACTCCTAGGGTTTGTTCGATTGCTAGGATAACTCAGGTTCACCTCTGCCCACTGCAACACTCAAAAAAATGGCCAAAGTCGAGATTCAGATTATCCTTATATTCTTCAACCACTCTAGAATTTTCAGTGATCTGATAGGTTGAAATACCATCAAAAATATTCAGCACTCGACATGCTGTGGAAGCACGTGCTTGGCGTTCCTCAG
>JAAENN010000100.1 GCA_024224295.1 Shimia sp. | reverse complement strand
CGCCCCGATTTTGTCGCGAAGGTTCATGAATGGGATCTCAAAGTTGCGCATTTCAACATCGGTTGCGCGCTACATAGGTGACAGGGGCGGGTCTTCGCAACCCGCCCCCAAAATTCATTGCCTTTATGGTTTCCATCCCGGCGGTCCAAAAAGCCGCCCCCACAGCTCCCGTCCGGTCTTGGCGCGCTTGATGTCTCGCCACAAACCCGGCAGCTCAGAGAACCACACTTTTACCGGGTTTTGACTGTCAAAGTCAGTGGTGAGCCCGTACCTCGGACGCTCTTCCTCCACCTGAAAGCTGCCAAATAGTCGGTCCCAAACGATCAGGATGCCACCGTAGTTCTTGTCCAGATACTTGTTGTCACAACCATGATGCACGCGGTGGTGACTTGGCGTGTTCAACACCCACTCCAGCGGCCCTAGCTTGCCAATCAACTCGGTGTGCAGCCAAGTCTGATAGGCCTGTACAAGGATCACCGATCCCAGCACCACATCCGGGCTGAACCCAACCAAGATCATTGGGATATGCGCAATAAAGGACCACAGGCTTTCTAAAGGACCAAAGCGCACCGCCGTCACAATATTGTAGTCCCGGCTGGAGTGATGCACCGCGTGTTGCGTCCAAAGAATCCGCACCCGATGGGCTATCCGATGCTCCCAATAATAGGTCAGGTCCGCAATCAACACAGCGAGCACAATCCACGGCAATGTGGTTGGCAAATGCCAGCTCACGACAGTTTCGCTAAAGACATAAAGCCCAAAGTAAAGCGCTGTCATCATTGTCGCTTCAAGCAACAGAAAAGGCACCTGTGTCGACGCGCTCGCCAGCATTTCAAGCCAGGTTTTGCCTTTTAAAGACCCTTTGAACCAGGCTTCCGCAATCTCGATCACCAGAATTGCCAGCCCGATGAGAAAGAACACCTCATCCACCTGGGTGGCCAATTCAATAAACTGCTCCGGTATCATTTCGCACCTCCCGTCAAACCTGATTGCAATGTGCGCCAGGCCAATGCGGCGGCCTCCTCTGGCGTCGCATCGCCATCCCGCACCACAGTCCAGGCCGCATAAGTTAGGGTTTCAATCGCCTGAACGATCCAAGCAGTTGGCACAGCCGCATCAAACCCACCTTCCTCTTTCGATGCTTCGACAGCTTCGGCGGTTTCGTCCAGCTGTTGCGTGTAAGCCTCCAGCACCTCCGGCACATGGTCCAATGGTTCATTGGCTAGGAACATCTGCCGATCCGCCAACGGGATGATGGCCACCAAGCTCAAACGAAGTGCCTCAGTATAACTTGGTGTATCCTTGGTGGCGGCCTCAATGGCATCATCCAATTCTTGCATCGCGACCATCGCAAGCGCGGCCATAAGGTCCTCGCGCCCGGCATAGTGACGATGCAACGTCGCACGCCCGACACCCGCCTCTTTGGCGACATCCGCCAAGGTGGCTGTAGGATTTGCGGAGAAGACGGAAAACCCCGCCTCAATGATTTTGGTTTCTGATTTTTTCATCATGAGACATATATGTCTCATTTTTGCGCAAAGTCAAGGGGCGCCCTTTGCGCAATTTTCGGGTCGCCGCACCAAACCTCCCAAACTAAGATATCCTCAGAACAGGAGTTGGACCGATGAATGACATGGCCGAAGGCTATCACTACAACGTCATGCGCCGTGCGATTGAGCTGATAGATCAAGGCGGTGGAAATATGTCTCTAGACGACCTGTCTAAAGCTATGGGCATGAGCCCTGCGCATTTCCAGCGACTTTTCACCCGTTGGACCGGCGTCTCCCCAAAACGCTTCCAACAATATCTCACATTGGGCCACGCTAAGGTCCTGCTACATGACCATTTCACCACGCTTGACACCGCCAACTCCGTTGGGCTGTCAGGGTCAGGCCGTCTGCACGACCTCTTCTTGCGCTGGGAAGCCATGAGCCCCGGCGACTACGCCAAACGCGGCGACGGCCTGACTATTTTCTGGGGATGGTTTGACAGCCCCTTTGGCCTTTCATTGGTAACCGGCACAGAGAAAGGCATCTGTGGCATCGGTTTTGCCGCCGAAACCGGTACCGAAGCCACTATGGAAGATCTCTTCTCCCGCTGGCCCAATGCCACATTTGTCGAAGACCCCATGGTCCTACGCCCTTGGGTGCTTGCCTCCTACCAGGCAGAGCAGGCAGATCACAACAAAGTACCAGTCTACATGATCGGATCGGCGCTGCAGATCAAAGTCTGGGAAGCCCTCATGCGCATTCCCTCCGGCGAAGTCACAACCTACGCCGAGATCGCTCGCAGCATCGGCAATCCTCGCGCCGTGCGGGCTGTTGGTACGGCGGTGGGCCGAAACCCTGTTAGTTGGCTTATTCCCTGCCACCGCGCCATGCGTAAATCGGGCGGACTGGGCGGCTACCATTGGGGCCTGCCTGTTAAACGCGCCCTATTGGCTTACGAGTCCGCCCGCGCGGAAGCCTAGGAACCGTTCGGCGTCAATTTGCCTATCAAAGGCAGCTCCTCGCTTGGGCGAATTAGAAAAAAGACGTATACAGGCCTCAAAAGCCAACAAACGGCTACACACACTTGAGGCATCGAGATGAAGACACTTCCCCTTTCCCTTAGCGCCGTCGCTTTGCTGAGCCTGACCGCCTGCACCGACCCGGCTTATGTTTCCGGCTCCGCAGAGGACCGCGACCAATTCCGCAAAACCAAAAATGGTGCACTGATTGGCGCTCTGGCTGGCGCTGGATTGGCTGCCGTCACGGACGGTGACCCAATTCTAGGCGCCGCCATAGGCGCTGGCGCGGGCGCGGTCATTGGTAATGTCCTGGACAAACAAGAGGCCGAATTGCGCGCTCAGCTGGATGACGACGTACGCATCGAGAATACCGGTGACCGTCTGATCCTGACCCTGCCGCAAGATATTCTGTTTGACGTGGACAGCTACACTGTGAACGCCAGTCTGCAAGACGACCTCGCTAAGGTCGCTACCAGTCTGGACAAGTATCCAGACAGTACTGTTCAAATCCTGGGCCACACCGACAACACCGGTTCCGCTAGCCACAATCAGGGCCTCTCGGAACGCCGCGCCAATGCTGTGGCGGATGTCCTTTTGGACAATGGAGTACCATTTGGCCGTATCGACGCGATTGGCCGCGGCGAAGACCAACCCATCGCCTCCAACCTGGACGAAGCAGGACGCCGCCAAAACCGTCGTGTTGAAATTGTGATCCTGCCCACCGCAACCTAAAACTGCGCGGCATCGCACAGCAACTGTTTGCAAGGCGTCGCTTGATTGCGACGCCTTTTTCCTTACGTAATGAGTACGCGAACAAGGAGATTGGCCTATGCCCCACAAACTGCTCGGAATTTCCGGCGCCCTGCGCGCAGACTCCACCAACAGAAAACTCCTGCAGGAAGCCGCCCGACTTTATGGCGCAGATAGCTATGTTGAGGCAAATCTGAACATCCCGTTGTATGACGGAGACCTCGAAAATCACAACGGCATCCCAGAAGAAGTAAACCTTTTGGTAAAGCAGATTGCCGAAGCCGACGCGGTGCTGATCTCCACCCCCGAATACAACGGTGCGATCACCGGCGTGTTGAAGAACGCGCTTGATTGGATCAGCCGCCATTCAGAGAAACCCATGGTCGGCAAACCCACTTCCTTGATGAGCGCCGCCGCAGGGCGCGCCGGTGGCGTACGCGCACAGACCATGCTTCGCACGTGTCTGGTAGCCTTCCGCCCTCGCATCACTTTGGCACCGGAAGTGGGCATCGCCGACAGCGGCAACGCCTTTGACGACAACGGACGGTTTGTCAGCGAGCGTTACGCGGCTTCGGTAACCACGCTCATGGACGCACTCAAGGCCGACGTCGAGCAGGCTTCCAATAACACCTAAAGCGATGCTTCGGGACGGAATGCCGCCGGTATTTCGTCGCGTCCCTCCAGCACCAGGTCGGCCATCACCTCGCCAATTTTTGGCCCCATGCCAAAGCCGATTTTGAACCCACCGTTGGCAATAAACGCACCATCAATTGTGGGGTGTGTCCCCAACATCGGCGCGCGGCTCTTGGCCCGCGGCCGTACGCCCGCCCAGCGCTCAATGACCTCCGCATCCTTCAAGGCGGGTACCGCCACATAGGCACGCGCCAGAACATCATCTAGTTGGGCATCCGTGCTTGATGGATCGTCAAACTCCCGCTCGCTTGTGGAGCCAATTGCGACTGTGCCATCCGCATGTGGAATGATATGCACCGTATCCGCAAACAATTGCGGCGCAGTGGATTGATCTAAGCGCAGCAATGCCGCCTGACCTTTGACCCCATTGCCTACCGGTTTGCCCATGTCTTCGGACAGATCGAGCAAACCCTGCCACCCCGTGGCCCAGACAACTTTTCCCTTTTGCGCGCCCTCTGCAACGATCTCGCAGCCTTTGGCGCGCAACGCCGCCGCCAATGCCGCACAGGCGCGTCGGGGAAACATGCGCCCGCTCAACGTGTCGTGGATCAGCCACCCTGTCGGGCTTTCCGGCGCCCAATCGCCAAAGCTGTCCCGCGCCACAACTTGCCACTGCGCCTTGCCTTGCCAGAGCTCCTTGGCGCTCTCCGCCCGTGCTTGAGCCAGCTCTAAACCACGTTCATCCTTAACCGGCTGAATGCGCCCTGTGCGCCCGTAACCTGCGCGTACGCCGCCCGAGGCCTCAACCTCAGCCCACCAGCCTTCCGCCATGATCAAGCTTTCAAACTGAAACGTTTTTTTCACGTTCCAGTTCTCCGGCGTGTGCGGCGCCAAGGCCCCAACCAATCCGCCGCTGCTGCCCGCGCCCACGCCACCCGGGTCAATCACCCGCACCCTTGCACCGCGTTTGGCACAGGCCCACGACACCGACAGTCCAAAAGCTCCGGCTCCCATCACGGTCACGTCCACCATTGCCAATCCTCTTTTTTGTGGTCAAATGCGCCGTCACCTCCTTAAGGCAACGCAACATGAGCGACCAGCACGCGGATCTCGATTGGCGAGACAACGTCATCCCGGTGTCCACCCGGTTTGATGATCCGTATTTCAGCCTCGACAATGGGCTGGCCGAAACACACCATGTGTTTCTGGACGGAAACCATCTTCCCGCCCGCTTTGCCCCCGGTTTCCACATCGCCGAACTGGGCTTTGGTACCGGCCTCAACCTGCTGACGGCTTGGAAGGCCTGGGACGAGAGCGGTCAAACCACGCCGCTGTCTTTCACAACCTTTGAAGCCTTTCCGATGAGTTCTGCGGAAATGCAAAAAGCCCTCAACGCCTTCCCTGAACTGAGCGCCTACGCCACCCGCCTAGTGGCGACCTATGCCGAAGACCCAACCCTTGCCACGCTTGACGGCATCCACGCCCGCGTGGTCGTTGGCGACGCCCGCGAGACCCTTAAGGCGCAAAGCTTTGAGGCAGACGCCTGGTTCCTGGACGGCTTCTCCCCCGCCAAGAACCCAGAACTCTGGAATGCAGACCTGATGACCCAAGTCGGCGCGCACACCAAAGCCGGCGGCACTGCCGCAACCTACACCGCCGCCGGCTTTGTACGACGCAACCTGGAGGCCGCCGGCTTCACTGTCACCCGTACACCGGGCTTTGGCCGCAAGCGCCACATGACTCAATGTGAAAAGCCCGCCCTATGACACAGCCCAACAACCGCCTCGGCATTATGTTGATGTCGCTCACCACGCTGGTCTTTGCGCTGCAAGACGGCATCTCCCGCCACTTGGCGAGCGAATACAACACCTACCTCGTGGTGATGATCCGCTACTGGTTTTTTGCTCTCTTTGTCATCGCACTGTCGTCACGCCAACCCGGCGGTATTAAGGCGGTTGCGCGCACCAAATTCCCGCTGCTGCAAATTGGCCGTGGCGCGCTGCTGGCATTGGAAATCTGTGTGACAGTGGTGGCCTTTACCTTGCTGGGCCTCACTGAAACCCATGCCATCTTCATCTGCTACCCGCTGATGATCGCGGCGCTATCTGGCCCCGTCTTGGGAGAGCGTGTCGGCTGGCGACGCTGGATGGCGATTGGTGTCGGCGCTGTTGGAGTGTTGATCATTCTGCGACCCGGCTCCGGCGTCTTTAGCCCGGCCGCCATTGTCCCACTTATTGGCGCCCTGATGTTTGCGGTTTACGGCCTAATGACCCGTTATGTGGCCCGGGGTGACACTGGCCAAACCAGCTTTTTCTACACCGGCGTCATTGGCTGTGTCGTCATGACAGCCATTGGCCTGTTCTTCTGGGAACATATTGTCGGACGTGACTGGATCTGGATGGGCACCCTGTGTTGCACCGGCGTCTTTGGCCACTGGTTGTTGATCCGCACGTATGAAGTGGCCGAAGCCAGCGCGGTGCAGCCCTTCGCCTACCTGCAGCTGCCCTTCGCCGCCGCGCTTGGCATGGCCGCCTTTGGCGAAACCCTTCGCCTCAACGTGGCTATTGGCGCAGGCATTATCCTTGCCGCAGGGCTGTTCACTTGGTGGCGGGAACGCCAATCCGCTTGAGGCCTCAGCGCACCTTAATGGTGCCGCCGGTGATCTCTTTACCAAATGACACCGGATGTGGGTCTTTCCCCAACCGCGCACGATAGACCGGTAAACTCTCGG
>JAAENN010000099.1 GCA_024224295.1 Shimia sp. | reverse complement strand
TATAGGTTTCTTCTAACTACAAGTATCCTCGCCGAAGGCAACATTTACCACCCCTAGCAAAGGACTGAGACGATGAAAGACATCGCAGACATCCCCGCCCTGATGGCCCAGATTGGCGACAACGCCAAAGCGGCAAGCGCGGAGCTGGCCTTTGCCCCGCCGGAAGCCAAACGCGCGGCGCTGGAAGCCGCAGCGGATGCCGTCTGGTCCCGCCGTGCCGAGATCATCGAGGCCAACACAAAAGACCTCGAATTTGGCCAAAACAAAGGTCTGTCGGATGCGATGATGGATCGCCTGATGTTGGATGAAGACCGCATTCAGGGCATCGTCACCGGCCTACGCACTGTTGCAGCGCAAGATGACCCTGTTGGCGAAGTGCTGACCGAATGGGATATGCCCTCTGGCCTCAATATCCGCCGCGTGCGTACGCCCTTGGGAGTTGTTGGCGTGATCTATGAAAGCCGCCCCAACGTGACCGCAGACGCCGGCGCGCTTTGCTTGAAATCCGGCAACGCTGTGATCCTGCGTGGTGGCTCGGAGAGTTTCCACAGTTCCGGCGCCATCCATGCCTGCTTGGTCGACGGCCTCAAGTCTGTCGGATTGCCGGAGGCGTCCATCCAACTTGTGCCCACCCGCGATCGTGCCGCTGTGCAGGAATTACTGACTATGATCGATACCGTAGATGTGATTGTGCCACGCGGCGGCAAAGGCCTTGTCGGATTGGTCCAGCGTGAGGCACGAGTACCGGTGTTCGCCCACCTTGAGGGCATCGTACACATTTATGTAGATGCCAGCGCTGATCCGAAAAAAGCCATCGACGTAGTGATGAACGCCAAAACCCGGCGCACTGGCATTTGCGGTGCTGCGGAGTGCCTGTTGATCCATGAGAGCCTTGTGGACAGCATTGGCGCTGCTTTGATCCAGATGTTGATTGAGGCCGGTGTGCGAGTACACGCGGACGAAACGCTAGCCAAAATTGAAGGGACCATCGCGGCCACTTCTGAGGACTGGGGCAAAGAATACCTCGATATGGACATCGCCGCGAAAGTTGTGCCGGATGTAGACGGTGCCGTCGCCCATATTCGCCAGCATGGCTCTAACCACACAGATTGCATTCTCACCGAGGACGATTCCACTGCCGCACGTTTCTTTGAACGTTTGGACAGTGCGATCCTTATGCGAAACGCCTCCACTCAATTTGCAGATGGTGGCGAATTTGGGATGGGCGCGGAAATAGGCATTGCGACTGGTAAAATGCACGCTCGCGGACCTGTTGGCGCAGCGCAGCTTACCAGCTTCAAATACCTGGTTGAAGGCGACGGCACGACCCGCACCTAAAGCTATAAAACCACAAAGAAAAGGCGCCCACTCGGCGCCTTTTTTTGAGGTCAGAATCTCACTTCCAAGCTCATCTCTGTCCGTTGTAGTCCAAGAGGTCGCCCCAGTAAGATGGCGCCTTGAGGAAGAAGTCCAAATTGGACCTTCGCCGGCACCAACTCTTCTGGTATATCACCTTTGGAAATCGGGTCCCAGAGCGCGTCTTCCGCACGAAGCTTTTCGCTTTCTGCCAGCAACCACCACTTTTCACCCTGCTTGGTGACAGTCACAGTGCCGCCGAAGGGCATTGCCGTATCAAAGCACATAAGTGTCAAAAACGCCAAGCGCAGCTCTGATCGTGAAACAGCACCTTCGACCTCCCAATAGGTCGACACACGTGAACTTGGTGCCAGACCTTGAATGATCGATTGAATTTCTGCTTCGCCAACCATCTGCGAATCTCCCGGCTGACCAAATGCCACGCGGAAAAGTCGAATGCGCGCGTTGGCGTTGTGCACGCTATCAGAGATCATCTCCATTTCCGGGCCCTTGGCGTCGCCGGTCAACGCGATCAATTCCAAGCCGTTACCTATCGCCCCGACCGGGCTGATTAAATCGTGGCAGATCCGCGACCCTACCAATGCTGCGAAATCCGTATTATGTGACATGCAACTTTCCTTTACTGCATGAGCGCCCCATGAGCGATCCAAATTCTGACCTCAACGCCTTTCTCGAACCAGGCATGCTGGTGACGCACCCACAGCAGCCTGATTGGGGGCTGGGTCAGGTGCAATCCAACATTGGTGGCAAGATCACGGTGAATTTCCGTGATGCCGGCAAGGTGGTCATCGATGGCTCTCGTGTCCTTTTGATGCCCGCCACAGAGACGTAAAATCGTTAACAAATAGTGCATGAGACGAAAAAATCGTCAACAGATCAGTTGTTTGGCATATTGTTGATTTTCGCCGTTGTGCCCCCTAAAACACCAAAAAAAAGAGGAAATCACCTCCCGATGAGTGCGCACACTCCAGAATTTATGGTTAAGCTTGCTGATAACGAGGCGGAGCTTCTCTCAGCCCAACGCCTCCGGTACAGCGTGTTTGTTCAGGAGCTGGGAGGCTCGGGGCCTTTAGTCGATCACGAGGCGCAGCTTGAGAAAGACCAATTTGATCCGTATTTTGACCACCTTATTTTGAAAGACCTCGCCCTTGATGTAACTCCGACCGAACAAGTTGTCGGAGTCTATCGGGTTTTGCGCGACGACGCCGCGGCGAAAATTGGGCGATTTTATTCCGAAGATGAATACGACCTCAGTGTTCTAAAATCATCGGGTCGTAGACTTCTGGAACTTGGACGCTCGTGTTTGCGCAAAGACTATCGCGGCGGCGCTGCCATGTTCCATCTCTGGAACGCGCTGGCCAGTTATGTAGCCGAGCATGAAATCGAAGTGCTCTTCGGGGTGGCAAGTTTTCACGGCACTGACGTGGACGTCTTGGCGCAGCCTTTATCGTTGCTGCACAACCGCCATCTTGCGCCAGAAGATATCCGAACACGCGCCCAACCGGACGTGTTTCAAGCGATGAACCTTATGTCAGAAGACGATATTGACCGACGTGCCGCCATGCTTGCAGTCCCTCCATTGATTAAAGCTTACTTGCGCTTAGGGGGCTTTGTGGGCGAGGGGGCGTACTGTGACCATGCCTTCAACACGACTGACGTTTGCTTGGTCCTTGACACGGCTCGTATGAATGTAAAAAACCGCGCCCTTTATACAAAGGAGCGCAATTGGTGAGCGCCTGGGAGAGTGAAGAGGGTTACCCGAAGCCGATAAAACTCGGATTTGGCGGCGTGGTACGCGCCATTTTGCGCGGTTTCCCTTTGGCTGTGTTGGTGTTCGGTTGCTTGCTGCTCCTGGTCCTACTTCGCCTGATTGAAAAACCCGTGTGTGGCCTGCGCCGCCCCTGGACCCCCTTCATCACCCAATTTGTCTGTCGCAACGCCTTCCGCCTGATGGGCATCCGCTTTGCCGTGCAAGGCACACCGATACGCGATCGCGGCGCTGTCGTGGCCAATCACTCGTCTTGGTTGGACATCTTTTCGTTGAACGCCGCACAACAGGTTTATTTTGTCTCCAAGGCCGAGGTGGAAAACTGGCCGGGCATCGGTTGGCTGGCAAAAGCCACAGGCACTTTGTTTATTCGCCGCGACCGCCGCGAGGCGCACACCCAGAAACAGATCTTCGAGGAACGTCTTCTGGCCGGGCATCAACTATTGTTCTTCCCGGAAGGCACGAGCAGCGACAGTTTGAGGGTTTTACCTTTTAAGACAACGCTCTTTGAAGCGTTCTTTGACCCAAGACTAAAGGACTTCTTGCTGATACAGCCAGTCACTGTCCATTACCAGGCGCCAAAGGGGGAAGAGGCGCGCTTCTATGGCTGGTGGGGTGACATGGACTTTGCGCCGCATCTTTTGTCTACCTTGGCTGCTCCGCGTCAGGGGCACATTGATGTGATTTACCACCAGCCCTTAAAGGTGGCAGATTTCTCCAATCGGAAGACGCTTGCCAAAATGGCGGAGAATCAAATCCGCACCACTCTCAAGAAACGATTTGAATAACAGGCTCCGTCCTGCATTTTATGGACGATACCCCCTTGCGCCCTGCCAGTTCCTGCTGTATCTGCGCGCCATTCAAACCCGCAGGCGGGGTTTGGGTCGGGCAGGGGAGACATCCCTGTCAATCCGCCGGTTGGAGCTTTCTGCATTCAGAGCGCTCTCACTTCTCCCCGCCAAGGCGTAAACCGGAAAAGGAAATACAAGCATGGCTCTTCCTGAGTTCTCCATGCGCCAGCTGCTGGAAGCAGGCGTACACTTTGGTCACCAAACACAGCGCTGGAACCCGCGCATGGGCCCGTTCATCTACGGCTCCCGCAACGGCATCCACATCATGGACCTCACCCAGACAGTCCCAATGCTGGACGCGGCTCTGAACGCTGTTCGTGACACTGTTGCAAAAGGCGGCCGTGTTCTCTTCGTTGGCACCAAGCGTCAGGCTGCAGGCCCAATCGCTGATGCTGCTGAGAAATCCGCGCAGTACTACATGAACCACCGCTGGCTCGGCGGCACGCTGACCAACTGGAAAACTGTGTCTCAGTCCATCAACCGTTTGAAAGAGATCGACGAGAAGCTGGCATCCGGCGCAGAAGGCCTGACCAAGAAAGAACGTCTCGGCATCGAGCGCGACCAGGAGAAGCTGCAAGCGTCTCTCGGCGGTATCCGTGACATGGGCGGCGTTCCTGATCTGCTGTTCGTCATCGACGTGAAAAAAGAAGCACTGGCCATTGCCGAAGCCAACAAACTGGGTATCCCAGTTGTAGCGATCGTTGACACCAACTGCTCCCCAGATGGCGTTGACTACATCATTCCGGGCAACGACGACGCGTCCCGCGCGATCTCCCTGTACTGCGACCTGGCCTCCCGTGCCGCGCTGGACGGCATGACCGCACAGCTGGGCGCCGCTGGCGTAGATCTGGGCGAATTCGAAGCACCGGTTGAAGAAGCCGTTGCTGAAGAAGCTGCCGCAGAGGCGTAAGCCTAAGCGTTACACATTTGACATGGGGGCAGGGTAGACCCGCCCCCAACATTCCAATTCTGACGAGGAGAGCCAAAAATGGCGATCACAGCAGCAATGGTTAAAGAACTGCGCGAGATGACCGGCGCAGGCATGATGGACGCGAAAAAAGCGTTGACCGAAACCAACGGCGACCAGGAAGCAGCAATTGATTGGCTGCGCACCAAAGGTCTGGCGAAAGCGGCGAAGAAATCCGGCCGTACCGCAGCCGAAGGTCTGGTGGCCGTAAAGGTTGAAGGTGGCAAAGGTGTTGCCGTTGAGGTGAACTCCGAAACCGACTTCGTTGGCAAAAACGCTGACTTCCAGGGCATGGTCGCCAACATCGCTGGCGCAGCCATAAATGTTGCTGACGTTGACGCGCTGAAAGCTGCGGATCTGGGCGGCAAGACCGTTGAAGAAACCGTGACCGATGCCGTTGCGACCATCGGTGAGAACATGTCCGTGCGCCGCATGGCGGCTGTTGAAGGCGACGTTGTGACCTCTTACGTGCACAACCCAGCAACTGACGGCATGGGTAAAATCGGTGTTCTCGTGGCCCTGAAAGGCGGCGACGAAGCGTTTGGCAAGCAGGTTGCTATGCACATCGCAGCGGCCAACCCACAGGCCTTAGGCGAAGACGACCTGGACCCAGCGGTTGTCGAAAAAGAGAAAAACGTTCAGATCGAGATCGCACGCGAATCCGGTAAGCCGGAGCAGGTGATCGAGAAGATGATCGTTGGCCGCATGAAGAAGTTCATGGCCGAAGTAACTCTTCTGGGCCAGAACTTCGTGATCAACCCAGACCTGACCGTTGCGGCAGCGGCTAAGGAAGCTGGCGCTGAAATCGTTGGCTACGTCCGCATGGAAGTGGGCGAAGGCATCGAAAAGAAAGAAGAAGACTTTGCAGCAGAAGTGGCCAAAGTCGCTCAGGGCTAAGCCCACCTGCAGATGAGTTGAGAAAGCCGCTCCTATAAGGGGCGGCTTTTTTTATGGGGTAGAGGGGCAGGGTAAAACCCACGGGAATTCATAAAAATTTGGAACTGTAAGTCTCGACCCCACGCACAAAAAACGGCGTCACCAGGAGATGACGCCGTTCCTTTTCTCCGGCCTCCAAAACATGGGGATGGGGAGAGCACCGAAAAATGTCAGGTCTAGACCAAAATAAGCCCAACCCTGACACCGGCTTGTTTACCGGTCGACCCAGAGAGCTTCGATATTGCGAAGGTCAAAGTCGAAATGTTCCAAAGGCCAAAGCCACCACTCACGGAACAACGTCATTTTGACATTCTGACATTTAACCAACAAGTCAGGTATACCATACTAGTGACGCTATTATGCGTCAGTTATGCCCTTCAAGCAAGTAAATTTGCTTCATGAAAGATGCCTTCAGCAATGCTTGGGCAGTTGTCTCCACGTTCATTGCATCGCGAGCCAGACGCAAGTGCTTTTCAACAGTGGCAGGCGTTCGGCCAATTAGAAGGGCAATATCTTGGATGGTTTTGCCATCCCCAACCCACTCCAAAACCTCTCTTTGACGCTTAGTCAGTTCACGTTCCGGATTGCTGTAGGGAAGGGACTGAATTTTCAAATGTGCGACGTTGTTAATCAAGGTAATTTCACGACCACGTTTTTCCCAAAGCGCATCAAGAGCTTCCTGTGTGACGTCTCCACGCGCGCCCAGAGAAATAGCACCTTTAGTACGAGACGAAACAGTAGGGAAACTCACAGTATAACCTGCGTGTAGGCCATAATCCTGATTGAATTCGAAAACCTCACGCTGTTTTTCGGTTAGTATGCCGTCTTCATACGCCTCTCTCGCCAACCTCCAACTTTGCGCGCCAGTGTTCTCCAGAGTCCATTTCATCATTGGTCCATTAAAATACAAGCCGCCACCAATGAATTGATCAAGGTAATTGCGATCGTAGGTCGAAAGAATGAAGAAATCCGCGACATCACCAAGCGACATCCCGCTTCGGTAATTGGTGTAACCGTAGATGATTTTATCAAAGCCAAACATGGCCAATTTGGCGCAATGTAGCTCCCATAAAGCCTCTAAGCTCGTTTGGTTCATTACCTCTTCGATATAGTCGATCGTGTCGTTCATTTTGACCTTCTTTTACACATAACGCGAATCTGCACAGCCACTCAGGGGCGGATCCGATACAAACACTTTTTGCGGGGTTTCTTAACGCACAGCTCATCCCCATGAACTTGACCATTAGGTTAGCTTAAACACGTGTGAGATGTCTATAGGGCCAACCGTTGTCTTTTTCCGGTAGAGGACTGGTGCAATTGGCCTATATGCGATGCGCGTGACTTTGTCGCTCGCATGTCAGTCGAAAATTGTACGTGAGGTTCACTCACAACTTAACCGTCGCGATCCATGTCCAAATCACGAATCCGGCAGATTAACTTTACATAATACCTAGTATGCGAATTTCTCATGGTAATTGGGCACATTCTAAACTGGGTTGCGACAAATCCCCTATCTTGCTGAAAAGCAGGGAGAATGAATATGGCGCACACAGAGCTGAATCTGCGTGAGAGACGCGCAGTTGAAGATATGTTGAACGCGAAAGTGCCGGTGAGCAAGATCG
>JAAENN010000098.1 GCA_024224295.1 Shimia sp. | reverse complement strand
TACAAATGCGTGAAAAACACTTTCTTATACTAGTTTGTCCAAAATTTATTTTTGCAAGAGGCTCTTTTACATACATTTTTCGCCACACTACACGACGCTGTAGACGAGAGGCCGCGAATCTGCTGGTTTGAACGATTCTATTTGGCGAATGGAGCCGTTCATGAACCGACATCTTCGCGACACTCTCGTGGGCACGCTATCCTCTCATCTTGATCTCAGCAAGTCGCGTTTGGAGACGCTGGCGTTGTTGATCCTGGGTCTGGTCAACAGCCGCACGGTGAACCTGAGCCACGGAGCCAGCCAATTTTCCGGGACCGCGCTGATCCCGTCGTCTTATCGTCGCCTGCAGCGCTTCTTCCAGTATGTGCGCCTCGATGGGGACTGGGTGGCGCAGCTCACGGTCAAGTGGCTGCGGATCAGGCCGCCCTGGATCCTGTGCCTGGATCGCACCAACTGGAAGATCGGCCGCAGCGACGTCAATATCCTGATGCTGGCGATCAGCACCCGGCGCATGCGCATTCCGCTGATGTGGACACTGTTGCCCACCGGCGGCTGTAGCAACCAGGGCGAGCGCATCAGCTTGATGCGCCGCTATCTCGCCATTTTCGGCCCGGACTCGATCTCCTGGCTGCTCGCCGATCGCGAATTCATCGGCGCCACCTGGGTCAAATTCTTGTTGGAAAACAACATTGTATTCTGCATCCGGGTGAAGGAGAACAGCGTCATTTGCCTCGAGGACGGCCACACCTACCAGCTCAACAGCCTGTTGCGCACGCGCAGAAACGCCAAGCAGATCCTGGCGCAACCAGGGCGTCTCGCCGCCATGATCGACTGTCCCGGATTGCCCCTCACCTTCGATGCCAAACGGCTCCGCGACGGCGAACTCCTGATCGTCGCCACCAATGGTCCGACCAAAAAGGCCCTCAACACCTACAAAAAACGTTGGCAGATCGAATGCCTGTTCGGCGACAGCAAAACCCGCGGCCTCAACATGGAAGATACCCGCCTCACCGACCATGCCAAACTCAATACTCTCCTGATCGTCATTACTCTGGCCATGACCTGGGCCTATGCCACCGCAACCATCTCCCAGGCCGGCGCCGCCATCAAAAAACGCGCCCACGGCTACCGATCCCAATCATGGTTCCGCCTCGGCTTCGACCGCCTCAGAAACTGGATCCTTCACCATCCCCAAAAAGCCGCCGCCGCCTGGACACGCGCCTGGCCAAAACGCAGAATCAAACCCAAAACCGCGAGAGTCGTGTAGTGTGGCGCAAAATGTATGGATTTGTTTGGAAAAGTACTCAAAACTGGTCTTAACGCGCTGATTTTATTATACTCTACCACAGATAATAAAAAACGTGACCAATTTTCGTGCGTGTGGTTCGGCCCGATGTTGCGGTGATGGCTTCGATTCCCGAATTGCGCGAGGCCCCCAGGAGCCCCGAAACCCGGCCCGCTCCATCCATTCCCGGTTTGCGTTGCGCTCCATCCAGGCGATGAGCGACACATGAGCGACC
>JAAENN010000097.1 GCA_024224295.1 Shimia sp. | reverse complement strand
TTCACCGCGTTTGCCCGCGCGCTTCATGGGATATAGTACACGATCCGGGTCGTAACGCTCGTTGATTCCGACCGCTCCTTAGGCACAGATTTTGCCTCTTCCGCGGATGGAATTCGGTTGACCTTCGAGTTTAACGAGCCGGCCGTTCTCAACATAGCCCACCATGGAATCCCGGGTCACGCAACTCCAGCAGGCCGATGGGATCATCTGTCTTTCTGCGCCAGTCTCGGGTGAAAAATCCTTGCCGCCTTTAACAAAATCCCCCGTCCCGGCTAGGGCGCGCGAAGTTACGGCAGCCCCCGAAGCCAAGACCGCGGTGCTTGCGGCGGCAAGTTTAAAAAGGTCTCTACGGGTCATATCTTGTTTCATTTCAATTCCTCCTTTTTAAATAATCACATCTTGCCAGGCTTCGTTCTTTTCGAACTTCTTCTTGGCGATGGCCATTTTAGATAGGGCTCCCTGCGGATCGATGTAATAGAGCATGGGAGACGTGTTTTCTGCCGGCAGCAAGGTTGTCTTGTCGCGGTTTTGCTCCAGAGAAAACTCTTTGACCAGCTTTGAAACCTCGCTGTCGGGATCGTTCAAGTCGCCAAAGATACGGGCATTATTGGGACAAATGTTGACACAGGACGGCAGCACGCCTTTTTCAACCCGGTGCGTGCAGAAGTCGCATTTAACAATACCGTTTTTGGTCTTGTCTTTACCTGAAAGGAGCTGTTTGTTCCAATTGCGGGCACCATAAGGGCAGGCATCGAGGCACTTGCCGCAGCCGACACACAGGTCGTTGTCATACAGGATTATTCCGTCAGGGCGTTTGTAGGTGGCGCCCCCACGATAGCGGATTTTTTTGCCGTCGGTGCCCATATATTCCCGACGATCTTTGGGATATTCGGGACAGATTTTGACACACGGCGGCACCTTGTCTTCCTTGTTGCCTTCGCAGTGGTTGCACAGCCGGGGCATAAAGAGCTTTTCGGCCTTTGGATACTGGCCGACTACCTCATCGTATACGGCGGCACGAAAGGCGCCCAAAGGCACGTTGAACTCGGCCTTGCAGGCGACAGTACAGGAGCGACAGCCGGTGCACCGTCGTAAATCGACGATAAAGCCCCAGCGCGGTGCCTTACCACGGGCCGCGGATGCCTCTCCAGTGGGAACTA
>JAAENN010000096.1 GCA_024224295.1 Shimia sp. | reverse complement strand
TCCCGGGCAGTGCCGCTGGGCGCGTCGGTCTTGCCGGCACCGGCATAATCGATAACCTCCCAGTGGGGGATGTAACGGGCGGCAAGCGTGGCGAATTTCAGCAATAGGACCGCCGTCAGGGCAAAATTACCGGCCGCCAGCACACCGCGTCCCGCGGTTTTCGCTGCTTGATCGATCTCCACATAATCTTCGTCGGATAACCCGGAGGTTCCCACCACCACATGGGCGCCGGCAGCCAGCGCTTGCAGTACATGCACTTTGGCTGCCTCCGGTTTGCTGAACTCCACAAAGACATCGCAGGACTTTAACAGGGCCTTCTGAGCCGAAGCGCAAACTTCAAGATCGAGCCCGGGGATATCCAGGACTGCGCCCAAAGCCCGGCCGGCACAGCTGCGTGCTATCGCCCCGCTAAGCTGTAGGTCTTCGGCGGCGTGGACGGCGCGCGCAAGGTCCGCACCAACCCATCCGGTGGCCCCGGCGATACAAACGTTGATAGTCATGACTGATTCTCCTTGATTCATTGTTCGGTAGTGTCGGCGGGCGTGAAAGACATGACGGCCGCAGATGAGTTTAATTTCGGTTGTAGAAGAGGGGACCGGGCGGCATAAAGCAGCGACCACCAGCAGAATTGGGAGTATGAGGAAGGCCCCTGGAAGGGGCCGGGGCCACCTCTGCTGGTGGCCGCTGATTTTTTAAAAAGAATTTTGCATAAGTAATACTTTTACAAAGCTACCGCTTTAGCTCGAATATTTTCGTGACATTTTTTTATCTCTGTTTCGTTGAATCTGTCTGTCTTGATGACAACTTGACGGATATGTCAATGGCAAGTATATGGTTGTTCTGCTAGCG
>JAAENN010000095.1 GCA_024224295.1 Shimia sp. | reverse complement strand
TCCGCCGACACTCGAGTCAAAGCCAGCTGCATTTGCATTCTAATGGTTTCGGAAGATTCGGGGTCTCGACTTTAGCGCAAAGGGTGGGATGGCCGCTTCGCGGCGCCAATGGCGGCTGTGCCGCTGCTTGGCTCGAACAGGGTTCGAACTCCCATACCCTCTCCAAAGGCCCCGAATGGGGCCTTTCAGACCGCTGACAAACCCCGTCATTTTGATGGGGTTTGTCTTTTTCAGGGCTTGCTCAGGCAACGGCTGTCATTATGAGATGCGGATCAATTGCTGGTGATTGATCGGGATAACGGCATTGAATGCGCCGCAGGAGTGCCATTAGCCGACCAAACAGCGACAACAAAGCCTTCCTGGCCTTGTGCATGGCGATTTTCTTCATGTTCTGACAGGCTGCCGACAACAGACATTGTTCCTGTACCTTGTCGAGGCCACGCAGGCGTGCGTAGCGATGCCCGTGCAACTGCTTGCCGTCAGCGAAGCTGCGCTCCACCGTCTCCTTGCGCCGTGCATAGATTTTTGCGCCAGCCGGCGTCTTGCGGTGCGCATCGACACGTTCCCTGGCGTCCTGCCAGACATGCCGGGTGATCACCTTAATGTGCTTGGCACTGCGCGTGCATTGCATCAGCAGTGGACAGTCCTTGCAGACTTTAGGGTCCGACTTGTACTCACGGTAGCCTTCGCGGTTGGTCGTGCTGTACGTGATGCGTTGCTCGGCCGGACAGATATACACGTCCGTCTCAGCGTCGTAAACGTACTCGCGTTTGTAAAAGTAGCTTGGCTTGTGGTTCGGTCGCCGGTAGCCGATGACACCGTAGATGTCGCGTTCCTCCAGTCCCTGGCAGAGCGCCGCACTCATGTAACCGGCGTCCAGGCCGACGGCATCCGTCGCAAACCCAAAGCGCTGTCGTTGTCGATCCAGGCGCTCGAGGTAAGGACGTGAGTCATGCACATTGCCCGGTGTGGCGTAGCTGTCGGTGATGATGCCGTGGGCACCGTCCACGGTGCGATGATCGAGGTAGAAAAATCCCTTGGGCTTGCCCTCTCTGACCATGTAGCCGGCGTCCTTGTCGGTGCGGCTCACCTTGGTCGGCTTGCTCTTCGGCGTCGCCTCCTTGGCCTTGAGCGGCTTCTTGCCGTGGGCCTCACGGTCCTCGTCAACGGCTGCATCCAGCGCCTCCAGATATGCCTTCGGCGCCACCTCGACCTCTTTGACATCAAACTTGTTCTTGTTGGCCGAGGCCTTCAGATGGGTGCTGTCGGTGTACAGCACACGGCCTGTCACCAGTCCGGCTGCCTGCGCCTGCTCGATAATGTTGTCGAATATCTCCTGGTAGACCGTGGTGCCGGCAAAGCGACGTCGCCGGTTCTGGCTGATGGTGCT
>JAAENN010000094.1 GCA_024224295.1 Shimia sp. | reverse complement strand
TCACAACTTCGGTGTCACGGTTCTCAAAATTATCAATGGCAAGTTTTAGAATCCGTTTGGCGTCTTCCATGGCATGGTGTTCGTCAAACTCAATGTGGATGACGTTGTCCTGCTCCATCCTGGCTATGGGATGGGTGGTGATCAGCTTGGTGTGAAAGCACTTGGCCACGTTGGCCAGGTTCTGAAAAACACATTGAACATCCACCACCATGGCATCACAGGCACCGGTCACGATCACGAGTTCCTGCTGGAGAAAATTGCCGGCCGGCGGTACGCCGTGGCGCTGCAAAATCTCATTGGCCGTGCAGCAAATCCCGCCCAGTTGAATCCCCTTGGCCCCCTTGGATTTGGCGTAATCAAGCATATCCTGGGACTGGGAGGCCGCCACAATCATTTCCGAGAGCACAGGTTCATGCCCGTGAACGATGACGTTGACATGATCTTCCTTCATGATACCGATGTTCGCTTCGCTCTGGAGGGGCGAGGGGGTGCCGAACATCACATCCTGCAAATCGGTGGCGATCATCGATCCGGCCCAGCCGTCTGCCAGTGATGCACGCGTGCATTGCTTAACCAGGTTTTTGTAATCCTGATCCACCCCCATGTGGGTGCGGTGCATGATCTCGACTACCTCCCGATCGATATTGCGAGGTAAAACGCCATTTTTTTCCCATTTATCATACAAGGGCTTCGGCGCCCTTTTCAGGTATTCAAGTGTGCCTTCCGCCTTGCCCCACTCATTGAGCGCTTTTTCGGCAAACTCAAGGGCGATTTCATCGATATTGCGGTCGACTTGTTCACCATCCACTTCCACAGTGGTGGCCACACCCAGGGTGTGGGCAATCGCGAGCAGTTTACCCGGATCTTTAATTCGGTAATCTTCGGTTTCCTTGCGTGCAACCGACAAAAAGACTTCGGCCACCGCGCGTCCGTGATCGGAATGGGCGGCTACGCCGGCGGCGACCATGCGGGCAAAGTTTCGTGCCGCAATGGTGTTGGCGGTGGCGCCGCACAAGCCCTTGCGTTCGTCCTCGCCTTCTATGCCGCCTTTGGGCAGCGGAAGACGGCAGGGACCCATAGCGCAATTTTTGCAACAAATCCCCTGAATACCGATGTTGCAGGGCTTCATTTTCACCGCTCTGTCAAAAACCGTTTCAACGCCCAGATCCTGGGCGCGCCGGATCATCTGCTGGCTGGCGACATCAATCGTCGCAGCTATTGGATCGGCAAGTTTTTTGTCCTTCATTGCTTTTACACTTTTTGTATTTGTAACTTCCGCCATACGAGGTTCCTCCTCATAATTATTTAGATGATAAAAAGTTAGTTAAAATTTTTCCGGATCAGCAGGTTATGCTCTCCTGTGGATCCAATCCAGGTTCTCAATCATTTTGTCGGTCCAGGTTTTCTGAACCGCAGCCGGGGTTTTGGAAACTGCTTTCGCCGTGACGGTGGCGCGCTTGCCGGCTATCTTTTCTCGTTCCGCGGCACGTTTTTTCCTGATTTCCTCCAGTTCGGACTCGTTTTTGGCCTTTTCCGCAGCGGCTTTGGCCTTGGCGTCCGCTTCGGCTTTGCGTTTGGCGTCTTCCTCCGCCTTTATCCTGGCCTCTTCAGCAGCCTTGGCTTTTTCCTCAGCCGCCGCTTTGGCTTTAGCATCCGCTTCTGCTTTGGCTTTGGCATCCGCTTCGGCTTTTAATTTGTCTTCTTCAGCAGTTTTTACTTTGGCTGCCTCATCGACCTTGGCCGTTACTGCGGGTTCGGGTGCCGGGGCTGCTTTCTCAGGTTTGGCCGGCGCTGCCTTCTTGGCCTCGGGCGCAGCCTTCTTAGCGGGCTCCGGGGCCGCTGCTTTCTTGGCCGGCGCCGCTTTTTTCTCTTTTTCCGCTGCGATCGTCAGGTCAGGTTCCGGCGAAAGGGACAACAGATCAAGCTCGGCCTCCGCCAGCTGCTTTTTTACCGGCGCAATTTCTGTGGCCATCCCGCCTTCACAGATCAGGTCAATGTAGGATCGGGCCAGTCGAATCGATTCGGGATGTCGCATGATCAGCACATTCGAGCCGCTCATCAGGTATGCCACCGCTCCCACAGCTTCCATCAAAATGCCGCGTTTTTCGGGATCACCCAGCAGGGGTGCCTCTTCGGCCGTTAGTTTGGCTTCCTTGCATTTCCAAAC
>JAAENN010000093.1 GCA_024224295.1 Shimia sp. | reverse complement strand
GCCCTGCCATCAGCAGAAACACAGCAAAAATTCGCCACCCCGCGCCAAAGTGCCCCATCACCAGCTCTGGCCAGTGCCACCGGGCAATGCGTGTCGGCCAGTAAACAAAGACCCCAGCGTAGCGGCTCGCTTCCCATTCATGTTCCTCGTTAAACGGCTGCGCTTCCCGCGCCACCTTCTGCAACGGAGCGTTCTCGCCAAAGGAAAAATTCAAACTGGCCTGAAACGCGTTCTGCTTTTTTTCCGCGGCCCGAATGGCGGCCACCTGCTGCGCCTTGTTTCCCTCCATGCGTTGGTGCGCATGCAACGCCCTTTGTTTCTCCAGATCCTTTCCGTCGGCCATCCGATAGCCGTGAATCAAACCCTCGACGCCAAAATGCTCGTGGATCTCCAGATAGTTGTGCAGGGTCTGACGGCTGAGATCCAGAGCCGCGGCCAAGCGGGACTTGATGGCCCCAAGTTCGATGGTCTCAATGATAAAGAGCTTTTTGGCCACTTTGTCGGCCAGATCCACCGACTTGATCAACACACCGCCCCGATAGAGCCTGGCCTTGCCCTTGAACTCGTTATTGAGCTCCAATACCATGCCTTTACCCAGGACTG
>JAAENN010000092.1 GCA_024224295.1 Shimia sp. | reverse complement strand
CGCTGGCAGCTCTGTTTCGGGGCCAGTCTACTCGTCGCTGTAGTAGTCGGGCTCGCTGCCAGCTTCATTCCCTCGACCGACTTGGAGCCTGTGAGCAATGGTCTTGCCTGGCTCGGTTGGCTGTTCGGCCTAGCGCTACTGCTCCTCGTCGCTGTGGAGGCGTTCGAGGTCATCGAACTCTTTGTGGACCGGCGGCGTGAAACATTCGTCCAGCAGCCTCCCTCCTTTTATAAGCCATTTGTCAGCCTTCACGTACCGATTCACGCCGAACCACCGGACGTCGTGAAACGAACGCTCCGGGCGTTGCAAGCGTTACAGTATGACCGCATCGAAGTTCTGGTTATCGACAACAATACAGAGGATGAGGCCCTTTGGCGGCCGATCGAGCGGTTCTGCCAGGAGCTAGGGCCAAGATTCCGATTCTTTCGTCTACCGCGCTGGCCTGGATACAAGGCGGGCGCGCTCAACTTTGCTTTAGCCAATACCTCGCCCGATGCGTCCGTCATAGGCGTGGTTGACTCAGACTACGAGGTTGATACTGATTTCCTTGCCGCCCTGGTTGGCCATTTTGCGAAGTCGAGCGTGGGCTTTGTTCAAGCACCCCAGAATTATCGAGACTGGGAGAGTAGGCCCTTTTTCCGTATGTCGTATTGGGAATATTGGCAGTTTTTCGCTGTCAGCATGCATCTCCGCAATCGACGGAATGCCATTCTCATGCACGGGACCATGGTGATGGTCCGAAAATCTGCGCTGCGCGAAGTCGGCGGCTGGGCGGAATGGTGCCTCACCGAAGACTCGGAGCTTGGCCTTCGTCTTCTCGCCGCCGGTTACCACGGTGTTTATTGCGGCAAGACCTACGGCAGAGGATTGGTGCCGTTCTCGTATCGCGCCTATTGGCGCCAACGGCAGCGATGGGTGACGGGCGGCGTCCAAACGCTAAGGCGGCATTGGCCACTTTTTCTGCCTTGGAGGCGATCTTTGACCGCAGCCCAGAAGTTCCACTATCTGCAAGGGTGGGCGCCTTGGCTGAGGGACGGCATCATTGTCGCGTCGCTGCCCTTAATCATCGTTCTCAGCGTGTTCAGCCTGGGTCTCGAGGATACGCCCGGAGCAGTTCTTCCGCTGGCGTCGGCGGTTCTTGCACTCGTCGTCTATCTAGGTGTGCGGCAGATCATCATCTATCGGCTATATCTGAAACGTCCTTGGGCCGACGGTTTTTGTGCCGGCGCTGCGATTTTTGGGCTCGTTCCTCATGTCGGTGTCGCGTGGCTGCGCGGTTGGCTTCAGACATGTCACGACTTTCACCGAACGCCGAAAGAGCCAGAGCCACGAAGCTTAAGAATGACACGCTTCCCGATCGAATTGGTGTTAGGTTTTGCCATGGCAGTTCTCGCCTTGGGCATTCTATTTCAATTTGGTACTGAAGGGGTGCGGGCGGCAGCTGGGCTCGGCTCATCCGCAGTGTTATGCCTATCGTCCGAATTCACCAGGCTAACTGAGTAACGGGCAATAAGAGCTTTGCCGTCATGCTTAGCGGCAGCGATTTGCAGTGTTCTAATTCGCACCGATCGAAAATGGTGTCAACTTTCATTTTATCTACGCTCTTGGCTGCGGAGCAGCAGGATAAGTTGGTTGTGGAGGCCCGCAACCAACTTTACTTGCTGATGTCCATTCTAGGCTTGCCAGCCAGAGTACCTCACTCTTAATCAACGGGCAGGATGAACTTGCGCGGGTCTCGCGCCGAGTACCGGTCCATCCAAGACTGGCGCCACTGGCCTGTTTGGGTGAACGGGAAGTCTGTAATCGGACGTCAGCTTTTTGACGATTTTCGTCCGCCTTACCCCGGAATCCGGAAGTGGATTAAGCCTGGACATCTAGGGAACTTTTGACCCCTTCCGGAAGTCGACGACGCCTTAATTCCATTACAGAATTAGTCGTCAGGCCCGGGCTTTATGTCTCAATGATCGAGAACTTCTGGCAATTCCTGCGACAGAACTACCTCTCGAGTTTTGTCTTCGAGACCTATGTGGAGATCCTCGATGCCGCATGCGACGCCTGGAACCGAATCGTCAACCAGCCCTGGCGCATCATGTTAATCGGACTGCGCGATTGAGCCCACAAGGGTCAGTCCCTATGACCACTGGTATTACCCTCAAGACACGACCGCAGAGAGAATATTAGCTCCCCATCACCGCGGCGGCTTCTTGATCATCAATTACGGGGACAATTTCTAGAGACAGCAAATCATCCCACTCTGTACTCCATTTCGATAGGGCTACTGGGTCATCGGTCTCTATAACCGTGAAGCCCCGACCGCCGCCGATGTCGTGCCATCTACCGACAATTTTTATGCCCTCTGGCGGTTTGCCTCCAGATTCAAGATACCTTGAGTTTGCATCTTTCGCTTGCTCGGGTTTGTACTTGTAAATAGATAGGAACTTCATGTCGATGCCTCCATATATTGTTGAGAGTTGGTCAGTGGAAGTTGTCAATATCAGTGCATCCAACCAAAAGTAGTTATAAGAGAAGACGTAGAAAGGTTTTCGGCATCTGCCGATAATTCAATCTGTGAAATATCGATTCGGTCGGCCCCGTCAACGATCGTTTGAGCCGTGCGGCTAAGACCGATTTACTCCGGACTTCAGCCGTTCATAGGCCATGCCCCGGGACGCTAGAGGGATGACCCGGACCAGTCATCGCCAAAATTACCTTACAGGTGATTCTACGATCCCATCAATATGAACATGTCTGGGCAGGCAGCTTTGTGGCATGGCTCAGGGTTTAACAGGCATCGCAATGTGCCAAACTGCGTCGTCTCCTTATCGTTCGCGTATGACTGGGATTGGCTATGAATTCCCGTCGCGGCGAGCCTTCCACGACGGTGAGTTATGGGCAGTAAGCTGCCGTTTTGCCCCATTTCGTCGGCTTATATGAGGCGCTTGCTGTCAAGGTGGTTTTAGTCTGCGTCGCATGACCGTCTCTTTCGTTGGTTACGCCTTTGTTTCCGGGGCGGGTCTTGCGATGAGTTCCATGTCTCGTGCGAGGGATCGCATCAACTTATATCCGGCAGCTCCGATCCGGCTTGCCATAATGCTGCGTGCATGGACCGTCACAGAACAGGGGATGGGACTAAACTCTACCTCGGCACCTTCGCCAAGTCGACGTACAGTCACACATCCAACCCGCCAACAAGCGCCACCATTGGGGAGTGAGGCCTGTTGAAACTGTTAGCCAATCGACAGCCTTATTTGACGACAGCACCTTCCGGGATCAGGCCGGTTTCCACATAGCGCCAAAGCGCGATCGCCAGTTTGCGGGCGAGGGCGACGATCATGACGCACCTCATGCGCTTCGACTCTCCCTCGGTCCGGCGGTGGAACCACAGTGTCAGGGCTGAGTTGGGTTGATGCCTGAGCCAGAGCCAGGCGGCCTGGATCAAGGAATAGCGAACCAGGCTGTTGCCGGCCTTTGAGATGCCTTGGCTGCGTCGTCCATCGCCGCTGTCATAGGGACTGGGGGCAAGGCCGATATAGCTTGCGACCTGTCGTCGATTGGCGAACCGCCGGTAATAGACTTCCCGGGCGAGAATGGCGGAGAATGTCGGGCCAATGCCGTTCAGCCGTAACAGGTCGTGACGCTTGCGCTCCGTGGCGGCACAAGGCGTCGGCGCCTGATCACGCTCATGCTCAGTCTCGACGAGCTGCTCCTGCACCAGGGCCAGTCTCTCGATTTCCCGCGTGATCTCCCGGCCAAGACGTTTCGGCAGGGGCCGACCGTCGCCCGTGACCAGCTCCGCCGGCGCCAAGGTTTTGTGGTTCTTCATGACGTTGATCCCACGAATACCCTGACCAAAGAGCAGGCCCTTGATCCGGTTGATGTGGGCCGTCCTCTCGCGGACCAAACGGCCCCGCTCACGGTGAGAGCGGCGAAGATCCTCTTCCTCGACACTCGGGATCACCACCATGGAGCAGACATGGCGCTCGCCGCGACACCAGGCGATCAGCGTGTGAAGCAGATTCTCGACATCGATGCGGTCGGTCTTTACCCGGCGAGCCCGGCGGTTGACTTGCAAGCTGGCCGGCTCCATGACCAGACACTCGATGCCGCGTTGCTCGAGGAACCGCGCCAACCAGAAGCCGTCGTAGCCTGCCTCGTAGCACAGTGTCACCTTCGGCGTCTGACCCGTGACCTGGGCCACGCGCTCCCGCGCCGCGTCCAGCTTGGCCATCAGTCCTTCGGCGTTACCGCCCCTGATTGGATGCAGGCTCGGATTATCCCGCCCCGGAACCTGGATCGCCAAAAGCCAGCTGTTCTTGCTCAGCTCTAGAGCCGCATAAATCGACTGTTCGCTGGAGGTCGATACTGGAAACTGTGTCATCGGGTCGCTCCTTCAGATCGATGTTGAAACAATCGAAGGAGCATGAGGCCGCATCCTTCAGCCTCATAGCATCTCTACCCTTGACACCGGACGGAAATCGGGAGCGGCCCTGACGGTCAAACCTGTTAAGCATTGTCAGTGAGGCCGTCGGCTCACGCCCGGAGTTGGAGGTGGAGCGATCGAAATCCGGGCCAATCCGGACGTTTGCACGGGATTGTCCGTAGTTGGGAATAAACTCACCGGCCGAGAGGCATGGCTGAGACGGTAAGGCTGGGCCAATCGGATTCCATCCGAATCTGGCAGGCCTGCTACATGCACTCATCGACCTGGACCCTGATCGGGAGGTCCCTTGCCGGGTAAGCGCAAACTCTACCCTTGACACCGGACGGAAATCGGGAGCGGCCCTGACGGTCAAACCTGTTAAGCATTGTCAGTGAGGCCGTCGGCTCACGCCCGGAGTTGG
>JAAENN010000091.1 GCA_024224295.1 Shimia sp. | reverse complement strand
GCTCGATGACTTTATCAATCCGAAGGTGGGGCGCAAGATCTTCGGTTGCGAATCGATCTTCGATCATGCCGCCAAGTCGAACCAGTCGAAGTATCCTTGGGCGCAGAATGTGGTGGCCGTGGGGCTGTTGAAGCGGGTCAAGGGCCGCTGGGCCTGCCTGCCGTTGGCGTTTCGGTTCTACCTGCCGAACAAGGCCATAAAAGCGAAGACACTTAACGTCACCAAAGGCGGCAAGGTGGCGTCTTTTCAGACCAAGCTGGCGCAGGCGGCCACCATGATCATCGAGATCGCCTCCTGCTTTGCCGGTGTGCCGGTGCTGGTGGTGACCGACAGTTGGTTCGGCAACAACGGGTTATTCAAGCCGGTGCGCGAAGCGCTCGGCTTGCAGTTTCATCTGCTCTCGCGCCTACGGGTGACTTCCATGCTGTATGGCCTGCCGCCCGAGAGAAGACCCAAGCAACTCGGGACCACGCGCAAATACGGGCAAAAGCTGGGTTCGGCGGCGGATCTGGCGGTCCAATTCCGCCATCTGGCCCACAGCTGCACAGTCCATCTCTACGGAAAATCCCGCGAGGTCCTCTTCTATGAGCAGGTGTTCATGGTCAAGACCCTGAAGTGTCCGGTGCGCGTGGTCTGGGTCTATCGCAAGACTCGATATGTGGCCTTGTTCACGACGGATCTGCGTCTGTCGGTGGAGCAGATCATTTCGCTGTATGGCGCCAGGTGGAAAATTGAATCTGGATTCAAGGAGCTGAAACAGGAGATCGGCAGTCAAAAGAGCCAGACCCGCAATGCCTATGCGGTGACCAATCATCTGCAGTTTTGTATGATGGCGGTGACCATCACTTGGATCTATGCCGCGCGTCTGCGGCCAAATCCTCAACGCCGGCATAAGGTGAAAGGGCGGAGCAGTTTCGCCTTTTCCGATGTCCGCCGGATCATCGCCGAGGCTGCGCTGAGTGGGGATTTCGAGGGGGTTTGCCCGAAACCGACCAGTCCCCCCGATAAATCCTTGGTGACCGCGCTGCTGCGCATGGTGGCATGATTAATTTCAGTGAAACTTCAGTCAGGATACTCACAGGCACAAAAAAGGCCCCGGTTAGAGCCTTTCTGGCGATCTCCGAAAAACGGCCGTTTTTCGGAAACACTGAAGGACAGCTCTCGGCCAGAAGCGGTCCTTCGAGGCGGTACTGACCAACGACCGCTTCATACTGTTTGCGGACATTCGGGGACAG
>JAAENN010000090.1 GCA_024224295.1 Shimia sp. | reverse complement strand
GGGCGCACACAGCGGACTCGGTCCGGACAGCCACGCACTGCCGAACGGGCGCACACAGCGGATCCGATGCGGCAAACCTCGCCCTGCGATCCCGGCGACGAAACGTAGACGACGACGCCGCTCGACAGCCGCCGTCCGCTGATGCTGCTGCTGCCAGCGCTTCTCCTGCTGCTGCTGCCGCTTGTATTCTTACGGCCCTTTTCTGTGACACGGTCGCCGGACGAAACAGACGAAACCCATGCCCCAGGGCATTCACAGCCGCGTTTTCCTGGTTCTGTGGGTCTGCTACATTTCCCTTGATGTGTGGCGCCGCCAGGTGACTTCGTTATCGCCCGACATCCGCCGATAGACATGTGGCTCTACGAAAACACGAAACAGATCTCATCCACCGTGAGAGCGACGACGCGGTGGCTTGCCAGTCTTCGCCTAGACAGAAGCCGGCCGTTTGCATTCGAATGCGTGTTGCATGGCAGTGGCTTGCAGTACTACAATGTGGCAACGACGGGAACGGAATTTCGGACAGCTAACTTTCTTGGATTAGCGGGGTGCGAAAAGCAAGTGACCGGGAAGCAGTCGTCATTGTTGCATGAGAAAGTCGTACTCAGAAGGGTTTCACCTTTTCGCTGTTTCTTGCTCAAATAAAGCAGGACTCTGCCGCTGTTGGCAGAGCCACAGCAAAGCGTCTCCCGTCGCGTCGCGTTTCGAATCTGAGTTCACGACTCACCGTGGTAATCCTCTCCACGACTCTCGCCTCTCCACCCACCCACCGTGCTCGCAATGATGGAGCGGTCTCTGGACTCTGGCTGCTGGGTTCAAACGTCGCACTACTGTTCGAAGAACCACGCCGGAGACATCATCTGCAAGACCTGCTGGAAGGAAACCTCCGAAGAACACAAAGAGAAGCTGAAGCGAGAGTACAACAAGCTCGTAGGTTCGAATGCTGGCTATCAGCTGTACTGTTCGCAGCGGGGCTGCTGGCAAGCAGTCTCCAAAAGGAACACGGTAGACAACGTTCCAGCCTGCGCCCAACACCTGGGCGGATTCCACGACTCAGACAGTGAGCCCCCGAGATGCGCGGGTTCAGCCGCGTCGTCCGGGATGTCCGCTCGCAAGTGGGCAAGGCGCCACACGAAGGGCGGCAACGAGAAGCAGACGTTCAATGAGCAGCTCCGCAGCATCGAGGAGAAACTCTTCGCCATACAGCGCTTATTGGACAGTGTTGCCGACTCTGTCGCCAGTCTTGTTCACGAACATGCCGGCCAGCACTGCTGACTGAGTCAGGCCTCGATCGAATGCCGAAAAATCTTCGGGCTGATGCGTCAGGTGCATGCAAGAATACTTTCCACACGTTCTCGCGGCCGTTTGTGGTCGCGACAAGCATCGCGCAGGATAGTGTTGCCGACGAGCAGCGCTGAGGCCGCGTGCTGTGTAGCAAGATGTCGTGAGACACGTTGGATCGCGTGGCCGCGTCGCTGAGATCCGTGGGGTATGTTTTCCAAGTGACTGGAAGTAACACGCAGTGGCTGTCGCAGCTGTTCCGTACTTCTTGTTGCTGCCATGCTTGCCTTGTCGTTCTTGGAAGTAGCTGTTCTGACATTGTCCGTCTAAGTGGCGTTCATCGAAG
The DNA here is from genome assembly GCA_024224295.1 of Shimia sp. Taxonomy (GTDB): domain Bacteria; phylum Pseudomonadota; class Alphaproteobacteria; order Rhodobacterales; family Rhodobacteraceae; genus Shimia. Next base: position 96 of record JAAENN010000090.1, on the reverse strand, counting down.
GGGATGGGGTGTAAGCGAAGCTGCATAACATGCTTGCTGATTCACATGCTTGCGTTGCTCACTTGGCAGATCTTCACTCACTTGGCAGAGCCAGTC
>JAAENN010000089.1 GCA_024224295.1 Shimia sp. | reverse complement strand
TATTGAACATGCTGGTAAATGCGCCGGAAGAGCAGCGCCGATCGTTTGATCATGTGGTGGAAGTCTTCACCGCTGGCGCCCCCCCTGCACCGGCGACATTGGCAAAAATCGAACCTATGAGTTTCCACGTGACGCAGGTTTATGGCCTTACAGAAGTCTATGGCCCGGCGACAGAATGCCTATGGGATGCCAGCCGATGGGACGACCTAGAGGGCCATGACCGTGCCGCGATCAAAGCTCGTCAGGGCGTGGCGATGCCGTTTATGGACAACATCACGGTGATGGACGACAAGATGCAACAGATCGCCATGGACGGCGCGGCGGATGGGGAAATCATGATCCGCGGCAATGCGGTGATGAAAGGATATCTGAAGAATCCGGAAGCGACCAAAGCGGCTTTTGAGGGCGGGTATTTCCATTCCGGCGACATCGCGATCCAGCATCCCGACAGCTATGTGCAGATCACGGACCGCGCCAAGGACATCATTATTTCCGGAGGTGAAAACATCAGCTCGGTCGAAGTGGAAGGGGTGTTGATGCACCACCCAGCCGTGAATTTGGCCGCAGTGGTGGCCAAACCGGACGACAAATGGGGCGAAGTGCCTTGTGCCTTTATTGAGCTGTTGGACGGGCAAAAAACGGAGGAGAAAGAGATAATTTCCTTTGCGCGTGAACATCTTGCGGGCTTTAAGACCCCGAAGAAGGTGGTATTTGGCGAGTTACCAAAAACCTCGACCGGTAAGATTCAAAAGTTTGCCCTACGAGAAAAAGCCAAGGGCCTCTGAGCGCTCAAAACTTTGAGGAAGGGGGCGCTGCCCCCGTCCCGCCTTTGCCAAGCCACCCCGGGATTTAGAAGACTAAATGAAGCCACCGGCATAAGCTCGCAGGCACTGCGCTGCATCGCAAAAAAGTTGCGGCATTTGTTGAAACGCTCTGATAAGGTTGCTGCAACGACCAAAAATGGCGACGACATGAGCAGCACTCCAAAAATCGAAGATGACATGCGCGAGAAGATCATCTCGCAACCCGATGTAATTCTGGAAGATCGGGATCTAATGCGGGCGTTGATCGCCGCCAACGAAAAGACCATGGGTGGCAACATCGTGGACTTGCGCGGCATCGCCATGGAGCGGCTTGAAGCACGTCTGGACCGGCTGGAAGACAACCATCGCAGCGTGATTGCCGCCGCTTACGACAACCTGGCAGGTACCAATCAGGTACATCGCGCCATTTTGCGGATGCTAGATCCAGTGGAGTTTGAAGGCTTCCTGCACGATCTAGGTGGCGAAGTGGCCGATATCTTGCGCGTGGATGCGGTGCGTTTGGTCCTCGAAACCGAGGCGGAAACCGAGGGTGACGCCAATATCGCGCGTTTGGGGGATGTTTTGTCGACTGCGGCTCCTGGGTTTGTGGAAGACTATTTGACCGGTGGGCGTAATATACCACAGCGTCAGGTGACGTTGCGCCAAGTGCAAGGTGGGGGTTCGGTGGTCTATGGCGAAGACGCCGACTGGATCCGTTCTGAGGCTTGCCTAAAGTTGGACTTGGGCAGCGGTCGTTTGCCCGGCCTTCTGGTGATGGGCGCGGAAGATCCACACCAGTTCACGCCACAACAAGGCACTGATCTACTGACATTTTTTGCCGGTGTTTTTGAGCGCGCCATGCGCCGCTGGCTGGCGTGATAAGCGCGGCGGCCAGTGACGCGGTTGCGCGGTTTCTGGCTCACAAAGCCGCGTTGCAAGCGATCTCTGAAAACACCGTTACAGCTTATCAGACTGACCTTACAGAATTCCTGACCTTTATGACGATGCACAAAGGTGCGCCACAGGGGTTGGCCCCTTTGATGGACCTGGGCGTAAGCGATATGCGCAGCTGGATGGCAAGTGCGCGGTCAGGTGGCATTGCGCCACGGTCATTGGCGCGTAAGCTCTCTTCGGTAAAGAGTTTTTACCGTTGGCTGGCAGAGAAAGAAGGCTGTGATCCCACGGCTGTTTTGGCGACACGTGCGCCAAAGTTTCAGGCCAAGCTGCCCCGTCCATTGAGTGAAGACGCGGCCAAAGATGTAATTGATGCGGTGGAGTTTCAATCGCAGGAAGACTGGGTCGGCGCCCGCGATATTGCTGTAATTACAATGCTGTACGGCTGTGGATTGCGTATTTCTGAGGCGCTGGGTTTAACCGGAGCCGACGTGCCTTTGCCAAATGCGCTGCGCATTGTTGGGAAGGGCGGCAAGGAACGAGTGGTGCCGGTAATTGACGCGGCGCGCGACGCGGCCGCGCGCTATATTCGCTTTTGCCCTCACACACTTAGCGAAGACCTTCCATTGTTTCGTGGCGTACGAGGCGGGGCACTTAATCCGCGGCAGGTGCAGAAGGTCATGCAACAGACACGGCAGCAACTGGGCCTGCCTGCCAGCGCCACGCCACATGCTATGCGGCACAGTTTTGCCACGCATTTGTTGAGCGCTGGCGGGGACTTACGTGCCATTCAGGAGCTTTTGGGGCATGCGTCCCTATCAACCACGCAGGCCTATACGCAGGTTGACGCGGCGCGGTTGATGGAAGTCTATAACAAGACCCATCCAAAGGCGTGAGTTAACCTTTCGGTTTTGGCCCCAAATTCACGTCGGTATTCTGTCGGTATTACGACTGTTTTGCGGAGGTGCGTTTTGTTGCGTGCAAAGCTTACGCTAACGAGCGTTGCACCCCTTTCGGAACAATCTCATAGCCGGGCTCTTCCGGCTCATCATCCACCATCTCGGGCGGGAAGCCGGGGGCGAGGACGGACAGGCCTGTGGCCTCCTCCAGACGTTTGATGATGTTGGGGCTAAGTTCGCGTTCTCCAAAGCGAGATATCGCGTCGTCAAACATGGAGATCATCAGCGGATTAAGTTCGAGCGGCACCCCCGCTCTGTCGGCGACCTCCTGAAACAGCCCGATGTCCTTTTTGACCAGGTCCATGGTGAAAGAGATGTCGCGGGAGCCGTTCAAGATGACCTGACTTTCCGTTTCGTGACTAAAGGAATTGCCGGAGCTAATCCGGATCGCCTCATAGGCAGTGTTGAGGTCCATACCGGCGGCGGCGCAGGTGGTGAGCGCTTCGGCGGAAGCCGCGAGGTGCGCGGTGGCGAGGTAATTGGTCACCACCTTCAACACGGAGGCAGAGCCAAGAGGACCGGTGTGCAGGATACGGCGGCCCATTGTGGTCAGCAGCGGCAGGATGCGCTCGAAGGTTTCGCGGTCGCAGCCTGCGAAGATAGCAATATTGCCGGTGTCGGCCCGGTGGCAGCCACCGGAGACCGGACAATCCACCGCCGCGCCGCCACGTGCGATGACCAGTGCGCCGAGACGTTTGGCCTCGGCCTCATCCGTGGTGGACATCTCCATCCAGATTTTGCCCTCTGTCACCTCGGGCAGCATCTCCTGCATCACGGCATCAGAGGCAGCGGGGGATGGCAGGCAAGTGATGACCGCATCACACAAACGCATCATCTCGGCTGGGCCAGAGACGGGCTTGGCCCCTGCGGCGCGTTTCTCTGCCACCAGATCGCGGTTGAGGTCATATACGTAGAGCGCTTTGCCGTTACGCAGTAAACTGCCGGAAAGCTTGCCGCCGACATTGCCCAATCCGATGAAGCCGATTTTCATGGCCGTTCTCCCTGTTGTTAGGTTCAGCCTGCGCAGTGCCGGACAGGCTGGCAGGTCTGATACCGACAGGGAGAGGACGTTTTTAGAGATTCAGCAGACGACCCGGGGCGTTGGCGACCAGTTTTGCGCCAGAGAGCTTGGCCATATGCCATGCGAGCGCGAGATTGCTTCCAAACACCGGCTTGTCGAGGTCGGCCTCCAAACTGTCGATCACATCCAACGTTTGCAGATTGGTGCAGCTGAGAAAAACGGCATCGACGTCTTGGTGGCCCACTTGAAGCGCGGCCGCTTTGACAGAGGCGGCATCAATACGGGCGACGTTTTCCTCACCGGCTTCGCCAAAAGAGACCAAGTGCGGCACAGCAATACCTGCGGCTTCAAAGGCTTTCTGAACCGGCAGGGAGACACTTTCGACATACGGCGTGACCATGCCTAGGCGGGTAATGCCCAGCGCCTTGCAAGCCGCGATGGATGCCGTGAGCGGGTCGGTCACAGTGGGGGTTTGTACCCCTTGTTTGACGAGCGCGGCGACTTTGGCGGCGCCGATCATCGTTGTGCCGGAGGTGCAGCCGTAGCCAACCACATCGAAGCGGGCGGCGGGTGGGAAAAGCGCGGCGCTGGCGGGCAGGGTGTTGGACATCTCCAAAAGCGTGTCCTGCGTGACTTCTGGGTCAGAGGGTACGCGGCTGGTGTAGATAGAAAGATCACGGGACGGGAACAAGCGGCGGAAATCCTGTTCCAGCGTTTCGTCGAATTTGAGCACGATGAGGCCTAAGGTGGTCTGACCGGACGCCGGGGTGCCAAGGGTGAAAGGGACGGTCTCCATGGGCATTACCTCAGAATGGGCAGGGACGCAGCTGCGCGGGTTGAGAGGAGTTCCGGGCCGGTTTCGCGCAGAACGATGTTTTCTTCGTGCACCTGACACAGGCCGGGGGCGATCTCAACGCCCGGCTCCAGAGTGAGCACCATGCCAGCGCGCAGCTCTGTGTGGTCATGTGGCGTGAAGCTGGGCCATTCGGTAAGCGTGATGCCAAGGCCATGGCCGAGGCGACCACCACCCGGGGTGGCGCCTTGTTGGGTCAGGCTGTCTACAAGCATGGCGTGCACATCGCTGCCTTGGTGGCCGGGACGCAGGGTCGAGAGCACGTGATCGGTGGCTCTATAGAGCTGATCATATGCGCGTTTGGCAGCGTCATCGGCGCGGATAATGGCGAAGTTGCGGTCAAAGTCACAAAAGTAGCCGTCAAGCACTGCGCCCGTGTCGAGCATGAGGATGTCTCCGGCAGCGAGTTCTTGATTGGTCGCAGGGGAGATGACATCGCCGTAGCCTCCCTGCCCTGCGCCGCCTGCGGTGTAGCTGACCCAATCTGCGCCTTCCTCAAGCAAGATACGCTGAAAGTCCCGGAAGACTTGCCCGTGAGTGGTGTTTGCGGAGGCGTATTCGGTGATGCGAGAGAAGGCGCGGTCAGCCACTTGGCAGGCGGCGCGAATTTTCGAGATTTCGGCTTCAGACTTTACTTCACGTGTGCGTTGCACGGTGGTTGTCGCATCCACAAAGCGGCGTGGCGCGAGGGTTTGCGTCAGATAGAGATAATCCCCAAGCGGCATGCGCAGGTGGGTTTCCAGCCCCATGGGCAGGCCAATGGCGCCAGCTTCCGGCACGATGTCGGCAAGAGTTTCCGAAAGCAGGCTGATGCCGTCGTCACCCGGATATGGCGCGTCCCAGGTGCGGATGTCAGCGATCCAGGTTTTGGACATCAGCTCCGCGCCAATAGAGGGGATCACGGCAATTGGGTCGCCTTGTGCCGGGATGATGACAAACCACGGGCGGGCGGGGCTTTCCCAGAAGCGGGTAAGGAAGCCCGTGGTGTAGAAGACATCAGCTGGTGAGGTTAGCAAAAGCGCGGTTTGGCCCGCTTGCGCCATAGTAGATTGCAAGCGGGTGATGCGGGTGCGGAACTCCTCGGGGGGGAACCCACGCTCAGGCATCTTCAGGCCCTTCAGAGACAAAGCACAGGATGCGGGCGTCAGACGGCAGGTCTGGACGCTTCAGGAGCGCAGCGGCGGCACCGGCCACGCCGGAGGACGTGCTGGCGACGCCCTGGGCCTTTAGCGTTTCGACCGCGTCATGGGCCTCTTGCTCAGAGATGGTCACAAAGCTGTCGGCGTCCATCGCAAGACCGTTGAGCGCCACCATGGAGGCGGTCTTACAATCCAAGCGGCCCATGTCGGACACGGGTCCTGTGGTGTCGACCAATTGGCCAGCGCGGATGGATTCAATCAATGCCGGGGCGAATTCCGGTTCGACCACAGTGATATGCGGTGCGTCACCCCATGTGGCGCGGGCGTAAGCGGCAACAGCGGCAGCCAGACCACCGACACCAGCTTGCAAGAAAATGTGGGTTGGTGGTGCGGGGATTTGCGTGGCGGCCTCAGAGGCCATTTGCAAATAGCCCTCCATGACACGGTAACCACTCTCCTCGTAGCCGTCCCATGAGCTGTCTGAGAGAAGTGTCCATCCGTTGTCTTTGGCCGCTTGTGCGGCAGCCTCCATGCTGGCTTCGTAGTCGTCTCCGGCCCAGGCAACAGTGGCGCCTTGGGCTTCCAGACGTTTGCCAAAGGCTTGTGGTACGGTGTGAGAGAGGTAGATCACGGCGCCGGCGCCAAACACGCGCGCGCCAGCGGCGACGGACATGCCGTGGTTGCCCGCCGAAGCGGTGACATAGGTGCGGCCAGTCAAGGCAGTGGCCCAGTCAGTTGGTATTGTGCGGGCCGCGTCATGGGCGATGGCGTAGGCGGCACCGAGGGCTTTGAAAGAGCCAAGCCCCATACGGGTGCGTTCGTCTTTGATGTGGAAGCTTTGCGCGCCCAAGGTGTCGGCCAGGTCCGGCATGTCTCGCAATGGCGTTTCCGCGTGGGCGGGGCACAGCGCGAGCAGTTTGGCGACGGCGGTGGCGTCCCGACTGGGCAGAGTGTCAGTCAAACGGTTTGGCAGGCCAGTGCCGCGATGGGGGTTATGGAGTGTTTCGGTCATGGCTCGGAGTGGCTTTCAAGTAAGGTTTTCAGGCGAGAGACCTCCCCTGCCCGCATGCGGCCGCCACGCCATTCAAACAACGCGCGTACCTCGGTGCCTTCAAACGCCAGATCGTCGCCAACAAAGCCGCTATGGGCTAGTCGGTAGGACTTGGTAGACCAATCGACAATGTCCATGCGGATGACGAGCGCATCACCATCTTTGAGCGGACGGCGGTATTTGGCGTTGGTTTCCGTTAGGCCCAGCCCAACGGCACCAAGAGTTTCACAGACCGCAGCATGGCCGCCATATTGCTGCAGAAAGCGCTGAAAGGTACCGTCCATCCACCGGTAGATGTTGGGGTAGTAGACAATGCCCGCCGGATCACAGTCGCCAAATACAACGTGGTGATGATGTTCGAATGTAAATGGCATAGGCAATAGTCCAACTTCAGCTTCCGTGTTGGCCAGATTGGGCGGGGTTGCGAGGAAAGGCAATGGGGTGTGCAGGGTTGACAGGAGAGGGTTCAGGGCCAAAGGCTAGCGCAAAGATTTGGGCAAAATGCTCTGAAACCTTTACAGCTCGAGCAAATTGCCCTCAGTTTCCCAACAGGAGCCCCAATATGGCCGCCAATTTGGACGACATTGACCGCCGGCTGCTCACCGCCATTCAAAAGAACAACCGGCTGACAGCGGATGAATTGGGCGAGATCGCCGGCATATCGCGCTCCGCGGTCCAGCGGCGACTTAAGCGCTTTCGCGATGAGAAGATTGTAGAGGCGGACATCTCTGTGGTGTCTGCCAAAGCCGTCGGGCGACCGATGACCTTTGTGGTGGAGGTCGAGATGGAGCGGGAACGCACGGACCTGCTCGATGAGTTCCGTCGCTCGATGCTAAAACTCGACGATGTGCAGCAGTGTTATTATGTTACCGGCCGGGCAGATTTCATTCTTGTCGTCACATCAACGGATATGACCGCATATGAAGAGTTCAGTCGGCGGGTGTTCAATGACAACCCCAATATCCGGCGATTTCACAGTAATGTGGTGATTGATCGTGTGAAGGCTGGGCTACAGGTGCCGGTGTAAGGCCGGCGGATCTTCCTCTAAGGCGGCGGCGAAATTGTGTTGGGCACCATATAAAGAACCAGAGTCGCGCCCCCCACGGCCATTCCTAGAAACAAGGCTGCCAGCAGAAGACTGCGGCACCAGGCATGTTCGTCACAAAAGGCTTTTAGTCGTTCCAATGAGATCCCTGCTCGTAAGCGTCGGTCGTCCCCCGCTTTGTGGCGGACACCTATGCTGGGCGTATTACAGAGGTCATACCGGTCTGTTGCGCATAGGGGTATGGGAATGTTTCCACATGCTTCCCCAAAACCGGAAGTTGTAGGTGTAAGGAAAGACTAGCGTGGCTGGCAGGAAGATTTGGACAAAGGGAAAAGCGAAGGGGCGCACAAGACGCCCCTTTTGCATCAGTGTCAGTTGGCAATCATGTTTGTTGGCACTGATTGCAGCACAATGAGTGCTCCGATCGCGGCCAATCCAAGGAACACAGCGGCTACTTTAAGGTCGCCGCACCAAGAATGCCGACGGCAGTAGTTTTTCAGTTTTTTCATGTCTGTTCTCGCACAATGGTTACAGACAACAGATGGTAGCGATCCCAAATTCCGCATTCAGAATTCCAGACAGTGTTTTGGCTTGCCGTGCCAAACTGGACAAAACGGTCCTTAGTGCCCAGTTTCACCGACTTGCTGTGTGTCCCCCCATTGGCGTGGCGACTGGCCGTACATACGCTTGAATTCACGGCTGAATTGTGAGGTGCTGATGTAGCCCACATCCAGGGCAGCCTGATTGATGGTCGTACCTCCTGCGATTTTCATGGCCGCATTGTTGAGGCGCATGGATTTCACAAACTGGATGGGCGACATGGTGGTGGCGTGTTTGAACTTGCGATGGAACACCGCCCGGCTCATGCCCGCGCGCGCGGCCATATCGTCGATGGAGATGGCCTCGGTCAGATTTGAGGACACATGGGCAATGGAGCGTGCGATGGCATTGCCCGCGCCGAAGGCCTGGCGGGCATAAAGACCCGCCTCACCTTTGAGGACCGCATAGCAAAGTTCGCGCAAGCGGGTCTCGCCCAAAACGGCCTTGTCGGCTTCGTTGTCCATTAGCTGCAACAAGCGCAGCAGAGCGTCGGTGAAGCCTGCGTCCCACTGGGCAAAGCGCACGCCTTGTGCCGGGCTGCCTGTCGGCAGCGTCGATACAGGTACGCCTGCTGTGTCCAGCGCAACGGCCAATTCCGTCATCACCCGTGGGGACAGCACGATGTAGACGCCAAACAACGGAGTGTCCGGCGATGCGGTTGGGGTGCCCGCCTTGACTGGCATAGACATGGGACAGCAAAGATAACGACTATTGTCATAGACAAAACGCTGACCGTCGAGAATGGCCTCTTTGCTGCCCTGAGTGATGGCAATTACACTCGGCTCATAGACCGCCGGGGCACAGGGAATGGGCGCGGTGGCGCGGAACAACTGCACACCGGGGATGCGGGTGTCGGTCAGCCCATCTTGCGTCACGTGGCGGGCGATTAGGGTGGTGATTTGCTGCTTACTCATGACGTGAGCTTAGCACCGCCGGAACGACTCAAACAACGGCTCCGACACAAATAGGCAAGAATTCGAGACCATATCACCTATTTTCAACCTGCATTGAGAGGTATCTACAATTCAACAGCCGGCGGAGGGCGCGGAGACAAGGACTTTCCAAATGGCAGATACCACATTTGGCCCAGATGGCTGGACCCCGGCGCGGCTGGGCGATTTGAGCGGCAAAACCTATGTGATCACCGGCGCAAATGCCGGGGCGGGGTTTCAGGCGGCGCGGCTTTTGCTGACCAAAGGCGCAAGCGTGGTGATGCTCAACCGCAGCGCGGAGAAGTCTGCGGCGGCAGTGGCCGCATTGAAAGACGAGTTTGGCGCGGCGGCAGATGTGCGGTTTGGGAAGATGGATCTGGCGGAGCTGGCCAGCGTGCGCACAGCGGCGGCGGACGTGCTGGCAAGCACGCCGAAGATTGACGCCTTGATCTGCAACGCGGCGATTGCGCAGGTGCCAAGCCGCAAACTGACCGTGGACGGGTTTGAAAGCCAACTGGGCACCAACCACTACGGGCATTTTGTACTCTGCGGACTGTTGTTTGATCGCATCGAGGAGAGCGCGGGGCGGATCGTGGTGGTTGCGAGCCTGGGCTATAAGATGGAGCTGCGCACGATCCAGTTTGAAGACATGAATTGGGACAACAATGACAGCGCCAATCCGGCCTATAGCCAAAGCAAACTGGCGCAGATGATGTTTGCCTATGAGTTGCAGGATCGCGTGGCGGCGGCGGGCAAGCAGGTTGAAGTTTATGTCTGCCATCCGGGGTCGTCCAAGACCTCGTTGATCAGCACCAGCGGCGGGGTGATGACCAAGGTGATGTGGTGGCTAATGACCAAGTCGCCGATGGTGCAGAGCGCGGAGAAAGGCGCCTATCCGGAGGTGATGTGCGCCACGGAAGATGGCTTGGCACAGCGGGCGCTTTATGGACCTACAGGGCGCATGGAATTTGTCGGGCCGGTTGGGACCGGCACGCTGGAGCCTTACGCCTATGACAAGGCGGTGATGGCGCAGTTGTGGACGCGGTCGGAGGAAGAGACAGGGTTTGCCTGGGCGCTGTAACGCCCCCTGCCCTGTAGGTTAGCCGCAGCAGCCGCTGGTGCAGGTGCTTTTGGGTTTGAGGTCGTCTTCGATCAAGGGCAGCTCGCCGGTCAGCGCCTGCGTCGGGATTTGCAACGCAGCGGCTAGGCGGATCGCGGCTGATTCCGGCAGGGTCGCGGTTTTGGCGGTTTCCAGCTTGGTCAGCTGACGCTCGGTGAGGCTTACCAGTTTGGCGAGCTTCGGACGGCCAAGTTTACGCGCGTCAGGCACGGATTATTTGCCTCATTTTCGTGGCACCGGGTTGGAATTTCTCACTGTCCCGAAACTCACTATACAACCATAGGCTAAAGATTTGTGGCGCCCCCCATGCCGGAGAACTACCCTGAACAAAATCCACTCAGAAATACCATATAATTATCAATGAGTTAGGTGAAATTGTGTTACTAACACCTGGAAACGGTTGACGTTTTAGCAACCTTTGGAACATAATTTGACTCATGAATTATACATTTAAAATGCACCTTTACGGTGTCAAAAGTAAAAATAGGTATATATGTGTAAGCAGTTTCAGATCTACGTAGTAGAAAACGGTTGGTTCCGACGGGGTTAAACCCAATATAGCCGCCTCATTCTTTTGGATGTGCATGTCAGACAATGTAGATTTTTTACATATCTACTTTGCCGATTGGCATGAGGAGCAATCCACACCCAAGAAACGCACAATCTCAAAACTATTAAAGGGAGACATAGTCGTCGGCCTTCGCCGATTGTTTGTTTGACCAGTGCAATCTAAGCGCACTCTGAAAGAGTTGGTATAATGTTATATCATTAAGTTATAGGCAACGTTTTGGCCAATGCGAGGTGCAAATGTCAAAAGAATTATTAAAAGAATGGATTGAAGACGGTTGGCTCAAGGGCAACCAATCCACAATAAACAAAATACTTCCCGCATACTTCTCCGTACCGGACTTTTCGAACAAAGAGAGTTTTCCTAAATCCGATTTTGCGGAACTCGTCAGTCTTTTTAGACGAATAACCGGGCCGGGTCAGATCAATCTAAAAAACCTGATTGAGGATCCTCCTTGGTTTGCAGCGAAGTTCCTTCTGACGTCCCGCCCCCCTGAAAACGCAGGCCCAGTTAAGATCGACGTCATGCTTTTGGCCAAGTTCGAGGATGGCGTGATGACGGAACATCACACTGCATTTGACTACTTTTCCCTTTTTTCACAACTGGGGCAACTGCCACCTAACGCCATGGAACACTGCCTTACTGGGGAACGCTTAACTTGGATTTGATTGGAAATCGGCGGCATCAAGACAACCGTAAATCGGGAAAACGGCATGAAAAACAATTGGCTTGCGAAATTCAGCTTGAGAACCATTCCTTGGGCGCCAAGACTGTGGACATAGGCGTCCAAGGTGCATGCATCGAAGCCAGCCTCAATGTTCACAGAGCGGTCTTTCAGAGCGAAATTCGAATAACCCTCCCTGGGCCTATATCTCGAAAAGCAAAAATCGTTTGGAGTTCCGGCACGCGAATGGGGTTAAATTTTGCCATTCCACTCAGGACGTCGCAGCTAGAGGCTCTCCTCAAAAAGTGATCCTTCGCAGTCACAACTCGTATTGAATCTATGAAATACAAAAAAGCCGCCCCTTTCAGGGCGGCTTCCTTGTTTCAGCCTAGCGCGTCAGCCTTAGCCGATGATCGCGTTCAGGGTGGCGCTTGGGCGCATCACTTTCGCTTTCAGCGCTACCGATGGACGGAAGTAGCCGCCGATGTCGGCCGCTGGGCCTTGGGCCGCTGCCAGCTCGGCCAGTATGGCCTCTTCGCCGTCTGCCAGTGCTTTGGCAACACCTGCGAACTCGGCTGCGAGGTCGGCGTCGTCAGACTGTGCTGCCAGCGCGTCGGCCCAGTAGCGGGCGAACCAGTAGTGGCTGTCGCGGTTGTCTGGCTGGCCAACTTTGCGCGATGGCGAACGGTTGTCGTCCAGAATGCCTTGGGTTGCGGCTTCGGCGGCGACACCCAGAACACCGGCTTTGGCGTTGCCTTTGACGTCCGCGAGGAAGTTCAGGCTTTCACCAAGGGCACAGAACTCACCCATGGAGTCCCAGCGCAGGTGGTTTTCCTCAACAAGCTGCTGCACGTGTTTGGGCGCGGAGCCACCGGCACCGGTTTCAAACAGGCCGCCACCTTTCATCAGCTTCACGATGGAGAGCATTTTGGCAGAGGTGCCCAGCTCGAGGATCGGGAAGAGGTCGGTCAGGTAGTCGCGCAGCACGTTGCCGGTGATGGCGATGCTGTCGTTGCCGGCGGTGATGGTCTTAAGCGACTGCGCGGTGGCTTCGCGAGGCGCCATGATCTGGAACAGGTCGGCTTTGCCAGCCGCTTCCAGCGCCGGGGTGACGTATTTGATCAGCTCGGCATCGTGGGCGCGGTTCGCGTCCAGCCAGAAGATCGCCTCGGAACCAGTCAGACGCTGACGGTCAAGCGCCAGCTCGATCCAGTTCTCGATTGGGGCCTGTTTCACGGTGCAGGAGCGCCAGATGTCGCCGGTTTCCACGTCGTGGGAATGCAGCACGTCGCCGTTTTCCAGAACGATGCGGATGGTGCCGTCTGCGGGAGCTTCAAACGTGGTTGGGTGCGAGCCGTACTCTTCGGCCTTCTGCGCCATCAGGCCCACGTTGGCCACAGAGCCTGCAGTGGTTACGTCGAGCGCACCGTTGGCTTTGAAGAAGTTGACGGTTTCATCGTAGACGGTGGCGTAGCAACGATCCGGGATCACACAGTTGGTGTCCCCTTTGTTGCCTGCTTCGTCCCAGCCTTTGCCGCCTGCGCGGATCACAGCTGGCATGGAGGCGTCGATGATCACATCGGACGGCACGTGCAGGTTGGTGATGCCTTTGTCGCTGTCGACCATGTACATGGACGGGCGGGACAAAGCGGCGATCTCGGCTTTGATGGCATCGGCGTTGTCGAGCGTGTCGATCGCAGCCAGAACAGCACCCAGCCCAGAGTTCGGGGAACCACCGGCTGCTGCAATCGCTTCGCCGTGCGCGTCCCAAACCGGACCCAGCCATGCCTTCACGGCGTGGCCGAAGATGATCGGGTCAGAGACCTTCATCATGGTGGCTTTCATGTGCAGGGAGAACATGGTGCCGTCGGTTTTGGTGTCTTCAATCGCGTCTGCGAGGAAGGCGCCCAGCGATTTGGCAGACATGAAGGTGGCGTCTGCGATGGTGCCAGCAGCCAGCGGGTAGCTGTCCTTGAGCACGGTCGCGGACCCGTCTTTGCCAACAAATTCGATCTTCGCATCACCGGCTTGCGCCTCGGAGATGGTGGCGGATTTTTCGTTGGCGTAGAAGTCGTTGCCCGGCATGGAGCTGACTTTGGTCTTGGAGGAGCCCTCCCATGCACCCATGGAGTGTGGGTTGTTCTGAGCGAAGTTTTTCACCGCGCGTGCGGCGCGACGGTCAGAGTTGCCTTCACGCAGCACAGGGTTCACGGCGGAGCCTTTGATGCCGTCAAAGCGCGCGCGGATGGCTTTTTCTTCGTCCGACTGCGGGTCTTCCGGGTAAGACGGGATGTTGTAGCCCTGGCCCTGCAACTCTTCGATCGCCGCAACCAGCTGTGGCACGGAGGCGGAGATGTTTGGCAGCTTGATAACGTTGGCGTCTGGGGTTTTCACCAACTCGCCCAGCGCCGCCAATTCATCGGACTGACGCTGATCAGCGGTCAGGTTTTCCGGGAAGGTGGCGATGATGCGACCGGCAAGGGAAATGTCCGGCGTGCCAACGGTGATACCAGCGGCGGACACAAACTTGCGAATGATCGGCAGGAAGGAGGCGGAGGCCAGCTCAGGCGCTTCGTCTACAATGGTATACAATATGTCGGGCGATTTTTTATCAGCCATGTTTCTCACTACCTTTTTTGCGTCAGGGGTGTTCTGTGACTTGCGGGATCAGGTCGGAATGACCTGACAAAATCCGTGTGGTTCTCCTCCGCCCTCATGCAGACTCAATAGCCCGCACAACAGCATCGTGCGGGCTTCGTATAGGCCCATGGGGCGCAAAGATCAATTCTCGGTTGGGTCTCAGGCGGAGGCTTTTTGCCGCGCTGCAGCCATATAGGTGTCAATGGCGGCAATTTGTTGCTCGTTGAGACGCAGACCGAGCTTTGAGCGGCGCCAGACCACATCAGCAGCTGCGCAGGCGTATTCTTTGGACATAAGCCAATCGACTTCTGCAGCGGTGAGCGTGGCGCCAAAGTCCTCGCCCAGATCGGCCGCGGATTTGGCCGCGCCCAACATCTCAGGCGCTTCAGTTCCGTAGGCGCGGATCAGACGTTTGGCCCAGGCATCGGTCAGGAAGGGGTAATCCCGTTGCAACTCAGCAATCTTGTCCCCCACCTGATGCACTTCAAAGTCACCGCCGGGCATGGCCACACCCGCCGTCCAGGGGGCCGCGGCCTCTGGGAAGAAGGGTGTGAGTTTCTCCATCGCCGCTTCGGCCAGCTTGCGATAAGTGGTGATCTTGCCGCCAAAGATGTTGAGCACCGGTGCGCCGCTGTCATCCAGTTTCAGCACGTAATCGCGGGTCGCGGCTTGCGCAGAAGACGCGCCATCGTCATAGAGCGGGCGCACGCCGGAGTAACGCCAAACGATGTCCTCCATGGTGACCGGCTTCTTGAAATAGTTCGACGCGAAATCACAGAGGTATTGCGCCTCGTCATCGGTGCAGGTTGGGGGCACGTCGGCGTGGGTGTGTTCCTGATCGGTTGTGCCGATGAGGGTGAAGTCTTCCTGATACGGAATGGCAAAGATGATGCGACCATCGCTGCCTTGGAAGAAGTAACAGCGGTCGTGGTCAAATAGGCGTTTGGTGACGATGTGGCTGCCGCGTACAAGACGCACACCAGCGGAAGAGTTTTGTTGGATCACGCCGCGAATGACGTCAGCCACCCACGGGCCACCAGCATTGACCAGCGCCTTGGCACGGGTGGTGCGGCGCGCGCCGGTGTCGACGTCTTCCATCTCGATATGCCAGAAGTTATCGCCGCGTTGGGCGAAGATCACCTTGGTGCGAGTACGGATGGTGGCGCCACGCGCCTCCGCATCCCGCGCGTTCAACACGACAAGGCGGCTGTCCTCGATCCAGCAGTCGGAGTATTCAAACGCTTTGACAAACTTTTCTTGCAACGGCGCGCCAGCTTCATCGATTTTCAAATCGACCGTGCGGGTGCCAGGCAAAATTTTACGCCCACCGAGATGATCATACATGAAGAGGCCCATGCGGATCAGCCAACTGGGACGACGGCCTTTCATCCATGGCATGACCAAGCTTAGGAGCTTGGAGGTGGGCGTGTCGTTTTCAAATCGCATGTCCTTGTGCATCGGCAACACAAAGCGCATCGGCCAGCTGATGTGCGGCATGGCGCGCAGCAGAGTTTCGCGCTCAATCAGCGCCTCGCGTACCAGACGGACTTCGAAATATTCGAGGTAGCGCAGACCACCATGGAACAGCTTGGTTGAGGCCGAGGACGTGGCGGAGGCCAAATCACTCATTTCCGCCAACTCGACAGAGAGCCCCCGCCCTGCTGCGTCGCGGGCAATGCCACAGCCGTTGATCCCACCGCCAATGACAAAAAGATCCACCGGTTTTTCTGTTTGCGCTTCCATAAGAACACCTTCGAACATTTTCGCGCCCTTACGAACCCAAAACGCGCGTTCGGTCAAGGAAATTCTCTGTGATCAGCACGAAATTCATTGAAAATTCGATGTGTGCCTGCCACTGAAAGCGGGCACAAACGAAAAGTAACGAACATGCTGAGCAGTTTTCGCGAGAGAGAAATCCTCGATATCGCCCGCAGCGAGGGCAAAGTGACTGTCGAGGGACTGGCCGCGCATTTTGATGTAACGGTGCAGACCATACGGCGCGACCTGAACGACATGGCCAATGCCGGGCGCTTAGAACGCGTCCATGGAGGCGCTGTCCTGCCCTCCGGCGTGCGTAACATTGCCTATGAAGAACGTGGGCGAGTCAATTCGGATGCCAAAGCGGCCATGGCCGCGCGTTGTGCGGCCGCGATCCCCAATGGCTCTGCTCTGTTCATCAACATCGGCACCAGCACTGAGGCACTGGCCAGTGCACTGCTGGGCCACGACGGCTTACTGGTGGTCACCAATAACCTGAATGTGGCGCGGATTTTGTCTGGGAATGCAAGATGCAACGTTTTGGTGACGGGTGGACGGCCGCGTGCAGAGGACGGCGGCTTGGTGGGTCCTGTGGCGGCTCGGATGGTCCGGGATTTTGCTTTTGACTATGCCATCCTCGGCTGTTCCGCAGTGTCAGAGGCTGGCGTGGCCTATGACTTTGACATCGACGAAATTGCCGTATCTCACGCAGCATTGGCCGGTGCACGGGAGACCTGGTTACTGGCGGACCACTCCAAATTTCAGCGTAGCGCTCCGGCGCGGATATTAGACTTTGCAGATGTGTCCCAACTTTACACTGACGAGATTTCTGAGGACTTCGCAGAGGTATGCGCACACAAGGGCACCGAGGTGCTACTCGGGTAATCCTGTTCTGGGCGGGGTGCCCGCTTCTTCTTTTCGCAGTAGCAGTCACATACCGATCACCATCCACGAACAGCACCCTCCCGAGAGAGCAAAGGTTACTTACAACCCGCGCAGTCGATGCTTATCCAGCAGTTCCAACATCATCTTTTTGGCATTTTGTCGATGGGCACGGTGTATCGCATCCGCTGTGCCAACATCTCCTGATTTGATCGCTTCATACACTTGCCGGTGATCCTCATTCGATTTCACCGGCAGTGGACGCATAAAAAGCGTCACATTGCGGGCGCGGCGGACCTGATCGTTCATCATTTCAAACACCGTCGTGGCCCGCGAATTTCCGCCAAGCGAAACCAGCGTGCGGTGGAAGCGATCATCCGCTTCCGCCCAAGCTTCCAAATTGCTCTGGGCCACGGCAACTTCCATATCTTCAATGGCTTTAGCAAGGAGCAGGAGGTCGGCCTTTACATAGCCTTTGTCCGCGGCATTACGCGCAGCAAGACACTCCAACTCAGTCAGCACGTCATAAATCTCAGCCATGTCGTCCGGTGACACCGGCAAAATCCGAACCCCTTTGCGCGGGCGCAACTCCAGCAAACCCTGGCTTTCAAGCATAAGTGCAGCCTCGCGCACCGGGGTGCGAGACACACCCAATTGTTCCGCCAGTTCGCTTTCCAGATGATCGGACCCCGGCGCCAAGTCGCCAGCAAAAATCATGTCTCGCAAAGACAAAAAGGCACGTTGAGAGTTGGAAAGCGGCTTGGCATCGGAGGTGTCGGCTTTCGGGCTCACGGTGGTCCTAACTTCAATTTTTGGCCGGTTTGAGCCGACGTATAGATAGCCTCTTCGATTTCAATCACACGCAGATAGTCGGCGGCGTCGTTTTCAAAAGGCGTTTGTGTGAGAAGGCCAGAAATAACGTGGGACTGCAAGTGGTGCACGCAGTTACCGCCAAACCCCTCCCACGTGTCCGCCGGCTGAATACACGCTTGCTCCTCGGTCCCGAGTCTTCGGAGCCACAAAGACCCGTCGCCATGCAAAGAGATTGTGCCTTCTGTGCCTTCCAACATCGCCTCGCCCATGGTGCGGCGGTGATTGTCCGCACTGTGGTCGAGATTCCTGTTCCCATCAAACAAAGCGCGGACGCCGTTGGGATGATCAAACAGAATATAGCCCGCGTCTTCGCCCTTGATCACCGAATTGACACGACGCAGGTCGGCATAGACGGCCTGCGGATCGCCAAGGAGAAAGCGGAACGTATCAACCCAATGCACCGCAGTTTCATGCACCAGAAATCGGGGCATGTCGCGAAAATAGGGCTGGCGGGCTAGATAAGCGTCAGGCCCCTGCCCGTCACCCGGGCGAAGGCGGAACGTCAGTTGCTGCGGTGCGCCGACTGCGCCTTGTTCCAGAGCGGCCTTCATGGCGCGATACCACGGCTGAAAACGGAAGTTTTCATGCACAATAATGGTCGCGCCCACGGCATCGGCCCGCGCGATCATGTCCTTGGCCTCAGAGAACGATTGGCAGAAAGGTTTTTGACAGACCACAGTTCTGACGCCAGCGTCCAGTGCCACACAAATGGTCTCTGCATGTGCAACCGGCGGCAAAATGATATCGAGTACATCTGGAGCCACGTCTGCCAACATTTGGGACAGGTCGTCGAAGGCGGGCAGACCGGTGGCCTGTGCTTTGGATATGTCGCGGTTGCAAGATGCCGCCAAATGTACCTCTGGCATAGAGGCCCAACTTGCATAGTGGAATTGACTGAAGTACCCCGCGCCGACACAAGCAACTTTGATTGTCGCGGTCATGCGGCCTCCAGCACCAGGAGTGCAGAGACCGCTGCGGCGGCTTCGTCTGTACTGGCGCTCCCACCTAGGTCACGCGTGAGGACTATTCCCTTCGCGACCACTGTTTCAACAGCTTCGCGCAGGCGGGCACCGTCGCGGCGCATGTCCGAGTTGTCGTGTTTCACGCCAAGCCAGTCCAGCATCATGGCGGCGGACAACAGCATTGCAAATGGATTGGCGACGCCCTGGCCGGCAATGTCGGGGGCGGAACCGTGGCATGGCTGGAACACGGCATGCTCGAGACCAATGTCAGCAGAGGGCGCCAGACCCAGCCCGCCCATCAGCCCTGCGCCGAGATCGGACAAGATGTCACCAAACATGTTTTCCGTGACCAAAACGTCAAAGTCCCATGGCTTTTGCACCATCCAAAGAGCGGTCGCATCGACATAGGCGTGATCTGCCGTAAGGGTTAAGTGCTTGGCCGCCTCGGCATCAAACAGCTCGCGGAAGAAAGCAAAAGCTCTAAACACATTGGCTTTGTCCACGCAGGTCACGCGACCGGGACCACGGCCCTGCGCCTTGCGTTGGCGCGCCAGATCAAATGTGAAGTGGAACAGCTTTTCGGAAATGTCGCGGGTGATGCGGAGCGTCTCGCGCGCTTCATTGGCGCTGACCTCGCCCTTACCCTGAGTGTAAAACAGCCCCTCTGTGCTCTCACGGATCAGCACAAAGTCGATTTCCTTGCCCGCAGGAATCTTAAGGGGCGTTGCCTGCCCTGGGCGCACTGTTACGGGACGCACCCCAGCAAAAAGTGTCAGCGCTTTGCGCAGGTCAATCTGCGGGGATATCTCGGTACCGTCTGGGTAGCGCACGTCGGGCAGACCCATTGCGGAAAGCAGAATCGCATCTGCTCGACGGGCGGTTTCCATGGAGCTTGCAGGAAGAGATTCGCCAGTTTCCGCATAATGAGCGGCCCCCGCAGGTGCCGCGGTGAAGTTCAGCGTATAGCCCGAGGATCGCCCCGAAAGGGTGGTCAGGATTTTCACTGTTGGATCAGTGATTTCCGGGCCAATCCCGTCTCCTGCAAACACTGCAATTTCATACGAATTGGGCATGGATAAGCGTTCCTTCCTTTGATCTTGTGGCAGGTTTTGCCGACGTGATCTATTTAAAAATTTGACATCGCATTTATTAATGCATACGTAAATTTATGCAAGGCAAAACGCATTGAGTCTGGGAGGACAAGAATGGAACTCAAGTTTGCACGTATTTTGGGGGCCGCGGCACTGGCCGCTGGCCTGACTACATCCGCAAGTGCGCAGGATTATCCCTACCGCGATATCACCACGGCGGTTGTCTGGGGCGCGGGCGGTGGCACCGACACGATCAACCGCATGATCATGGCGGAAATGGAAAAGCACCTGCCTGTTTCAATCAATGTCATCAACCAAACCGGTGGGGTCGCCGGCTCAAATGGAATGGTGTACGTGATGAACCAGCCGGATGATGGTTACACACTTGTCGGCCTATCAGAGTCCAACGTCACAGCGGCGGTCCAGGGTGGATGGGATAAGAAGTTTGACTACTGGTATCCCTTTATCGTTGGTGGATCGCCAGATCTGGTCTCGGTACCGGCAAACTCCCCTTACGGGACAATTGAGGAGCTGGTTAACGCCGCAAAGGCCGCGCCGGGCAGCATTCCGGCTGCGGCGTCCGGTGCTGGGTCGATCCACCACCTGAACCTTTTGGCGATTGAGAGCGGGTCTGGGGCGACCTTCAAGTTTGTGCCCTACAAAGGCTCTGCACCCGGGCAGGAAGCGGCGATTGCCGGTGAAGTGGCGCTGGTTGTGACTTCGCTTGCGGAGCAGGCCGCGTTGATTGAGGGCGGGCAACTCAAGCCCTTGGCCATGCTGACACCGGAAACTGTAGAGATTGCCGGAATGACGGTGCCATCCGCTTTTGACGTCTACGATGGTCTCGACAAGTACCTGCCACTAAAACAGGCCATTGGCTTTGCCGTTCACAACTCTACCGGGGATGAGGTGAAAGCCGCTTTGGGTTCTGCTTTTGAGAAGGCAATCGCCGGTGACAAAGTGGCTGAATGGGCTGCGGCCAACAACTACGACGTTGGCGGGCAGTATGGCGACGAAGCGGCGCAGATCTTTGAAACGCTGGAGGCCAATTTTGCCTACACCCTGCAAGAGCTTGGGGCGGCAACAGTCGATCCAGCGAAGCTTGGCATCGTGAAACCTTGAGTGACCACGAGGGAGGCGCAGGACCTGCGCCTCTCACATCAGGGGATCAAGTGGCTGGGGACAGATCCGTGACGAGCAACGATCAATTACTTCAATCCGAGGCAGCAGACCGTGAGGCACAGCAAATTTTAAGGGCGCGGGACTTCTGGGGCGCGCTTGTTTTACTGAGCTTGTCGGTGTTTTTCCTTTGGCGCACGTCGTTCATTCCATTGTGGGGTGAAAATCGGGCCGGTGTGAAAGGCGGAGATTGGTACAACTCCGCGGCCTTGGTGCCTTTGGGTATTTTCTCGGCAATGCTCGTGCTTTCACTGGTTTTGCTTCGTGTTGCGGTGCGCGAAGGTGGCGCGAAGCGGGCACTGAGTTCTGTCGGTATCGGGTGGAACCGCGCGGAGGCTATGCGCTTTACCACGCTAGCTGTAATCCTGTTTTTCTACATTGCCGGATTGGTGCCTCGGGTGGATTTCATTCTGTGTTCCGGATTGCTAATCACAGCGTTGATTTACGGTTATCATGGCGGACATGCCGCTCGGATGGTGCTCGCTGCGGCAGTGGTTGGACTGGCTGGGCTCTACGCGATGGCCTTGAATCTGCCGAGAGCAGAATGGGCACAACATGATGACGATTGGCTGGTGCTCGCGCTTTGGATCGCTTTGGCCGCTTGGGTGGTATGGCACGAAAGAGGGCGCCGACTGGCCCGCATTATTCCGGTGATCGCGATAATAGCGCCAACCCTTCTTGTGTGCGCCATGGCCTTTGGCTTTCGTCAAAATGTGCCCAACCGCGGCGGTCTGATCTTCAAGCAGATTGAATATCACTACTACGTCACGCTCAAACCGATCTGGAGCGGCAAATAATGGATTTTGTACTATCTCAACTGACCGGGTTCGGCAGTGCCTTTGCTGCGCTTGTGATCGATCCGCTAACCTATGTCTATTTGGTCACCTCGGTGTTTCTTGGCATCACGTTTGGAGCCTTACCCGGCTTGACCGCCACCTTAGCCGTTACAATCCTTACCGGCTTTTTTGGCAATAAAATCCCACTGGATTATTCGATGATCGCGCTGCTTGGTGCCTATGTCGGGGCGATCTATGGCGGGTCTTACCCCTCGATCCTGCTCAATATTCCCGGCACAGCGGCGTCAGCCGCAACAGCAATGGATGGTCATCCATTGGCCAAAGCAGGACGCGGCGGAGAGGCTCTAGGCCTCACAACCACAGCCTCCTTTATCGGAACACTTATTGGCACCGTCGCATTGTTGATCTTTGTTTGGGTGCTCTTGCTTATATCCAAGAACATCGCCAGCCCCGAAAAAGCACTGTTGGCGCTCTTTGGCATTCTGTTGTCGGGCACCCTCATGAGCGAGGACTTGGTGATCAAAGGCTGGATTGCCGGTTTGATTGGGTTGGCGATGGCGATGGTGGGCATGGATCCGCTTCTCTCAGAGCCGCGATACACGTTTGGCTGGTCCTACATGCTGTCCGGTTTCCAAGTTGTGCCGGTGTTGATGGGCGCGTTTGCTGTGCCTCAGATTATCGAAGGAATGCGGCATGTCGAAGTCGGGAAGATGATCGCGTTGCAAGGCCGCATTCTTCCCAACTTTGCCGCAGTTCGGAGACATATGCCGACGATCACCCGGTCGGGGGTCATCGGAACAGGCGTTGGCGCCTTGCCCGGCGTGGGCGAAGATGTTGCAGGCTGGGTGTCCTATGGGGTGGGCAAGACCGTTTCCAAAGATGGCAAGAACTTTGGCAAAGGCTCCCTTGAAGGCTTGCTGTCGTCCGAAACCGCAAACAATGCCTGCATTGGTGGGGCGCTGATCCCGCTGTTGGTTTTGGGCATTCCCGGTTCACCTCCAGCGGCCGCATTGATGGGCGCCTTCAAAATCAACAACGTGATCCCCGGCCCCACAATTGACCCGGCAATCATATTGCGGGTGGTCGCGATTATGGTGCTGGCCTCTTTCACAATGTGGATTTTGGGCCTTTTCACGGCAAGGGTGTTCATCAAAATCTTGCGCATTCCACAGACGGTCTTTTTGCCAGTTGTCATGGTACTGACCGCGATTGGGTCTTTTTCCGTGGGCGGCGGGATCAATGACCTCTATTTGATGCTGGGCGTAGGATTTGTGGCCTACTTCATGAACCTGATGAAATACCCCATCGCGCCTTTGGTGATTGGCGTTATTCTTGGTGGGCTGTTTGATGAGACGTTCCGCAGGGCGCTGTTCCTGTCCGATGGCAGCTTGGGCGTGTTTGTTTCCCGTCCCGGCGCTGCCGTGCTGCTGGCGCTTAATGTCGCGCTGGTAGCTGCGCAAATCCCAATGATCCGTCGCCCTTTCCAACGGCGTGACAGAAAGGAAGCCTGATGTACGCGGTCTGTGTGACATTCAAAATCCATTCAGAACAATTGCAGGATTTTCTACCCCTGATGCTCGCCAACGCGAGAACCTCGCGGGAGGAAGAGACAGGATGCCAGATGTTTGACGTTTGCGTGCAAGACGCCGAAGTGTTTCTCTACGAAATTTACGATGATCGGGCCGCGTTTGACCTGCACCTCGCCTCCGCGCATTTCAAAACCTTTAACGACAGCACCGCGCATATGGTCGCCTCCAAACAGGTGGCACTGTTTGGTGAGGTGATCCGATGATGACAAAGGCAGGTGGGCAAACGGGAACTTGGCAAGTTCATGCGGTGAAATATGCGGATCGAAACGCGCGGGCTCGTGGAGACAGCTTTCTGTTTGATGACAATCATGATGCTCCGCATGCGATGGATTACTTCATGTGGCTCCTACGGGATGGCGATAGAACTATTCTGGTCGACACAGGATATGACCACGCAGAGGCTAAGCTTCGAGGACGCCCCATCCGACTTGATCCAGGTGAGGCCCTGGCGCCATTTGGCGTTACACCGGAGCAAATATCCGAAGTGATCGTTACACACCTGCACTATGATCACGCTGGGGGGCTGGCGCTGTTTCCCAATGCACATTTGCACATGCAAGAGGCTGAAATGGCCTTCGCCACTGGACCTTGTATGTGCCACGATGTCCTGCGTGATCCATTCACCGCGGGGCATATCTGTGAGGCAGTCATGCGCCTTTATGGCGGTAAGCTGACTTTTCATAGCGGTGACAGCCAGTTGGCGGACGGACTGAGCTTGCATTGCATCGGAGGGCATTCACGCGGGCTGCAATGCGTGCGTGTGCGCACTCAGGATGGTTGGATGGTATTGGCGTCTGATGCCGCGCACTACTACGAGAACGTGCTTTCGCAAAAGCCCTTCCCAATTGTCGTGGACCTTAAGGATATGATGCAGGGGTTTGAGCGCCTTATCAAACTCGCATCGCGGCCGGAATTGATCATTCCTGGTCACGACCCCCTGGTCCGCAAGATCTTTCCGCAGGATTTGGCATCCCATATTCACCGGCTGGATGTTGGCCCAGAGGCAGACGCTCTGGCAAAGATTTCTTCGGAGTTTGGCAAATGAAACTAGGCGTTATCGCAGATGATTTCACCGGCGCGTCAGATATTGCGCTGACCATCGGGGAGGCCGGCATGTCCGTAACGCAGTATATTGGAGTGCCGGAAGGCAGCGCTGTAGCGGACACAGACGCCGGCGTCGTGGCGTTGAAGTCACGCACTGCGCCCACCTCAGAAGCTGTGGCAGACAGTCTTGCAGCCTGCAATTGGTTGAAGGAACAGGGTGCCGAGCAGATCATTCTCAAGGTTTGTTCCACTTTTGACAGCACGGCAGCTGGCAATATCGGACCTGTTCTCGAAGCGCTTGCCGATCAGCTGGATGCGGGGCCGGTGCTTGTTTGCCCTGCCTTCCCCGAAAACGGGCGCTCTGTTTATCAAGGGCATCTCTTTGTAAATGATCGGCTGCTGAGTGAGAGCGGTATGCAGCATCACCCGCTTACCCCAATGACGGACCCAGACCTCAGACGGGTGTTGTCCAGGCAAACCAACCTGCCAGTAGGACACATTCCGGTGCAAACTGTTGCGGCGGGCCAAGAGGCAATAACCGCGACACTACCAGAACAAAGAACCTTTTTGATCACCGACGCGATTCACGACGCAGATCTTTTGAGGATTGGAAAGGCGGCAAAAGGCATGCCGCTCCTTTGTGGTGGTTCCGGTATCGCGCTCGGCCTACCGGGTAATTTTGGCGCAAAGGCCGCCCTCCCCGAGTGGAAAGCGACGACCGGGGCGGGTGTCGTCTTATCCGGCTCTTGCTCTGTGGCCACCCGTGCGCAAGTGGCGCGCTACCGCCAAACCGCCCCAAGTCGCGAGGTCACGGCCGCAGACGTGCTCAAAACAAAGGTAAGCGTCGAGGATATGGCCAATTGGGTTCTGAAGCAGGATACACCCCCCCTGGTGTTCTCTTCCGCAGACCCGAAGGTGGTGAAAGCCGCCCAAAGAGACTTCGGTACCGAATGCATTGCACAAGCAATCGAAGTGTTTTTTGCAGAGCTCGCTGCGGTTTTAGTGAGCAAAGGCGTAAGGCGTGTTGTTGTTGCCGGAGGAGAGACGTCTGGCGCGGTTGTCAAAGGCCTTGACGTCACAGCACTTGAGATTGGCCCTAGGATTGCAGCAGGGGTTCCCGTCGTTCGGCCTTTGCAAGGGCACCTTTCATTGGCGCTAAAATCAG
>JAAENN010000088.1 GCA_024224295.1 Shimia sp. | reverse complement strand
TATGGGAACCCTTTTGTCCAGCTGCGAGCTGTTACTCCATGCCCTAACACCGGCTCTAAGAAGGTACTTTTGGCGCCGTAATCTCAAGCCCGAGCTTAGTGTCCGTCCGGAGACTTCGTGAGTCGGGTGAATCGGTTAGCGGTGGCGCCCGAGACAGTGTCTTGAAGTGTCTGTGGGCTTGTGTTTCCCTTGATGGCACTGATTCTTCTCGTGAGGTGCCCCATGTGGACTGCTGAAAACCGCCCCCGCTACAACCGCGACAAGCTGCGCTATCCGAGCGACCTGACCGATGAGGAATGGGCGCATATCGAGCCGTTGATCCCGCCGGCCAAGCGGGGCGGCGGCAAACGGCGCGTCGATATGCGCGAGGTGGTCAATGCCGTGATGTACATTCTGAGCACCGGCTGCCAATGGCGCTATATTCCCAAGGACCTGCCGCCCAGAAGCACCGTGCATGATTACTTCAGCCTGTGGAACTGGGATGGCACGTTGGATCGCATCCATCACGCGCTCTACGTCGAGTGTCGCGAGAGAGCCGAGCGCGAAGCGAGCCCCACGGCGTGCATCATCGACAGCCAGAGTGTGAAAAGCGGCGAAAAAGGAGGGGTCTGCATCGATCCGCACGGCTTCGATGCGGGCAAGTTGATCAAGGGCAAGAAGCGCCATGTTCTGGTCGATACGCAAGGTTTGCTCCTGCACGGCATCGTCACCGCCGCCGACGTTCAGGACCGCGACGGCGGCCTCGCGCTCCTGGCGACGTTGTTCGATCTCTTTCCCTTTCTCAGAAAATTGTTCGCCGACAGCGCCTACCAAGGGCCAATCTTTCACGGCGCCCTGGCCAGCATCCTCCCCCATCTCGATACCGAGATCGTCAAGCGATCCGATCAGATCAAGGGCTTCGTCGTGCTGCCCAAGCGCTGGATCGTCGAACGCACCATCGCCTGGCTCAACCGCTGCCGCCGACTGGCCAAAGACTGGGAAAACCTCAACCGCAACGCCCTCGCCTT
Organism: Shimia sp.; assembly: GCA_024224295.1. Taxonomy (GTDB): domain Bacteria; phylum Pseudomonadota; class Alphaproteobacteria; order Rhodobacterales; family Rhodobacteraceae; genus Shimia. The sequence goes on along the minus strand of JAAENN010000088.1, from coordinate 38 downwards.
CCTCAAGCTCGCCTCCATCCGCCTCATGCTCCGAAAAC
>JAAENN010000087.1 GCA_024224295.1 Shimia sp. | reverse complement strand
AGCCGGCTCAACATGTCCGTTTACAGGTCAACTTTGGCCGTTCATTTGACAGGTCGAAAAAAGGAACAAATGAACCAAGCTGGTCATTCGTTGCATTACAAATAATTCCGGCAACGGGCGGGGAGCGGACTTTCGCTGCGGGTGCAAACAAAGCAAACGGCTAAGCTGAAAGCTGACATTCAGTAACTGCTCACCCCTATTTTTGCCGGTTCAAGAGCGCTGGAAAGTTGAACGTTGACTTTGTAGTTTCCGACTGATTCAAGCTTTGGATGACTCCCGAAGCCCTTGATTCGCTGGACAAAAAGGAATTGATCGATCTCGTTCTGGCGATGACGGCACAGATCACCGCTTTGCAGGCACGCGTAGCGGAATTGGAGGCGAAGCTGGGCGAGCCGCCCAAAACCCCGGACAATTCCTCATTGCCGCCGTCCCAGGGCCAGAAGGCCAACCATCCCGAGGGCAAAACGAAGCAACGCCGCAAGGGCCGCAAGGGCACAACCCGGAGGTTGGCCGAGAACCCCGATCACACCCGTAATATCTACGCTGATAAATGCGACAAATGCGGTCACACACTGATGCCCGGAGACCAGCCGGACGTGCACGCCTATGATCACATCGAAATACCACCGGTCAGGCCTGTGACGACCCGCGTGAACCTGCACAAGGGAAGCTGCCCGTGCTGCGGCGGAAGCATCAAGGCAGAAGCGCCCGCCGACATGCCTGTGGGGAGCCCATTCGGGCCGAATATCGCCGCCATCGTCACCTATCTGCACGCCCGGCACATGGTCAGCTTCAATCGGCTCAGCGAGATCATGAAGCTCCTGTTCGGGCTGAATATCAGCGAAGGCGCGATCTCCAATATGCTGGAACGGGCGGCGATGCCCTTTGCCGCCGAGGCGACACGCATCGAAGCCGTGGTGCGCAATGCGCCGGTGATTGCCTCGGACGAAACCACGGCCAGGGTTATGGGCCATACCTGCTGGCAATGGGTGTTTTCCTCTGCCACGGCGGTGTCTCACCGCATTGCTGGCACGAGGGCCAAGGCCGTGGTTGAGGACTTTTTGCGAAAGGCCAGACCGGAAGTGTGGGTCAGCGACCGCTATGGCGGCCAGATGGGCCATGGGCAAGTTCATCAAGCCTGTCTGGCGCATCTTTTACGCGATGCTCAATATGCCATCGACTCCGGCGATACTGTGTTCGCACCCGGCTTCAAATTCCTCATCAAAAGGGCGCTGGCCATCGGCCGACGGCGCGAAAACCTCAAGGACGGTGCTCTTGAGAAACACAAACGCGACCTTGAGGGCCGCCTTGCCCGGCTGCTTGCGCTTGAACCTTCCGTTGTTGCCGGACGCAAACTGCGGCGCGTCATGGAAAAAGCCCGCGACATGCTATTCGTGTTCATCACCCGCCGTGACGTGCCCCCGACCAACAACATTTCCGAACAACGCCTGCGCATGTCGGTGATCTTCCGCAAGGTGAGTGGATGCTTCCGTTCCCAATGGGGGGCCTGGCTCTATGCCGACGTCCTCTCGGTAACCGCCACTGCCGCTATCAATAACCAAAACGCCCTCGAAGCCATCCGCACCTGCCTCAAAGGAAAGCCCGTGCTTCACACGGTTTGACAGGGGGGTGAGCAGTTACGATCGAACGGCCTCATCCAGGTCGAAATCAAAGTCGCCAACAATAAACACTGCGAAATTGAAGCCGACCCGAGCGGCAAGTTCCATTGGCAGCATATGCAGTGTACGGAGTATCAGAAATAATTTCGTAATTACGGTGACAGTTTACTCTTATGTCCTTTGTCAAGCACTTTGGTCGCGTTTGTAGGTTTCCCGTCGTTTGACGTGATTTGGCGTGTGATGTGTCGTGCAGGGGAGAGGATAGGATCTGAAGACGTCGGTGATCAAACTCTGATGCGCGGATTTTGAACCGCATGTCCGATTGTTCGTCCGGGGCTGTCCCTGTCTAAAAGCGGGCGTCGATTGGTATCGGCCACCTAGATCACCTAAGCGGAAATGATGACCCTGCTTATACCTTCAGGGGTTTTCCAGCGTATGTCCATTTAAATGGTTTCGCCATGGTCTTGTTGAAGAATTCGATGAAGTCGGTGATTTTGGATTTGAGGTCGTCTTTTGAAGTGAAACTCCCACGCCGGATGAGTTTTCGGGCCAGGATGGAGAACCAGATTTCGATCTGATTGAGCCAGGAAGCATGGATTGGTGTGAAGTTGAAGGTGATGCGGTGGCCGGGATCGGTGAGGAATGTTTGCCGGGTTTGCATCGACTTGAGGATGCCGTGTTTGCCTTTT
>JAAENN010000086.1 GCA_024224295.1 Shimia sp. | reverse complement strand
TTCGCCGCGGCCGATGACATGCACGGACACCGCCTGTACACTGTGGTGGGCCTTCTCCGAGGCTTCCTCGACGGCCTCATGGTTGAGGTGCTTCTTGCACTGCTGCATGGCCCACTGGAGTTGCCTGGTGAAGAGCCTCATGTTGTTGTGGCTCTGGAGGCAGTCTCCGTCCGTGAGGATGTGCACCACGAGCTCCGCGGCCGAGACCCAGAAGCACCGATTGGCCATGGACGCCAAGCGGATGGTGATCCGGCGTGCGCGCCGTGAGAGATCTTCGATGGTCTTGCGCCGCTTGGGGGCAGGCTCCGCAGCATCACCGTCGGCCTCGACAGCCAGTCGCGCCGCGTTTGCCTCCGCTTCCTCCTGCTCTTCCTGTTTCTCGAGGCGGTGAATGCCGCTGGACATGCTCATGAAGAGCGGCGTGAGGGACTCCATGGGCTTGCCCTGGTACTTCGTAATGTAGAAATCCATAGCGGCAGCCTTCTGGAAAGATGCCGCGAAGCCCTCGATGCACGCATGCTCCGACTGGGACAGGGTGGCCGTGGCAGGGAACCAAGCCGGGCGTCTTCTGGGCCTTGTCACGAGAGCTGCTCGCTGACGAACGTCGGGCGTCTTCTGCATGAGGCGCGTCCTTTTTGGGCGCGGTGCCGTCTCGCTTCCAGCAGGTGCAGCAGGCTGAGACGCGCTACTGTGTTCGCCTGTGGTGCGTGGTGCAAGCCTGGCATCCTCTGCTGGCAGCGGCGGCGCGCAGAAGAGGAACTGGAAGTCCACGTTGCAGCGATCTGTGACCTGTGCGACGTCATTGCTGGTGCTCCGGAAAGGCTGCTCGCGGCGGACTTGGCAGCGGAACTCCTGGTTGCGCTCGTCGGTGTCCGCGATGTGCGCTGTGTCCACGAGAGGTTTGCCACGACGCCGCCGCATCTTGCCGCCGATGCTCTTCACACGGAAGAAGCCAAAGCGACAGCTGGGTACCTTATGGGAGCGTAGAGACTGCTTGGCCTCGAGCCTCTTCTTGGCATACTTGATGCAGGTCTCGGTGCAGTCGTGCTCGTGATTGACACAATGGTTGTTGAACACGTCGTCTGCGAAGTGAGCTGCCCACTGCTTGGCATCGGCTTCGCGATCCGCCTCGGAGCTGACCGTACCGTCGGCCTTGAGGATTTCCACGATCTGTCCGTGCTCATCCACGATGAAGAGATCCTTGAGGCGCCGCAGCTGGCAGGTTTTGGAGCTCGCTGTGTCAGCGGCACCGGCGATGATGTTCAAAGTGGGCTGGCTCTGCCAAGCGAGAAGGCCGAAGCTGGATCTCTGTCGATAAGCTGGAAAGCTGGACTGATTGGCACCGGTGAGCGGCAGATCACGGTACGCCGCGGTGCCAGTGAGGGGCTGTCGCGATGAGGCAGCTGCCAAACATCGCTCTCGGTCGATGTGGAGTGGTTCCACGGGTGGTGCAACGTCGACACACTCACGGCGAGTGCCATCCTCTTC
>JAAENN010000085.1 GCA_024224295.1 Shimia sp. | reverse complement strand
TCTTTTCGAGAGGTTCTGATTCTGCGATTCATGCGATTATCTGTTTGAGATCGTTTGTTGGAAGGTTTGCACCAAATGGAGCACCATTTGTTAGTTGAGGTAACATCGGCAAAAGTCCGGGCGAATTTTCTTCAGCATGGGATTCCCCCGAGCCTGGATATGTGCGAGTCGGTGTGTTCATGGCCGAATCACCTCGCGATATTGATGGGTTGGGGCTTGCTGAGCTGAAGATGTTGCTGGTGCAGGTTCTGGAGGAGAATGCACAGCTCAAGAACGCTAACGAGGCTTTGCGCGAAGAGATTGCGCGGCTGAAGGGGTTGAAGGGCAAGCCGGACATCAAGCCGTCGGGCATGGAGAGCAAGGCCAGGCCGCGTTCAGGGAAAAAGGGTGGCGGGAAAAGGACTGGACGCCGCGGCCCAAAGAACGCCAAGCTTTGCATCGACGAGACGAGCATCCTCAAACCCGGCACTGTCCCTGCAGGCTCCAAATTCAAGGGTTATGAAGACTATGTCGTGCAGGATCTGATCTTGCGTCCCTGGACGGTGCGTTACCGGCGGCAGCGCTGGAAAACGCCGGACGGCAAGACGATTACGGCGCAACTGCCCGGCGGCATCAGCGGCCATTTTGGCTCCGGCCTTAAGCGTTTTTTGCTGGCGCAATATCACCAGTGCCAGGTGACGGTTCCGCGCCTTGTGGCGCAGCTTCACGATTTTGGCGTGAACATTTGCGAGCGTCAGGTCATGCGCCTGCTGATCAAAGGCAAGGGAGATTTCCTGAGCGAGGCGGCAAGCGTTCTGCGCGCCGGGCTTGAGAGCGCCAAATGGATCACGGTGGACGACACCGGTGCCCGCCATCAGGCCCGCAACGGTTATTGCACCCACATCGGCAATGATCATTTCGCCTGGTTTGGGACCACCTCCAGCAAGAGCAGGTTGAATTTTCTGACATTGCTGCGCGCCGGTGACGAGGGCTATGAGATCAACGATGCGGCGCTCGATTATATGCAAGATCACGCCCTGCCGAAAAATCTCGTCAGGCGGCTTGGCGCACACGGCGCCCGTAGCTTTGCTGACCGGCAGGCCTGGATGTCGCATCTCACAGCCCTGGGGTTCACCAAGCTCAAGGGGCATCCCGACCTGGTGCGCATCGCCAGCCAAGGGGCCTTGTGGGGCCGCATCACAGCGCTGGGCCTGCTTGGTGGCGCCGTCATCATCTCTGACGGCGCAGGCCAATTCCGCATCGCCGACCACGCCCTGTGCTGGGTGCATGCCGAGCGCTTGGTGCACAAGTTGGACACTTTCTGTGAACGTCAACGCAAGGCCAAGGAGCGCATCCGCCATCGCATCTGGTGGCTCTACGCCGATCTCAAGGCGTACTGCCGCGATCCAACACCTGAGCGAAAATACCAGTTGCGGCGGCGGTTTGATGCCGTCTTCACCACCAAGACGGGGTTTGTCAGCCTTGATCACCTGCTCAAAAGACTGCACAGGCGCAAGCAGGAAATGTTGATGGTGCTGCAACGTCCCGACATCCCGCTCAACACCAACGGCTCCGAAAACGACATCCGCTGTCAGGTCACAAAGCGCAAAATCTCAGGCGGAACCCGCTCCGACGAAGGCCGCGATTGCCGTGATGCCTTCCTGTCCCTGATGAAGACCTGCGCCAAGTTGGGCGTTAGCTTCTGGGACTATCTCGGCGATCGCCTGTCGCACCCCGGCGCCGCCCACATTCCGCCTCTACCCAGCCTCATCCACCAGCAC
>JAAENN010000084.1 GCA_024224295.1 Shimia sp. | reverse complement strand
ATCACCGTCAGCCCATGCTCTAAGGCAAAGTCGCCTGCCGCGACCAATTCTAAGGTCAACGCCGCTGGCAACAGCTGCGCGGACTTCACCAGCTTCACCGCCGCGCGATGTAGCTCCGCATCGCCTGTGCGCGCGGTGGCGAGCGGACCCTTCATCGGCGTCTTTAGATCATCTTCCGGGCTGACAATGCCTTTGATCCAGCGCAGATCCGCCTCCGCAGGCAGTGCCACCCGCGCAATATCGCCGTCATAGGCCCGCGCTTTTAGCGTTTCAGCCCGTCGTGCGGTCAATGTTAGGTCCGGCGCGGCACCGACAGTCCGCACATCCGCTAACCGCTCCGCTGTCAGAGTTTCCGCCGCCAGCACCAGCAAAGGTTCTCCGACACCAGTCAGTACAATTGGCACACCCATGCGCAAATCCGCCCGCGCACGGGCCAGTCGCTCGATAATGTCAGGCGCAAAACTCATCGGAACCTCTGTCTTCAGACAATCCCATGTAGCCTCTTCTGCAGCAATATGAAACATTTGGTGGTGCTGAAACACGAGGGCGTGAGCAGATTGCAGCAATTCTTGTTCTGGCCGTGAAGCCCCCTCACATGGCTATCAAGCAACGCATTACGGAGAGACGCACATGGCACAGTTGAAAAAGATCCTGCTGGTAGATGACGACGAAGATCTGCGCGAGGCGCTCTCGGAGCAACTTGTGATGACCGAGGATTTTGACGTGTTTGAGGCCGGTAACGGTGCCGAGGCCATGGGGCGTGTCAAGGAAGGGCTTTATGACATCATCATCCTCGACGTGGGCCTGCCGGACACCGATGGCCGTGAGCTTTGCCGCCTGATGCGCAAGCAGGGTGTAAAAAGCCCGATCCTGATGCTTACCGGCCATGACAGTGACGCCGACACGATTCTGGGGCTCGATTCGGGCGCCAACGACTACGTGACCAAGCCTTTTAAGTTTCCCGTCCTGCTTGCGCGGATTCGTGCGCAACTGCGCCAACATGAGCAGTCCGAGGACGCGGTTTTCCAGCTTGGGCCGTACACATTTAAACCCTCTATGAAGCTGCTGATCCGTGAGGATGAGAGCAAGGTGCGCCTGACTGAAAAAGAGACAAACATCCTCAAGTTTCTCTATCGCGCCACCGAAGGTGTTGTGGCCCGTGATGTGCTGCTTCACGAAGTCTGGGGGTACAACGCCGGTGTCACCACCCACACGCTGGAGACCCACATCTACCGCCTGCGTCAAAAGATTGAGCTCGATCCCTCCAATGCGCGCCTGCTGATCACAGAGTCTGGTGGATACCGCTTGGTGGCATAATCTTGCCGATTTCTCTGCGCCGCCCTTTGGAACCGGCGCGGAGATACTAAATATGTTACGTTGATGTGTACTAAGCAGTATCTGCGACACATCATTTGCAAAGACCTAAGAGTTCCCGCCCATGTCCGGGTTATGACATGAACCTCCCTGTTGGACTGGCCCGGGCTTCGGCTCGGGCCCTTTTTTGTTTTCCCTTGGCTTTGACACAAAGCGCAGGATTTCGCATTGGCACGCCCCGCCCACATGGCTAGGGTCGCGAGGAGAACAAAACGGGAGCACGCCTCATGTCTTTCACCCTTGCCACCTGGAACATCAACTCGGTGCGCCTGCGCGAGCCGATTGTGCTCAAGCTCATGCAGGAGGAGGCGCCGGACGTGTTGTGCCTGCAAGAATGCAAAAGCCCGGTGGACAAAATCCCAACCGAGGCCTTTGCCGAGCTGGGCTACACCCACATGGTGGCCCGAGGCCAAAAGGGCTACAACGGCGTGGCGATCTTTTCCAAAATCCCGATGGTTGAGGCGGGCAGCGAAGATTTTGCTGATCTCGGTCACGCGCGTCACATCGCTGGCACGCTGGAAAACGGTGTCACCGTACACAACTTCTATGTTCCTGCCGGTGGCGACGTGCCGGATCGTGAGAAGAACGAGAAGTTTGGCCAGAAACTCGACTACCTTGCCGAGATGCGTGATTGGTTCCGCAAGGAGCAGGTCAAGAAGTCAATCCTTGTGGGCGACCTGAACATCGCCCCGCGTGAAGATGACGTCTGGGATCACAAGAAGCTGCTAAAGGTGGTCAGTCACACCCCGATTGAAGTCGAGAAGCTGGCAGAAACCCAAGAGGCCGGCGGCTGGGTCGACATCACCCGTCAGGATATCCCTGAAGGCAACCTCTACAGCTGGTGGTCCTATCGCGCCCGCGATTGGGACGCGGCGGACAAAGGCCGTCGTCTTGATCATGTCTGGGCCACGGGGGATATCTCTAACGCAGGCCATTCCAGCCGTGTGTTCCGTGACGCCCGCGGATGGGAAAAGCCGTCGGATCACGCGCCGGTGTTTGCAACTTTTGATCTGTAAGAAAGTTTAGCGCGCCCACGCCGCATAATCGGGGTGGGCGTCCTTCATGTCCTGGTAAAGCCAGACCATCCGGTCAACAAACCAAAGTTTGCCGCCAATCATCAGGCTCAGCCCAAATAGCGTCATACCAAGATCAATCTGCCAAAGCCCCCAGACCCACGGCACCATGCCAACACCCGAAACCACGCCAAGTGCTATGGCCCACCGTGCATGATGGAGCGGGATTGGAACCACCTTGCGGTTGAGAAACACTCGCTCGCCAAAGGTGCCATGGGCAGCCCAGCTGTTGGTGTTGCTTGGCGCGGCAAACGCGCGCGGGTTCCACCAGGTCCACAAAATCACCAGACCAATTGGCAGCAGCGCCCCCCAGCCAAGCCAGACCCGCGAAAACACCGCCAGTGTCATCAACGGCAAAATCGACATGCGGGAATAGACGCTGAGCGGATTGGCATGCCGTGCCCATGCGTCGTCGTCCATCGCCATCATACGTTCCGAGAGTGCAAAGATGTCCCATTTTGCTGGCATATCTGGACAACTCCTCTCTTGGTTTCTGTCCCGCTCCCCTCCATATAGGGGGCAAGTTCCAGACGGAGAACAATGATGATGGATATTCTTGGCGGAGGCGCCCCTACTGCGCCCGCAACAGGCGACTTGATCAAAGACGTGTCAGAGGCCACTTTCATGGCCGAGGTTGTGGATGCCTCCATGACCGTGCCAGTGATTGTGGATTTCTGGGCGCCATGGTGTGGCCCATGCAAAACCCTTGGCCCTGCGCTGGAGGCAGCCGTGACCGCTGCAGGTGGCGCTGTGAAAATGGCCAAGATCAACGTTGATGAAAATCAGGCTATTGCGGGTCAGATGCGTGTGCAGTCGATCCCCACTGTCTATGCCTTCTGGCAAGGGCAACCGGTTGATGGCTTCCAAGGTGCTTTGCCAGGCAGCGAGATTGACGCCTTTGTGGCCCGCGTGGTCGAGGCTGCTGGCGGCGAAGTGCCAGACGGTGGTCTGGCGGATGCTTTGCTCGCTGCGGAAGAGATGTTGACCGAAGGTGATGCTGCCTCTGCTGCGGAAACCTTTGCGGCGATTGCCGAGCAAGATCCTGAAAATGCAGAAGCTTTTGCCGGTCTGGCGCGCTCATACTTGGCCTTGGCGCAGGTGGATGAGGCTGAAGCGGTGATCAACGGCGTGCCTGAGGCCATCTCCGCTGCGCCTGAAATCGAAGCGGTGCGCGCTCAGATCGAACTGGCTCGTCAGGCAGAAAACGCCGGTCCCGTGGCCGAGTTGCGTGCTGCTGTGGAGGCCGATCCGGACAACCACCAGGCGCGTCTGGATTTGGCTCAGGCGTTGCACGGCGCGGACATGATCGAAGAAGCCGTCGATGAGCTTTTGGACCTGTTCCGCCGGGATCGTGAATGGAACGACGGTGCCGCTAAAACACAGCTCTTCACCATCTTTGAGGCGCTCAAGCCCAATGATCCGGTGGTGCTGAATGGTCGCCGCAAGCTCAGCTCGATGATCTTCGCCTGATCCCGCTTTGCGGATGAGAGAAACCGGAGTAGGCTGGCCGCCATGATCAAAGTCGCTGACCTGCCGGAGACACTTTCTGTGTTTCCCTTGCCCGGGGCGCTGTTGTTGCCCCGGTCTCGCCTACCGCTGCATATCTTTGAGCCGCGTTACCTCGCTATGTTGGACGACGCGCTCAAAACCCGTGAGCGTCTGATTGGTATGGTGCAACCTTACGAGGTGCCTGGCCGTGACGACAACGGCTTGCACACCATTGGCTGTGTGGGCCGCATCACCCAGTTTTCCGAAACTGACGACAACCGTTATCTGATTACGCTCACTGGCGTGTCGCGCTTCCGCGTTCTGGAAGAGATCGACGGGTTCACACCCTATCGCCGCTGCAAGGTGAGCTGGGACGGCTTTGCCCGTGATCTCGGTCCAACGGAACGTGATACCAACTTTCAGCGTCCGGTCTTTATGGACTTGTTGAAACGCTATTTTGAGCAGCTCGACCTATCGACAGATTGGGAAACGCTTAAAGACGCAGATGATGAGTTGCTGATCAATTCCCTGTCGATGTTGCTGGAATTCACCGCAGAAGACAAACAGGCCTTGCTGGAGGCGCCGTCTTTGTCCACACGTCGGGAAACCCTTGTGACCCTATTGGAATTTGCGCTGCGTGGCGGCGCTGGAGAGGACTTGATGCAATGAACGCCCATGCGACCCCTGGCCCGGAATTTGACCGCCGCATGCTGGAGGCGCTGATCTGCCCTCAGACACGTACGCGTCTGGAGTATGATGCCGCGCGTCAGGAGCTGGTGTCCAAAGCCGCCAATCTGGCCTTTCCGGTCCGCGAAGGCATTCCGGTCATGTTGATTGACGAAGCCCGGGTGTTAGACTGATCCCAAAAGGGGAGGGGGCCGGCCCCCTCTTGGCTGCGCCAATTCACCCCCGGGATATTTTGCGAATGTGAAAACGCCCTAGCGCATTAGCTTGGGCAATTCGCCATTTAATCCCGCCGCTTCACGCATAAAGGTCCGGCGCAGACCGGGCATTGCACCGACAAGCCCCATGCCCACATCCCGCGCCGCACGCAGCAGTGGATTGTCGTTGGAAAACAGCTTGTTGGTCAGGTCGGTGGCCGCCACCAATGTGGCCGTGTCAAACCGCCGCCATTCCTGATAGCGCGCCAGCACCAGCTCTGAGGCAAAGTCTTCGCCGCGCTGTTGCGCTTCTGTCAGGATTTGGGCCAGCGCAGCCACGTCGCGCAGACCCGCGTTGAGGCCTTGACCGGCGATCGGGTGCATCCCGTGGGCCGCGTCGCCCACCAGCGCTACGCGCTCCGCGATGAACTCGTTGGCCACCGACAGGCTCAAAGGATAGGTGAAGCGGTTGCCGGTGAGTTCGATCTTTCCCAGAAAGTCGCCAAACCGAGGACGCAGCACCGCCATGTAATCCTCGTCAGACAGCGCATGGATGGCGGCTGCGTTTTCATCGGTTTCGGACCAGACAATGGAACAGGTGTTGCCCGGCAGAGGCAGGATCGCCAACGGGCCCGGCGGCATGAAAAACTGATGTGCCACGCCATTGTGTGGCAGTTCGTGTTTGATCGCGCACACCAAGGCCGTTTGACCATAGCCCCAACCAGTGCGCTTGATACCTGCGCGCTTGCCCACGCCGGTTTGCCGCCCATCACAGCCTACCAGCAGCTTGGCACGGTGTGTGCGGCCGTCACTAAAGGTTGCCGTGACGCCGGAGGTGTCCACGACTTGATCCGTGACCGAAGTGCCCGAAATCAAGGTGATGCGTGGCTCGGCCTCCATGGCCTCCAGAAAGGCGCGGTAGAGGAAGCGATCCTCAAGCATAAAGCCCATCGGGCCTTCTTCGATCTCTGTGTGATCAAAATGCAGGAAAAACGGTGCCGGCCCTTCGCCCGCGCGGCCATCGGACACCTTGATGTCGCGCATCGGCTCGGACTGTGCTGCGACTTTGTCCCAGACATCAATCGCCGCCAGCAACCGCTTGGAGGCCAACGCCAGCGCATAGCCGCGCCCGTCAAAGTTGCTGCCTGCGCGTTCGGGCGCGGGGCGCGCGTCCGCCACGGTGACGTCAAAGCCGGCCTGCGCCAGCGCCAGAGCCAAGGCCGGGCCATTCAGCCCCCCACCGGCAATCAGAATGTCGCTGTCAAATGTCATGGTGCCAATATGGGCGTCGCTTCGGGATTGTCCATGCGCGATTGCGCCGCTACCGTCGCCAGCGAGAAGAAAGTGGAGAGCAGAATGTTGGATTGGCTGGAGAAAAGCGCAGCGGACCTGGGGCGGGGGATTGAGAGCGGGGCGATTGACCCTGTGGCACTGACGCAGGCCTTTTTAGGCGCTATTGACGGCCATGACGCGCGCGATCGGATTTATTCCCAAGTGACCGCTGACCGTGCCTTGGCGGAAGCCGAGGCCGCCGCCGAACGCGCCCGCGCGGGACAGCGCCTGTCGCCTTTGGACGGTGTGCCGGTAAGTTGGAAAGACCTGTTTGATACGGCGGGTATCGCCACCGAGGCAGGCTCGGCTTTGCTCAAAGGCCGCGTACCAACGCGCGATGCCGAGGTGTTGCGCAACGCCACGGCCGCAGGCCTGATCTGTCTGGGCAAAACTCACATGAGCGAGCTGGCATTTTCCGGCATTGGCCTCAACCCGATCACCGCAACGCCGCCCTGTGTCAACGATCCTGGCGCGGTGCCCGGCGGGTCCTCCTCTGGCGCGGCGGCCTCCGTGGCCTTTGGTCTGGCGGCGGCGGGCATTGGCTCTGACACCGGCGGCTCTGTGCGCATTCCGGCGGCGTGGAACGATTTGGTGGGCCTAAAAACCACCGCTGGCCGCGTGTCTTGTGAAGGCACTGTGCCGCTGTGCCGTAAGTTTGATACTGTTGGCCCATTGACCCGCACGGTTGAGGACGCCGCGCTGCTCTTGGGCATTTTGGAAGGCAAACCTGTGCCGGACCTGCGCGGGGCGTCGCTAGAAGGCACCCGCATGGCGGTGCTCGAAACCGTGGCGTTGGATCAGGTGCGCGAAGCGCCGCTTGCAGGTTTTGAACGCACCCTGCACCGCTTGCGCGAAGCGGGTGTGGAGTTGGAGTTCCTCAAGGCGGAAGAGGTGGCTGAGGCGATGGCGCTTTCTGCGCCGCTGTTTACCGCAGAAGCCTATGGCGAGTGGAAAGATGTCATTGAAGCCGCACCGGACAAAATGTTTGCGCAGATTTTGGAACGCTTCCGCTCTGGCGCGTCCTTCAGCGGGCCGGACTATGTGGCCGCTTGGCATAAGCTGGATGCGCACCGGGCCACCTGGAATGCACGAATTGCCGGATTTGACGCTGTGCTGCTGCCCACCGCACCGATCTTGCCGCCCAATATTGAGCGCCTGATGCACGACCAAGACTACTACGTGACCGAAAACTTGCTCGCTTTGCGCAACACCCGCATTGGCAACCTGATGGGCTCTGCCGCAATCACCCTGCCAACCGGTGTGCCAAGCTGTGGCCTGATGATGCTGGGGCAGGGCGGCACCGAGGAGCGTCTTCTGCGTTTGGCTGCCGCCGCAGAACCCCTGTTTGGAACACCCTAAGAGGGCTCAGCCCCTCACTTGCACCTTGCGCAATGTCTCTTCGGGGTATTTAGGGACAGTGAAATCTGAAGCGACACATCGCTTTGGTGATGGAGAGCGATATGCGCAAGTTTGAGATTTTTGTGGTCACAGCCCCGGGGTTGGAAAAGCCTTTGGCGGCTGAGATCGCCGAGGCGGGGTTCAAAAAGCCCAAGATGATGCCAGGTGGCGTGCGCTTTCGTGGCAATTGGCAGGACGTCTGGCGTGCCAACCTGTGTTTGCGTGGCGCAGTGCGGGTACTGGCACGGATCGGCAATTTCCAATGTATGCATCTCAATCTATTGGAGAAGCAAATTGGCGAGATGTCGTGGACTCCCTATTTGCGCTCTGATGTGCCGGTGAAGGTTGAGGTGGTGACGCAGAAGTCAAAGATCTACCACGCCGGGGCGGCCAAGGAGCGTATTGAGAAAGGTCTGGTTGCGGCACTGGGTGTGCCAATTTCCAATGAGGCCGAGGTGGTGCTCAAAGTGCGCATCGACAACAACATGCTGACGTTTTCGCTCGATACGTCGGGCGAAAGCCTGCACAAGCGCGGCCATAAACCAGCAGTGTCCAAGGCGCCGATGCGCGAAAATATGGCGGCGATGTTCCTGCGTCAGATGGGGTATGACGGCAGCCAGACGGTCTATGACCCGATGTGTGGCTCCGGTACGTTTGTGATTGAAGCGGCTGAAATGGCGTCTGGCCTCCTGCCGGGGCGCTCCCGCAGGTTTGCGTTTGAACACTTGGCCAGTTTTGATGCCGAAGCCTTTGCGGCCCTGAAAGCGACGGATACACGGGTTCCGACAAACCGGTTTTATGGCTCTGACAAAGACGCTGGTGCCATTCGCATGTCACTTGAGAATGCGGATCGGGCTGGCGTGGCGGACGTTTGTAGCTTTGCACAAAAAAGCGCAGGCGAGATCACGCCGCCGGATGGCCCGCCCGGCCTTGTGATTGTGAACCCGCCCTATGGTGCGCGTCTCGGTGACAAGAAGGGGTTGTTCGCCCTGCATGCCAGCTTGGGCAAGGCGCTCTCTGCGCGGTTCTCCGGTTGGAAGGTTGGCATAATCACCACAGACGCCGGTTTGGCCAAAGCCACCAACTTGCCGCTTGAGACCCCATTTGCCACGGTGGCTCATGGCGGTTTGACTGTGCGCCTCTTTACCTGTGAGGTGCCGTAACACAGAGGGTGTGCCATGAGTGACGGTGTGTTTGATGCCGAGGTAGCAGCAACCTATGACGTGGATCATGGCGGCACGGATCCCGCGCTGGTGGCCGCGACGGTCGACGTTTTGACCGATCTCGCACAGGGTGGCGCAGCGCTGGAATTTGCCATCGGCACCGGCCGCATTGCCCTGCCCTTGGCGGCCAAAGGTGTGCCAGTGAGCGGCATTGAATTGTCCTCTGCCATGGTCGCTGAGATGCGCAAGAAACCCGGCGGCGCGGAGATCTCGGTTGTCATAGGCGACATGTGCGAGGCGCGTTCCGAGGGTACCTTCACGCTGGTCTTTCTGGTATTCAACACCATAGACAACCTCACCACCCAAGACGCCCAAGTTGCCTGTTTTCAAAGCGCGGCTGAACATCTTGAGGCGGGTGGGCGGTTTGTGATCGAGACGCAGATCCCCCCGCTTCAGCGCTTGCCGTTTGGCGAAACCCATGTGACTTTTGCCCATGACCCTGATCATTGGGGTGTCGACGAATTTGACATTTCCACACAGGCCTACAGCTCACACCATGTGTGGATGAAAGACGGCAAAACGCAGCATCTGTCGGTGCCTTTTCGGTACACTTGGCCGTCTGAACTGGACCTGATGGCGCGGCTTGCCGGTATGACATTGGAACATCGCTGGGCGGATTGGGATCGCGCGCCGTTTACCAAAGACAGCACCAAACACGTGTCTGTGTGGCGTAAGTTGTGACACAACCTCCCGTTAGCCTGTGGCGTGTGTCAGCACCGATTGAGCGGCTCTCAGGCGGTCATCGCAACCAAGTCTGGCGTACCCGTGGTTTGCCGCAGGATGTGCTGTTCAAATCCACCACTCGCAGCGAGCAGGCGCTCGCGTGGCTGAGTCCGGTTCAGGATGTGGCACGGTGCTGTGGGTTTGTGGTGCCAGAGATGAAGCGCAGCTCAAATGGTCAGTTGTCTGAGGCAGGTTGGACCTGTGAAGGCTTTGTCGAGGGGGAGGCCGTCCCTCGTAATGGTCTCGCTGAAGTGGCCGCTTTTCTGGCCGACGTGCATGTCCAAACCCAAGGGTGGGATCAGCGACCTGGCTTCTTATCCTCAAGTGCGTTGCTCTCGCACGAGCTCGGTGGTGATGTGGACCTGTCACAGATGCCAGCCGATGTGGTTGCGTTGTGTCGCGGCGCTTGGCGGGCTCTGCCTGACACACCCACTTGTGTCGTGCATGGCGACCTCGCACCGGGCAATGTGCTGCGGCTTTCGGACGGTCGTTTTGTGCTGCTTGATTGGGACGAATGTCGCGTGGATCTGCCGCT
>JAAENN010000083.1 GCA_024224295.1 Shimia sp. | reverse complement strand
CGTAGACGTCGACCCGCTGGCGTCCTTAGCGATGCGCACCAGCAGATCCACTGCCGCTTCCTCGTTTGCAACCTTCAGCCCAGACACGCCTCCTTCCGCCACCTCGCCCTGCGCAGCCCACCAGTCCCGCACGAGGCGTGCGTAGCGCATCGGCTCCAGCTCCAGCCACCGCTCAAAGAGACTCCCATCGACTATCGTCACTTCACCGTCCTCAGGAGCACCGTCGACGCCGCCCAAAACCCTCACCTCGAAGCCCGCCTCGCGGAAATCGGCAGCCGTGCGCACGTCGCATCCCTGAACTTCCTCGCCACTCGCGCGCAGCTCCTGCGCTCTCTCTGCAGAGACGTACTCCCCGCGCCAAACCTGCGGCGCATAGCTCGCGCGAAGCGTGTCGTAATCCGCGACATCGAACAAGCCAGGATCGTACCAGCAATGCATAGGCCCGACGCCTGGAAGCGTGCGCCAATCCACTCCGTCCTCCACATCCACCGGCCCACACGGTCCATGGTCGAGGCGCCAGCGCCCCAAGCGGGTCAGCGCCTGCAGATACCTCGACACGTAATCCCAGCGAACGGGCACGTCTTCGATGTCTTTGCCATGCGGCACGTTGCGGTGCAGGAACAACGCGAACTGCCCGTTCAAGAACTTCGGGTGCCACGGCATACGCACGCGAGGACGGAGGTCCTTCAGCGTCGCGCTGCCAACCCCACCGAAGGGCTCGTCGTACGCGAGCTCGAAGACACCACTCTGGCTCACAACGCGCACCGTCGCAGGGAACACGAGCGCTCCCTCATCGGCCACTGCGCACACCGCACGCTCTCGCTCCGTCGCAGAAGCGGGCGTCACCCGCTCCCGGTCAAGATCCTCGCCGGGACGCAAGAAGCAATTCACGCGATCACCCACGCGGTACGTCTTCCCGAAGCCCCAGCGCGCCGCGAACGCTCCGATATCCTGCGGGAACGAAATCACGTTGCGCCGGAACTTCATCAAGCCCGTGCGGTACACCTGCACGAAGTTCACTTGCATGTGCTCCAGCGCAATCAATTGCTCCTCAACGACCGTCGCCTGCTCGAACAGCCACTGCAGTTCCTCGTGCGGGAACGTCCAGCAAGGATCCATCACGTTCAAATGCGACCGCCGCGGCACCACCGCGTCGGGCTGCTTCTCCGCCTGGCGGTCGATGTCGCGCTGGCAGCTCAAACACACACCGCTGTGGCACGTGGCGACGAGCAACTCTGGTTCGGGCGCGTCGGGAAGCGGTGGCAGATCGTTCCAGGACGCTACGGCGGTGCTGCAAGCAGCAACGCCGTTTCGCCCGTGTTTCAAAAGATCCAACTTCAAGGACTCAGGCGGCTCATACGCAGGGTGGAACGCTGGGAACCGCTCGCGGCACACGTCGCAATGGAACACGACCATCCGTGTCAAAATCGTATGGATTGCACGCGTCGCCTGCAGCGGCTCCTCCCGCAGCTGCACCTCGTACTTCGCAGAGCTCCGACGCAGCTTCGCTACAGGCACTACCAAAAACTCATCAAGCAAAACTGGTTTCCGCAAAGATTCAATTGATTTCAAAAGAGCGGAGCGCTGCTTCTCCTGATTTCCGTCGTTTCTGGCAGAGAAATTCTTGCGATCCTCGCACAACGAATCAACCCAAGCACAAACGTCGCCTGGAACATGTTCCTCCAGCTTGCGCAGCTTCACTTGCCCAGCGGGTGTCAAAACGGAGCGAACCTTGCCAGCACCACGCAGCTTCTCAAGCACGCCAGCTTCAATCACGGACGGCAAGAAACGATTAAGGTTATCTTGTTTACCAACTGACCCTTCCGCGAACTCGAGCCGCGCCCATGGCAACACGCGCCAATGATTGCGCTGCCGACCCTCACTTTCCACAGCCTCCACGTGAACCTCAGCGAGATCCCCTGAAGCATCAATGCACCCACTCGGAAAGTCCACCGCCAGGACGAGCTTATCTTTTGCGCGTTGAGCAGCATGTTGCT
>JAAENN010000082.1 GCA_024224295.1 Shimia sp. | reverse complement strand
CTGCCAAAACGGCGGTGCCAAGTACGCCAAGACAGAGAGTGGCCAGCTTGAACAGTTGCATAAGCGAGCGCCTTTCTATGATTTCGTCAAAAAGTGTAATGCCCGCTTTTGCCACGGGCTTATGACACGTATAGTCGGCTCGAGCATCGTGCAGGGCAATAGAAGAATGACAAGTAAAGCGCTGAAATCGCAGGTATTCAACGTAGTGGTGGTGGCCCAGAATGGCCGTCTGATGTATGAGGCGGCTCTGTTTGCGGCCTCACTACGTGCCAAGTCCCCACAGTTTGCAGGCAAGTTGTTTGTGGCGGAACCGGCTCCGGGACCACGTTGGGAGAAGGACCCGCGTATTGGCAATCCGGATGTGCGCACCCTGCTGGAAAGCCTCGGCGCAGAAATTTTGCCGTTTGAAACGCCAGTGTTTGGCGAACCCTACGCTTACGGAAATAAGATAGAGTTACTGTCTGCCTTGCCCGTTGGTGAACCTTTTGTATTTTTTGATACCGACACGCTGATCATGGACGAGTTGAGCACCGTGCCATTTGACTTTGACCGCCCCTCCGCGTCGTTGCGGGTAGAAGGCACCTGGCCGATTCCGCCGCTTTACGGCCCGCAATACACCGGCATATGGAGGGCGCTTTACGACCGCTTTGACTTGGACTTTGAAAGCTCTCTGGACCTGAGCCAACCAGATGAATACTGGCGGCGTTATCTCTATTTCAACGCCGGCTTCTTCTACTACCGCTGCCCCAAAGTGTTTGGCGAACGGTTCCTGGAATATGCCCGCAGTGTCAGTGACAACCCGCCGGATGAGCTGGCTTGTCAGGCAATTTACCCTTGGCTGGACCAGATTGTCTTGCCGCTGGTGATCCATGGCTTGGGCGGCGGACGTGATGCGCTACCGACGGGCTACCTTGATGGGTCTACAAGCTGTCACTACCGGCTGATGCCGCTGCTTTATGCGCGGGAAAGCGATGCGGTGATGCAGGTACTCGAGGAGGTCAGCGCCCCCAACAAGATCAAAAAAGTACTCAAGCAATACGATCCATTTAAGCGTATGATCTATCAGAACCGCGGGCACAAAGCACGGGCTCTGTTTGATCGCAATCATCTACCGCGCAAGGAGCAGGCCATTCGCAACACACTGAAAAAGAATGGCTATTGGCTGCGATAAGGAAAGTTGGCGCAGCCAATAGGTATTTGGGTGAGAAGAAACCGCTTGGACAGTGTTCAGGCAGCCATGCTTTTGAAAACCCAAACGTTCTGACTGCGCAGTTTTCCTAGGAAATGCGACTTTCCGCAGCACAAGGTCCCAACTTTGGTTGCGTGATGGCTTTGGTCTGCCTAACACTTGGCGCGATAATTTTAGGGAGAACACACGATGTCTGAAGCGACCTACGGTTTTGACACATTGCAAATTCACGCGGGCGCACGGCCCGATCCGGCCACAGGCGCGCGGCAGACGCCGATTTATCAATCCACCGCCTATGTATTCCGGGATGCCGAGCACGCCGCAGCGCTCTTCAATCTGCAAGAAGTAGGTTACATCTACTCCCGCCTGACAAACCCAACCGTCGCCGTGCTGCAAGAACGCATTGCCACGCTCGAAGGTGGCGTTGGGGCCGTTTGCTGTTCCTCTGGTCACGCGGCGCAGATCATGGCGTTGTTCCCGCTCATGCAGCCAGGCTGCAATGTGGTGGCTTCCTCCCGTCTTTATGGTGGGACCATCACTCAATTCAGCCAGACCATCAAACGCTTTGGCTGGTCCGCGACCTTTGTAGACACCGATGATCTGGACGCGGTGGCAGCGGCAATCGATGAAAACACCCGCGCGGTGTTCTGTGAATCCGTAGCCAACCCCGGCGGGTACATCAGCGACATCGAAGCACTGGCCAAAGTGGCCGACAACGCCGGTGTGCCGCTGATCGTGGACAACACCTCAGCCACGCCATACCTCTGCAACCCGATTGCTTTGGGCGCCACCTTGGTAGTGCACTCCACCACCAAATACCTAACCGGAAACGGCACCGTGACCGGCGGCTGTATCGTGGACAGCGGCAAGTTTGATTGGTCCGCCTCTGACAAGTTCCCCTCCCTGAGCCAGCCGGAACCAGCCTACCACGGCTTGCGCTTCCATGAGACCTTTGGCCCGCTGGCGTTCACCTTCCACGGCATTGCAATTGGACTGCGCGACCTTGGCATGACCATGAACCCACAGGCAGCACATTACACCCTGATGGGCATTGAAACACTGTCCCTGCGCATGGAGCGCCACGTGGAAAACGCTAAAACCGTTGCTGGTTGGCTCGAAAGCCATGAGCATGTGGACTATGTAACCTATGCCGGGCTACCGTCCTCGCCGTACCATGACCGTGTAGAACGCATTTGCCCGAAAGGTGCCGGTGGTCTGTTCACTGTGGCGCTGAAAGGCGGCTATGACGCCTGTGTTAAGTTTGTCGACAGCCTGGAGATTTTCTCCCATGTCGCCAACCTCGGCGATGCGCGCAGCCTAGTGATCCACTCCGCTTCCACCACCCACCGGCAGCTGACGCCGGAACAGCAGGAAGCGGCGGGCGCAGGGCCAAATGTGGTGCGGATATCGATTGGCATCGAGAGCAGCGAAGACCTGACTGCTGATCTGGATCAAGCGCTAAAGAAAGCACATAGCTAAGCCTGACAGCCTCACAACACATTTTCTTAGACCGCCCCAATCCCAGGTTTGGGGCGGTCTTTGTTTACCATGGGGTCACTTTGTGGCTGCAAACCGCCGAAGGCACCGCAATTAGGGACGGCTTTTTCTTCCCCTTCGGCGATAACTTGCTATAAATCCTACAATTCTGAGCAAGGTCGCGCCTTGCCAATCACTTGCATGCTAGGGCTTGATGCATGACTTCGGATCTCGCGCTTACACTTTCCTTTGAGGGCATTGGCCTTTTGACCCGCGTGCCGGGAGGCTGGCATTTGCTGGGAGAAGTGGGGCTCGACAGCCCGGACCTAGCGGGCGAGCTGACGCAACTGAGGGCGCAGGCTGTTGCTGTAGGCGGCGAGGATTTTTCCACCACGCTGGTGCTGCCCAATGATCAAATCAAATACCTAACTCTGCCTGCGGGCCGAATGAGCGAAAAAAAGCGCCGTCAGAAGGCTGAGGACGCATTGGAGGCGGAAACGCCCTATCGCGCTGATCAGCTGGTGTTTGACATCGCCATACAGAGTGGCATTCCGCAAGTGGCCGCCGTGGCGCGTGACACGTTAAATGAGGCCGAGGCCTTTGCCATCGAGCACGCCTTTAATCCCGTGAGGTTCAGCGCAATTCCGCCGGAGGACAGCTTTGCTTCCGCGCCGGATTTTGGCGACACGACACAAGCGCGGGCGGGCGGTATTAACGTCCAAGCAGACAAGACCGCCATTTTAGTGGTGAGCGAAGGGCCACGGTCAGAACCTGAGCCGGAGCCACTTCTCGACGCCAAACCTCAGACTGAGTTCAAACTAGACATCCCCCCCGCACCGCTGGAACCGATTGTCGAAGAAGCTCCTGAGCCAGAACCAGAGCCGGTTGACGAGACATCGGTTGCGCCGGAAGCCCCTGCCACCAAGAAGCAAGGCGTTGTGCTGCCAACTCCGACACCAGTGGAGAAACAAGAACCTCGGGCGCAGGAAACAGCGAAAGCAGCTGTGGAATCAGACAAACCGAAGTCAGAACCTAAGCCTGCGACAAAGCCAGAAGCGGCGGCAACACCAAAGGCTGCGTCTGAAGAAGTCAAACCACCGGTGCCAGGCGCGCCAAAAGAAACCGCCAAGCCGGCGGAACCAGCAGCCGCATTTGCGTCGATCCGGGCGCAGAAAGAAGCGCTCGAAGAAACCAAATCAGCGCCGGGCCTCAGTGGGGTGACGCGCAACGTCAGCGGTACGAATGCACCCAGCATTCCAACCAGCACAGGTGACAGCAAGGCCCCGCCCCTTCGGTTTGATCCGGCAAAGGCCGTGGCCGGACTTAGAACTGAAAAAGAGGACGGTGGATCTAAGCAGGTTACATCCGACACTGCGGGCGTGTCGGATGCGGAAACCGCCACCTTTGCCAGCGCACGCGGCAAGACCAAAGTGGCCGGGCCCGCTCCAAAGGTTGGCAAAAAGATCTCCCGTTCCAAAGTCAAGAAAGCAACCAAAGACGCGTCTGCTCAAGAAAAGCAGAAGATGACATTGTTTGGTGCGCGCCCACAGGAGGTGCGTGGTAAGCCAAGACATCTGGGGCTAATCTTAACCACGTTGCTGTTAGTGTTGATGGCGATTGCGGCCCTATGGGCAACCTACGCCACCGAAGACGGGTTAGCCGGACTGTTTGGGGCAGGCGAGACGGAGGCTGTTGAGGTTGCGGTTGCACCAACGACCGCTTCCCCTGAAGCCGTGAGTGAGACCACCGCTGCCAAAGACTCCGCTAACGCCCCGCGCCCCGAAACGGCGCGAGAAGACGTGGTTTCTGCGGAGGCAGGGTCAGCGCCGGAGCTGCCTGCGACGGACGCACCCTTGGTGGTGACCGTGCCCGACGGCATGACACCCAACCCAACTGAAAACGTGGACACCGCGCTTTTGGAACCGCTCACACCGGAAAGCATCACCGACAGCGCTGAAATCGAGGCAATGCTTGACGAAGTGGGCGACGGCAATGTTGACCCTGTGCAAGCCGAAGCGCGTTATGCAGTAACCGGCATTTGGCAACGCGCGCCGGAACAGCCTTTCGAACTGACGTCTGACAGCAGTGATGACATTTACATTGCCTCTGTGGACCGCGACACCATCGGTTTTGACGCTGTGGCGCTACCTGCGCCAGAAGTTCTGGACACCGATCAGCCTGCCCGCGCGCAGGTGAACCCGGCGTCTGCAGACACCACCTTTGACATGGATGCACGCGGCCTTGTGGTCGCTACTGCTGAAGGGGCTTTAAACCCCGAAGGCGTGATGGTCTTTGCTGGGCGCCCTCCAATTTTCCCCGCTGCTTACCCAAAGCGTATCAAGGTGGGCGACGAGCCACAGATCAGCGAAACCGACAGCTCGCGACTGGCGGTCCTGCGCCCAAAACTGCGCCCCGGAGACCTGCAAGAGCAAAACGAGCGCGCAAACTTTGGCGGATTAACCCGTGAAGAACTGGCCGCCGTCCGTCCCAAGCTGCGCCCAGAAAACGTCAAGCTGGCGGATGAAAAAGACACCACGCCGACTCAGCTTGCCGTCGCGGCGTCTCCGCGTCCTCGCCTGAAGCCTGCTAATATTGCGCAGCTGGCAGCGCGTGCCGCGCCAGAGAGCACAGGCACAACAACCTCAGCGGCCGCTGTGCCCGCGGCTGCATCAGTGGTTCCCGAAATTCCGACCACCGCCTCTGTGGCGCGTCAGGCGACCATCAAAAACGCAATCAACCTGAACAAGGTGAACCTGATTGGTGTCTATGGCACCTCCTCTAACCGGCGCGCTTTGGTGCGCCTGTCAAGCGGGCGCTACAAGAAGGTACAGGTTGGCGATCGTATCGACGGCGGCCGTGTCTCCGCCATCAGCCAAGACGAATTGCACTACACAAAGGGCAAGCGCGACGTTGTGCTGAAGATGCCAAAGAGCTGACGGGTCCGCACCTTAATTTGCGATCACCGGATACACGGTGCCTTCATACACGGTACCCCAGATCTGTACGTCTTTGATCTTTGTGATTGGCACTTCGTACGGATTGCCTTCCAGCACCACAAAGTCCGCGCGTTTGCCGGCTCGGATTGAGCCCAAATCATGCTCCCGCTTCATCACCCAGGCTGCATCAATGGTGATGGCGCGCATGGCCTCATGCACTGTTAGGGCTTCGACCTGCGCATTCTGCCTACCGTTGATGGTGGTTCGGTTCACCGCCGCATCTGCCAACACCAACGGGCTGAGCGGCGCCATCGGGTTGTCTGAGTGCAGCGCCACCGTGATGTTCTGACGTCGTGCGGCGCCAAGTGGTACCATATAGCGGGCTATGTCCTCGCCTAGCCAGTTCTGCGCGTAGATATCCGCAAGAATGTACTGGTAGTACGGGTTGGCCGAAACTGCCATGCCAAGCGCCCCCATCTGGCGCAGCTACTCTTCGTGGGCAAAGGCAAAATGCTCCAGTGTGGTGCGGTGATCAAAACGTGGGGTTTCCGCTTGCGCACGCTGCACTATGCCAATCAGCGCTTCGGCTGACTTGTCCCCATTTGTATGAGCGTGGATCTGAAAGCCTTGGTTCCAGAAGAATCTCGCCCATTTTTCTGTCTCGCTGAGCGGCGCCATCCAGATGCCTTCATGGCCGTCTTTATAGCCGGGAAAACCATATTGGCTGAGGCCGGAGAAGATCGCCCCGTCCATCATGATTTTGAAGTGGTCCTCGATGGCGACCAGCTCGGTATTGCCGGTGCGCCATCTTTCAATTTCTGCCAGCGCCTCTTCGGGCGTCTTCTTCCGTGCGAGAAAATCCGTGATCAACGGCGTCAGAACCAAACGCGTTGGCGGTTGCACACGTTCCGCCGTCGCGCGGATGGGCGCAATCTCCCCGTCTGGATCGCTAAAAATCCCCGTGCCCATGTCCAACGCGGACGTCACACCAGCCTGATGCAGCATCTCATAAAAATTCTCCATGCCTTTGCCGTACCGGTCTGATGCAAACAGGAACGGCATTTTGGCGACCAGCACCTTGGCACCGTTTTCCCAAAAGTGACCATCTTCCCAGCTCGCCTCTTCCGGATAGACCTGTGCGTCCGCCTCGGTGATACCAAGCAAGTCAAAAGCGGCATCATTGCCAATCACCTCATGAAAGCTGCGGTGCCACAACATGACCGGCGTGTCCGGGAACAGCTCATTCAGCAGCGGGCGATTCACGTCTCCGTGCCACAGCTGGTGATACCCCCAGGCGACGAACGGAACAGACTCGTCTCGGTCAGACGCCTCATGCAACGCAACCAACTCTTTCAGACGCGCAATGTAATCGTCATGGGTCTTCGCGCCTGGAAAGTCGCCGGTTAGCAAATGCCAATCATCTGGCGCCAGAAACGGGAACTGCGTCAGCAAAGCGATCATCCACCACTGCCCCGTGATTTTCGATGTAGTCGCTCAAGCTGTCCAAACTGCCTACAGAAACAATTCGCCCTTCCGCCAAAGCCACCGCCGTCGCTTCGGGAATGTTGGTCTCCATCGTGATGATTTTCTGGGCCGTAAAAATTGTCATATCAGTGGCCTGAACCGCGGTTGACATAAGCAGAGCGCCCATGGCGCCAAGGATAAATTTCGACATGCACCCACTCCTTCACAAGGACTTCAGATTTCACCTTAGAAGTGCAGTCCCACAAAACAACATGCTTTTGCGCACAAAAAAGCGCCGCCCACCGCATGAATGGACGACGCTTCCCTCGCTCCAACCGCGGTTGGAAGGATGTCTTTGAGGCTTATTCTGCGGCTTCGATTTCACCGTTGTTGATCTGCTCTTGTTCGATGGATTCAAAAAGTGCTTTGAAGTTGCCTTCGCCAAATCCGTCGTCACCCTTGCGTTGGATGAACTCAAAGAAGATCGGGCCAATCACTGTTTTAGAGAAGATCTGCAGCAGGATTTTGGTCTCACCACCATTGTCCACGCCTTCACCGTCAATCAGGATGCCGTGCTTTTTCATGCGATCCAGTGGCTCTTCGTGATCGACAACGCGCGCTTTGGACAAGTCATAGTATGCATAAGGGGGACCAGGCATAAATTTGATGCCTTTGTCAGCGATGGCGTCTGTGGAGCTGTAGATGTCATCAGAGCCAACCGCGATGTGCTGAATGCCTTCACCGTTGTATTTCTTCAGATAGGCCACAATCTGACCAGTCTCGCCGCGGTCTTCGTTGATTGGAATGCGGATTTTGCCACAGGGCGAGGTCAACGCACGGGACCGCAGACCGGTGAACTTGCCTTCGATGTCGAAGAAACGGATTTCACGGAAGTTGAACAGGTCGCCGTAGAATTTGAACCACTTGTCCATGTTGCCTTTGAATACGTTGTGGGTCAGGTGATCGAGGTAGAAGAACCCGTCGCCTTCCGGCTTGGAAGTCACGATCCAATCAAACTCTTCGTTGAACGGCGAGGTGTCAAAATACTGGTCGGTGAAATAGATCAACGAACCACCGATGCCTTTGATCGCAGGCCAATCGAGAGTTTTGTCGTCAGCGTCATAGGCTTCGGCACCTTTGGACACAGCGTGCTCATAAGCCTTCTGCGCATCCACAACGCGCCAGCCCATGGACGGGGCGCAGGGGCCGTGCTCTTCGACAAAGCGCGCGGCAAAGCTGCCGGGTTCGTTGTTCAGGATGTAAGTGACGTCGCCCTGCTGCCACAGCTCGATGGCTTTTGTTTTGTGATTGGCGACATGGGCATAACCCATCTTGGTGAAGAGATCGCGCAGCTCCTGCGGCTCAGGATGGGCAAATTCGACAAACTCAAAGCCGTCGGTGCCAGCAGGGTTGAAATCGGAAATCTCGGCGCGTGGCGCATCATGTGGGAAAGGACCCATGTCGCGTCTCCTTTTGGGGATTCTTGGATATTGATGTTCGCTGAGGCAAGAATACGCCGCCAATCATGCGGAAACGCCGCGAAGTGACGTGCAATTCCGATAAATTCCGCGTAGTATACGCACAAAGATCATCGTTTACGCGAAAGTTACGCAGATGCTAGACATTATTGACATGCGCCTGCTCTCTGCGCTTCAGAAAAATGCTCACCTCACGGCGCAGGAGCTGGGCGAGATCCTCAACCTCTCGCCCAGTCAGGCTGGGCGGCGGCGCCAAAGGTTAGAATCGGATGGCTATATCGAGGGCTACAATGCCCGTTTGAGCCCGCAAAAGTTGGGCCTTTCGGTACAAGCTTTTATTCAGGTACAGCTCGGCACGCACGGGCCGGAGAACTCGCAGAGTTTTGCCACTTTGATCAGCACCCGTGCCGAAATTGTCAGCGCATGGACTTTGACCGGCGATGCGGACTATTTGCTGCGCGCCTATTGTGAGGATCTTAACGCGCTTAACCGCTTGATTCATGAGGTTTTGCTCCCACATGCCGCCGTAAGCCGTGTGCAAAGTCAGATTGTCATGGACCAACTTAAACGAGACGCCCCGCTGCCGACCTAAGCGCCGCAAAAGAATAGGACACAGGACGTATGGAAGACGCCCTTTATACCGCCACTATTTTCCTGATAACCGCAGTGATCGCCGTACCGATCTCCTCCCGCTTGGGGCTCGGTTCGGTGTTGGGATACTTGGCAGCCGGTATTTTAATCGGCCCCGTGTTGGGGCTGGTTGGCTCACATGAGGCAGACGAACTGCTGCACTATGCCGAATTTGGCGTGGTGATGATGCTGTTTATCATTGGTTTGGAACTGGATCCACGTGCGCTCTGGGCTATGAGAGACAAACTGTTGGGGCTTGGGGGGTTACAAATTGGCCTGACCACCGGCGCGGTGGCCACGGCCTGTATCGTCTTGGGCTTCTCCGTAAACGTGGCCGTGGCCACCGGCCTGATCTTTGCCCTCAGTTCGACCGCGATTGTGCTGCAAACTCTTGCGGAAAAAGGCTTGATGCAGACCCGCGGCGGGCGTTCGACCTTCTCGGTGTTGCTGGCGCAGGATATTGCGGTGATCCCAATGCTGGCGCTTCTGCCACTGCTGGCGATGCCGGAGGCGATGGAAATTGCCACCAGCGGGGCGATTGCCGAAGGTGGTCACACAGATGACCACGCCATGTCGCTGGTGGACGGGCTGCCCGGTTGGGGCGTAACGCTGGTCACTCTCGGTGCGGTGGGCTCCATCGTACTCGGTGGGCTCTACCTGATGCGGCCCGTCTTCCGCTTCATTCACGCGGCGCATCTACCGGAGATGTACACAGCGCTGGCCCTGCTGATTGTGGTGGGTATCGCGCTGCTGATGGAGTCGGTTGGCCTCTCCCCTGCTCTGGGTACCTTCCTAGCCGGTGTACTGCTGGCGAACTCCGAATTCCGCCATGAGTTAGAGAGCGACATTGCCCCCTTCAAAGGCCTGCTGCTCGGATTGTTCTTCATCACTGTGGGGGCGCAGATCGACTTCAACGTCTTTGCGCGTGCTCCGGGGCAGATCATTGGCCTCACCCTGGGCCTGATCGGCATCAAAGCACTGATCCTATACCTGTTGGGCCGTGCCTTTGGCTTGCGAGACCGTAACCTTTGGCTCTTTACTCTGGGCCTCGCGCAGGCGGGGGAATTTGGCTTCGTTCTGATCACCTTCTCGGAACAACAAAACGTGATCCCAGCCTGGGCGGCGGAGAAATACTTGCTGATCGTGGCGCTCACCATGCTGGTTACGCCGCTTCTGTTTATCCTGCACGATGTGTTGTCCAAAAGGATTGGGGATCGCGGAGACAAAAAAGACCAGCACGAACATGACGAGGTGGATGAAACCGGCCCCGTGATCATCGCGGGCATTGGCCGCTTTGGTCAGATTGTGAACCGACTGGTGCGCTCATCCGGCTACCAAACCGTGGTTTTGGATAACGACATGAAAGCCATCGAAAACATGCGCAGCTTTGGCATCAAGGGCTTCTTCGGAGATCCCACACGCCCGGAAATTCTGCACGCAGCTGGCTTGCGTGAAGCGCGCGTTCTGGTGGTGGCGCTGGACAATATGGAAGCGTCACTCAAACTGGTGGCCTTTGCCCGGCGAGAGCGTCCTGACTTGCACATCGTCGCCCGCGCCAAAGATCGCGGTAATGTCTACCGGCTCTATAAAGCGGGCGCGGATGACATTGTGCGGGAGATGTTTGACAGTTCGCTGCGTGCTGGTCGCTATGTTTTGGAAAACATCGGCCTCAGCGAATATGAGGCAGCCCAGGCAGAGCAAGCGTTTTACAAGCACGATCGTTTCGCAATGCAGGAATTGGCGCAGCTGTGGAGCGAAGACCTGCCCCTGTCCAAAAATGAAGCGTACAAAAAGCGCGCGCGGTCACTGGAGAAAGAACTGCAGGATGTGCTGCTGGCCCAACTGGACAGTGATCCGGAGGAGCGCGCCTAGACGCGCTCCGATCCAATTGGTTTAGCTGTCGGACACACCGGCTTCGGCAAAGGTGGCCATGCCGGAATGGCACGCCACTGCCGCCTTCAGGATGATGATCGCCACAGCCGCGCCGGAGCCTTCACCCAGACGCATGTTGAGGCTCAAGATTGGCTCTTTGCCAAGCTGCGCCAGCAACGCCGGATGCGCGCTTTCTGCACTCACGTGACCCGCGATCACGTGGTCCAGTGCATCATCCACCTCTTCGCCCAAAGCGGCGGCGGCTGCAGTTGCAATAAAGCCATCGAGGATCACAGGAATGCGCAGCACACGTGCGCGCGCCATGGCACCAACCATACCGGCCAGCTCGCGCCCACCAAGGCACCGCAGCGCTTCCAGACCTTTGGGTGCGTTGTTGGCGGCAACGCCCTCGCGCACCACACGCGCTTTGGTCGCCAGACCAGCCTCATCCACGCCGGTACCGCGTCCAACCCACTCTTCCGCCTCACCAGCGTAGAGCGCATGGGCAATCGCAGCCGCGCTGGTAGTGTTGCCAATGCCCATTTCGCCTACAACCAAAAGGTCCGTATCATCCTTCACCGCATTCCAGCCAGCCTGAAGCGCCGCCACAACCTCGGATTCGCTCATCGCCGGGCCTTGGGTGAAGTCCGCCGTGGGCGTCTCCAGATCCAGCGCGATTACATCGAGATCAGCCCCAGCCGCTTTGCTTAGCTGATTGATCGCTGCGCCACCGTGTTGGAAGTTCAGCACCATCTGCGCCGTGACTTCCGCCGGGAAAGCCGAAACCCCTTGCGCGGTCACACCATGGTTGCCAGCAAAGATAATCACCTGCGGCGCGTCGATGCTGGGGCGCGGGTTACTGCGCCAGCCTGCATACCAAATCGCCATGTCTTCCAAGCGACCCAAAGCTCCGGGTGGCTTTGTCAGCTGACCATTGCGTGCCTCAGCTTCGCCTAGAGCCTGCTGATCGACAGCCGGCGCGGCCGTCACAATCTGTTGAAACTCCGCCAAAGAGGTGAATTCTGCGGACATTGGCCGGGCTCCTGTTGAATTTTTAACGTTAGCGCTGTTTACCTCATATCAAGCCCCCGGCAAGCAAGGAAAAAGACGCAGGTATGGCCAGTTCCGACACGTCACCGTTTCGCCCCCGCGATATCAACACCGCCTTGGCGCTTTTGACGCGCCTACCAGTGAAGGCGGATTTCTCCCGTGGCGCCCGCGCCGCCTGGGCCTATAGCATTGCAGGGGCGGCTCTGGCGCTGCTGGCGGCTCTACCAACTGCCGCTTTGTTATTCATCGGATTGCCACCGGTCTTGTCGGCAGTGGTCTGGCTCACCGCGATGATTGTGATGAGCGGGGCCATGCACGAAGATGGGGTGGCGGACACCGCAGATGGTTTTTGGGGCGGCTGGGAGAAAGCCCGACGGCTAGAAATCATGCGCGACAGCCATATTGGGGCCTACGGTGTGATTGCGCTGTGCCTGTCTATTGCCGCGCGCTGGGGCGCCATTGCGATTCTGCTTGAGGCTGACGTTTGGCTGTTTGGGCTTCTGGCCGTGGCGATGCTGTCTCGCGCCAATATGACGCTGGTGATGGCCGCCCTGCCTCATGCCCGCACCGATGGGTTGAGCCACTCTCAAGGTCGCGCACCGCGCACAGGCGCGCTCACCGGCTTTGCGCTTGCCGGTGTCACCGCCTTTGGTTGCGTCGGAGTGCCCGGCGTGATCCTTGCAGGTGTCGCTTTTGTCATGGCCGCACTGTGCTCCGCCACAGCGCGGGTGAAAATTGGCGGTCAGACTGGCGATGTTTTGGGCGCAACCCAGCAAATCACTGAAATCACCCTGCTCTTCACCCTCGTGATTCTGGCACAGTATTTCTAAGCACCATCCGTCTCGATACAGATCGTGGCGCCACAGTGTTTGCAGTGCACGGCGTCCGGATCGTGGCGCAGAAGGCCGCAGTTGTCACACTTGTGACGCACCTTTTGTGGTTTGATGATCGCCTGCGCCAGTTGCACAAATAGCGCCACACCCCCGACCATCACACAGATCGAGAACAGCTTGCCTCCCGGACTGTCCAGCGTGATGTCGCCGTATCCAGTGGTCGTAAGTGTCGCCACAGTGAAATACATCGCATCAATAAAGGGCGTGGCGGTGGCCTCTTTGTCGATGAAAAACACCAGCGAAGATGCCGAGGTCACCATGACAAACACAAACAGGTTGATGGTCGCGATCACTGCATCCTCATGCGTGCGGAACCAGCGGCTGTCGCGGCGCAAATCATAAAGCAGATGGTAGGAGTGGATAAGCCGCGTAGCACGCGTAAAAAGGCCAGATCGCCAGACAACCACGGATCAATAAACAGCGAGCCAACCACAACCACATCGGCAAGGGTATAAATCCGCGTGAGAAAAAACCGACGATCCTCTGCCACCCACCAACGGGCAATCAGATCCAGACAGATGATCACCCCCGTCAGACGGCTGGCGAGGATCAGGCCCGGGCCGTAGGGCACATGGGCAGTGGCGATGAAAAACAGAATGGTGACAAAGTCGAAAATAATCAGCGCATAGCGGAACTGCACCGCACCCGGCGTGTGATCCGTATAGAGCCGCTCAACCGTTGCCTTGAGGTTTTCCATGTTTCGCTTCTCCCCTCTCGGGTAGTAAACGCCAACACAGAGTGCCGCGCAACGGTTTGATTGCGCACAAAAAAGGGACCGCAGCCAAAGGCGCGATCCCTTTTGAAGCTGTCAAACGACGCTTACGCGGCGCGGGACACCAGCACGTCGTCCACTTTCTTCGCGGCGGCGGCTTCATCACCATCGGCAACGGCGGCCACTTCGCGGGTCAGGCGCTCGAGTGCGGCTTCATAAAGCTGACGCTCGGAATAGCTCTGCTCGCGTTGATCGTCGGTGCGGTACAGGTCGCGCACAACCTCGGCGATCGCGATCAGATCACCGGAGTTGATCTTCTGCTCATATTCCTGCGCGCGGCGGGACCACATGGCGCGCTTGACCTTGGCTTTGCCCTTCAAGGTCTTCATCGCCTGGTCAATCACGTCTGGGCTGCTCAGACACCGCATGCCAATCTCAGTGGCTTTGTTGGTGGGCACCCGCAGGGTCATTTTGTCTTTCTCAAACGAGATCACGAAAAGCTCCAGCTGCATACCTGCAACTTCTTGCTCTTCGATGGAGATGATTTGCCCTACGCCATGTGCCGGATAGACAACATATTCGTTCGGGCTGAACTCGTTCTTCTTGGATTTGCTCATGCAGTACTTCCTTTGTGAGCCCCCATCCTGCCAGACAAAAATTGCGCTCGGGAAAGAGAGTTTCCCGACACGGAATGTCCTCTGGTAGAAAAAGCCACCCTCAGCAAATGCGGGGATGGCTCTCAGGCAGTTATGTCCTCTGTAACAGCAACATAACACAAAAATCATGCCCTTGAAAGCGCGACAGACTTTCACAGGCATTTTGTGATTTAGTATCAGCACCTTAGGGCTGATTTATGCAGCTTGGACAGCAGTCTTGTCCCAATTACAAGCCGAATCGGCCTGTGTTGAATAGCTTACCCGCCTTCGCCCGGCGCTTCAGAGAAATATTTCTCCAGCTTGTTGGGTTCCCCGTCTTTCTCTTCATAGCCCGGCATCGGTTCTTTCTTAGAGATGATCACAGGCCAAAGCTCGGAATATTTGCGGTTGAACTCCACCCATACTTCCATATCTGGCTCGGTGTCCGGACGGATTGCATCTGCCGGGCATTCAGGCTCACATACACCACAGTCAATACATTCATCAGGATGGATAACCAGCGTGTTTTCACCTTCGTAAAAACAATCTACCGGGCATACCTCTACGCAGTCCGTGTACTTGCACGCGATGCAGTTGTCGGTAACGACATAAGTCATTTGGGTTAGCTCACTTGTAGTCGGGTTACTGGCCTGACTAAATCAGAGTCGCTCAATCTTCAAGCGGGGAAGACTTCATAAGATCGAGATTGCGGCGATCACGTTTGGTGGGACGCCCTTTTCCGTCAGAGCCAGGGCTGCGGGGAACAAGTTTCTCCTCAGGCGTCAAATCTTCATACAATGTTTGCGCTTCGGGTGCTGGGCCGCGCCGGTCGCCAAGCGCGGCCACCTTGATAACCCGCACACGTTTGGCCTGCGGGAAGGTCAAAACGTCACCAATCGTCACACCATAGCTGGCCTTGGCGATTTTCTGTCCATTTACGCGAAGATGACCTCCGGTGATGACTTTGGCCGACAGGCTACGGGTCTTAAAGAACCGCGCCTGCCAAAGCCATTTGTCTGCCCGCAGTTTCGGGGACGGAGTGTTGGGGGACTGAGCGCTCAAGCGCTTAGTCCTTGCCTTTCAGCCCCATAAGCGCTGCGGCAAATGGGTTGTCCGGATCAATCGCCTTTTCCTTTTTAGGAGGACGAGCCTGGAACTGTTTGGGACCATTGTCGCGACGCGGGCCACCTTTGCCTTTTGGCTTGCCACCTTTACCACGGGGCTTGTCACCCTGACGCTCATTGCGACGCTGGCCGCCCTGACCTTGGCCACCACCACGACGTTGCTGGTTGCGGTTGCCACCCTGACGACCGGCCCATGTAAATGTGTAGAACACTTCCAACTCGGGTTCTGCCGGGGTCTCTGTGCCTGGAGCAGTGTCTTCAGCCTCCGTGTCCACAGGTGCTTCTGGGGTGACTTCAGCTTCAGGAGCAGTTTCGTCTGCCGCAACCACATCAGATGCCTCGGACTCGGCCTCAGCCGGCGCTTCCGCCAACGTGGAGTCCGCCGCAGCAGCCTCGGGCGCTGCCTTGACCTTTTCACGTTCGCCTTTTTCCGCTGCATAGCCAAGGCCCTGCATCAGGTCAGCAAACTGCTCCAGTGTCATACCCGTAATCGACAGCATATCCGCTTTGGCTTCAAAGCCACCACGGCTGTCTTCAGCCCGTAGCATGTCTGCCAGACGCTCCAGCATATCAATACGGATCGCCCGCTCACCTGCAGCCCGATAGCCGGACATGGCGTAATAGCCGCGTGGGGCCTCTTTGATGGTCGGCACAGTCACCAAGCCAGGAGGAGGAGATTCTGGGAAATCCTGCAAACCCTGCGCCAAAGACCACAGCACCAGCCGCAACCGCGTTGGCGCGGGCTTTAGCAGGAGTGGCATAAAGATAGTGAACTGACCAAAGCGAATACCATGCTTACGCAGGGAGCCGCGGGCGTCTTGATCTAGCTCTTTCACTTCGGTGGCCACGTCGCCACGTGGAATGATGCCGAGGTTTTCAACCATACGGAAGGCAAAACCCCGCGCCAGACCATTAAGCTCTTCGTCTTTGCTCAGGTTCAGCAGAGGTTCAAACAGCGCTGCGATCTTGCGATCAATGAAGTGCTGCAGGCGGCGTTCCACCTTCTGCGCAACTTCTGCGCCGGCTTCTTCGTCGACAAATACGTCGATCATTGGCTTCAGAGGTTCCGCGCCGGCAACAAGTTTGCCCACCGCGTGCTCGCCCCACATGAGGCCACCCTGCTCGGTAAAGTCGATTTCGGTATCCGGCGCGTTGTAAAACCGATCCGCGCGCAAATGGAACTGCGGCGCCAGTGCCTGCAAGCTCGCTGATTTCAGCGTCTTGGCTTCCTGTCCGCTGGCTTCTTTGTCCGCACTAAAACGGAATCCTTCAAGACGACCGACGAATTCGCCTTCGACGGTCACCTCACCTTTATCATTCACTTCGGCCAAAAGGGCCTCCTTCTGCTTGAGCCGGCGCATCAAAACCGATGTGCGCCGATCCACAAATCTTTGAGTTAGACGCTCATGCAGAGCATCTGATAGGCGATCTTCTACCGCGCGGGTTTCTCCACGCCAATGGTTTTCGTCACTTACCCAGTTTTTACGTTGTGCGACATATGTCCATGTGCGGATAAAGGCCAGACGTTTCGACAATGTGTCAATATCACCATCCGCACGATCCAGGCGTTTCACCTGCCGGGCCAGCCAATCATCCGGCACTTGCCCGCTCTGATGCAGGAAGCCAAAAATCTGTTCAATCATTTGCGCATGCTCCGCATGGCTGATGCCCCTGAAATCAGGAATGCGGCACACGTCCCACAATAATTGCACCGATTTCCCGTCGCTGGCCCGCGCTGTAACCTCCGCCTCGCGCGACACGGTCTTAAGCGCGCGCAGATCGTCCGCTTCCCGTGCTTTGACCAGCAATTCATCGTCTGAACCAACCTCCAGCGAATTGATCAGCGCATCCACCGTGCCAAATTGCAGTGCCGGGTTGCGCCAGTTCAATTTGCGCACTGGCGTAAAGCGATGCTCCATAATGGCCTCCGCCACACCTTCATCCAACGGCGGTGCTTCTCCTGTCACGCCAAAGGTGCCGTGGCTCATGCCCCGCCCTGCCCGGCCCGCAATTTGCGCTAGCTCATTGGGCGCCAAAGGTCGCATACGGCGACCATCAAATTTTGTGGTGGACGCAAAAGCAACGTGGTCGATATCCAAGTTAAGCCCCATGCCAATGGCATCTGTGGCCACAAGGTAATCCACATCCCCATTTTGGTAGAGTTCGACCTGCGCATTGCGCGTGCGCGGGCTCAGCGCGCCCATCACTACCGCCGCGCCCCCTTTTTGACGGCGGATAAGCTCCGCAATTGCATAGACGTTGTCCACCGAGAACCCAACGATCGCGGAGCGCGGCTGCATCCGGCTGATCTTGCGGCTGCCAGAGTAACTCAGCGTTGACATCCGTTCCCGCCGCATGAACTGCGCCTCAGGCACCAGTTCTGCAATTGTACCGCGCATTGTATCGCTGCCCAAAAAAAGCGTTTCATGAGTGCCGCGCATCCGCAGTAGCCTGTCGGTGAACACATGGCCACGCTCCGGATCGGCACAAAGCTGGATTTCATCAATCGCAACAAAGTCCGCGCCCAGCCCTTCCGGCATGGCTTCTACAGTGGCCACCCAATATTGCGCACGTGGCGGCACAATACGCTCTTCGCCAGTGACCAAAGCCACCACCGAGGGGCCGCGCGCCGCCACAATGCGATCGTAAACCTCGCGCGCCAATAGCCGCAAAGGCAGGCCAATCACCCCAGTGCGATAGCCCAGCATCCGTTCGATGGCATAATGGGTTTTGCCTGTGTTGGTGGGGCCCAACACTGCCGTGATCTGCCGATAGTCGGCCATCTGTTTGCCCCGTTTGGCTAAAAGTTATGGCTCAGAGATCCTGCCCACGCACCAGAGGCGCGAGTCGCTCCAAAGCTTCTGTTAGGCCCGCCTGATGGGGATGTATAGCCTGCACCTGTTGATAGGCCTCATAGGCGTCTTTGGGCTTGCCAATCTCATCCAGCATGATGGCCAATCCCATAACCGCATCAAAATGCGAGGGATTGAGCGCAATCACCTGCTCCAGATCACTCAAAGCCGGCCCGTACAGGTCCAACGCATAGTAGGCCCGCGCCCGCTCTGCCCAACCCTGGGCAAATTCCGGTGCATGATCGACAAGGGCTGTTGCGTGCCCCACCGCAACTTCCATTTCAGAAATCTCAATGGCTTTGCGTGCGCGGCGCAGAAGGAAATCCGCAGAGGCCGACCCAGAGGCATCCCAAATATGACGAATTTGCCCGGCGAGCTGTTCCGCCCGCGCGGCATCCGCCACTTTGAGCTCTGCCATCATGCGCGACAATTCGCCGTCGCCCGTCATCTCGGTTTTGCCATTTTCCTGAGAAACAGCAACTGTTGGTTGAAATGCCGTGACAGTAAGCACAAATGCCGCAACGGTAGGTTTGAGAAGATGTCGTAAGTTGACCATAACGTAAATCTATGTAGCCCGTGTGCGTGTGATTCCCAACATGTGCACAAGAATTTGAAGGATCAAGCAGATGAGCGATATCATTTCCGCCGCAGTGGCAGCCCTGACCGAGAAACTTGGTGGCGAAGCCTTTGATGGCTCTG
The DNA here is from genome assembly GCA_024224295.1 of Shimia sp. Lineage (GTDB taxonomy): Bacteria > Pseudomonadota > Alphaproteobacteria > Rhodobacterales > Rhodobacteraceae > Shimia. Next base: position 36,823 of record JAAENN010000082.1, on the reverse strand, counting down.
CCAAATTTGCCATCGAAGGCGAAGGCGCGATTATCATCGACGCAGACGGCGTACGCGCTGGCGACGATGAAACTGACGTGACCATGACCGCCGACGCAGACACCTTTCAGTCGATTCTCGACGGTGAGCTGAATCCAACCGCAGCCTTTATGTCTGGCAAACTGGCGATTGACGGCGACATGGGCGCGGCGATGAAGCTGGGCGGCGTGCTGGCCTAATGACTTTGCAGAGCGCGCCTTTTCACCATGACGTTGCCGAAGGCCCTGAGGCACAGGCATACTGGGTCACGGCGGATGACGGGGTGCGCCTGCGTTTTGCGCATTGGTCTTTGGAAAACGCCAAAGGCCCAGCGAAAGGGACAGTGCTGCTGTTTCCTGGCCGCACCGAATATGTGGAAAAATACGGTCGCGCCGCCGCAGATTTTGCGGCGCGCGGCTACGCGATGATTGCCATTGACTGGCGCGGTCAGGGATTGGCTGATCGCATGGTGGATCCCCGTTATGTGGGCTTCGTCGAGACTTTTGCAGATTTTCAGCGTGATGTGGCGGCTGTTCTGTCTGCGCTTGGTGAGTTGGACCTGCCGCAACCTTGGCACCTGCTTGGCCACTCCATGGGCGGGTGTATCGGCCTGCGCGCGCTACATGAAGGCTTGCCGGTCAAAACCGCTTCCTTCTCTGCCCCGATGTGGGGCATTGGTCTGGCGCCCCACCTGCGGGCCGCCGCCTGGACAATTGGCGCATTGAGCAAGCCAATTGGCTTCGGAGGGCGACTGTCTCCAATGACCTCTCCGGTCACCTTGGTGCTGGATCAACCGTTTGACGACAACACGCTGACAAAAGACCCTGACATGTATGCTTACATGCAGCGCCAAATGACCGGGCAGCCTGATCTCTCCCTTGCTGGGCCTGCAATCAACTGGGTGTATGAAGCGCTCAAGGAATGCAAAGACCTGCGCGGCCTACCTTCGCCCAATATCCCCTGCCTCACTTTTCTTGGCACGGACGAACGCATTGTGCACACTGGTGATGTTCACGACAGGATGGCACGCTGGCCCAATGGCACACTGGACCTCATCAAAGACGGCGAGCACGAAGTCATGATGGAGGTTCCCGAGACCCGCAGCCATTTCTTTGACGCCTGTGCCGCCTTTTATGACAGCCACACACCTTAACATTCGAAGTCCGGAAATATCCCGGGGAGTGTGAGGGGCTGGCCCCTCACCTCTTAGTAGCAGTAGATCTCACCCGTCGCGCATCACCCGTTGGCGCTGCTTGCCCAAGCCTTCGATGCTCAACTCCATCACATCGCCTGCCCGCAAATAGCGTGGCGGCTTAAAGCCCATGCCAACGCCGGGCGGCGTGCCGGTGGCAATCACATCTCCAGGATGCAGGGTCATCATTTCGCTAAGGTAAGAAATGATTTCCGCCACCCCAAAAACCATCGACGCCGTAGAGCCGGTTTGCACCCGCTCGCCATTCACTTCCAAAGACAGCGCAAGGTCCTGCACGTCACCCACCTCATCCGGCGTCACCAGCCAAGGCCCCAGCGGCCCAAAGCTGTCGCAGCTTTTGCCTTTGGTCCACTGCCCCCCGCGCTCAATCTGCAAGCTGCGCTCGGACACATCGTTAGCGATCGTGTAGCCTGCCACATGGGTCAGCGCGTCTTCCTTAGAGACATATTTCGCCGCCTTGCCAATCACCACGGCCAATTCTACCTCCCAGTCGCCCTTCTCAGAATCACGTGGCAAAACCACCGGATCATCTGGACCGACAATGGCGCTGGTGGCCTTCATGAACAGGATCGGTTCCTTGGGAATATCCATCCCCGCCTCTTCGGCATGGTCAGAATAATTCAAACCAATGCAGAGGTATTTGCCAACCTGCGAAACAGGTGCGCCCAGACGCAGATCGCCTTCCGCTAAGGGCAGGTTTTCCGGATCCACCTTCGGCAGGTCTGCCAATACGTCACCGGCCAAATCCGCCACAACGCCGGACAAATCCCGCACCTGACCCGCATTATCCAACACGCCGGGCTTCTCCGCCCCACGTTCGCCATACCGCACAAACCGCATCTCATCCTCCGTCTTAGACCTGCCGCCATGCTCCCGCGCCGCGCAAAGGAGTGCAACCCCCTCTTGAACCTCCCGCCCCGCTCTGCCTATCTGATCCACAACAGATTTCTGAACAAAGGCCGCTTCCATGCTGAACCTTCCCTTCCCTGTCCGCGATGCAAATGCCTCTTCCGGCGCCAACGAGTTTGGCGACCTGCCCGAGTGGGACCTGAGCGACCTGTACAAAGGCGACGACGCGCCAGAGCTGACAGCAGACCTCGAATGGCTCGAAGGCGAATGCGCCGCCTTTGCCGCCGACTACGAAGGCAAGCTGGCAGCTCTCTCAGCAAGCGACCTGCTGACCTGTGTGCAGCGCCACGAAAAGATCAGCCAGACCTCCGGCCGCATCATGTCCTATGCCGGTCTGCGTTATTACCAGCTGACCACCGACGCCGAACGTGCGCAGTTCATGGCCAACATGCAGGAAAAGCTGACAAACTTCTCCACGCCGCTGGTGTTTTTCACCCTGGAACTCAACCGTATCGAGGATGACACACTCTCCGATGCCTTTGCAGAAAACGCGGAACTTGCCCGGTATGAGCCGGTCTTCCGCCGCATCCGCGCAATGAAGCCACACCAGCTGTCCGACGAGCTGGAGAAGTTCCTGCACGATCTTGGCGTGGTGGGCGACGCATGGGAACGTCTATTTGACGAGACCATCGCCGGGCTGACCTTCAACGTGAACGGCGAAGAGCTGAACATCGAAGGCACGCTGAATTTCCTGACCGACCCGGATCGCGAGAAGCGCGAAGCGGCGGCGCGGGAACTGGCGGAAGTCTTTGCCGAAAACATCAAAATCTTCGCACGGGTGCACAACACCGCGACCAAAGAAAAAGAAGTCATCGACCGTTGGCGCAACATGCCCTCCGCGCAAACTGGCCGCCACCTGTCCAACGATGTGGAACCGGAGGTGGTCGAGGCCCTGCGCGATGCGGTTGTCGCTGCCTATCCAAAACTGAGCCACCGCTACTATGAGCTAAAGCGTAAATGGCTGGGCCTAGATGTGATGCAGGTCTGGGACCGCAACGCGCCGCTGCCGATGGAAGACCCCACCACCGTGGATTGGGACACCGCCCAAAATACTGTGATGGACGCCTACAACGCCTTTGACCCACGCATGGGCGAACTGGCCGAGCCATTCTTTAGCAAAGGCTGGATCGACGCAGGGGTGAAACCCGGCAAAGCCCCCGGCGCTTTTGCTCACCCCACCGTGACGAGCGTGCACCCCTATGTGATGCTCAACTACCTCGGCAAACCCCGTGACGTCATGACCCTCGCGCACGAACTGGGTCACGGCGTGCACCAAGTGCTGGCGGCAGAACAGGGCGAGATGTTGTCCTCCACCCCGCTGACACTGGCAGAAACCGCCTCAGTGTTTGGCGAAATGCTCACCTTCCGCGCGATGCTGGACAAAGCCGAAACCCAGGAGCAACGCAAAATCCTACTGGCGGGCAAGGTTGAGGACATGATCAACACCGTGGTGCGCCAGATCGCGTTCTACGACTTTGAATGCAAACTGCACGCCGCCCGTCGTGAAAGCGAGCTGACACCAGAAGACATCAACGCGCTGTGGATGTCGGTGCAGGCTGAAAGCCTTGGCGACGCTTTTGAGTATATGGACGGCTACGAGACCTTCTGGGCCTACATCCCGCACTTCGTGCACTCGCCCTTCTACGTCTACGCCTATGCCTTTGGCGACGGCCTCGTAAACGCGCTCTATGCGGTTTACGCCGAGGGCGACGAAGGCTTTGAGGACAAATACTTCGAGATGCTCAAAGCGGGCGGTTCCAAGCACCACTCCGAACTACTGGCCCCCTTTGGCCTGGACGCCTCTGATCCGAAGTTCTGGGACAAAGGCCTTAGCATGATTTCGTCGATGATCGACGAGCTTGAGGCGATGGAGTAAACTAAATTTATGGGGCTGCTTCGGCAGCCCCGCTTTGTTACCAGTGTCTTTGTTGATTGGGGCCTCCGCATGACGTCAGACGAGACAACCGCTAAACAACGTAAGTTTTCGCGGATCATCGTTGCCTATCCTTTTGCCTTAATTGCACTGGCGTTTGGTCTGAACCTCTTTGCTTTTGGCGTGCAACCTGCCGCGCCCAGCTTGCCAACCCACGCTCACCTTGCAGCGCTTTCTGTCAGTATCTCTCTGCTACTCGCAAACCATATTTGGCTTATGACCAGCACGGAACTCACCCGCTTGCGCCATAACCTGCACGCCACACCGGAAGAGTGGCAAGCCGCAGGCACCAACGAGCGCGAGGCGTCCGACACAGGCAGGTCCGAACTCAAACGCCGCCACAATGCCCACACAAATGCCACTGAAAATACCGTCTATTTTGCGCTTCTTGCCCTACCCTCAATCCTAATCTCGGCATCCAGTCTTGTGATTTGGGTCTGGTTTTTAGCATTTGCGGTTGGTCGCCTGGGCCACGCTTTTTCCTACCTCACGGGCAAGGACGGCTTACGCGGGCTCTTCATGACCGTGAGCTTGACAGCCTTGTTCGGCATGGCCTGCTATTTGGCTGTTGCATTGTTTCTCTAAGGCTCAAAACACTCCCATCGCCAGACCAGCCCCAAGCGCTGCGCCCAATTCCATACAGCGCGCCAAATCCGCTGGATCAATCACCTTTTCCGCCAAAATAGCCTCTTCCGTCTGCGCATAGGTGCAAACAATTAAAGGCGGCTGCACCTCTTTGAGCCGCCACCCGGTGGCAATCCGCGCCAGTTGCCGCGCCGCGCCTTCACCGTCAGACCCGGCACAGATCATCTGCGCGTAGGGCCGCCCCTCGACCTGCCCCAGCACCGGATAGTAACAGCGGTCAAAAAACTCCTTCATTGCACCTGATAGAGCGGCGAGGTTTTCCGGGGCACAAAACAGATAGCCATCCGCCGCCAGCACATCCTTAGGCAGCGCCTCTTCCGCCCGCAACAGCCGCGCTTCTCCCTCGACCTGCGCCGCCGCAAACGCCGCATCGGCCATCTGTCGGCTGCCCCCTGTTCGGGAGTGATAGACAATCAAAACTTGCGCCATTTTTGCCCCTTAGCCTTTGTACCTCTCCCACCATAGCCGCGCCCTTGTGTTCAAAACAATCACACTCAACGATTGAAGCGTTCCGCGGCCTGCTCTACGCTTTACAGGAACAGTTTCTGCGTTGTTTGTGCGCCAGTTGTCCCAAGGGAGACCCGATATGAAAGCCGTCCTGACCGCCGCTGCCGTTGTTCTCTGCACCGCGCCCTTAGGCTCTGCGCAATCGATCCTAGGCACCTGGACCTGCGCGCGCACCACGGCGGACAATGACGCTATCTCCAATGTCACATTCAACGACAACGGACGCCTAGACGCATTGGTGAACATCGAGTTCTTGGGTCTTGATCAGGAGGTCTCCGCGCAGGCCCGATACCGCTCTGACTATCAACTGGACAATGGCATGCTCAGCGACACGCCGGTCAGCGCCTATGTGAATAGGCTACTTATCAACGGTGAGGACGCAACGCGCAGCGAGCATGCAGACGCCCTGCGCCAAGGACTGCTGGAGGACAACGGCGTCAGCGCCAAGGTGACATTCACTTCTGAGAACTACATGATCCTCTCCGCAGATAACGCGCCAATCAACTGCGTTCGCATGTAACCCTGCGCATTTCCCCCAACGTCAACCTTTGACAAATGCGCCCGCCCTCCTAGGCTGCGGGCAAACACACGCATTGGGGGAGAGAAGATGCGCTTTCTGGGGAAATGGCTGGGACGCCTGTTGTTGGTTGTGGCGGTGGCTGTAGCGGCATTTTTGATTGTCGCGCCGGGTCACGTGGAGAAATCGCGCAACACGGTGAAAGATCACGCCCCTTATGAGGTCAGCGAGGCCGCCAAGAATCTGCACGCCAGCCTCACCGTGGGCGACTGGCACGCCGACACGCTGCTGTGGAAGCGTGACCCATTGGAACATGCCAATCGCGGGCATGTCGACCTACCCCGCCTGATCGCAGGCAACGTCGCGGTGCAGGTCTTCACTGCGGTGACGAAATCCCCGGCTGGTCAAAACTATGACAGCAATTCCGCAGAGGCGCGTGACAACATAACGTTGCTGGCCGTGGGTCAGTTGTGGCCATCGCGCACATGGGACTCAATTTTTGAACGTGCGATTTATCAGGCAGAGCGCCTGCATGACGCAGAATCCCGCTCTGACGGCCAACTGCGCGTGGTACGCACCAAAGCGGAAATCGACGCGGTGCTGGCCGACCGCGCGGCGGGCCAGACCGTGGTCGCTGGCATGTTGGGCATCGAAGGTGCCCACCCGCTCGAAGGTAACATCGACAACCTGCAAAAGCTGCAAGACGTCGGCTACCGCGTAATTGGCTTACAGCATTTTTTTGACAACGCACTTGGTGGCTCGCTGCATGGTATTGGCAACAAGGGTCTAACCACCTTTGGCCGCGAGGTGGTGAAAGCGGTGGAGGCGCGCAATCTGGTGATCGATGTGGCCCACTCCAGCCCACAAGTGGCGCGAGATGTGATCGAGATGACCGACATGCCAATGATCGTCAGTCACACCGGCATTTACGGAAATTGCCCGGTGAAGCGAAACTACGAAGATGCGCTGATGCAAGCGATTGTGCAAAACGGCATGGAACACGGCGGTGGCGTGGTTGGCATTGGTTATTGGGCCGATGTAACCTGTGATGACAGCCCGGCGGGTGTGGCCAAAACCGTGAAAGCGGCAGTGGACCTATTGGGCGAAAACCACGTGTCTCTGGGCTCAGACTTTGATGGCTCCGTAGGAACAGCATTTGATACGTCCGAGTTAGCGGCACTGACGCAAGCACTGATGGATGTGGGTTTGAACCAGGCACAAATCCAAAAAGTCATGGGCGAGAACATGCTGCGCGTACTGCGAGCAAGGTTGGAGTGAAATCTCAAAACTCTCATCTCCTCCGCACACGGTTGTGCCGGTGCAGGTCGGTGCATTGGCGTCGTGTCAGTGCTGTGTTGGCGCGCTTGCAAATGAAAGAAGAGACTTACTCGGGCGAACTGGACACCACAGAAGGTTACATTATAACAGCGTGATCTTTGCCCTCAAAGGACACTCTCATGCCAATACCAACTACCGTTTTGAATGGCTTCCTTGGGGCCGGTAAAACCACGTTGATGCAAAACCTACTGGTGCAGGCCCGTGCGGCGGAGAACGTGACCCTTGGCGTCGTCGTCAATGAAATGAGCACACTAGATGTGGACGGCTCAGTGTTGGACACAAGCGAAGTGATTTCTCGCAATAGCCCCTATTTTGCCAGCATCCCCGGTGGCAGCATCAGCAGCCCGGACGGCCTAGAAAAATTTGCAGAGGCGGTGAAGCGCGTCTTGTCCGATGGCGCGGTCACGCATCTGTTGATCGAAACATCCGGCAGCACTCATCCCTGGCCGCTATTGACCGCCATAAAAAACATGGAAAGCCTGGAATTGCATGGGTTCCTGTCCGTTGTAGACACCGTTGTTCTGTCCCAGGACCACGATCTGGGCCGCTCGATCCATCCCAACGCCAGCGCTCATCTTCAGGCCGGACGACGCGGCGTGGAAAACCTGTTGGCGGAGCAAATCATGCTCGCCAGTCGCATTTTGTTGAGCAAAAGCGACAAGGTCACGCCAGAAGTGCTGCAGCAGGTGGCGCAGGCAGTACATCCGTTGAACCCATTAGCCGACGTTTTTGCTATGCAGTGGGGCAACGTGAGCCTTGAGCAAATCCTGGCGCTTCCAAAGTATGATTTTGACCGTGTCGCCACGCTTGGTGCAGAGCTGACCGAATGGGAGGCGGAGCACGGAAATACCCCAATGGCCCAACCGGAAAGCTATGAGATTGGCACACGCTTGCTACGTGACCCCCGCCCGTTTCATCCGCAGCGGCTTTGGGATGTGTATAACAAATTCCTTGGGATTGGCATTTACCGCAGCAAAGGGTTCTTCTGGCTGCCAACGCGTGACTCGCTTGTTTTGCTATGGAACCAGACTGGCGGCAACGTGGGGCTGGAAATCGTGAACTACTGGAGAATCAGCACGTTAGAAGACGAGAGCCTCAACCTATCTGATTGGGAGCGCGAAGCGATGGAAGCCAAACTGCAAGGCCAACACTCCGATTTTGGGGATCGCCGCTGTCAGATGACGGTCATCGGCGACAACGCTGAACTTGATGACTTTGTTGACGCGCTGAACACGTGTTTCTGCACTGATGAAGAGATTGAGGCCTGGAAGCAAGGCGCCGCGTTTGAAGATCCATGGCCCAAAACCGTTGCAACACTGACTGGCTGAGCGGCATTTGCATATGCCGGCCTTGAACCGGTGACACACGGCCTGCATCGGCCGAGCGTCAAAACCTTTATTCACAATAAAAAAGCGGCCCACACAGGAGCCGCTTTGAAATTTTACTTCTGACGAGGAATCAACCGTCGAAATCAACCTGTTCGATCAACTTAAGCGCTTCGCCACGGTGGCCGGCTAGTGTCATCAGGTTCACATCATCCGGCGTAAACTCGCCCCAGCTTTGAACCAACGCATCCGCCTCGGTGCCCGGAGCAATTGGGTATTCGAAGTTGGCGGTCGCATAGACTTCCTGCGCCTTGGAACTGGTCAGAAATTCCATCATCTTGACGGCGTTGTCTTTGTTTGGCGCCGCTTTGGTGAGCGCGATGCCAGAGATGTTCACATGTGTGCCGGCGTCTTCAAAAGTTGGGAACACAATGTTCACGCTGTCCGCCCAGGCCTGCTGCTCGGTGTCTTTCAGCATCTTGCCCATGTAGTAGGTGTTGCCCACGGCCAGATCACATTCGCCGGCCCAGATCGCTTTCACCTGCGCGCGGTCGTTGCCCTGCGGCTTGCGTGCCAGGTTGGACTTCACACCTTCCAGCCAGGCTTTGGTCTCTTCTGCACCATGGTGCTCCAAAATCGCGGAGGTCAGCGCAACGTTATAGGCATGGGTGCCAGACCGGGTGCAGATGCGGCCTGCCCATTTCGGATCTGCCAGATCTTCGTAGGTGGTCACCTCGCCTTCGGCCACGCGGTCTTTTGAAGCGTAGATGATGCGCGCACGGGTGGTCAGACCAAACCAGTGGCCCTCCGGGTCACGGTAGGCTTCCGGCACGTTTGTTGTGATCACGTCGCTGATGGCTGGCTGGGTCACGCCCGCCTCCACCACCGCGTTCAAGCGGGAGATATCCACGGTCAGCACGAGGTCGGCAGGGGAGCGTTCCCCTTCGGCCAGCAGACGCTCAACCATACCTTTTTTCAGATAAGCCACATTCACCTTGATACCGGTTTCTTCGGTAAAGGCATCAGTCAAAGGCTTGATCAACTCTGGCTGGCGGTAGGAATAAACGTTGACCTCATCTGCCAGAACAGGCGCTGCGGTGGCTGCCGCAGCCGCCAGAAAGATCGACGTTGTAAACACTTTTGTCATGTCATCACCCACGTAGGAATTTCGATGACCCAGCCATGCCCGAGTTTTTTAGTCAGGTCAATGCGACCAAGTTCACGATCCTGCGCGAGCGGCCTTTTCTTCCGCTTTTACCTCATCCCAAAGCGCGTCCATCTCCGCAAGATCGCTCTCCTGAGGCGTCTTTCCGCGTGCTTTGAGTTTGGCTTCCACGCCCTCAAACCGCCTGACAAACTTGGCATTTGTGGCCCGCAGCGCCGCCTCCGGCTCGATCTTTAGGTGCCGCGCAAGATTGGCGATCACGAACAGCATATCGCCAAACTCTTCTTCGATCTCCACCTGCGATAGCTTGTCGCGGGCTTCCGCCAGCTCCCCAGCTTCCTCAACAATTTTGTCGACCACTTGAGAAACATCCGGCCAGTCAAATCCAACTCGCGCGGCGCGGTTTTGCAACTTCACTGCGCGCAGCAAGGCTGGCAGACCAAGCGCCACACCGTCCAAAGTGCCTTGCTGCGCCTTCCCTGCCCGTTCTGCCGCCTTTACGGCTTCCCAGTCCCGGGTCTGCTGCTCTGCGGATTTGTCTCGGTTCTCATCGCCAAACACATGTGGATGGCGCGCCAGCATCTTGTCCGACATCGTGTCCACGACCTCATCAAAGGTGAACAGACCTCGCTCTGTCGCCATCTGCGCATGAAACACAGACTGGAACAGCAAATCGCCCAACTCGCCTTTCAACTCGTCCCAAGCCTCTCGCTCAATCGCATCAGCCACTTCATACGCTTCCTCAATTGTGTAAGGTGCGATGGTGGCGAAATCCTGCTCAATATCCCAAGGGCAACCGGTCTCCGGATCGCGCAAACGCCGCATAATTTCCAAAAGTCGCGGCAACCCGCCATTAGGATTAAGGATAAGGGGATCTTCGGCCATTGCGTCGCGCTCCGGAATTTGCTTTTGATGTTAACTGAACGACCATTCAGAGAAGGTGTCCACCCATGCCTGTTGTAAACCGTATTGCCGATTTTTCCCACGAAATGAAGGGCTGGCGTCGCCACCTGCACGCACATCCGGAGCTAGCCTTTGATTGCCATGAGACCGCCGCCTTTGTGGTCGCACGCCTGAAAGAGTTCGGCGTGGATGAAATTCACGAGGGCATCGCCACATCCGGCGTGGTTGCTATCATCAACGGTCAGGGCGATGGCCCGACCATGGGCCTGCGCGCAGACATGGACGCGCTGCCAATGGATGAAATCACCGGCCTGGACTACGCGAGCACCGTGGACGGCAAGATGCACGCCTGTGGTCATGACGGCCACACCACCATGCTGCTTGGCGCGGCCAAATACCTCGCAGAGACGCGTAAGTTCTCCGGTCGTGTGGCACTGTTCTTCCAACCCGCCGAAGAAGACGGTGGTGGCGCAGGTGTGATGGTTGAGGAAGGCGCGATGGAACGCTTCGACGTCAATGATATCTACGCCATCCACAACGTGCCCGGTGTGCCATTCGGCGAATTCTATACGACTCCTGGACCGATTATGGCCGCTGTGGACAGCTTTACCATCAAGCTACAAGGCAAGGGCGGGCACGGCGCCTATCCGCAAGACACCATCGACCCTGTGGTGGCCGCGGTGGCCATGGTCAACGCCATCCAGACCATCGTCAGCCGCAACCATGACACTCGCAACGAATGTGTTGTCTCCGTCACCCAAATCCACGCCGGCTCCGCTGACAACGTGATTCCCGATGGTGGTTTCATCAACGGCACCATCCGCACCTTTGACAAAGAAGTGCAGGCCATGATCCACCAACGCTTGAAAGAGATCACCACAGGCACGGCCGCCGCCTATGGTCTTACCGCAGACCTCGACATCGACGTGGGCTACCCCGCCACTGTGAACCACGAGACGCAAACCGCTTTTGCCGCCGATGTGGCGCGTGATATTGCCGGCGATGTCGCCGTGAACGCGGACCAAGGCATGGAAATGGGTGCAGAAGATTTTGCATACATGCTCGAATCTCGTCCGGGCGCCTACCTTTTCCTGGGTGCAGGTGAAGGCGCAGGTCTGCACCACCCGGCGTTTGATTTTAATGACGACATCTCCCCGATCGGCGCGTCTTTCTTTGCCCGCCTGGTGGAAACAGCGCAGCCGCTGTAAGCAATTTGCGGGCGGTCTTGGCACAAGATCGCCCGCATTGCGTCTTCAGACTTGACCTTTCCGGTGAATTTGCGAAATTTGATCAAATTCTGCTGGAAGGAATACGCCCATGGCGCTGGAAGATGCCAAAACCCAAGTTGATATGGCCTTTACCCGTGACGACCCGCGCGGTTTGAGCTTTGAAAACACTTTTGGCGGGGCCACGTCTTTCCTGCGCCGTCGCTATTCCAAAGACCTGACCGGCGTCGACATTGCCGTCACTGGCATCCCATTTGATCAAGCCGTCACCAACCGCCCCGGCACCCGCCTAGGCCCCCGCGCCATCCGCGAAGCCAGCGCAATTCAGGCATTTGATCCCCCCTATGGCTGGGGATACGACCCGATGAGCGACCTCAACATCGTAGACTATGGCGATGTGGCCTTTGACTACGCCCGCGTGGCCGACTTCCCCGAGGCGCTCACCAACCACATTCGCGGTATTCTTGAAGGCGGCGCGGCCAGCATTGCCTTGGGCGGCGATCACTACATCACCTACCCGATCCTCAAAGCCTATGCCGAGAAATTTGGCCCGCTGAGCCTATTGCAATTTGACGCCCACACCGACACCTGGGCGGACGATGAACCCAACCGCATCGACCATGGCACCATGTTTTATAAGGCGGTGAAAGACGGGCTGATCGACCCCAAACGATCTGTGCAGGTTGGTATCCGCACCGAAAACCCAGACACTTTGGGCTTCAACATCATTGATGCGCGCGAAGTGCATGAGACTGGCCCCGTGGCCGTGGCGCAGAAAATCCGGGACATCCTGGGCGACCACCCCACCTATCTAACCTTTGACATAGACGGGTTGGACCCGGCCTTTGCACCCGGCACCGGCACGCCGGTCTGGGGTGGCCTCACCAGCGGACAAGCCAGCATCATCCTGCGCGACATCGCCGGTATCAATTTGGTCGGCGGTGACGTGGTGGAGGTCTCGCCCCCATTTGACACCACCGGTGCCACCGCCGTGGCCGGGGCGCATATCGCCTTGGAATTGATCTGCCTTTGGGGTTGGACGCGGCGTTAAATTGCTTGCCTCTGGAAACCCTCACAAGCGCTGCTTAGGGTATGGGCGCCGGGTGATCTGTTCGGCGCGTCAAAGCGTATGATCTCTAAAATGGGGGCACAGCGCTTCGGCCTGTGAGTGTGAGGTGCGGAAAATGACCTTTCTGGCAGTAATTCTTGTGATGACCGTCGGCTTTGCCAGTTACGTGCGCGTGGCCCCAAGCGATCTTGCCAAATGGCATAAGGAGCCTCAGGTCGCCCATGACAGCGACAACGAGAACTCCGTCCGGCGGTTGGTGATGTCCGGGCGCGACGGTCTGGCCCGGTTTCATCAGGTCGCCGTAGGCACACCGCGCACCACCGTGCTTGCGGGCTCTGTCGAAGATGGCATGGTCACCTATGTGACCCGCTCTAAACTCCTAGCCTACCCCGACTACACCACCGCTTACCAAGACGGTGACATGCTCAAGGTCTACGGTCGCTCACGATTTGGACGCAAGGATTTTGGCGTGAACGCCAACCGCGTCGATGCTTGGATCGACGCTCTGTAATGGCGCATTCAGGCTGGAGCTCAGGCATCCCGGCGAAATCTCTCGCCACATCGGCACATTCAGCGACATCTGGCACTGCGCCATGAACATGCGCCCATCCACCTGCAAACAGATGGTCTCGCCAACCTCAATACGCTGGCCTTGTTTGTCGGTACAGTAGCAATCCACCGGCACGCCGTTGATCATGCCATCCGCTGTGGCCGTGCTCGCCAAAAAGGCAAATATCAGGGTCAGCTGTTTCATACGCCCAGTATAGCGCAAACCCCGCCCTTGACCAAACCCGCGTATTGTCTCACTTAGCAGCATGGTACCAATAGAACGACTGCATCAGATCACCCAACGTTTTGAGTTCCTTGAGGCCCAAATGGCCGAAGGCAGCGGCGATATTGCTGCGCTCGCCAAAGAGTATTCCGACCTCAAGCCTGTGGTAGAACAGGTTCAGTCCTACCAAAAGCTTCTAGGTGACATCGAAGAAGCTGAGGAAATGCTGTCTGATCCAGACATGAAAGATCTGGCCGAAGAAGAACTGCCAGAATTGCGCGCCGCCCTACCCGAGGCCGAACACGCTCTGCAGCTGTCCCTTTTACCCAAGGATGAAGCTGACGTCCGCCCGGCTATTCTGGAAATCCGGCCCGGCACGGGCGGCGATGAGGCGGCCCTATTTGCGGGCGACCTGCTGCGCATGTACCAGCGCTACGCTGAAAACCGGGGCTGGAAACTCGACATCCTCGAAGAAAACGCCACCGAACTGGGCGGCATCAAAGAGGTTGTGGCGCATATCAAAGGCGAAAACGTCTTTGCCCGTATGAAGTACGAATCCGGCGTGCACCGGGTGCAACGTGTGCCCACCACCGAAAGCGGCGGACGTATTCATACCTCGGCGGCCACTGTGGCCGTGCTGCCCGAAGCCGAAGACGTAGACGTAAAAATCGACGCGGGTGATATTCGTATCGACACAATGCGCGCATCTGGCTCCGGCGGTCAGCACGTGAACACCACCGATTCCGCCGTTCGCATCACCCACTTACCCACCGGCATCATTGTAGTCAGCTCGGAGAAGTCCCAACACCGCAACCGCGAAATCGCCATGCAGGTGCTAAAAACCCGCTTGTTCGATCTGGAACGCCAGCGCATCGATGATGAACGCGCCGCCGACCGTGCGGGGCAAGTTGGCTCCGGTGACCGGTCTGAGCGCATCCGCACGTACAATTTCCCGCAAGGCCGCATGAGCGACCACCGCATCAACCTGACGCTTTATAAGCTCGATCAGATCATGCAGGGTGATCTCGATGAAACCATCGACGCACTCACAGCAGATGCTCAGGCCACGGCCTTGGCGGAGATGAACGGGTGAGTGGCACGGTGCAGGACGGCATTCTTGGCGTCACCGACTACCTTCTACAAGATGGTATCGATAGCGCAGCGTTAGATGCGCGCCTGATCGTGGCAAAAGTTCTCGGCATTGATAAAAGTCGCCTCACACTGCACCTACGTGACGAGTGGAACGACGATCAAATGGAAGGTGCCATTATTCTAGCCGGGCAACGCTCTAATCACACGCCCATGAGCCACATTTTGGGGTATCGTGACTTCTACGGCCGCCGTTTTGAGGTTAACAGCGACGTCCTCGACCCGCGCCCGGAAACCGAAACATTGATCGCGGAGGCGCTCTCCAAACCTTTTTCCGAAATGCTTGACCTTGGCACCGGCTCAGGTGCCATTGCGGTAACTCTTTTGGCAGAGCGCCCCACAGCCGTTGGGATCGCCACCGATCTCTCACCAAACGCGCTCAAAGTGGCCAGCCGCAACGCCGATACCCACAGCGTGCTACAACGTTTGCATTTTGAGGAAAGTGACTGGTACGCCGCCATCGGCAGCACCTTCGACCTGATCGTTTCCAACCCGCCCTACATCGCGCTCGACGAGATGCCGTCCCTCGCCCCTGAACTTTCCTATGAGCCACGAATGGCCCTAACCGACGATGCTGACGGCCTCACCGCCTATCGCAAGATCACAGAAGACGCACCAGGTCACCTTGCCCCCAACGGCTGGCTTATGGTGGAGATCGGCTGGATGCAGGGGCCAGAGGTCGCCGCGCTTTTCAATCAGGCAGGATTCCAAAATGTCGCCATCAAACTTGACTTGGACGGTCGCGACCGCGTTGTAATTGGCCAAAAGGGCTAAATCCCACGCAAATTTTCCTATTTGCAAGCTTTCACGCGATAAAAGCACTTGTGCGAACGTCCAAGGCGCAATATCAAGTTCTTGTCCTATTGGTGGATGCCCGTTTTGCGGGCGGTCCCGATTGGACATCAAGCCACAAATTGTCGCCCCCGGAAGACAGAGCGCAAGAGGCGTGAAACGGGATGAGCGACCGCAATTGATCAAGGCTGGATTGCAGATAAAATGAGATCTTCGAAGTCACGCTCGCGGAATAAGTCAAACCGCAATCGCCCAACGTCGGGCAATATCGTCAACCGTGTGTTTGACAGCTCAGGCCCGGAGGGCAAGGTGCGCGGCACCCCTCAACAGGTGATCGACAAATACAATCAACTCGCGCGCGACAGCCAATTGGGCAATGATCGCGTTGCAACGGAAAACTTCCAACAACACGCCGAGCATTATCAGCGCATGTTGAACGAAGCGCAGCGCGAACAAGAAGCGCGCCGCGAGGAACAAGACCGCCAGAACCGTGAACGTCAGGCTGAGCGAGACCGCGAACGTCGCGAGCGCATGGAACGTCAAGAGCGCGAAGGCAACAATGGCGGCGGCAATCGCGACAAAGCCCCTGCCCCTGTGGAAGCGGACGCTGCGCCAATGGACCCATCCGAGGCAGATCAACCCGATCTGATCGTTGACGTTGCCGAAAGCAACCTGGTGGAAACCCCAGAAGCCGAAGCCCCTGCGCAGAAAAAACCCCCACGCAAACGCGCGCCGCGCAAAAAGCCTGAGGACAAAACTGACGCACCGGCGGAAAAGACCGAGAAAAAGCCGCGTCGCGCGCCAAAGAAAGCAGAGGCGCCTGAAGAGCCTGCTGCTGCTCCGGCTGAAGACAGCAAAGCTGCCGAATAACCGGGCGCCTGCAAGTAAGACAAAAAACCCCTCGCTGATCCAACCAGCGAGGGGTTTTCTTTTTGGGGTGGCAGCAGAGCTTACCCTGCCGCCAATACTTGATCCATCATCACCTGCGTACCGCGCGCCTGCTCCAGCGGCCAAGCATAAGTTTCGCCCGCACGGATCGCCCGGCCAAAGGCCTCTACCTGCTGCACATATTGGTTCACCACCGGAAACCGCTCGATGCGCACGGTTTGATCCGGCATCGACAAATGCAATTCCGCCTGGTCAAACTTGCCGGCATTAAACGGACAAGTCAGGGTCATAAGACCTTTCTCGCCATGAAAGTGCATCTCTTGGCGCGGCGCAGAGCGGATCGAGGTGTAGGCTTGATACGTGAACCCCTCAAAGGCGAACCCCATATCGGCAAACGTATCCACGCCATGCTCCCACTGCACCCGCGCGTAATCCAGCTTCAAAGGCTCCTGCCCGGTGACAAACCGCGCACCTCCCATGACATAAACGCCAATGTCCCGCAGTCCACCACCGCCAGACGCCGCCTGATTGCGAATATTGCCGGCGTCGTCATTAAAAAACGAAAAGGCCCCATTCACATGCACAAGCTTGCCAATTGTGCCGTCTGCCAACAACGCCTTCGCCCGCTGCCATTGCGGGTGATGCACAATCATATAGGCCTCCGCCGCCAATAGCCCAGCCGCATCTCTTGCGGCAATCAATCGGTCGATCTCGGCAAAATCCATACCCACAGGCTTCTCGATCAGCACAGGTTTACCCGCCTCAAGCGCCTTAATTCCCCACGCAACATGCAAATGATTGGGCAGCGGAATATAGACCGCATCAATCTCCGGATCCCTTAGCAGTTCCTCATAGCTATGATGATGCCTCACCCCAGACGCAAAAGCTGCAAACCCAGCCACTTTCTCTGCGCTGGAGGACGCAACCGCCGCAAGCTCTGCGCCATGGGCCGCGTGGATCGCTGGCCCCATGGTGGTCTTGGCGAAATTGGCGGCCCCGAGGATGCCCCAACGGACAGGTGAGGTGGTCATGATAGCGCTCCCATTTGATGCGCGTAGCCTAGCCAATTCAGTCCATCAGACAAGCAAAAGCCTCCGTCGGACCCTATCCAACGGAGGCTTCATGTCTAAGGGTCAGCGTCAATGTGCTGCAAGCATACCTTTGGTAGATGCCAGCTCGCGCATCCGCTTTTGCAGTTTTTCAAAGGCGCGCACCTCAATCTGTCGAATACGCTCACGGCTCACATCATACTGACCGCTCAGCTCTTCCAAAGTGACCGCCTTTTCTGTCAAACGGCGCTGGGTCAGAATGTCTTTCTCCCGATCGTTCAGCACATCCATGGCCTCAACCAAAAGCTCCCGGCGGGCATCCAACTCGTCTTTGGCTTCATAGTCTGCGGCTTGGTTGGCGGTTTCATCTTCCAACCAATCTTGCCACTCCATGGTGCCTTCGCCATCGCTGCCAACCTGCGCGTTCAGTGACGCATCACCGCCGGACAAGCGCCGGTTCATAGAGACAACTTCCGCCTCAGTCACCCCAAGATCAGTGGCGATACGCTCGACGTTCTCAGGCCGCAGGTCACCATCTTCAAGCGCGCCAATACGGGCCTTCGCCTTACGCAGGTTAAAAAACAGCTTCTTCTGCGCCGAGGTGGTGCCAAGTTTCACCATAGACCAGCTGCGCAGCACATATTCCTGAATGCTCGCGCGGATCCACCACATGGCATAGGTCGCCAGACGGAAACCTTTTTCCGGATCAAACTTTTTCACGGCTTGCATTAGGCCAACGTTGGCCTCAGAAATAACTTCCGCCTGCGGCAGACCGTAACCACGATAACCCATGGCAATCTTGGCCGCGAGACGTAGGTGAGATGTCACCATTTTGTGTGCGGAATCAGCGTCTTGCTCTTCCACCCAGCGTTTGGCCAGCATGTACTCTTCTTCTGGCTCCAGAAGCGGGAACTTGCGAATTTCCTGAAGATACCGGTTGAGGCCACCTTCTGGTGTGGGTGCCGGCAGATTCTTGTAGTTGCTCATGGCTGATGCCTCCCTTGTCTGTCTCACGCTGGTTGTCTTGTGCGTATGTTTATATCGTTAACATCAATGTAGGGCGCTAACAGATTGTTTCAAGCATGCGGTGCAATTTTCTGACAATCACAGTAAGGTTTCTACTGCAGGTTTTCCACGTCTGACGAGGTTTTTCACGGCCACGTGCAGATTGTTACAGGCAGGTTTCCGCCCGTCACTGCCCGCCCAAATCTACAATCAACTGCGCCATGTCACCTGGCAAAGGCGCTTCAAACCGCAGATCTTCGCCGGTCACAGGGTGCTCAAAGCCCAACACGGCTGCGTGCAGCGCCTGACGCGCAAAGGACTTTGCCGCCGCCACGCCTTTAGGGCCAATGGCTTTCTCCGCCAGCTTACGCCGCCCGCCATAGACCGGATCGCCAATCAACCCGTGACCCGCATGTGTCATATGCACGCGAATTTGGTGTGTACGCCCGGTTTCCAGCCAGCACTCCACCAGACACGCAACCGCGGGAGTCCCAAAGGGCTCGACAATCCGCACACGGGTCACCGCATGACGCCCGCCTTCAAACAGCACCGCCTGACGCTGACGATCAGTCTTGTGCCGCGCCAGATGGGTGGTGACTTTCATGATGTTGCCAGACTCAAAATTCACGCCGCGCACACCGCGCAACCTCGGATCATTCGCATCCGGCACACCGTAACAAACGGCGCGGTAATAACGCTCCACCGTGTGGGCTTCAAATTGCGCCGCTAACCCTTGGTGGGCCGCGTCAGTTTTGGCCACGACTAGCAACCCGCTGGTTTCTTTGTCGATCCGGTGCACAATGCCAGGCCGTTTCATGCCGCCCACGCCAGAGAGCGTGTCGCCGCAGTGATGCAACAGAGCGTTCACCAAGGTTCCGTTCGGCGTACCTGGTGCCGGATGCACAACCATTCCCGCAGGTTTGTTGATCACAATCAGATCGTCATCTTCCCAGATCACGTCCAAGGGGATGTCCTCCGGACCGATATGGCTTTCCTCGGCCATCGGCACCGTAATTGCCACCGACTCGCCTCCGGCAACTTTGTGCTTTGGGTCGGTCACCGCGAGGCCGTCCAACGTGACGCTGCCCGCTGCAATCAGTTTGGCCAAACGGGTGCGACTCAAGCTCGCTTCCACTGGCACATCCCGCGAAAGCGCCTTATCAAGACGCTTGGGCGGATTGTCCGCGATCACAAATTCTACAAGGGCCTCTGCCATGGATGAGTCTCCGGAACCAATTGAACCCGCCAATCTGCGCTTCCTGCGCTATTTGGTCACCGGGATGATGGTGGTGATGGTTGTCGGGCTTGTAACCTTGGTTGTCCTGCTTGTCATGCGCTTCCGTGACGATGGCCCAATCTTGCCGGAGAACCTGTCTTTGCAGGACGGTGTGACCGCTCAGGCCGTGACCATGGGCGACGGCTGGGTGGCGACCGTCACCACTGACAACCGCATCCTGATCCATGATCGCATTACTGGAGCGTTGCGTCAGGAGGTGGTGCTGTCCCCGGGCGCGTTTGGGGCTTCAGTCAGCGAGTAAAGGGGCGTTGCCCCCGGCGCAGCACACTGCGCGCCCCCCAGGATGTTTGGGGACTGTGGAAATCAGGGAAGACGTTCCAACTGTGCGCGCTCAGCTTGCGCAGCAAAAACTGGGATTGGATCCGCGTAGCCCTTGAGGCTCACGGCGGCGAGCGCTTGCAGGGTTACGCCTTCATCCACCAGATCACAGGTGTGCCGATCTAGCAGCACCTGCCACGGCCCCGCCTTCGCACAGAGTCGCGCCGCCAGGTTCACCGTCGAGCCCAACACTGTGTAGTCCATGCGGTCGCGCGCGCCCATAGCACCGAGCACCACATCACCGGAGGCAATCCCCACGCCCACGGCCAGCTCTCGTCCACTTTCCGCGCCAAAAGACGCGGCCAACGCGTCTTTGATTTCCACGCCACACCGCACCGCGCGGTCCTCTTTGTCCTCCCCGACAAACATCGCCATCAGTTCATCTCCGACAAATTTGTCGATATCTCCACCATGTCGCTCGACGATCTCTGACTGAATCTCAAAGTAGCGGTTGAGCACGTCGATCACCTCTTCAGGAGAGACCGTTTCGGAAAATGCCGTGTACCCGCGAATGTCAGAGAACAGGATAGTCACTTCGCGCCGTTCCCCACCGCGCCGCATCCTGTCCCCGTTACGGTTTTGAATGGCCGTCATCGTCCCGTGGCTGACAAACTTCATCAGTTCCAACCGTTCGCCCAATTGTCCGGCCATGACATTGATCTGCGCCGCCAGATCGCCAATTTCATCGCGTGAACGCACGCCCTCAACCCGTTGCGAAAAATCCCCCTCGCCCACTGCATCCGCCAACCTGCCAATTTTAAGAATCGGGCGCGTCAGGCGACGCGAGAAGATCAGTGCCCCTATTGAAGCCGCGGCAAAGCCCAAGCCGCCAACAATCAAGATGCGCTGCATCATCTGTGTGACCACAGCGTAAGCGGTTTCTTCGCTCAGCTCGGCAATCACAGCAAAGGGAAACCAATCTGGGAAAGCATAGGCCCCCAACATCGATTTGCCATCAGACCGCACATAGGCTTCCAGCGCATCCGCCCGCGCGCCCGCCACGATCAGCGGCATGGCGGACGCGACAATGGCACGATCTGCCAACAGCTCCGGTACCGCCACCAGCACGGCCCGCCCCGCATGGTCCACAATTGTGATCTCGCCCCGCGCTGCAAAGGGGTGGCGCAGGACGCTGCGCTGTAAAGCGCTAAGGTTGATGCGCGCGCCAAGCGTGAGCTTGCGTCCAGCAATCGTGCTGTCCATCGGCAAAGCCAGCGTCGCCAGCCAGTCACCTGTGTCTGACAATTGGCTGATCAGCGGCCGTCCAAACTGTCCAGTGCCTTCGATGTTCGCCAAAAGCTCGTTACTGATCGAGAGGGTCGCCACGGGATCAAGTCCAGCGTCCGACAGCTGCGCCGCAAAACCTTCATTGCTCACCAGCACCGGAATGTCGGAGCCCTCTACGCTGAGCTGAAGTGACACCACATCAGGCAACTGCGCCATACCTTCTGTCAGCAAAGCCACCTTCAGAGCGACATCCAGCTCCGGATTGTCAACGCCTGATCGTATCACCATCAAAGGCGCCAACCAGCGCCCCTGATACAGGCTGTCAAACTCGCTGCGCAATTGCCCGGCCACACCGGTAAGATCCTCATTCACCGCGCTTTTAAGTTCCTCGCGCGCGATCTGCACGAGGTTGTTGCCCACCAGTGCCAAAGGCACCACGGCAATCAAAGCCGCAAATAGAAAGAACTTGAGCGGCAGCGGAAACCGCATCAATTGCCCTCACCCCGCGCCACCGCCAACACCTGTACGCTGTCGGTGGTTACGCCACAGGCCAAGCCGGTGCTATCCCGTGCGGTCACCGTTGCCGTATAAGTACCCGGTGCGCCGTAGGCATGGCGGGTCACGGCTCCATAGCCGCCCGCGCCGTCACCAAATTGCCAGCTTACCTCCACGCCATGCCCGTCAGGATCACTCACATCACTTACGTCAAAGCGCAGCACATCATGCGCCGCCCCCACCGGCGTTTCACGATCCTGCCCGGCACTGATAACCGGCGCAGCGTTCACCACAATCTCCGCTGTGTCCTGCCCAACGGCACAGCTCGCACCGCTGTTGTCGGTCACAATTAACGTTGCGGTCACCGGTCCGGCGCGATCAAACCGTCGACTGACGTCCGCGCCAGACAACTCCACGCCGTCTGAAAAACGCCAAAACAGGTCGGTGATTTTGCCATCCAAATCATAGGCCCCGGCCCGAAACGCCACATCTTCGCCCGGACACACCACCCGATCCGGCCCCGCATCCGCCGTTGGCGGCGCATTCACCCGCGCATAGACCTGCTCCAACTGACTGGAGTTCTCCAATCCTTTGCCATCGTCCGTAGACACCGTGACCGGATACAGCCCCGGCATTGCGTAGCGATGTGTCACCGCCGCGCCCTTGCCCGTCCCCCCGTCGCCAAAGTCCCAGGCGACTGCGACCCCCGGTCCAACTGACAACTCCCAAGCTTTGTCATCGCCAGCACATAGGGCACCCGCCACATCCACGCCGGTTAACGGCGCCGAGTTCACTTGCATCTCGCGGGTCCAGGTGGCGCTGCTGTTGGCCACGCCAGCATCGTCGATGACTTCCAAAGACAAAGCATACACACCCGGCGTTTCATACCGATGCTCCACCGACACGCCCTCCGCGGTCTGACCGTCGCCAAAATCCCAAAGGTAACGCGTGATCACCCCATCACTATCCGCTGCGCCGGTTGCATCAAACCGCGCCAAAATACCGGCTGCCACCTGTGCGGGCGCGTCCACCTCTGGCGTTGGCGCCGCGTTAATAAGGATTTTGTGGCGCGTAACCAATTGCCCACAATCTTGAGAGCCGCCTTCAAGTGTGGTGGTCAGCGTCGCCAAATAGGTGCCAGACTCGGAAAACTCATGAGACACCTCCGCCCCCTCAGCCGTGCCCCCATCCGAAAAGCGCCAATCAAACCGCACCGGCTCACCCGTGCCCGCCTCATCGCCCAACACGGCGGCAAAAGACACGGCGCTTTTCACCGGCGCGCGTTCCACCGCTTCAATACTTTGACTGCGCGCTGGCAACACCTTCACATTCACCGTGTCGTTATCAAGCGGGCTGCATTCTCCCACTGCATCGCCTGTGATGGTCAACGCGACCGCATAATCACCCGCCCGCTCAAAGCTCTTAATTGGCGTGGCGCCACTGGCTCGGCTGCCATCGCCAAACGTCCACTCAAAACCATTCACCGACCCATCCGCATCGGTCGAACCGCTGCCATCCATGCGCACCTCTTGATTGACGCACACCGTCATATCAGGACCGGCATTCGCTATAGGCCCTTCGCGCACAATCACTGCAATCCGGTCCAGATCAGAGCCACGGGTGCTACCGCTCTCATCTACCACTTGAAGAGTTACTGGATAAGTCCCTGGCATTTCGTATGTTTTTGTTGGATTAATCACTTCAGACAATGTGTCATCGCCAAAATCCCACAGGTACCTGAGCAGGTCACCATCCTCATCTGAGCTGGCGGAAGCGTCAAAGATAATCGACTGGCCGGAGCACACGTCTTTGTTGCCACCCGCATCCGCCACAGGCGCGGCGTTGATGATCACCGTGGTAGCGTCCACGTCCCGTGCGTTGGATAAGCCCGTGCCGTCGTCCACGCGTAGCGTGACCGGATAGCTGCCCGCTTTGGGAAAGACGTGGCTCACTGTTTTGCCAATTACCGGCTGGGACCCATCGCCGAACTCCCAGAGATACATCAGCGCATCGCCATCCGCGTCACTGCTGCCACTGGCATTCAATGTGACCAACAACCGGTCTGTATCAATTGTTGGCCCCGCCTCTGCTTCCGGGCGATGGTTCACATGGATGGTGACACTATCCTGCGCGATTGAATTGGCCACTCCGCTGCCATCCCGCACCACAAGCCGCGCGTTATACACACCTGCCACCGGCCAAGCACGTTCCACAACAGCGGCCTCCAATGGGGCTTGCAGGTCATCAAACTCCCACCGGTATCCGGCGAGCAGCCCATCTTTGTCAAAGCTTGACCGCGCATCAAACCGCACCGTGTCATCTGGTGCCACCCGCAAGTCAGGCCCGGCCTGCGCCACGGGCGGTGCATTCACCGTGATAAGCACCTCGCTCTCATCCACCGCGCCGCCACCAACAAAATCATCGGTGACCTGCAAGCGCACCCGATGCAGACCCGGAGCGGCAAAGCGTTGCGCCACACGCACGCCGTCTTGCGAGCTGCCATCCTCAAACAGCCAGAGATACTGCGCCACCGCGCCGTCCGGATCGACCGATGCCCCACCGTCGAGCACAAATTCTTCATCAGGCGCGACTGTCAAAGCTGGGCCAGCGTCGGCAATCGGACGACTGTTGACCACAACCCGCATCGTGTCTCTATGGCTGCTCTGCGGCGCGCCACTGTCATCTGTGACCGTTAAGGCCGCCTCATAAACCCCTGGAAATTCGTAAAAATGCAGGGGACTCGAGCCTTCCGCGCTGCGCCCATCACCAAACTCCCAGAAATACTTGGCAATCTGCCCATCTATATCGCGCGACCCACTGCCATCAAACTGCACCTCTGACGCAGTGACAAACTGATCCGGTCCAGCCTCCGCAACCGGCCGCGTATTCACAACCACTTCAAACCGCGTGCGCTAGGTCGCTGATTGTGTGCCGCTGTCATCAATCACCGTGAGCGTCACCTCATAGACACCCGGGCTGGCCCAGGCATATTCCGCAACCGGCCCTTCGCCCATGGCCCCATCGCCCAAGTCCCAAAGATACGACAGGATCACCCCGTCGGCGTCGCTGGACCGGCTGCCATTCAGGATCACCGCCTCGCCAACAGCCACCGGTGCTTCAGGACCGTCAATCGCGGGAACAGGTGGGGCATTCACCCGAATGGTCAATTGGTCCGTGCTTTTCGCATTGGATACGCCGCTGTCATCGCGCACGGCCAAAGCCACCTGATAGACCCCGGGCTGCTGATACACATGAGTCACGCGGCTGCCCTCGCGCTCTGTGTTGTCCCCCAAATCCCAAACGTAGTCGGTGATGGCCCCATCAACATCGTAACTCGCGGCCCCGTCTAACGTCACGGGCTGCCCGACAATGGTGTTCACATCTGTGCCTGCTTCAGCCACTGGTGGAAAATTCACCATCACCAAACGCGTCGCCACCCCAAAGTTACACGGATGCACCGCATCATCGCTCACTCTTAAAACCGCCCGATACTCCCCCGGTTCCTTGTAAGTGTGACTGGCCGCCACCGTGTCCGCAGCCGCGCCATCTCCGAAACTCCATAGGTAACGCGTGATCGGGCTGTCCGACGCCAACGACCCAGCGCCAGAAAACGGCACCACATCGCCCGGGGCCACCGTGATCGCACTGCCCGCCACGGCCCGCGGAGCCACACGCACGTGCACGGGGACTTCGGCCTCCGCCCCCCGCGCCGCCCGCGTGCCTGGCAACAGCACCCGTAGCCGCGCGTCAAGCCGCCCTGGCGCGCCGTAGCTGTAGACAATCACCGGCTCTTCCGAGCTGGCCCCATCACCATAATCCCAGCGGTAGGCCAACAGCGGATCGCCGTCCGGCAAGCTGCCGTCAAACGCCACGCTCGAACAATCCGCCAGCTCCCGCGCCCGCGGCATCGCCTCCGGGCGCTCCGGCACTGGTGCCAGTCGCGGTGGCATCAACATCGGCACCGCTTGCCCATCTGCATCAAACAGGCTCAACGTCACATCATTGGGGCTCTCAAACCCGCCTTGCAGCGTCAGCGACAGAATATCCTCGCCTGCCAGCTCTTCGGCACTGACAACCTCACTGGCCCAAACATTCTGCCCAGACGCGCGCAGCGCATAATCTGAATACATCCGGTTGAGCCGCAAATCGGCCCGCGCCCCGTCAAAGTTCTGCACCGTCAGATCCCCAGCCGTAGACAGAAACTCCACCCGCGTGCCCGGGCCGGACCCTGGCCAGCGTATGGTGGGTTGATAGGCGATCATCTCCAGCCCCTCAGGCCGCCGGTGCGCATCCCTTAAAAGGCTCACATCCACATTGAACCCGTTGCCGTCGTCCCCATCGGCACCGAGCACCTCCAACCGGAACCACGCGCGGTCGCCAATGACCTCACCTTGCCGCGCCCGCACGCTTCCAAGCGCGATCCATTGCTGATCTGTCTCGGCTTCAGAGCCAAATGCCGCCTCCCGCAAGACCTCCCCGGCACGTACAGCCAAAACCGCGTCACGTGTCACCTTGGTTGGCGTCTCCCCATCCGCAACCGGCACAGGCATGGCCACGCTGCTGCGCGCGCCGTCGCCGCCATAGACCCGATACACCGTGCGAGAGTTGCCACCCCCGCCATAGCGGAAATCGTGCTCCCCACGCATCTCCGGGTCAAAAATGCGCACATAAACTCTGTCACGTAAATCACTCGAAACGCTAAAAAATATCACCTCTCGATGATCAACATCTCCTTCCCGCGTCGGCGCGGCAGAGCCGTACACGACCAACTGCCCGTGCGCTGCTGGAGGCACCATGTCCTGTGCTTTGACCTGTGCCTGCCAAAGCCCCCAGGCCGACAAGGCCGCCACCATCAGTTTCAGCCAAGTCATGCGTGCGCTCCTCGTCATCGGATCACCTCATTTCCAGCATAGTCTTGTACAACCACCTCAATCAGGCGCATCTTTCCCGGTGTCGGCGGCAGGCTTGCGCGACAAATGCCCCGGGCACTGTCACAGCGCAGGTAGCCCTCAAACTCCTCGTCCCCGACCTCAACCAGAAACGGCGCCGCCTGACGCAGCCCGCTCACATCCTGAGCTGCGACAACAATCTCAACCGGACCATCTTCGCCTTGCGGCCTTGTCATTCCCGCGTTCAATATCTCCGGCGGCGAAAGGTCCAAAACCGTCTCAACCAAAAGAACACCAACATTGCCCGCCGCATCCACCGCCCGGAGCTCCAGCAGATTTTGCCCTTCAACCAGCGCGGCCTGAATCGCAAAGCTGCCGTCAAAGATATCCTGGTTCGCGCCGTTTAACTCCAGCATCACAGCGTCACCAAGGGTCCCCGTAAGATCGATAGCCTTCTCCGATGTGGCTCGCGGCGGCGGCACATCCAGAACCAGCTCTGGCGCCGCGCTATCCCGCACCACGGCAAACGCCAAAGTCCCGGTGGACACCCCACCTTCCGACAATACTTCCACGCTGAACGCCCGCAACTCATCCGCCACCGGCACCGTGATCGCCAAAACCCCGCCCACCGAAATGCGCGTGCGTCCAGCCTCGGAACCGACTGAATTGCGCAGGATCACCTCTTGCCCAGGTTTTGCAGAGGTTGCGGCCACAACCGTCATCTCCGCATTTCGGCTGACCAAATGCCCTGCACTGTTCCGCGCCAAGTCCGGGTTCAGAGTCATGGTCGTTGCAACACGCGGCACGTACCGCAGCTGCTCGCGCTTCTCGGACACATTTCCGGCTGGATCTGTGGCCACCAAAACGATCTGATTGGCGCCCGGCGTGAGCGTCACAGAAGCGACAAAGCCACCGTCCGCCGCGACCTCCACCTTTGCGCCATTTAAAGTGAGCGCCACCCCCGCTTCAGACGCGCCTAGAATCGCCACTTCTGGTACCTCGACCAACACGCCTTCTGCCGGTGCCAACAAAGTCAGGAAAGGCGGTGTGCTGTCTTGGCGCATTTCAAAGCGGCGCACTTCACTCCATTTACCAGGCAACCCAAGCCCATCGAGTGCTGCCACCCGCCAGAAATGCGCGCCCGGGGCTAGGCCTGCGACGTCAAAGCCAAGTTCCTTCACACCCCATTCTGTGGCAATCATCTGGTTAAATGCCGGATCCCCCGCCACCTCAAACCAATAGCCGCTGGCCTCCGGATATTGCTGCCACGCCAACCAAACGCCTGCGCCATACACTTCCGCACGATCCATTGGCGCGCTGAGCAACGGCCATTCCAGCACCTGCGCCCGTGTCGCAATGCCGTCCTTGGTGATCACGACCCCCTCGTCCTGACCGAGCGACACCTTGGTGGCATCGGCTTCGATATCTAGGGACGCCGTGTCATAATTCACAAACAGGGCTTTATCAGCCTCTTTCTTGATCCAGAAATCATCACTATCGGTGGTTGTCTGAATGCCCGGCACGTCGATTTCGAAACTGTCGCGATCAGACAACTGATTAAGCAGCGCATAAAAATCGCCGTTTGCCAGCGACACTTTTGTGACCTCCTTGCCCGTCAAAGGATCAGACCGCATGCGTTGAATGGTGGCGTTGGAATTGGGATTCAGCCGCAATCGGCTTAGATCGCGGAAAGTCACTTGCGTGGTAGAGTTGGTGAGCGTGCGGACTTTTTCAAATTCAATCAAAACATCATTCAGGCCCCGACCCGACCAGGCTGCTTCGGCAGGCTCCCGCCCCTCCACACGCCCATGAATGTCGGTGATCAACGCCTCCGCCGCGCGATCCCGCTGTGCCAGTGCAATTTCAAACGCCTCCGTTGCATGTCCTGTCGCTGACCCGGCAAAACTCACAACTTTGCGCCACGCTCCTTCGCTCCGCGCCCCTATTGCCATTTCCCGATCTGAAATTGCGGCGCCAATCTCCTGTGGCGCAAACAGCAGCGCGCCTTTTGAAGTAGCTTTCTGGATCGCCACCAAGGCTTCAGCCAGCGCCGCATCAGCTGCGGCCACTTGCGCCACCGGCATCTGCAATACCGCGCCCGGCACAAGATCGGCGGGTGAGGTCACTTTGTTGATCTGCAAAACTGTCGGCCAGAGATCGGGGTCTTTGAGGTATCGCGCTACAAAGTCCCGCAGGGTCTCGTCGCCGGTATAGGCCACGTCTGTGTAAGGCATCTCCAGCGGGTCTACTTCAGCCGATATTACCGGCGCGAGAAATCCTACTACGCAGGCGGCCAGCAGGCTCAACCAACGCACAATTGTCTTTAGTGGGTTTTGGTCGTCCGCAGGAACACACATGCCTGCACTCCCAAAAGGGTCCTGAAAAGAAATTATGGTTAATAGTTCGTTTAATCGTCCAACAGCTAGGAGCGCCACGCAACAATTTTACCGTCAAACACACCAATCAGCTCCCAGATGGAAACAGTAATGTCAAAAACGCGGCATTCCTTGCAATAAGGAAACAGACTACGCGATTTGGCGCATTTCTCCAACCGGGTTTTCGAGCACAAAATGGTGAACCGACCTGTTAAAAACCGCAGCCTCACTTCAACGCATCAGCAAGAATCCGCCGTTAACAAATCGTGATTCCGTTAACGCGGTTTCGTCACATGTGACAAAGCTTTCCCAGTTTTCCCCTTACTTTCTTCGCAAAAGCGCGAAAATGCGCGCTCTAGATACATTTTAACTAAAATTCGAATTTCCCGTTAGAGTGGTCTCAGCAATCAAAAGGACTGAGCCAATGTCGCACCGTGATCTTGAAGTTGATGACGTCTTCGCCCCCTCCGGCGGCGAGTCTCATCGCTCCTCCCTCACTGAGGAAATGACCATCTACCTTGCGACCTTGCTTAACAATAACAACAGCTCCACAAATGCCGCCAAAGGCTTTCTTAATAAACCAAGCGGCAACCACCCCGGAGTGCCAGCAGGTTATTCTTACCTCTTTCAACTCGCGGGACACGACCTAGTGTTCAGCTCGCTGGTTCCCCGAGCCTTTGATGACATCGGCGGACGCTCGCAAAACCTGCGTCAGGAAAAGCTTGGGTTGGAAACCCTATTTGGTGGCGGCCCAATTGTGTGCCCGCATGCCTTTGACATGAACCACCGCGACGGTACCCACCGGCTTCGTCTTGGCAAGTTCCGCCCGGCAGGCCGCATGGCGGATGATCGCCTTGCGCCTGCAGCCGACCTGCCCCGCGGCCGCTACAGTGCCGATGCGCCTGAGGCAGATGGCCCTTTCACCGATGTGCTGATCCCAGACTCCCGCAATGACGACAACAACATTTTGGCGCAGCTGACCGCATTCTTCCACGCGGTTTACAATAAGCTCGTGACGCAAACTGCGACTGTGCCAATGCCCGGCACACAAGCCCAAATCCCGCCACATCACCGTTCTCGCGTGGCCCGCCACGCAACCACGCGTATCTACCGCCGCATTCTGCGCCATGACCTGCTACCGCGCATTATGCCTGCAAATGTGCTGTCCTTGTTTGACGATACACCAAATTTGGAGCCGCTGGGTCGCGACGCCGCAGAAACCAACGACCTCTTTGCCTACGGCATTGCGCGCATGGCTCATAGCATGGTGCGTCCCGAATATATGCTGAACAACGGCGTTGCGGGACATGATCTCGGCGAAGTTGATCTGCGCAAGATCATCAACCACTCATCCCTGCACGAACCCGGTATGGTGCCCACACCGATTGATTGGAAGATTGACTGGGATCTGTTCTTCACCGCGCCCGATGCACCTCTAGCAGACAACTTCAACTGGGCCATCCGCTTTGGCCCCCACACGGCCGACGGCATGACTTTGGCAACCGCTGGCAAACCAACAAAGGAAAGCTACCCTGCAGGCACCGCCATGCGCGATCTCGTGCGCGAGAAATGGGTTGGTCTGGGCCGCGTTCAGGACCTGATTGCCGCCTCCGCCGCCGCGCTTACTGCGCAAGGCATTGCCGTGCCCTTTGAGGCCGCCACCCACTATGACCGCGTAGCCGCCACTGGCATGGCCGCGCTCGACGCGGCCGTGCGTTCGGGGCACAAACCACCTATGTCGGATACCGACAAAACCACCATCACCGCCAACCTGCCGCTTGTGACCTTCCTCGCGCTCGAGGCGCAGATCGACGGCTCCAACGGGGCCACCTATGGCCCCCTAGGCGGCCTAATCCTTGGCGCAGCCTTCGGCCCTGTCTTTGCTGACGACACCCCCATGACCACCGACGACCACATCGCCGTGGCTCTTGAACAAGCCACCTATGGTCCTGCACCCATCCGAGACATGCCAACTTTGATCACAGCAACCGAAATTACTTGAAAACCACTGTCTCAACAAGGAGGACAACCAATGGATCCATATGAGATCAAAATCAAAAACTACCTAAAGATGGGAGAAATCCTGCAAGGCTGGGCACGCAATGCCGACACGGTGCCAGCCACTGTGGGCGACTTTCGGGCCCAGGTCCCAAGCAACGTGGCCGAACTTTCGGAAGACTTCAAAGACGCGGACCCGCTGCAAATTTTTAACGCGCCGGATCAGAAGGTCGTGAGCATCATGCTACCACACCCCGACGACCTCGACCTGCCACCGCCCAGCCCCTATACGCTGCCGGATTTCTACGACGAAGCCTATGATGCAACGCTGGTTACACCAGCAGAGGAAGAGCACAACTTCCGCTCCAAACGCATCGCAGATTACGCCCTACGCAAATGCGTATAGCCTCGCGGTAAAACATTAGGATGTGCCGGGATCCAATTGATATCCAAGCGCAACTTTGTCGCTTTGGATCAAATCAGGGACTGGCATATCCGCCAAACGCAAACCATCTCGCAGCGCAAGCCAGACATTCCGGTCGCGGATCGGGAAGCCTGAGACCAACCACCGGGTGATCTCCGCACGCTCCGGCGGCCCTTCGGCCACCCAGTTGGCCCGCGCAATGCTCTCAAACCGCCGCGCCACCGAGGCCGCTTCAGGCAGCCGTCCCACCAACCCTAGTGCGGAGGCATGCCAGGCCGGCACGTCGTGGGAAATCTCCTCAGACTTCTCTGACGCCGCGATACATCCCTCGTAGTCTCCAGCCATGAACCGCGTCGCCGCAACGTAGCTCCAATGTGAGGGCTGCAAACGGAACTTCAGCTTGAACAGCAGATCGAGAAGACGGCTGGACGCCTCCTGCTGATTGCAAAATGCCAGCCCCACCGCCGAGGATGTCATCGTCCAAGGGTCATTTTCATTGTATTGAAACGCCAAATCAAAGGCCAATTCCGCCTGCTCAAACTGCCGCGACATGGCAGCCGACCAGCCCATAGCCAACTGCCCCCGGCTGTCCATCGGGTCCAGCTCAATCGCGCGCTGCGCCAGTCGCAAGCCTTCGACATGCATCTCAGGCGAGCTGTACAGGCCCGGAAAGGAGATCTGCCGCATATTCTCAATCGACGCGCGGCTGGAATAGGCCCGACTGAACTCGGGATAATCCCGGATCAAATCATCCAACAAACCCTCTGCAGTCTTCCAACCTTCCAACGTAAACTGCAAAATATGCCCTTGCGCTTCAACCCAGCGCTCATAGGCACTTGGTGCGGTTTTGTTGGTTGCGATCAGCGGACCCTTGAACGCCGAAAGATGCAGGTTCAATGCCACCGCCAGGCGCTCCGCCGCGCCCGGCCCTTCTGCCAATGTGATCTGCCCCGCATCGGTCAGCGCCTCAGACCACAACAACTCGCCCGTGCCTCGGTCTGACAGCACAGCGCGACAGGCCAACTCGTTGCCCCGATCCTGCGGCTGCAATACCAGAGAATAGCTCGCGGCCCCCGGTTCGCCCACCTGGGCCTGTTCCGTCATTAGGGCCGCGTCGAAAATCTGCCACTCACGAAACCG
Organism: Shimia sp.; assembly: GCA_024224295.1. Lineage (GTDB taxonomy): Bacteria > Pseudomonadota > Alphaproteobacteria > Rhodobacterales > Rhodobacteraceae > Shimia. Next base: position 4,237 of record JAAENN010000082.1, on the reverse strand, counting down.
CGAAAGATTGGCGCACAAAGCTTGGCGTAGCACTTCTGCCTCGCCAGCGCGAACCGCCTCAAGATGTGCGTAATTAGGCTGCGCAACGACAATCACCGGGCGCAGGGTCGTAGGAGTCAAGGCACTGGCGGGTGACTTGATATCAACGACAAGTTGCTGCGTCTCTTCCGAGGGCTCTTCGCCATACTCTTGATCCAACAGGCTCCAAAGCGACTGATACACCGTCAGTGCATTCGCAATCTGTCCGCTTTTCCAATAAGCCTCGATCAATCGCCGTGCAGCGCCTTCATCGGCCGGATCCATTCCCGCGACAAACTGCAGAATCTCCAGCTGTTCTTTCTTGGAGCCCGCCCGATCGGCCGCCGCGTTCAGACGATGACGCATCATGCCGCTGACGTGTTGCGCTGTCTCAATCACTCGAGAGGAAAAAATATCGTTGATTTCAACCTGATCACGGTCAAACAAAGCCAACTTTTGCGGATCAACCCGCAACACCTTGGCCATATCGCCCTGATCCGCTGCGTCTAGCAGCATATCCAGATCTACAGACACCCGTTCCTGCGCCAGCCAGATGTCGCTGCGATTGGTGAAAAATCCGTCAAAACCAGCTTCCTTGAGCGCGGATTTCAGCGCCCAAACCGCATTGCGCAAACTGGTCTGAGCCGCGGTTTCTGAACTGTCCGGCCAGAGCGCCCCACGCAGCTTTTCCCGCGTCATGCGCACCTCAGGGGACAAGGCCAACAAAACCAGCAGAGCCGCGGCCTTCTTTTTCTTGATCTCGACACGTACGCCGTTACAGCGGGCCTGAAACCCGCCGATCACATCAATCTGAAGTCGCTGCCGCGCCCTGTCCGGCGCCGCAGAGTTGGTCTGGTTCCGCTCCATTAGTACAGAGGTTCCTGCGTCCGTCGTGTTTTCCCCAAAAGCGCTTCCTGAAACCGTGGACAATCATAGGTTTCCCGACCAGGCTGCAACTCAGCGCTCACCGCTTTGATGACCCGAAAATGCCCCCCAACACAACCAAGATCAACAATACCAATCCCATTCCTGCGGAGAATGCCACGCCACTCTCCTTTGGCGATTGTATTGCACATATTGACTTTCGTTTTAAGCGAGATTTTCTGCGCAACCATCTGCGTTTCCAAAACAGAAAGTGTTAGTGTGTCAGCGCTTTGACCATGTTTTTCGACAGTGTCCTTCCCCCCTCGGGATTGCTCCAATATCTGGCCAAACTCCGCGGCTCCGAGTTCTCGCAATGCGCCCCCAATTGCTGCCACCAAAGATGCCCCCGCCGCCGCGCCAAAGCAAAAATCGGCACCGCAATCGTCAAAAGACGCCGCGACGACCACCGGCACGCCAGTGTCACAGGTCACATCCACAATCCGCGTCTGGCGATTTGGCCGTGCTCCAAGCGCCTCCACCACGGCTTCCTCAGCATCCGTCAGCAAAACCGCCGGCGTGGCCCCAGCCCACCAATGCGCCGCAGCGTCCCGCTCAAACAGTTCAAGCACCCCATGCAGCCGTGCGGATGCAATCTCGGTGTGTGCAGCCAACCCTTCGGAGAATCCCGCGGTATCGGTGGACGTTAGTGGAAGAACCGTCCGCGCTCCATGTCCGGCATAAACACCATTCCAGTCCAACAGCGGCACATTTCCACTAGGTGACAAACCCGCCACGACTGCGCGCAATCCCAATTGCTCAGCGGCCTCACCGGCCAACCGAACCAATGCCGCACACCGGCTCTCGCCGGCGCCGGAAACCGACGTACCATCAGCCAACAAACCGCCCGCGATCGTCAAAGCCGGCACCGCGCTGGGGTGTCCAAGAAACAAGTAGTCCAATTGTGCCAACACATCCGTACAAAACGCCGGGGCCTCATCTGGCACTACAATCTCGCCCCCCAAGGGGCGCTCGAACTCCCGCAATTCCGTGAACATTCTGCCCTGATTCCCCCAAGAGTTATGTTTTTTGGTAAAAACCACCGCCACATCGCCCACAATACAAGGCGATCAAAGTAAATCACGCAAGAATAACGCTGGCTTTGACACAGTAACCTCAAAGACGACCAAAAGGAGGTTCCTATGTCCCGCCCCCGTCCAACCGAACGAACACCCGCCATTCAAACGGCTTCAAATGGCGCGCGCCAAGAGGCGCTCGAGGCTTTGCGTGAAATGTACCGAGATCGCGCGGATGTGACCGGTTACGACATTGGCTTCAAGCGTGTTGGAGGCTTGGCCACCAACAAGGTTTGTCTGCGGGTGCATGTAGATGCAAAGTTGCCTGAGGACGAATTGGACCCAGGCCAACGCATCGTAAGTCGCATCAACGGTTTCCCAGTGGATGTCGTGTCCAGCACCTACAAGGTGCACCGCGATCAAGGCGATAGCCAAAACACCTTCGCCACCACACTTTTGTCCGGCAGCCCCTGCCAGCGCCGAGGCGCCAACGCAGGCACCATCGGCGCGATTGCCATTGACCGCGCCACAGGCAAACCCGGCATACTGTCCAATTGGCATGTCCTATCGTCTCCTGCAGGAGCGGACAGCGATCTGGTTTATGGATATAACACGTCCGACCTGCCAATCGGGCGACTGATCAAATCCATGCTGTCGCGCCAAGGGGACGCCGCTTTTGCTACGCTGACAGGCGCCACGCCGTGGCACCCTTCATTGAAACAACTAGACCTGCCTTTGACCGGCGTCGCCCGGGCTGCGCTAGGTCGAAACCTATGTAAATATGGTCGTACCACTGGCCTGACGCACGCGCGAGTGGATGGTATTGGCACGTATAAAGTCGTACACACTCATGCGCATGGAATAGACAAAACTGTCGAAATTGATGGCTTCCGACTTGTCCCTCAGGACGCTTCAGCTCCGATGGCAGCGCTCTCCCTGCCGGGCGACAGTGGTGCCTGTTGGGTGGATCCAGACACCGGGAACGCGGTTGGGCTACATATGGCTGGCGAAGGAAATGATTGGCCCGGTGGTGACTGCGCTCTGGCCTGTCATATGGATCAAGTGTTGGAACGGCTTGATTTGCGACTTGCCACACATTGTGATCTGGTCAGCGTCACAGACGACCCGTCCGAAGTTACTAAGCCTCGCTCTGTTCTACAAATGGTAACAGGTATGGCCCGCCCTGCTGGCACTTTTGCGCCGCAATCCGTGGGCGATGCCGGGCGTATTTTCAGCGTTCAGGGCAACATATGGGCGGAATTTGTCACCACCATGCTAGCGCAGCACCCCGAGTTTGCGCAAATCCCCTTCGACATTGAGGACGCCGTCGCTGACTACTTTGGATATGGCACTTCAGGTGAGGCGCTGCACGCAATCATTCTCGCGTCCACCGACTTTCTGCGTGATGGCGCAGTGCCAGATCAGGAGACTCTCGCAAAGGAAGTTACTTTTCGAGGCGTCTGCTTCCGCATCGCAGAGGCTTATCGGACACGTGGCTATCACGTGACTGCATAGGCTGTGACCCCGGAGGGCCAGACTCACATGTGCAAAAGGATCAATACTGCGGCGACAAAACCGGACACGACATCTGCAAACGACCAGGGTCCAGCGGTGCCACGCATTTCGAAGTGAAGTCTAACTCTGAGCCCGACGCTCAGCCACTGGACTGCCCCTAAAAGGTGGCAGACCGAAAGCAATCCCCGTTGATGGGCCACTCGCCCGTCGACTTTCGTTGACGCCCTTACATCCCCAGTGGTGCGTCAACGTCTGGGGCGACTGCGGTTCCTGTCCGTCTGCAGTCGCCCCACATTTGATAAATTCTCGCCCCAAAAAGCAGATACACGCATCCGCTCTTCAGACCGAAATGTCAAAATTGGGGGGGGGTGGTACCGCCTCTCCGGCTTGAACGGAGGACCCCTGGTTCCACAAACCAGTGCTCTAACCAACTGAGCTAAGGCGGCAACAAGGGCGGTTTACCGCCAGTGCTCGGGGGATGCAAGCACCTAAAATGCAATTTTGTAGGTTTGTTCGATGAGATCACAACCAAAATTTGTCACCGGTTTCTCTGCCTCAAGCGTAAAGCCGTTTTTTTCATATAATGCACAGGCTGCCGTGTGACTTTGGTGCGTCCAAAGCGTCACCCCATCGTATCCAACGCCCCGGACAAAACCCAAACAGGTGTCCAGAAGATGTTGCCCCAACCCGAATCCTCGCGCCTGTGGCAGCACCAGAAACAAGCGCAACTTGGCCCAGCCAGGCTGCGGGCTTTCCACACAAAAAAT
>JAAENN010000081.1 GCA_024224295.1 Shimia sp. | reverse complement strand
TGAACGAAGCACACATTATCACGCTGGATCAGGTCCAGCAGTTTCTAGACGGTACCGAAGCGGTGTCCTTTACGCTGGCGTCGAAAGCGGAGCGCTACCACTGGATTCAACACACGCTGGTACGCTTTCGTTATCTTGAGTTGAGCAAGGTGGAGAAAGGCGTGCTGATGCGCTACTTGGCTAAAGTCAGCGGCTACTCGCGCCAACAGTTAACCCGCCTGATTGGTCACTACCGCGACAGCGGCGCTATCCGGCGGGCTGAGCGCTCCACGAACGGCTTTCATTGCCGCTATACCCGTGAGGATATCGCGCTGTTGGCGGGGCTTGACGAGCTGCATGGCACGCTCAGTGGCCCGGCAACCAAGAAGCTGTGTGAGCGGGCCTATCAGGTGTTTAAGCAAACCGAATATCAGCGTCTGGCGGGTATCTCGGTAGCGCATCTGTATAACCTGAGAAAATCCACGACCTATATTCGCAACCGTTACACGGTCACGAAAACCCGCCCCACCCCCTCGACCATCGGTGAACGCCGTCAGCCCCAGCCGCAGGGCCAGCCGGGCTATATCCGCATCGATACGGTCCATCAAGGCGACCTAGACAAGCAAAAGGGCGTGTATCATATTAACGCCGTGGATGAAGTCACACAGTTTGAGCTGATCAGCTCTGTTGAGCGCATCAGCGAGGCGTATCTGATCCCGGCGCTGCGCTATCTGCTGGACACCTTTCCCTTTGTCATCCACGGGTTTCATTCCGATAACGGCTCGGAGTATGTCAATAAGCAGGTCGCCAAGCTACTCAATAAGCTGTTGATTGAGTTTACCAAATCTCGGGCTCGGCAGAGCAATGACAATGCGTTGGTGGAAAGTAAAAACGGTGCGGTGGTGCGCAAACACTTGGGCTATGCGCACATCCCTCAACGCCATGCGCAACGCCTCAACGAGTTCCATCACCACCCCCTCAATCCCTATCTCAATTTCCACCGCCCCTGCTGCTTCCCGGTCACCGTGACTGACGCCAAAGGCAAACCGCGTAAAACCTATCCCTATAAGCAGATGATGACCCCCTACGAGAAGCTTAAATCGCTCCCCGACGCCGCCCGCTACCTG
>JAAENN010000080.1 GCA_024224295.1 Shimia sp. | reverse complement strand
TTGCCGGTGCAGCGGGACCAGCAGCGAGGCCTGCAAGAAGCGCAACCCGAGCATCAGGTTGACATGGAACGGCGGCGACATCGGATCCCGGTGGTAGGAGGCTTGCGGAATGCAGCGGCCCGTCTTCTTCAGCCGGGTGTCATCGACGGCCACCCCCACCAAACGCCCGGGATTGAAGGCCAATCCCCGTTCGAGAATGGGCGCAAACAGTTGCTGGGGGTCCCACTCACAGCGGGAATAGAGGTGATACTCTCCGCTCCAGCTTTTTTGGGCGCCGCCATTGGTCCAGATGATGCGGGAGAGGGTGCGGCGGCCGAGGCAGACCAGCGAACCCAGCCCCTGCCGGACAGCGCGGCGGCAGGAGCGGGCCTGGGGAAAGACCTCCCGCCAGCTGTTGGTGATCTCTAAGAACTTGGTAAGTAGCATCGCTTGCTTCTCCTGTTTTTCTTTGAGCGGGCGTCGGGTCTTCACCGCCGTCGTTTCCGCCGCTGTTGGCGTGCCAGCACCAGCAGTTCGGCGTTGGCGGTGAGGACGTCGCGGACCGCATCGCGGAACTGCCGCCCGGCTTCGACCCGGCGGCGGACGTCGGGGGCCCATTCCTTGGGAATGCGCTCGACGCGACGTTTGCGGTCGGACATGAAGGTCAGCGTCCAGGCCGGGTGTCGTTCGCCGTCGGCGCAGTGACAGGACGGTTTGCCGCAGCGGGTGAGGCTGCGGGTGAGCGAACCGGGCAGCAGATCGTCGGGGATGTGAAATCGTCGCTGGAGGTCAGACTTGAGCTTGCGCCAGCGGGTGGCTTGGGGGCCTTGTGGTTCCCGGTTCATCTTGAAGTAACTATACTACAAGAACAACAACAACGCAAGGAAATGTTTGGACTTCGAAAATCGGATGCTCATCACTCCGCTGTGGACAACAGCGGTTAGAGTGTTGCTTCGAGGTCCGGACGGATCGCTCAACAGGGCAGGTCCCGAAACGGCTGCTGGAACACAGAACCGTGGCAAAGCCGAAAAGGGTCCCTCACTCAGCACCCAGAGGCACGGGTTTTCAAAACATTACGGGGAGAAAATGTAGAAACTCCAGGGCGGAGCATGGCTCCGCCCCACGACAACATCTTGGGGTCAACTGAGTCAAGTGGATACCACATACAGGCGAAGCGGGCGCTGGGTGGGTGATTGGGTGGAGCGCCCGCTTTTCGTAACGGGGATCTGCCTATA
>JAAENN010000079.1 GCA_024224295.1 Shimia sp. | reverse complement strand
CGACATGATTCGCGCGGGATTTTTGAGCACGACGGAACGGGAAGAGCTGATCGAGTTGGCTCGCATGGGTTCGGTCGAGCATCGGCTGGCGCGGCGCGCCAATTCTCTTGTGCTGCTCGACCGGGGGATGAGTTGCGAAGATGTGGGGTCTGTGCTTCTGCTTGACGACGATACGGTTCGGACTTGGTACCGGCTCTACATGGAAGACGGGCTCGAGGGTCTGGCCGGGTTCGGCTACGAAGGCAGCGTCTGTCATCTGAGCGCGCGCCAGCAGGAAAAGCTGCGGGCATGGGTTGGCGAGACCTTGCCGCGCACGACGCGGCAGGTCGGGGCGTGGATCGAGCGGGAGCTCGGCATCGTCTATCAGAGCCGTTCGGGCCTGATTGCCCTGCTTCATCGTCTGGGCATGGAACACCGCAAGCCGCAAGCGGTGTCACGGAAGCTCGACGAGGCCAAGCAGAAGGCCTTCATCGAGTCCTACGACGCTCTGTTGAATAGGTTGCCCGTCGACGAGGCGGTGATGTTCGCCGATGCGGTGCATCCAACCCATGCAGCGCGACCGGTGGGCTGCTGGGCTCCCAAGGAGAGCAAGGTCGCGGTCGACCAGACGAGCGGTCGCCAGCGCATGAACCTTCACGGTGCGATCGACCTCGAAACCGGCAAGACCCGCATTCTGGAAGTGCTGACGGTCGACGCCATGAGCACGATTGCGCTTCTGATGGCGATCGAGGCGCTTTATCCGGCAATGCGGCTGATCCATGTGTTCGTGGATAACGCCCGTTACCATCACGCCAAGCTGGTCCAGGAATGGCTGGCCCAGCCGGGGCGGCGGATCAAGCTCCATTTTATCCCGGCCTACTGTCCGCACCTGAACCCCATCGAACGCCTGTGGGGGCTCATGCACAGGAACGTCACCCACAACCGATGCTATGCCACTTTCAATGGTTTCTGCGAAGCCATGCTCGGCTTCTTGAGGGACAATGTTCCTAGAAACTGGAACGTTTTATGCGATGATGTTTCAGATAATTTTCGCGTCATATCACCCAAGGATTTTCGGGTTCT
>JAAENN010000078.1 GCA_024224295.1 Shimia sp. | reverse complement strand
CGAGCTGGTACAGGCGCAGCGGCGCTACGACGAGATCGACTTCCGGCTCAACTGTGCCGCGTCGGTCGAGCCCTGTCTCGCCGATGAGGCCCTCGTCTCTCAGATCCTGCTCAACCTGGTCCTGAACGCCGTTCAGGCGCACTGGATTGCAGAGTGGGTGTCCCAGCACGGATGCTTCTTCGCGCAGTGGGGCGTGTGCCCCAAGGTCATCCGGATCTTGATTGCCTGGCGGGTCTTGTCTTTAACGTAGCAAAAAAACTCGGTGAATTTGGGGTTTAGGGAGCAATGGAACGTAAAACCCTGTTAAGCCACCTTGCTCCGCTTCAGCAGACGGGACACGGTAGCTGGATGGACGTTGAACAGTCTGGCGGCATCCGCTGCGGTTTTCTGCCCAGAATTAACCAGATGCACGATTTCCTGTTGCTGGTGTGTCTTGAGTTTTGGCTGGCGACCACCGACGCGACCTTGCTTGCGTGCCGCATTCAGACCACGTTTCGTGCGCTCGCGCAGTATCTCGCGCTCAAACTCCGCAAAGGTTCCTACAATTTGCATCATCATACGGCCACCGGGCGAAGTGGTATCGATCACTTCGGTCAGACTGCGGAAGTCCGCCCCAGCCTGGGCAATTTTCTCCATCAGGGTCAACACGTCTTTTAGAGAACGCGCCAGGCGGTCAAGCTTCCAGACCACCAACACATCTCCATTGCGTAATTGTCCAAGCAGACGATGCAGCTCCGGCTTGTCCCACCGGCCACCGGAGGCCTTTTCCTGAAAGATCAATTCGCATCCGGCTTTTTCTAATGCGGTAATTTGTGCTGCCGTATCCTGATCCTTGGTCGAAACACGCGCGTAACCGATAAGCATTATTGTCCCTTCGTTGCACAAACCTATTGCAAATTGATATTATTATGCAATATATTTATGCAACACGCAATGCCTTGTTGGACGGTAGTCCAGCCATCGTTGCACAAACGAACGTTTGCGCAACTGATTCATAACGATGATCCTAGTCAACGCTACCGGGAAGGACAGGAGGATCAGTTGGGTGCCCTGGGTCTGGTGGTCAACATCATCGTGTTGTGGAACACGATTTATATCGACGCGGTGCTCGCACAGCTACGGCAGGAAGGCTACCTGGTACGGGATG
>JAAENN010000077.1 GCA_024224295.1 Shimia sp. | reverse complement strand
CGCGCTGCGCGGCGCGCCTACCCCTGAGGCCATTTTTCCGCCATCAAATAGGTCATTATCACCGCTCGTTGGTATTAGCCATATCTGAGATCTTGTTATCCCATTTCAAATTCACATGGGAGGCGACGACGTCACGCGGGTCGCGCACGATTGTGATGAAGCAAGGGTTATCAAAAAGCTTGTTGGGCTGGTCGGGTGGCATAAGAAGCTTCAAGCTGGCGTATTCTCTTTGTTCTTTGCGCTTTTTTAGGCACAGTAGCTTACGCGCGACGAGCAAACGATCTTCCGGAGTCTTGAGGCGGACCAACCCTTCGGCGAGGCATTCTTCCATGCTTGCAGCGAATTCCAAGGGGGTGATTCCACTGCGGCGGCAGGCGACAAGCGTCCATGCGAGATTTTCCAGATTGCAGTCGGCCAGCGCGGCGCGAAGCCGATTGATGTCCTCTGGATTGTTGATATCGGATAAACGCTCATAACCAATGGAAGCGATTTGGGACTTGAACTAAACGATAATTTCGTCGAGCCGAGGCGATAGTTTGCCGGGCACGACGTCGTAACACATAGCAATGTTAGGGAGAGCTGGACCCCAATCGTTGGACAGTTTGGCGGCGTTTGTTAGGTGGGATCCCATGCTGATTTTCATGCCGCCTGCGCTTGAGGCGCCATCACCGGGGCATGCCCCGGTGATGGCGCGGCGCGTCCATGATAGACCTCCTCGGGCGTTCGTCCATCGAACACTGAGTGCGGTCTCGCTTCATTGTAATAGCTGATCCAGCGGCCGACCCCGGCCCGGGCCTCGCTGCCGGTCTCGAAAGCCTGGAGATAGACGCATTCGTACTTGAGGCTGCGCCACAGCCGCTCGATCATCACGTTGTCCATCCAGCGCCCCTTGCCGTCCATGGAGATCTTCACGCCGGCGTCTTTCAGGACTTGCGTGAAGTCCAGAGAGGTGAATTGGCTGCCCTGATCGGAGTTGAAGACCTCCGGCTTGCCATGGCGGGCCAGGGCCTCTTCCAGGGCCTCCACACAGAAATCGCTCGTCATCGTGTTGGAAAGACGCCAGGAAAGAACCTTGCGGCTCCACCAGTCCATGATCGCCACCAAGTAAAGAAAACCGCGGGCCATGGGCAAAAACGTGATGTCCGTGCACCAGACCTGGTTCGCCCGGTCGATGGCGAGCCCCCGCAAAAGGTAGGGATAGACCCGGTGATCGGGATGCGGATCGCTGGTTCTGGGCTTCTGGTAGATCGCGGACAAGCCCATCAGCCGCATCAGACGCCGCACCCGCTTGCGTCCAACGCAATAGCCCTGACGCCGGAGATGGCGTGCCATCTGACGCGAACCGTACCACGGTGTTTCCAGGAACTGCTCGTCAATCAAACGCATCAGCGCCAGGTTCAGCGCACTCTCGCCCTTGCCCTCGTAGTAAAACGACGAACGGCTGATCGAAACCAAGCAACATTGCCGCGCAATGCTGAGCCTTGGATGCTTGGGGTCGACCATCATCACCCTCCTGCCGTGGCTCAGCGGCCGAAGGCCTTGGACAAAAAATCCTTCTCGATCGTCAGCTCGCCGATCTTCGCGTGAAGCTCCTTGACCTCCGCCTCGTGGCTGCGGTCCGGCACCGCCGATTTGCCCGAGAAGATCCCGGCCATCCCCTCCGATGCCTGGCGTTTCCACTTGGTGATCAGGTTCGCATGAACCTTGTGACGCGCCGACAACTCGGCCAATGTCTGCTCGCCCTTCAAGGCCTCAAGGGCAACCTTCGCCTTGAAGCCCGCCGAAAAATTCCGTCGCTTCGCCATAATCTGAGATCCTCCTCATAAAGGTCGGATCCCACCTATCACACCTGTCCGATTCTCGGGGACCAGCTCT
>JAAENN010000076.1 GCA_024224295.1 Shimia sp. | reverse complement strand
GCAACTGGATGCCAAAGGACCGTTTCCGGTGACTTTGATCAACGGCAAAACGATCCGGGTTCACGTGCTGTCGATTCTCGATGATTTTAGCCGTTACATCCTGGCGGCCATCATCGCAGCCGCCGAGAATATCGAGGCGGCCGTCAGAGTTTTTCGCTTGGCCGCATCCAAGTGGGGCATGGCCCTACGAATGCAGTTCGACCGCGCTTCGGCTTATGACTCCAAGGTTTTCCGCACCGGCCTTGCCTTTTTGGGCGTTCATCGAAACTGGGTAAAATCCCGCAATCCAGCGGCTCAGGGAAAGATCGAGGCCTATCACAGATCCCTTAAACGGTGGTTTGTCAATGAGATTGCCAAACAAGAGGTTGTCGATCTCCAACACCTCGAGGCATTGCTTCAGGCAACTATCGAGCTTGTTTACAACCGGCACCACCACCGTCAGATAAAGCTGTCCCCGCAACAAGCCCTAGCGCAACGCACCTCAACACGGCGAGTCGCTGCCGCCGAG
>JAAENN010000075.1 GCA_024224295.1 Shimia sp. | reverse complement strand
AGGTTTTTGAAATGTTTCCAGCCGCAATCTGCGGCAGAGTTAGTAAGGTTTAAAGCTTAATCTAAAAGAGCATTCAATTCATCGGGAATTTTCGGTCTTCCGCGTTCATTTAACGCAGTAGCCAGAACCTTTCCTGAGACAATCAAGCTGACGTTGGAAGGCACATAATGGTCTGTGTGAAACTGATATGCGGTATCTAGGTTGAGGTTGGGTAGATCTTCTACTCTGTTGTCAGCACGCCCCCTCAGTGTTCCATAAAGGCTTTGAAGAACTGTGCGACGTAGCCAGCGACGGGGCGCGTTGCGTTCCCCAAGTAAGGTTTCGCGCTCGACAATATCAATTTCACTTTCCGCAAAACCGTTTGGTAGTCGGGGGGGATCCAGCACAGCACGAGACAGGCGCAAGAGTTTTTCAAGATCGGAAGGGGGACCGGAGTTTGTATAGACCGTCGACACGTTATAGGTTGTCGCGTGGATGTCGCGCTCACGGGGCTGTCGCAATACCGTTGCATCAGCAGAAAAGGCGGCCAAATGCTCGGTCAAATGAGCTGTACCAGAAGGGTTCGGATCGTCATAGGCTCCGGACAAAACAATCAACTGTACATCGACCCGATGAAATTGGTCGGTCGGCACAACATAGGCCGCATGCAGACCACCTTTCTCCGTGAGGGTGATAATTTCTTGAGCGCGTGCTGCACTTCCCAACAGCAACAAGAGTATTGAGGCTAAGTGCCATCCTGAGCGCATTTGGAACCCTATAGATTTGTTGTGTTCAAACGAAGGATACTGTCTGATACCCGAGACAGAATCTAACAATAGTTATCCTTAGAGTTGCGTTAAAGCAGGTGTTGTTTCAAGCGGATCGTTTTCTGTCAATTCTGACGTATTTTGTGTTGGAGTGTCCAAGATTGAGGCGTGGGATAATTCAAACGCGGGTCTCCTTTGAGTATTCGGTTTATCCCTTGTTCTTTTGTTTTTCTTTGGGATAACGCAGAAATCGTTTCTAAGCATAGATGACAGTGAGATTTCCGATGTCCCTAAAAAACCGTGCCGCCTTAGCCACTCGTGTTATTCACTCTGGTCAGGAACCAGATCCGGTAACTGGCGCTGTGGTGCCACCACTGTACACTGCCACGACATACGTGCAGGACGGCATTGGAAAAAACCGTGGTTATGATTATTCGCGGTCAGGTAATCCTACTCGGCTGCGGGTTGAAAGTTGTCTTGCGGATTTGGAAAATGCGAATGCGGCATTTGTGTTTCCTTCTGGACTGTCTGCGGCCTCCACAATGTTGGCGACTTTGAAGCCAGGAGCCCGGATCGTGGCGCATGAAGACCTATATGGCGGTGTCTACCGTTTGCTGGCACAGGTTGGGCCTGTAATGTCTGGATTTCAGGTGGATTTGGTCGATTTTTGCGACACAGAAGCGTTGGCTAGTGCCGCTCAAGGGGCGGATTTGTTGTGGTTTGAAACACCTTCCAATCCGCTTCTGAAAATAGTCGATCTACAAGCGGTCTCCACAATCGCGCGCGAAGTTGGGGCCGTTTCGGTGTGTGACAGCACCTTTGCGTCGCCCTGCGGGCAGTTGCCTTTGGACTTTGGCATCGATGTGGTGATGCATTCAGCTACGAAGTTTTTGGGCGGACATTCCGACCTTCTTGGAGGTGTTCTGGCTGTCTCTGAGGGCGCGCCAGACGGTTTGGCAGATCGGATCGGGTACTTGCAGAATGCACTGGGTGCCGTGATGTGTCCCAGTGATTGTGCGCTACTGCTTCGGTCGTTGCGCACGCTGGCGCTTCGTGTGGAGCGACAATCAGCATCTGCAGCGTTTCTCGCGCAGACTTTGGAGACGCGGTCGGAAGAGTTTGGCATTGCTGAAGTGATTTACCCCGGCCTGTCCTCCCATCCGGGACATGCGATCGCGGTGCAGCAGATGGCAAATTTCGGAGCGCTGATTTCCTTGAGATTAGTTGGTGTAAAGGATCGGGTTGAACGTGTGCTGACGGGCACTCACCTGTTTCATTTTGCAGTCAGCCTTGGCAGCGTGGAGAGCTTGATCCAACACCCAGCCTCGTTGACTCATGCCGCAGTGGCGGAGTCGCACCGAGAAAAGATCAGTATTGGCAACGATTTGATCCGACTGTCCGTAGGTTGTGAGGACGCCGGCGATTTGTTGGCAGATCTTGAGGCCGCGCTGTTGGCCCATTGAGGCACGATGCTCGTCGCTTTGAAAGAGCCAGGCGAAGGTCGCTGCAGCGAGGAATGCGGCCCTGTCTGCAGCTGTTTGAACTATTGATTTTGAGACCGCTAACATCTGGTGTAGTGTGAAATTGATACATTTGTGAAGAACCTGTGAAATGACCCCTGATCAGATCACGTTGGTGCAGGAGAGCTTTGAAAAGGTTTTGCCTGTCGCCGATCACATTTCAGACCTATTTTACGATCGCTTGTTTGCGACCGCGCCTGAAATACGTCCATTGTTTTCAGATGATTTGGCGGACCAAAAAAAGAAAATGATGCAGATGTTGGGGTTGGCAGTTGCAGGGCTAAACAGTTTGGAAACACTCCTTCCTGCAGTGGTTGGCCTTGGGGAACGCCATCATTCCTATGACGTCTTGCCGGAGCATTATGAGCACGTTGGCAAGGCATTGATCTGGGCATTGCAGCAAGGATTGGGGAATCATTTTAGCGAAAATGTGCAGGAGGCTTGGACTTCTGTTTATGGCACGTTAGCCGATCTGATGATTGGCGCAAGTTCCGACCGTTAGAAGGTAAAAGCCCCCGCTGTTGGGGGACAGCGGGGGAAGTTTCCTCACGGGGTGGGGTAATCCTAGAAGAAGCCCAACTTGTTTGGGTTGTAGCTCATCAGGATGTTCTTGGTCTGCTGGTAGTGGTCCAGCATCATTTTGTGGTTCTCGCGGCCGATCCCGGACTGTTTGTATCCTCCGAAAGCGGCGTGCGCCGGGTAGGCGTGGTAGTTGTTCACCCAGACGCGGCCAGCCTCAATGGTGCGACCAAAGCGGTAGCAGGTGTTGGCGTCACGCGACCAAACGCCGGCGCCTAGGCCATACATAGTGTCGTTGGCGATCTCGAGGGCTTCTTCCTCGGTTTTGAAAGTGGTCACGGAGACAACTGGGCCAAAGATCTCCTCCTGGAACACGCGCATCTTGTTATGGCCCTTCAGGATGGTTGGCTGGATGTAGTTGCCGCCTGAAAGCTCACCGTTGAACTTGGCTGCTGCGCCACCGGTCAACACTTTGGCGCCTTCTTCGACACCGATGGTCAGATAGGAGAGAATTTTCTCTTGCTGCTCAACGGAGGCCTGCGCGCCAACCATGGTTTCCGGATTGCGTGGGTCACCTTGTTTGATGGCCTGAACGCGGGCAATCGCACGCTTGATGAACTCTTCGTAGATGTCTTCCTGGATCAGCGCGCGCGAAGGGCAGGTGCAGACTTCGCCCTGGTTGAACGCAAAGAGAACAAAGCCTTCGACGGCTTTGTCGAGGAAGGCATCGTCTTTGGCCATCACATCAGAGAAGAAGATGTTCGGCGATTTGCCACCCAGTTCCAGCGTGACCGGGATCAGGTTGTCGGTTGCTGCTTCCATGATTTTTTTGCCGGTGGCAGTTGACCCAGTGAAGGCGATCTTTGCGATGCGCTTGCTGCCAGCCAGAGGTGCGCCGACTTCGGCGCCGTAGCCGTTCACAATGTTCAGAACACCGGCAGGCAGGAACTCGGACATAATTTCCGCAAGGATCATGATCGCGGCAGGGGTTTGCTCGGCTGGCTTTAGCACGATGCAGTTCCCGGCGGCCAATGCAGGTGCTAGTTTCCAGGCGGCCATCAGGATGGAGAAGTTCCATGGGATGATCTGGCCTACAACGCCCAAAGGTTCGTGGAAGTGATACGCCACGGTGTCTGCGTCGATTTCGGACATGTTGCCTTCCTGACCACGTAACACGCCTGCGAAGTAGCGGAAGTGGTCGGCGGAAAGCGGAATGTCAGCCGCCATGGTTTCGCGGATTGGCTTGCCGTTGTCCCAGGTTTCGGCCTGCGCGAGGCGCTCCAGGTTGGCGTCGATGGCATCGGCCACTTTCAACAGCAGATTGGAGCGCTCAGCCGCAGAGGTTTTGCCCCAAGCGTCTTTGGCGGCGTGGGCGGCGTCGAGTGCTTTTTCGATGTCCGCGGCGTCGGAACGGGCAACTTCACAGACTTTTTCGCCGGTGATTGGTGTGACGTTGTCAAAGTAGCGACCGTTTACCGGTGCAACAAATTTGCCGCCGATGAAGTTGTCGTAGCGCGCA
The DNA here is from genome assembly GCA_024224295.1 of Shimia sp. Taxonomy (GTDB): domain Bacteria; phylum Pseudomonadota; class Alphaproteobacteria; order Rhodobacterales; family Rhodobacteraceae; genus Shimia. Next base: position 21,777 of record JAAENN010000075.1, on the reverse strand, counting down.
GCAAATGGCGAGACGTAGGTGCCCGCGTCTGTGTGGGTCATGTCGTTCATAATTTCCTCCTCATATGCCGATCTCCTCCGATCGGATTGCGGGGAGAATGGCGTTTGTGGAGGTGGGCGTCAGGGAGGGGGCAAATGGTTGTGAAAACGAGGTGTCTCAGAGGTGAGACACATGTAGTCACGTTTCGTTAAGGCCGAGACGTTTCATGCGGCGATATAGCGTGGCGCGGCCAATGCCAAGCTGGCGCGCTGCCTGGCTGATGTTGCCGTCTGCGCGGGCGATGGCGCGAACCACGGCGGCACGTTCAGCTTTTTCAAAACCGGTGGGACCGTCTTCGCGACCCAAGATATCTGCTGCCGGGCGAGGAGGCAGCGAGGCTGTGGCTTCCATGCCAAAGACGCGGCGGGCTTCGCGGGTGGCGCCAATCACCAGATCATCACTGTCGATGGCAAGCAGGGTGGCGGTCTCGGCGTCTTCGCTTTCGGCCACCACAATGCGGGCCGTGGGGAAGGTGGCGCGGAAGTGGGCCTCCTCAATTGCGCGGGCGGTTTGGGCGACCTGCGCGGCGATCAGGCGATTGAAGGCTTCGGTTTGGTCGGCTCGGGCAGAAGACACATCCAGAGCGGCGACGATCGTGCCGTCGCTGCCGTAGATAGGGGCGTCGATGCAGCTCATGCCGGTGTTGCAGGCAAAGAAGTGTTCGTCGCGGTGGATGATTAAGCGGCGGCCCTCCGTGAGGCAGGTGCCAATTCCGTTGGTGCCTTCCTGCGCTTCACTCCAATCGGCACCATTGCAGAGCCCCCAATGGTCAAAAGTAGGGGCGTCCGCGTCGCTGAGCCGTTGATCCAGGATTACGCCTTTGGCGTCAGACAAAAACACGCCACAGCCGGATTGGCCGACAAGCGCGTAGAGGACGTCGAGGCGCGGGGCGGCGACGGTCATAAACGTGTCGAGGGATGCTCGGCGATCTTTGAGGCAGTCTTGAGTGACGCGGGTGACATCGCGCTTGGAGGCTGGGTCCAACCCGTGCTTATGGGCGGAGCGGTGCCAGCTTGCGGCAAGGCGGGAGTGTGCGGCGGCAGACGGCGAAAAGGCAGCGACCAGAACGCGGTCAACATGAGAAGTGGGGCGCATGAGGGTCGCTCCGAGTGTGTAACAAACAGAGGGCTGGCTGAAATTGGCTGCGGGTCTGCGTGGTAAGCTACTGAAAAGTTGGGGAAGTGCAACTGCGACCAAAGGCGCGGGCGTAGAGCAAAGAAAGGGCGACATCTTTGCCAGATGCCGCCCTTGGGGAGGTGTCTTTGGGATAGGTCCGGTTGGCCGGATCTTAGGTTTGTGTGGTTGGGTCCAGTGCTGCGGGCAGGTTCTGGTAACAAACCGGGCGCAGGAAGCGGCGGATCGATAGAGTGCCTACAGAGGTGGCGCCAAAGTTGGTTGAAGCCGGATAGGGGCCGCCGTGTACCATGGTGTCGCTAACTTCAACGCCGGTTGGGAAACCATTGGCAAGGATGCGGCCTGCTTTGCGTTCCAGAATGGGTAGCAGGCTTTGCGCGGCTTCGGTGTCGGCGTCATCCATGTGCAGAGTGCAGGTGAGCTGTCCCTGAAGTTGTTTGGAAACTGCGCGCATTTCGTCGAGATTTTCTGCAACCAAGATCACGCCAAGCGGGCCGAAGACTTCCTCGCCCAAGACTTCGTTGGCGAGCCAGTTCAGCGCAGTGGTTTGGTAGAGATAGGGCGTGGCGCCGCGCAGGTCGCAGCTGGTTTTTAGCAGTTCTTGCACACCTGTGGTCTCGGCCACAAGAGTTTGGCCTTTGCGATAGGCGGCAGCGATGCCATCGGTGAGCATGGTTTGCTCTGGTTGATCCGTGAGCGCAGCGGTGGCTTCTTGCGCAAAAGTTTCCGTGTCCGGTCCAGCAAGCACCACAGCGATGCCTGGGTTGGTGCAGAATTGACCTGCCCCCATGGTCAGGGAACCCGCCCAACCCGTTGCCAGATCAGCGTGGCGGTTGGCCAGCGCGTTCTTTAAGATGAACATCGGGTTCACGGAGCCCAGCTCGCCAAAGAACGGGATGGGTTCCGGGCGGGCGGCGCAGAGGTCAAACAGAGCGCGGCCACCGGCGAGGGAGCCAGTGAAGCCGACCGCTTTGATCAGCGGGTGTTGAACCAATGCGGAACCAACAGCGCGGTTGCCGCCTTGGATCAGGCTGAAGACGCCGGGATGAAGATTGCAGGATTTGATCGCCGCGTTGATGGCTTCGGCGACGATTTCACCAGTGCCGGGATGGGCGGAGTGACCTTTCACTACAACCGGACAGCCAGCCGCCAGTGCCGCGGCGGTGTCACCACCTGCCGTCGAGAATGCGAGGGGGAAGTTGGAAGCGCCAAACACAGCCACAGGTCCAATCGGACGCTGCATCATCTTAAGGTCTGGGCGTGGCAAAGGTGCGCGATCTGGCAGGGCAGGATCGTGGCGCAAGTCGAGGTAGTCACCTTTGAGGATGTGCTCCGCAAAGAGGCGCAGCTGGCCGGTGGTGCGGCCGCGTTCCCCTTGAAGGCGTGCTTCGGGGAGGCCAGTTTCCTGTGTTCCAATTTGCGTGATCGCTTCAGCGCGTGCTTCGATTTCGTCAGCGATGGCGTTCAGGAAAGCCGCACGATCCGCGCGGGTAGAGTAGCCAAAGCTCCAGAAAGCCTCTTCGGCGGCCTGCACGGCGGCGCCCACGTCGTTGACGGTGCCAACAGAGAACTCATGGGCCGGACCGTGGGCCGGTTCGGATGGAAATTTTACGTCGCCGGACACCCATGTGCCCGCAATCAGATGTTTGCCGTGAGGAACAAAAGTCATTTTGGTCTCGCTGTTAAAGATCATTTATGGATATTGTATCCAATTATGGCGAGCAGACAAGGCCGATCACGCAAAAACCGCGTGGTTTCAGGTTTCGATGGCGCGCTTGGCCTCGATCAGTTCAAGGAGTTCGTTTTTGGTGCGCTCAATATGTGCGGCCAATAGGTCACAAGCGGCTGTATTTTTGCGCTCGCGGGCTAGTTTGAGCAGTCGCCGGTGTTCTTCCTTGGCCGGTTCGCGCTGTTCCATGACGCTGAGGTGCAGCCGGACATAGCGGTCAGATTGCAGGTTAATCCGTTCCAGTATTTCCGTTGAAAGGCTGCGGCCAGCCGCTGCGTAAAGGGCGCCATGATACTGGTGGTTCAAAGTGCCCCACCGCGCCACGTCATCTTCATCATAGGAGGCTTCCATCTGAGTGAGGATCTCGTCGCATTTTTCAAAATCCGCCAAAGACATTTGTGGGATCGCCCGGCGAAATAGGTCGGTTTCGATCAGGATACGTAAGTCAAAAATCTCGCCGATCTCGGCAATCGAATGCTTGGTCACTGAGCCGCCGCGATTGTTTGCCCATTGGATCAATCCCTCTGCGTTCAGGCGTTTGAGGGCTTCGCGGATCGGCATGCGAGACACGTCGTATTCTTCGGCCAGCGCTTCTTGGCGGATTGGTTCGCCTTCGGACATGTCACCACTGAGAATGCGCTCGCGCAGATCATTGGCGATCATCTCAGGCAAACTCTGTTTGGTAACCGCGCGCTTTCCAGCCATTCCGTATCCCCCTTTAAGGCGTGTTTTGGATACAAATACCTTTCATGTACTGAATATCCAACAGTATTTGCGGAAAGACTACCAGATTTCGGCTTGAGACGGACTGATAGTTTATTGTATCCAATATCCTATAAGTGAATGGGAGAACATGTGATGACGGAGATGGTTAAAGTCGCACTGGAGGAGGTCCGTCAGCTGTCAGTGCGGACTCTGTCGAGAGTGGGGTATAGCGAACGGCACGCCGTAGCGATTGCGGAGATGTTGTTTCAGTGTCAGCGGGATGACTGTCAATCTCATGGATTGTTTCGACTGCTGATGTGTCACCAGACGATGAAAGCGGGGAAGGTTGACGGACATGCCACTCCGCAGATCTATCCGTCCGATGGCGCGATCGTTCGAGTGGATGCGCGAAATGCCATGTCTCTTCTTGCGGTAAATGAAACGATGCCGCTCCTTATTGAGAAAGCCCGCAAATTTGGTATGGCGGCAATGACGGTGAACAAGTGTTTCCATTTTTCCGCTCTATGGCCTGAAGTGGAGCGATTGTCGGAAAAAGGGCTGGCAGGTCTCTCGATGGTACCGAGCCATTCTTGGGTTGCGCCTGCGGGCGGCAAACGTGGGGTGTTGGGCACCAATCCGTTGGCGTTTTCCTGGCCGCGTGCGGGCAAAGACCCGTTTACGTTTGATTTTGCTACCAGTGGTTTTGCGCGAGGTGAGATTGAGCTGTACCTGCGCGCGGGTAAACCATTGCCGGAAGGCGTGGCGGTTGATGCCGAGGGCAATCCCACCACTGATCCGCAAGCGGCGTTGGATGGGGCGATGCTGACCTTTGGCGGCTACAAAGGGTCTGCGCTGTCGATCATGATTGAATTGATGGCTGGGCCATTGATTGATGATCTCACCAGTACCGAAAGCATGGCCTTTGCCGAGGGACAGGGCGGCGCGCCGTATCATGGACAGATTATTTTGGCGTTTGATCCGTATCATTTGAGCGGCGGGCGGGTTGCCGAGAATGATGCGCGCGCGGAACGCCTGTTTGCGGATATTCTGAACCAAGGCGCGCGGTTGCCATCTCAACGGCGGTTTGAGGCGCGAGCGCGTAATACCGCGCGCGGCTATGTTGAGGTGCCAAGGGCGCTTCTGGAGGAATTGATGAAACTGGGCGGCTAAAGGCCGCCCAGCCTGTTTTAGGCGCCCCAGGTGTCGCTGAGGCGGTAGCCTGTGGGCCAAGGGTCGTCTGGGTCCAGCATGTGCTGATGAATGCCAGTCACCCAACCTCGGCCGGAGATTTCCGGCACAATTGCGGGGCGGTCGCCGACGGATGTGCGCTCCACGATGCGGCCGGAGAATCGAGAGCCAATGATGGACACGGCTTCGAATGTCTCATTGGGTTTCATCTGCCCCTTGGCGGTCAAAAGCGCCATGCGGGCAGAGACAGCTGTTCCAGTAGGCGAGCGGTCTACTTTGCCCGGCTGGATCGCGACGGCGGATTTGCCCGTGAGGCCGGTTTCGGTGCGGGCCAGAGGACCGCAGAACGCGCAGAAAGAGATGTGGCTCCAATCAGGGTTCTCTGGGTGTGTGAAGCCAAGTTTGTCGTTGGCGGCATTGGTGATGGCGACGCCAAGACGCGCGATGTCTTTGGCCTCGTGCTCAACAATCTCAAAGCCAAGTGTCGCAGCGTCGACAACCACAAAACTGTCGCCGCCGTAAGCGGTGTCGACCGTAATCGTGCCGTGGCCCGGCACCTCAAGCGGCACGCCTATTTTGTCGGCAAAGCTAGGCAGGTTTTGTACAAAGATACGCTGTGCCTTGCCGTCTTTGCACACGGCGCGGACTTTCACCAAACCGCCGGGGGCTTCCAAGGTCATATGGGTTTCCGGCTCTTGCATCGGGATTATGCCGCCGTCCAGAAGCACGGTGGAAACGCAGATCGAGTTGGAGCCGGACATTGGCGGGGTGTCCTCGGGCTCCATGATGATCCAGGCGGCGTCGGCGTCAGGGTGTTTGGGCGGCACCAGCAGGTTCACGTGGCGGAAGACACCGCCGCGCGGTTCGTTCAGGACGAAGTTCCGCAGGGTTTGATCTTTGGCAATGAAGCTGCGTTGTTCCCAGATTGTCTCGCCCGGCGGCGGCGTTACTCCGCCGACAATCACGTCGCCCACTTCGCCTTCGGCATGGGCGGAAATCACGTGGATGGTTTTGCTGCTGCGCATTATATGGTCCTTCAGCGGTAGGTGGCGACAGGCTCTCCGAGAGCGTCAAACACAGGTGTGATGCCAAGCCCGCGCGTGTCCGGCGCGGTCATGCGGCCGTTTTTGCGCTGTGGTGCCCCCTCTGCAATTGTGACTGTGCCGTAAGAGTTGAAGTCTGTCGCGGAGAAAGTGAATTCCGCTGGCGTTGAGCGGGCCAGATGGGCGATGGTTGCGGTAGTGATGTCGCCGCCCCAGGTGTCTTCGATGGTCATGGGGATGCCATGTGCCACGCAAAGGTCACGCATCTGGCGGGCTTTGGTCAGGCCGCCGACCTTGGAAATTTTTAGGTTGATGGCGTCCATTGCATCCTCCGCAATGCCTTTCACTAGGGTGTTGGGGGTGTCGATGACCTCGTCCATCACAAACGGCAGGGAGGTGCGACGGCGTATAGAAACGCTTTCCTCATAGGTCAGACAAGGTTGTTCGATGTAGACGTCAAGATTCGACACGGCGTTCACTACCCGCGCTGCTTCATGGCGGGTCCAGCCAGTGTTGGCGTCGGCTACAAGTTGGTCGGTCTTTTTCAGCACCGCGCGTGTGGCATGGATGCGGTCGATGTCGTCATTGGCTTCGCCGCCCACCTTGAGCTGAAACTTGGTGTAGCCCTCGGCGGCATAGCCCTCGATCTTCTTGGCCATGATGTCCGGTTCTTCCTGACTGATGGCGCGGTAGAGTACGACGTCTTCCTGCGCGGCACCTCCAAGCAGGGTGTAGACCGGCAACAGGGTGGCTTTGCCCAAAAGGTCCCAGCAGGCGATGTCGACAGGGGCTTTGGCATAGGGGTGACCGCGCAGGGCTGCGTCCATGGTGCGGTTGATGGCGCCGATGTTGAGCGGGTCTTGTCCAATCAGGTGTGGGGCAAGCTCAGCAAGACCTGCGCGCACGCCTTTGGCAAAAGAGGGCAGGTAGGCGGAGCCCAGTGGACAGCATTCTGCGTAGCCCTTGAGGCCTTCATCGGTAAGGATTTCCAGCACTGTGCTGTCAAACACTTCGATGAAGTTGCCGTTGGACCAGTTGTAACGGCCTTCTTTGAGAGGCAGGTCCACTTGATAGACGTTGAAACCGGTGATTTTCATGAGGGGTCCTTTCAGAAACGGGTGGCCGCATAGGCGGTGATAGGAATGGCGGGCGTTGCGTTGTCCACGAGGTCCGCGATCAGTTCGGCGGTGCCTGCGGACTGGGTGAGGCCAAGGTGGCCGTGGCCAAAAGCATAGAGGATGTTGTTGCTGCGCGCGGAGTGGCCGATGACTGGCAGGCTGTCCGGTAGGGAGGGACGGAAGCCCATCCATTTTTTGCCGCCGGTGGAATTTAGTGCAGGCATGAATTTGGAGGCTTTTTGGAGCAGGATGTCGGCGCGTTTGTAGTTCGGCTTGAGTTTTAGGCCGCCTAGTTCCACTGCGCCGCCGACGCGCACGCCGCCATTGATCTTGGTGACCACAAATCCATGGCCACCAAAGGTCAGGTGGGTGCGCAGTGAGAAGGCTCCGGCGGGCAGCGATGTGTTGTAGCCCCGCTCTGTTTCAAGCGGGATCTTGTCGCCCAAGGTACTGGCGAGGTGATGCGACCACGCGCCTGCGGCGACAATCACTTTGCGGGCAGTGATACGTCCGCTTGAGGTCTGCACCTCGGCAGCACTGTCATGGTGTTGCAACGCATGAATGCTGGTCGTTTCGATGTGTCCGCCAAGGTCAAGAAACGTTTTGGCGAGATGCTGGGTCCAGGCCTGAGGATCGACTGTGTTCATCCAGTCAGAAGTAAAAACCGCATGGGTGAAACGAGGATCAAGGCCGGGCTGGATCTCTGCGATGGCGTCCGGGCTCTCGAGCATTTGAAAATCGATGCCGTGTGCGAGGCGCAGCTCCCAGCCCGGCAAGCTGTCGCGAAACTCATTTTCGCCTTCGTAAAGTTGCAGCTGACCTTCGCGCTGCATCATGTCTTCGCCATTTGTGGCGGTGATCTGACGCTCTAGCGCGGCGCGGGAATGGCTCATCAACTGGGTTTGGGCCGCCACTGCGACGGTGTAGCGGTCTTTCCAACTGGCCCGCCAGAATCGCAGCATCCACGGGGTAATTTTGAGCGCGTGGGCGGGGGGGATGGATAGTGGGCCAAGTGGATCAAGCAGCCACTTGGGTGCCTTGCGCATGATGCCGGGGGTGGCCAAAGGCTCAATGTCGGTGAAGGCGAAGGCACCGGCGTTGCCGCTGGAGGCCTCGGTCGCGATGCCAGCGCGATCTAACACTCGAACCTGATGGCCGCGGCGTTGTAATTCCAGCGCGGTGGAGATGCCGATGATGCCTGCGCCAATGACGATGATGTCGTTTGTCATGCCTGTGACCTGTCTAAAAGGGGAAGACCGGACAGGCACGGGGGGATGTCTGTCCGGAAGGCGCTAGTGCGCGATGCCGTGTTTGAACGGGTCTTTGGTTTCAAACAGGATAGTGCTCTGTGCCGTTACAAAGGCTTGGCCCGTGATCGAAGGGATCACGCCGCCGTTGGCGCCGGTTTGGTAGGACAACGTGTAGGGGCTGCCGATCACGCTGTGCTGCACGATCTCTTCACCCGGTGCCAAACGATTGTCCGCAGCCAAACAGGCCAGTCGGGCTGAGCTGCCTGTGCCACAGGGCGATCGGTCGTAGGTGTCGTCCGGGCACAGCACGAAGTTGCGACTGTGCACGCCTTCTTGTGGTGCTTCGCCTTGGAAGATCACGTGATCGATTGGTTCGCTGTTCTCACCGCCCGCACCGATGTCATTGGCTGCTTTGCGGATGGCGATGCCCATTTCGGTCAGCGCTCGAATGTTGCCGATGTTCACCGGCAAAGGGCTGGGATCAAGGATGAAGAACCAGTTGCCGCCATACGCCACGTCACCGATGACTTCGCCATAGCCAGGCACGTTCACTTTGACCTGCTTGCGCACACGGCGGCTTTCAACGTTTCTGACTGTCACGGTGTTGGCGTCGCTGAGTTCGACTTCAACCACACCGGCCGGGGTTTCGATGCGATGCATACCCGATGCGATGCGGCCCAGATGGGCCAGCGTTACGGTAAGGCCAATAGTGCCATGACCACACATGCCAAGCACGGCGCCCATGTCAAAGTAGATCACTCCGGCCACGCAGGTGGGATCCACCGGTTCCACCAGAAGCGCGCCGACCATGGCGGGTTGGCCACGCGGCTCGCGCATGACGGAGAGATAGAATTCCTCATGCTTTGTCGCGAGACGTTGCGCACGCTCCGCAAGGGAGCCGGTCCCCAGATCCGGCCCCCCGTCCAGGATCACCCGTGTGGGCTCTCCCCCTGTATGGCTGTCGATCACATGCATTCAGCGATGACTCCGCCTTGCTTGGACCAATCCGCAAACCAGGTGCGGAACAGGCTGTATTGCTGTTCGCAGTAGTTGCGCTGGGCGTCGCTCAGAACGTCTGTTTCATTGAAGTGCAGGCGGTATTCTTCCTCTCCGTTCAGGACGAGCAGGTATTTGTAGTAGAGCACCAGATCGGTGCCTTCATCAAAGCTGGCCAGAACGCCAAAGGCCTCTTCGAGTTCTTGCGCCCGTTTGCGGGCTTCGGCATGACCGCCCGCAGCCTTTTGCGACAGAGCCGCGAGCATCAGAGCTTCCTTGGGAAGGGCGGTGCCGATGCCGGTGATCGAGCCGGTGGCGCCACAGTTGACAAAACCGTGGTAGACCTCGGTGTCCACACCGACCATCAGGGTGACCTGATCGTCTTGGGACGTGATGTGTTCTGCGGCGTAGCGCAGATCATCTTTGCCGCCGAACTCTTTGAAGCCAATCAAGTTTTTGTGTTCTGCGCGCAGGTCAAAGAACAGGTCGGCCTTGGTGGCGAAACCGTAAACCGGGCTGTTATAGATGATGGCAGGCACATCTGGTGCGGCCTCAAGGATGGCTTTGAAATGGTTCTTTTGTGCTGCAGTGGACGTGCCACGGGACAAAACGCGCGGGATCACCATCAGGCCAACGGCGCCCACTTTTTGCGCGTGTGCGGCGTGTGCAACAGCGGATTTTGGGTTGATCGCTCCGGTGCCAACAACCACTGGGATACCCGCTTCAACGAGGCGTTCGACGCCGGTCATGCGCTCTGCGTCGGTCAGCAGCGGCCAGTCGCCCATGGAGCCGCAGTAGACAACAGCGGACATGCCGGCCGCGATCATGTCGTGGCCTTTTTTCACAAGCGCGTCGTAATCCGGAGTGCGGTCGGCTTTGCACGGGGTCATGAGGGCCGGCATGGTGCCGGAGAAGATATTTTTGGTCATAGCTTGAGCCTTTTTGGTCTTGCGTGCGGGGTTAGCGCACGTTGGCGAGGAATTTTTGAGTGTGTTCAGATTGCGGATTGCCGAAGATCTGCTCAGGTGGGCCGATCTCTTCCATGACGCCCTGGTGGAAGAAGGCGACACGGTCACTCACGTCGCGGGCAAAGCCCATTTCGTGGGTGACGCAGATCATGGTCATGCCTTCTTCAGCCAGCATGCGCATGGTTTCGAGCACTTCGCCCACCAGCTCTGGGTCAAGCGCGGAAGTGGCTTCGTCAAAGAGCATGTATTCCGGCTCCATGGCGAGGGCGCGGGCGATGGCAAGGCGTTGCTGTTGACCACCGGAGAGCGCCGATGGGTAGACGTCGAGTTTCTCGCCCAGACCCACGTGCTTGAGCTGTTGCGCGGCTATCTCGCGGGCTTCAGCCTTAGATTTGCCTTTCACGATTTTGGGCGCGAGGGCGACGTTCTCCAAAGCGGTCAGGTGCGGGAAGCTGTTCCATTGTTGAAACACCATGCCCAGTTGTTGGCGCAATTTGTTGATGTCGGTGCCTTTGGCATGGACGTCTGTGCCGTCGACCACCGCGTTGCTCTGCTGCACCGGTTCCAAACCGTTGATGCAGTAGAGTAGGGTGGATTTGCCGGACCCAGACGCGCCGATGACGGAGAGTACTTCGCCTTTTTCGACGTTCAGGTTGATGCCTTTGAGCACGTGCAGGGAGCCAAAGTATTTGTGCAGGTCATGAATTTCGATCATTGGGCCCACTTTCTTTCAAGCGACGCGGCGTAGCGCGAAATTGGGTAGCTGAGCGCGAAGTAGAACGCGCCGGCAATTGAGAGGATGAGGAAGGGTTCTTGTGTCCGGGTGATCAGGATCTGGCTGGCTTTGAGCAGCTCGACGTAGCCGAGTACCGAGACCAACGCGCTGTCTTTCATCACGCCAAGCGCAACGCCTACCCAGGCCGGGAAGACTGCGCGACCTCCGATGGGCAGCACGACGTGGCGCAAGTCCTGCCAGTAGCTCATGCCCAGACTACGCGCGGCGCGGCGCATTGGCGGCTCTACCGCTTCGATCCCGCCTCGGGCGACGTTGGCCACAAGAGAGGCGGTGTAGATCGTTAGGATCACCACGCCGGAGGCAAAGGGATCTAGATTGAGGCCTACAATTGGTGCGAAGTTGTAAAACAGCACAAGTTGGATGATAAGGGGTACGGAGCGGAAGATGTCCAGGATTGGGGCGACCGTCAAAGCTGCGGCCCATTTTCCTTCGTACAAGATCCAGCCAAAGACGACGCCAAGCAGGGTTCCGATGGAGATCGATAGGACCGAAATCCACATGGTGCGTAGGGCGGCTTCGCCAAGAAAAAGAAGGTCTTTAGGAGCAAAACCGCTGAAGAAGCTTACAGTAGGTTCCATAGGGCTTTCCTCAGTACCGGAAGAGCCGGGTCGCCAGCAGGCGGGAGGCTCCGAGGATGAGTTTTACGATCACGTAGTAAATGACCGCGGTGACGGCGAAGTATTCGAAGATCCGGAAGGTGCGGGAGGCAAAGAATTGCGTCTCACCGGAGAGTTCTCGGAAGCCCACCAACATGCCGAGTGAAGACATGAGTACTGCCCAGACCATCTGGTTGGTGATTGGGTGGTAGACGATGCGGAACACCTGCGGGATCACGATGCGGGTGTAGGCCTGCCACGCATTCATGCCGAGCGAGCGCGAGGCGCGGATTTGTGTGTCTGGAACGGCTTGAAAACCACCGCGGAAGTTTTCTGCCAAGTAGCCAGCACAGTTAAAGGTCAGGCCAGCCAGCACAATCATGTAAGGCGACAGGTGCAGACCGAATGCGCCCAGTCCGAATCCAAAGAAGAAGAGTTGAAACAGGGCAGGGGTGTTGCGTGCCAGTTCGACCCAGGTAGAGGCGATCCAGCGCAGCGGGCCGCGCATGTTGAGGCGAATTAGCGCGAGGCAGAGGCCGATGATGATGCCAAGGATCATGGCAAGCACCGCCACCTGCAAGGTCAGCAAAGAGGCCTCAAGGAGGTCTGGCAGGCTTTTCATCACCGGCCGCCAATGGAAGTTATAATCAAACATGTAGTGTGTTCCCGTGGTCCCCGCCCAGCCTTGGCTGGACAGGGGCAGGTTTTGGGGGAAGGTGGATCAGTACATCACGCCAGGAATGCGCAGCTCTGGTGCTTCGCCACCGACGTATTTGCCCCACAGTTCGTTGTAACGACCGGAGCGTACCTGATGGGTCACAAACAGGTTGAGGTAGTTCAACCAAGTCACGTCTTCACGCTTGCCTACAACGGAGGTGTAGTCTGTGGTCCAAGGCATGCGAGGGCCCGCCACAACGGTGTCATACTGCTGTGTGATTGGCAGGACGGCGGTGTTGGTAGTGATACCGATGTCTGCTTTGCCTTGTGCCACGGCTAGGAACACTTCGTTTTCGGACTGATAGCCCTGATAGTTGCCTTCTTCGCCCCACTCTGCGGCGATTTTCAGCCATTCCTGCTCCGGAACGGTCCCGATGGCAGCCGCGACGCGCTTGCCACGGATGTCCTCAAATTTTTTGATGCCGCTGTCCGCGTTTACAACGCCTTGGGCATAGTAGATTGCGTAGGGGATGGTGAAGCCAACGGTACGCGCACGCGCCAGACTGTCAGAGGTTGCTCCAAACACAACGTCGGCGCGGCCAGTCACGATCACTGGCAGACGCTCCGCCCAGGTCACTGGTAGCACTTCGGCTTCCACTTCTAGCGCCGTGGCCAGGTCGTTGCAGTACTCAACGTCGTAGCCGGCTGGTTCATTGTTTGCGTCGCGATAACCAATTGGCGGAAAATCAAGCACGACACCGCAGCGCAACGTGCCACGATCTACCACATCGTCAAGTGTATCAGCTTTAACTGGAACCACAGCGATGGTCGTGAGTGCTGCAATGGCAGCGAGTTTCTTAAACATAGGGTCCTCCCAAAAAGTTGGTGGGAGGAGTGTTAGGCTAAATTGGATACAAAATCCAACATATAATTTGCCGAAAGGTGGCGCGATAGTTGCTTTGCAGGCTAATATTCTGAAAAAAAGTCCTTATTTAAGGGCTTGGTCCGTGTGGATTGGTGCGCGGGCTCGTGTATTGAGGAGGGGAGATCGGGTGACTTCAGCTCAGGGTTGTTGCTTTTGTCGTCCGGTGAACGATTCCGTAGAGTTCAGCCGTAGTTTGCGTATGGTGATTGTTCCCTAAGTCGCGGTATGGATAATGTATCCAGATTTGCAGGAGGGTCCCTGCTTAGAGTTTTCAGGAGACGAAAATGTCGAAACTGTCCGAATATCGTCAGGTGGCTAAAGATCTAAAAGTGGATGCAATTGCTTTGGTTCCGGGGCCAAATTTCACGCGTGCCTTTGGGAAGCCCTTCATGAGCCATGAGCGGCCGTTTTTGGTGGTGATCCCGGCGGAAGGTGCGCCCGCAGCTTTGGTCCCGAATTTGGAGCTGGGCAGTTGGGCCTTGGTCGATTTTGATGGTGCAGTTTTTGATTGGCGTGATCAGGATGGCTATGATGCCGCCTTTGCGGCGCTCACAGAATACCTGAAAATTGGCTCGTTGGCCGTGGAAGGTCAGGTGATGCGGGTGTTTGTGCAGGTGGCATTGTCTAAAGCGCAATCGGACCTACGGATCATTGACGGTGAAAAGGCAATCTCCGGACTGCGAGTTATTAAGTCAAAAGCGGATGTCGCGGCGCTTCAGGCTGCAATTGACGTGTCTGAACGTGCTTTGACCCGCGTATTGGACAGCGTGCAGGTTGGGCAAACCGAGAAGCAAATCGAGAGCGCTTTGATTCAGGCTTTGTTTTCTGAAGGGGCCGATGATTTGGCGTTTTCACCCATTGTCGTTGCGGGTGACAACACGGCGCGGCCACATGGAAAAGCACGCGCGGGGTATGCTGTGCAAAAAGGCGACGCGCTCTTGTTTGATTTTGGCGCACGTAAAGATGGGTTTGCCGCGGATATCACGCGTACAGTGTTTGTCGGTGATGTTAGTGAGGAAGGGCAAGCTGTTTACGAGACTGTATTGGCGGCCAACCTGCGTGGATTTGACGTGACCAAACCCGGTGTGACAGCCCATGAGATTGACGATGCGGTAACTGGCGTTTTGGAGGCATCTCCGTTTGCTGATCGTATTCGCACAAAAACCGGGCATGGTTTGGGGCGAGAGGTGCACGAAGCGCCATACATTATGCGCGGCAACCATGAAGTCATGCGAGAAGGCATGGTCTGGACCAATGAGCCGGGGCTGTATGATCTTGGAAATTTTGGTGTTCGGATTGAAGACGATATGTTGGTCACAGCGGGTGGTGTGCGTGCGTTGACGTCCTTTCCCAAAGAACTGTTGGTTGTAGGGCGCTAAAGCGTCCCTTCTTCAATTTTGGGATTATGTCGTGGAGATAATCCAGTTGGGACGGATACCTGACTTTTTAATAAATGGCGCGACGTCGAAGCCCTTGAAAAGACCATGGTCCGTGATCAGGATTGTGCCGACGCCTGCTGCCGCGCCGCCCAGTACGTCTGTGTGCAGTGTGTCACCTACCATTGCGATACGATGGAGTGGGATGCCGCCCAAACGGGTCAGAGCGGTGTCAAAAGCTTCGGCATAGGGTTTGCCGTAGAACGTGGCTTTTGTGGCGTTTCGAGTTACGATGTCGTGGGCGATCATGCCGGGCTCAATGGACAGGCCGTCTTCGCGTGGTGCGACTAGATCTGGATTGGCGACAACTAGCGGCCGCGGATTGACTGTAAGGGCATTGCATAAATTGCTCGTACTGGTCGCGCTCCATCGGGCCGTGGAGAGAAATAGGAAGCCGCCGGCCGAGCTTAAAAGTTCAGGGTGTTCAACAAGATCTTTTAGGACCTCAGTTTGGGGGGCGTCACTGAAATCATCCCCGTCCGCTGAAATTGTCGCCCAGAATTGATTTTCCTTTAGTTTGGGCAAATTTGCAAATGCTACATCGCGACTGGAGACCACTTCCTCAGCAGAGAAATCAAATCCAAGGCGATGATATTTGGCGAGGATTTCGGCCCGCGTATAGCTGGCTGCATTTGTTAGTACGACCAGTCGTTTGCCTGCAGCGCGTAGCTTGGCCATGCGCGAAACGGCACCAGCAATAGCGGTCTCACCCCGGTTTAGAACACCAAATGCATCCAAAATATAGGCGTCAAAGTGTTCGATCGTATCGCTGAGATTGCGTCCGGTTTGTGAGGTGTCCGGGAAAGTGGCTGCTGGTAACGAAGAGCGTAAGCTCTCATAGCGGAGAAAGGCTGTTTGCGTATCAATCATAGTGCGGTCCGGACTGGGTGGCAGAGTCTACTTGCGTGGGACTTGGTAAAAGACCGTTGGGTTGTCTACAATAACAGCTGTCAAAATCCATACCGAAAGGGAACCAACTCAGCAAATGTGCCACGCCGTACAGTCGTTACATCAAGAAATTTGGTTAGGCTGGTAGAGTCCACTAAAGATCCGTGAAAAGGTTGGAATTCAGGTTTAGTTCCATATTTTGTGGCAAATTCAGGCGAGGACGTTTTTCAACGTGGGCCGGAGTCTAACTGAGAGACAAGACGCAATGATGGGCTCGGAGAGGTATACTGATCCCAACCAAAATGGTCCCAAGCTCATCAAATAGGAGACTAAAAGGCCTGTTGGGTTCAACGCACAACCCCTCATAACCACGGCGCGAAATAGATGTGGGCCTGTATACATTGGCTTCGATTGCCAGAGCTCGTGCACTTGCATTCTCGAACACGTAAAAACACCACAGCGGCATCGATCCGATTGGAGAGCAGCTCTGGGAAGCAAAGATTAAGTCACAATTGATTACGTTCGCAGAGGCCGCTCTGCCTCGCAAGGTGGCAAGTCACACTGTCGTTGTTTTTGCGCGCTCCGATTTTCATCCAAAAGCTCCCTTTCTTTTGGTTCAAATCTGTCACCTTCGGCTGAACAGATTGAAGATACCGAGTGGGTTCAGAGTGCTCCAGAGTGGTCCGAAGACGAGCAAGGGCGAGCTCCGAGGGGGTGTCCCATTCTGAGGTGGAGGCGTCCGAGAGTGCGTCCCTCTGTGGCAGAGACGACGCTCCTGAGAGGGCCTGATCTACTGTCTCTTCGTAGCGCATGTTGACCTCAGCTGCCCGTTGGTGGGCTACCTTGGCATCGCTGGTCTTCAGAGATTGCTTGAGGGCTTGTTGGCCTAGGAGTGCAGCGACCTCCTTTGGGTAGTTTCGCCTATAAAGCCAAGTTTGACCCTTGAGATAGGCATAGCGAATTCGGGCAGACGACATGGTCTGTTCCTTTCATGATTGGAATGTTGGGGTTGATCAGTCTGTTGCGCGACTGTGAACGCTGAGAATAAGACCGAGGTCCGGCTCGCCGTACTCGCCCTGAAGAGGACCTGTTATCGATTAGCCGGTTACTATGTCTTCAAAGACTTCATCGACGCGGAACAAGTGTTCTGGCCAGTCTTCGCCAGCTCTGATGACGACTACATCGCCTTCCTTGAGGCCAAGGTGTGCCATGGTCAAAGCCTCCGCATCAGGAGGTCAGGCAGGACAGCCCCCAACGTGAAGCTGAACGGAAAAGGGAACGGTATAGGGCTTAGCCAGTCTGGAAGACCTGCTAAAACTCGCAAAACCAGTGCAAACAAATCTGGAATGGCGAGGCGCCTATCATATTGCCGCCGAAGACCCCAAGACAATGCAAGCCGGAAACCCAGCCCAGCCGCAGCAAGCAGCATGAACGTTGTAAACATCTATAATTCTCCGTGAGAGTTTCATTTATATAGATGCTTGAAACTTCGAGATTATTCGTTCGCGCAGAGCGGTCTGAATTTGATATGAACGCTGTTTCAGCCTAACGTTCCGAACATTGGTTTCGATGGTACTGCAGTCGAATGCAGTCACCGCCCAAGCTTCGGCAGCTCCTCGCAAGACGACCCAGCGATTGGGATAAGAAGATTAGGACTAGACCCACTCTTGCGCCTCCCGGGCAGAGATCAATGCTTAGTTGAGCATTATCGCAATCTATCAACTCGAAAAGGGGGAATCTGGAGCCCATCGACTCAATCACCGGTTTTGCACAGTGAATACACACAATTAGACACTCTTGTCGAACTACAGGCACACCACCCGGGTATGGCTTGTCTGCACGATTTGAGGATGGTCCTGTGGAAGTTTACAAACTAGAGAGCCCTTTTGGCCTGAAAAAATTAAAGCCCGTTGAAAGTAGTGGAGACGATCTTTACTCGGCGAGTAACTTCAAAGCTAAGAGTGTTGCTTGC
This sequence comes from Shimia sp., assembly GCA_024224295.1. Lineage (GTDB taxonomy): Bacteria > Pseudomonadota > Alphaproteobacteria > Rhodobacterales > Rhodobacteraceae > Shimia. The sequence goes on along the minus strand of JAAENN010000075.1, from coordinate 4,337 downwards.
GTTGTCTCTCAAGAGAGTACGTTCCTGGATGTCATGTTTGGGTTTGAGAATTTGGGGTTTGAAATTGCCTGTTCCTCGTCTTTAGAGGCGACGTTCAAGACGGTTTCCGAGGACCCCGAGGAATGGGCATTGATTGTGGTCCGCCTAGACCAGCCTTTGGATGAAGAACGCCTAGAAAGTTATGTTCGGCTCCTACGAATGATGGATGTCAGGATTCCGGTAATGATCATGCTTCAGAAAGGTAAATCGCCTCAAAACTCAGGCTACCCTAAGTTGTATGCAGACTGCGTTGTCGGCGAACCTAGGTCGGCAAAAGACCTCTCAACTGCTCTAAAAGTTGCAGTGGATGCGAACATGCGATGGGGCAGCAGCTTTGATGATTTCCGGAGAGAGGCTGTAAATCGTCTTTGTCGACCTCGGCAAAAATAACTCAACAACCAATACTGCTCTCAAATCTCCACTCACGGAAAGATTGCCTCACAGAGAGCCGTTAGCCGCGGGCCTTTACCGCTCAAGGAGGGGCCGCGCAAACTTTGGGGCACCCTTCCTATTACCCAAATCGCAAACGGTGCCCCACTTTTTCCCTAAGCTCAGAGATGCTTATAGGTTTGTGCAGCACTGTTAGCATCGAGTTACTCTCTACCTGTCTACCCCCTAACTCAGCCAGTCCGGTCATCAGGAATTGCCGCGGAGAATTTGCAATGTAAGGCGAAGCTAACTTCAGAAAATCCAACCCATTAATAAGTGGCATTGACAAGTCGACGATCAGTACGTTGTAGGAATGGCGGTGCGTTTTTAGGTACTCGATGCATTTAACCGGATTGCTAAAGGCATCAACTTGGCCACCGATCAATGCGATGGTTTCCGCAACTTCCTCAACGATCTCTTCGTCGTCATCTAGAACAAGCGCGGTGAAGTTAGGTAACTTTTTAGACATTTAACCTTCAGATGCGTCAGGAGCAGTCGGAAACTTGATTTCAAAACAAGCTCCGTGAACTTCTCTTACAGCCCTAATCGAACCATCCAACTCCTTGATGACTGACTTAGTCATGTACAAGCCTATGCCACTCCCCCCGTTATCCTTTTTGGTTGAAAAGAAGGGTTCAAAAATTAGCTCTAAGTTTTCCTGAGAAATTCCCGGTCCAGTGTCTTTCACGAGAATAGTTAGCTCAGTGTCGTGTACTGAGAAGGTGATACTTACTTTTCGTTCTGAAAGAGCCTGTCGTTCCATCGCTTGTTTTGCATTTACAAGCAGATTCACCATTGCTTGCTCAAACAGTATTGGACGCCCCTTTATCTTAATCTCACCCGATGGAGCATTGATGTGCACCGTGACGTTTGCCAAACGTAATTGCTCTCGGATTAAGTCATTGGCTGACTTCGTCTTCGCTACTGGATCGAACTCAACGATGTCTTCATCACTAATCTCAAGGACAAAGTTTCGTATTCCCTTAATCACCCTCCCAGCTCTCAATGCCTGCGCTTCGATGCGTTCCGCTTTGGCAATCAAGTACTCCTTGGGCACTTCATCGTATTTGGCACGTTCGGCCACGCCCCCGGCCGCCAATGCAATGACATTGAGAGGTTGATTGAGTTCGTGTGCGAATGAACTGGCCATCTCCCCAAGTGCTGCAAGCCGCGAAGCATGGAGGAGTTTTGCTTGAGCTTCTTTGAAGGAACCCACATTCTGTGCAATGAAATAGGAAGTCGAGCTTGCTGGATCAACTTTTTCCTCGCTGGTCAAAACGTGCCCAATATCACTTTTCTCAGTTCCTAACTTACCTATTACTAGAAGAACGGTTTTGCCGGACTTTGTAGTAACGTCAAACAACATCTCCTTGGCCTGTTGAGCGTGATTGGCAACAATGGAGTCGGGTGATCGCTTTAGGAAGTGTGAGATCGGCTTTCCTAAAACCTCATCCTCTGGATAGCCGCTTATCTCTTGCAAAGCGGGGTTCCAAACTTTGATTTTTCCTGCTGAATCTGTTGCGAAAACAGGAGTTAGAATCTGAGCGAGCAATAAACTAAACTTTTGCCGTGCCTGTTCCTTGCTTTGCTCTTCATGTTCAACAGCTTTTGCAAAACGGTCAAGCCAGAAGGAAATCGCTCGGTCCTCTCTAAAGTTTGGGTTGATCGAACTGACGGACGGCTTACGATTTTTCAAATAAGCCTCAGAGATGCTAGCAAACTTCGCTACCCATTTCCTGAACAAGACATCAAGAATCTGCCCTCCAAGTATAATCAACATTGCTAGAAAGCAGAGTCTCTGAACTGCGGTGGAAGTATCCTGCTGAACCTGAAGTATGCTCGGTTTTAAGGTGTGACGTACCTGAAGAAATGCAGGAGAGAGAGAGGCAAAGCTCGTCTGTGCTTGCACTGCGGCCTCCAGCCAAGACCGCAGTGTCGAAACAGTTGGGTCCGTGCCACGCAATACAGCGACGGAAGTTTCGTCGGAGCTTCCATTCGGCACTTCAGGCGATCCGGAAACGCATTTGAAGTCAGATCTAGCTGTATGCTGCGAGTAGGAAATAGTCTTGGCTGTTTCAGCCCGCCAAATGAAGGCAAGCAAATCTGTCCCCGAGGCGGGTGCAAAGAGGGACATGAAATTACCCTCGTGACATCCTAACAGAAAACTCATCTGCTTTTCTTGGGTGTCCCATAAAATTTGCACCGGTAATGCTAATTTCTGCAAATTGGCTGCCTGCCCATAAACCAATTGCAAAGAGCCATCGTTCTTAACGCTATAAATTTGTGAAGGTGACGCGGAGGTGTCTGCTTCCACAAGCTGTTCTATTTGTTTTAAATCGTCAGACACGTTGATTTCTGACAGGCTTGTGCCCCAGAAAACGGTTTCGAGCTTCAAAAATGTTGCCGTGTTTAGAGACGAGCGCCGCACGTTAATTTCAGCCTGAGCCAGTTCGTCCGACACGTTCCGCTGGAAGTTTCGTTTGAGTTCATAAAACTCAGACAGGAGTATCGGGAGTAGGAATGCCAGTCCGAAAATCGCCTGAAGAAGTCCGCTATAGGAATTAGCTTCCTTCCATTTCTTTGGGATCCTAAACGCAGGAAAGACAAACAGTATAGAAGTAAAGGCAAAGGTTGCGATCATCACATTCAGTAACCCATTGAGGGTTTGCTTGGAAGCAATCAACAGCGACGTCGACCAAGGTAGATCGAGTGCTTGAGTGTACAGGAGTAGCGCCATTGGAACCCCAAAAACCACCCAATACAACAGTACCAGGATGCTTGCTCGACTGGTTGACCCCATCTTGCCCAAAGAGCAAACGAGCACTGCCTCCATAGTGAAGAGGAAAAGTGCGTATCCGTGCCCCCACAATTCAACGGTGTGTAAAGCACCAATAAACGCCACTGGAATTGCCCAGGATGCCCCCAATGTGAACATGGCGAGCCACACGAAAACAGACCCAAATAGAAAATTGACACCAAAAAACATGTCAACGTTCAAAACGTTGCCCAAATAGCTGCAAATGCAAAAACAAACACCAAGGATTATGCGGAACCAAAACGTAGAAAGCAGCAATTTGAGCTGAATTAAGGGCGGAGAAGCGACGGAAGGCATTATGGGCAGGTCCATGTTGTAGCCACATTTCGAGCAGCTATTGGCGTTGAACCACCGCTAGCTTAGCCAAATTGTGCGACAAGTTGTATTTTGAATATCTTGCATGAACCAAAGTATAGGTAGTGTGCAATTTCGTACAAATTGCATGCAAAACCCCCTTTCGGTGTGGATGGCTGCAACTTGGCAGCTTAAGGACGACCACCGCAGTCGTTCCTAAGCGCATGGCAGACCGAAAGACATAACAAATGCAGCAAGTTACAATTCTGATTGTAGATGATGATATCTCGCTTTCCGAGGAGGTCGCGGAAGTTCTTTATGAACAAGGATACCGCGTGAATTTTGCCAGAACATTGCGTCAGTTCGAAGAACAGGTCAGGGACAATCTTTTTGACTTGTTTGTTGTAGACCTTTTGTTACCCGACGGGCACGGACATGAAGTCATCAGGAAGATCCGCCACATCTGTTCGTCAGGCATCGTTGTACTTTCTGGCAAGCTTGACGAGGTCGACAAGGTCGTGTCTCTTGAACTTGGCGCGGATGACTATGTCGTTAAGCCTTTCCCGAGGTCAGAGTTTGTTGCACGCATCAAGAGCTTGCTGCGTCGGATTGAAGGCAGAAATGCGTCACGTCAGGAGGCTGTATCGAACGCTCCCGAGATCTTCTACGCTGCTCATCGAACAGATACGAAAGCCCGAAAGTTATATGCGCCTTCCGGAGAGCAAATTCGGTTAACCAAGCTGGAATTTGATCTTTGGCT
>JAAENN010000074.1 GCA_024224295.1 Shimia sp. | reverse complement strand
TCCCGTACGGATATAACAAACCAAACTGGCTTTAAGAAAGCGGTGGAAGGAAATGCCCCTTAACTGACATGTCATGGCGACCGACTGTATGCAAGCATAGGCCCTGGCGCCTTCGGCGGACATGCTGCCACCGGACATCTTTCGCTTCACGACACCCTTTTTTATGATGTATTCGCCGTAGTTGTTGTGGTGGGGCGCACCTTCATGCTTTATGAAGGTCAGTATATGTTCCTTCTGGCGGCGGACTTTTTTGATCACCTCCTTGAGCGTGTCATTGGGGTTCTTCCATTCCAGCAGCGCGTCCAGCCTTTGTTCCAGGGTCTTCAACCGCCGCTGAAAAATGAGCTCGCTCAACCTATCACGCGCCGCCTGCAGTTTCTCGCCGTCCCTGATGATCCGCCGCAGCTTCAGGTAGAATGTCATGATGGAACGGTATTGGGGAAACTTGTCAATGAAGGCGCGTATCTTGCGAAATATGTGCGCCATGCAGGTTTGCCGGTCACAGACAATCTTGGTGTAGGCGTGCCAGGCGTCCACGATCAGGATGCCGAAGAACACCTCACCCAGGAGTCGCTCAACGACCGGCCCCCCGCGTGTCTTGTCGGGCCAATAATAGGCACTGCGCTCATTGGCGAATGTTCATAACCACCACAGCTTGCCCTTGATCCGCCAGCCGGTCTCTTCGGCCCAGATCTTCGCCCCCTGCTTGACGTAATAGATAGAATAAAGGACACCCATATATTGGCCCTCTG
>JAAENN010000073.1 GCA_024224295.1 Shimia sp. | reverse complement strand
GGTAGAGCGTCCATTGCTGAAAGCTATGCGGCCCGACCCTACTGGCGCGCCCGTGCTGCTGATCGACGAGCTCGATCGCACGGATGAACCATTTGAGGCTTTCTTGCTGGAAGCGCTTAGCGACTTCCAGGTGACGATCCCTGAAATCGGCACCATAAAAGCGCCCCAGCCACCGATTGTGATTGTCACCTCCAACCGGACCCGTGAGGTGCATGACGCGCTCAAACGCCGTTGTCTGTACCACTGGGTAGACTACCCGGATTTTGATCGTGAAATGGCCATTCTGCAGGCCCGCGCGCCGGAAGCCGCTGAAAGCTTGAGCCGTGAGGTGGTGGCCTTTGTACAGCGATTGCGCACGGAGGATCTTTTCAAAAAGCCGGGTGTGGCGGAAACCATCGATTGGGCTAAGTGTTTATTGGCCTTGGATGTTTTGACCCTCAGTCCGGAGGTAATCGCCGATACTTTGGGGGCCGTGCTCAAGTATCAGGACGACATCGCCAAGTTGCACGGTTCAGAAGCCAAGCGCTTGCTTGACGAAGCGCGCGCTTCTCTGGAACCTGCCTGATGTTTCGTTTGGCCCAAATATGCTGGGGGGGGGATGGAGGCTCGCCCCCCGTTGTGCATGATGGCTGAATACCTGCCGCTTGAAATTCCCGATGATCCAAAGCTGACGCAAAACATCACTTGGTTTGCGCGAGCCTTGCGTAAAGCCGGTTTGCCCATTGGCCCTGGGCGAGTGATAGATGCCATTCGTGCGGTGGAGGCATCCGGCTTCACCAGTAAGCAAGACTTCTATTGGACCTTGCATGCCTGCTTTGTTTCACGTCCCGAGCATCGCACCGTTTTTTCTCAAGTCTTTCGGCTCTACTGGCGCGATCCTCGATACCTGGAACATATGATGTCAATGATGCTTCCTGCCGTGCGTGGCGTACAGGAAGAGCGGGTGGGGCAAGCCGGAGAGAAACGCGCAGCAGAAGCGCTTTTAGATGGTGCGAACCAAGACCTTCCCGCGGGAGAGGAGCAGGAAGAGGCTGGCACAGAAATCGAAATAGATGCTTCTTTGACAATGTCCGCGGAAGAAAAGCTGCGCACCCTGGACTTTGAGCAAATGAGTACAGAGGAAATTGCGCAAGCCAAGCGCATGTTGTCCCGCCTAACTTTGCCGGTGAAACCGATTGCGTCTCGGCGCACCAAGGCAGATCCGCTTGGCGCGAAAGTGGATTGGCGAAATACAATGCGACACTGCATGCGCCAAGGTGGAGACCTGTCTGAGTTGGCACGCAAAAGTCAGCGCATCAGGTGGCCAAATCTGGTGGTGATTTGTGATATTTCGGGCTCTATGAGCCAATATAGCCGCATGGTGCTGCATTTCCTGCATGCGGTTGCCAATCAGAAAGGTGCGGGCTGGGCACGTGTGCATGGGTTCACTTTTGGCACACGTCTCACCAACATCTCCCGGCATTTGGCCACCCGTGATGTCGATGCGGCGTTGGCTTCAGCCGGAGCAGAAGCGCAGGATTGGGAAGGCGGAACGCGGATTGGTGAGTGCTTGCACGCCTTTAACCGGGATTGGTCGCGTCGAGTTATGGGGCAGGGGGCTGTTGTTTTGTTGATTACGGACGGGCTGGACCGAGGAACGCCTCAAGAACTTTCCAAGGAGATGCAGCGCCTGCACTTGTCTGCGCGTCGTTTGATCTGGCTGAACCCGTTGCTCCGGTGGGAAGGGTTTGCCGTCAAAGCACAAGGTATTCGCGCGATGTTGCCCCATGTTGACAGTTTCCGGGCAGGTCACTCGATTGCCTCAATTGAAGCGCTGGCAGCGGCGCTCTCTCGACCGGATGATTTTGGCGAGAAGGCAAGACTTCTTCAGGGAGTTCAATAAGATGCCGCAACCTCAAAAGCGATTTTCTAGAGATTTTCTCTTGTTGTTTTTCCGGCCTGCACCCATGTTTTTGCGCTGTGGGAGGATAACATGAACCAAATCCTTAAAGGCGCGCCGGAATTGGCGCTGGAGTGGCACCAAGCTGGGCGCGGGGCAGCATTGGCAACAGTCGTGCAAACATGGGGCTCAGCGCCACGGCGTGTTGGGGCGCAAATGGTTGTCTCCGGTGACGGACAGATCGAAGGGTCGGTTTCCGGCGGTTGCGTGGAAGGCGCGGTCATGGTGGAGGCCATGGATGCCATCGACTCCGGTAAAGGTACCCTGCTTGAATTTGGTGTGAGCGACGGAGACGCTTTTGCAGTCGGTTTGGCTTGTGGCGGCATAATCAAGGTCTTGGTTGAACCGGTTGGCGCGGTTTTGTCGGAGGATGTGCTTGGTGAACTGATTGCTGCGAGAGCCGCGAGAAAAGCGGTTGCTTACGTGGCGAACGCTGAAACCGGTGGCGGCTCTCTGACCCACGAAGGGTTTGAGGATCGGTTTCGTATGGACCGATCCGGAGTGGAGGAAGACGGCCGCTTTGTCGCCATTCACAATCCCCCCTTGCGTTTGGTGGTCGTGGGCGCGGTGCACATTGCGCAGGCTCTGGTTCCTATGGCGCGGATTGCAGGATTTGATCCCATCATCGTTGATCCTCGCGCAGCCTTTGGCTCTGAGGAACGGTTTCCGGGCGAAACCATTCTGGATGATTGGCCCGACGAGGCGATGAAAAAAATCGGTCTGGATCCGCGCACGGCTTTGGTTCTGTTGACCCATGATCCCAAGCTTGACGATCCGGCGCTGCAGATTGGCTTGAAATCAGACGCGTTTTATATCGGAGCGTTGGGCAGCACGCGGACCAACGCCAAGCGAGTGGAGCGTTTGGAGGAAGCAGGATTCGCAGGTGTGGACATAGCCCGGATTCACGGTCCAATCGGGCTCGATATAGGCGCGGCGAGCCCTGCCGAAATTGGCGTATCTATCATAAGTGAAATTCTGTCAGTTCTGAGGAAGGGCGCGTGAAGTTCGGCGTGGTTCCTGTAGCTGACGCGCTGGGCGCTGTTCTTGCGCATTCACTGGTGGCTGGGAAGCGGATCTCTAAAGGTACAGTGCTCGAGGCAGATCACGTCGCCGCTCTGATTGACGCTGGCTTTCAGGACGTGTCAGTTGCCCGATTGGAAGAAGGCGACATTGACGAAGACACGGCTGCCGCCCGCTTAGCTCAGGCTATGTTGGCGGGCGTGGAAGGTATTCGCGCCACCGGCGCCGGAGCTGGGCGAGTCAATCTCTATGCGGAAGATTGTGGATTACTGCGGATAAATGCCGAGATTGTGCACAAGATAAACGGGATAGACCCAATTATCACCGTGGCCACGGTGCCTGATTATCATCGTGTCGACGCGGATGGCATGATCGCGACGCTCAAGATCATTGCATACGCCGTGCCATCAGCGGCGCTCGATAAAGCTTTAGCGATTGCGACAGGCGCCGTTTCTTTGTCGCGCCCTGCTTTCTCAAGCGCGACATTGATTGAGACGACAATTGGTGACACGCCGTCGGACAAAGGCCGCCGCGCCATGGCTGGCCGGGTGGAACGTATGGGCATGCGCCTTAGCGAGCGCGTCTTGGTGGCTCATCAGGAAGAGCCGTTGGCGCAAGCAATGGCTGATGCGCCTGGAGAGGTTATCTTCGTGCTTACGGCCTCCGCTACTTCGGATGTTATGGATGTCGCCCCGCAAGCCTTGCGGGATGCAGGCGGTGTTGTTGAGCGTTTCGGGATGCCCGTTGACCCTGGTAATCTCCTGTTTTTGGGGCGCTTGAGAGAGAAACCCGTAATCGGATTGCCAGGCTGCGCGCGCTCTCCAGCGCTAAATGGTGCGGATTGGGTTTTAGAGCGCGTGATCTGCGGTCTTGAAGTTTCTCATGATGATATCGCAGCCATGGGTGTTGGTGGGTTGTTGAAGGAAATCCCGATCCGTCCGATGCCTCGCGAAAAGGGGATTTAAGTAGTGCCTAGCTGGCGTGCTGCAGGCGCAGCTACGACCAATGTCTACGCCACTCCACTGAAAAGGCGCAAATATCAACTTCTCAAGTGACAAGCTGACTGCTTTACTCTTGCTCAATGACAATAGCTAAATTGGGAGGAGCCAATGTCACAGGTCACCATGACCGTGAATGGCAAAGAAATGTCCGGCGATGCCGAAGGACGCACTTTGCTCAGTCAATTTCTTCGAGAAACTCTAGGATTAACCGGGACGCACGTTGGGTGTGACACCAGCCAATGTGGTGCCTGTGTGGTGCATGTTGATGGGGTTGCCGTGAAAGCCTGTACAATGCTGGCGATGGAAGCAGAAGGCTCATCGGTTGACACTATTGAAGGTCAGGCGGCGCCGGATGGCACATTGAATGCGTTGCAACAGGCATTCCAAGATCACCACGGCCTTCAGTGCGGATTCTGCACACCAGGCATGATCATGTCTGCGGCGGATCTTTTGAAAAAAAACCCGCAACCCACAGAAGCTGAAGTGCGCCATCATCTGGAGGGCAATATCTGCCGCTGCACCGGCTACCACAACATCGTGAAAGCTATTTTGGCGGCGAGTGGGCAAGATGTGAGCAGCATTGCAGCCGAGTGATCCACAGCTCTGCGTTTGAGGAGGCGCGGAGTTGTGTGATTTTGAATTCAAATCGGATGTGCGAGGCTTGAGCCCGCTCCGGTTTTAGGGAGGAAAGACATGCCTAAGGATAGTGGCATCGGCGCCAGCCCCAAGCGGCGCGAAGACGTCCGGTTTCTAAGTGGAACCGGCAATTACACAGATGATATTCAGGTTAATGGTCAGGCCTATGTGCATTTCCTGCGCTCTGACATTGCCCACGCAAAAATAAATGGCATTAATCTGGATGCGGCGTCGGCTATGCCTGGGGTGATCAAGATTTTCACCGGTGCGGATTTTGAAGGTGTGGGTGGCATTCCCTGTGGTTGGCAAGTGACAGACCGTCATGGCGAACCGATGCAAGAGCCTGCGCACCCGGTTCTAGCACAAGGCAAAGTCCGTTACGTGGGTGACCAAATCGCCGCAGTTGTTGCAGAAACACTGGAGCAGGCACGCGACGCAGCAGAGGCTATTGAGGTCGATCTCGAAGAGTTGCCCGCTGTGGTTGATATGAAAGCTGCCTTGGCAGACGGCGCCACAAAGGTGCACGACGATCTTACCAGCAACCTGTGTTACGACTGGGGCTTTGTTGAGGAAAACAAGCCTGCTGTGGATGCAGCGTTTGAGGCGGCAGCACATGTGACAACGCTGGAACTGCGCAACAACCGTTTGGTTGCCAACCCTATGGAGCCACGCGTGGCGATTGGCGATTTCAATCGCGCAACCGGTGACAGCACTCTCTACACAACCAGCCAGAACCCGCATGTGATCCGGCTGTTGATGGGGGCGTTTGTTCTGGGCATTCCGGAACATAAGCTGCGAGTTGTCGCCCCGGATGTTGGTGGTGGATTTGGCACAAAAATCTTCCACTATGCGGAGGAAGCATTCTGTACTTTTGCAGCCAAAGCCCTGAATCGAGCCGTAAAGTGGACCTCGACTCGGTCTGAAGCGTTCATTTCGGACGCGCATGGGCGAGATCACGTAACCAAGATCGAGCTGGCGCTGGATGCGGACAATAACTTCACTGCTTTGCGCACAGACACCTATGCCAATATGGGCGCTTACTTGTCGACTTTTGCGCCCTCGGTCCCCACATGGCTGCACGGGACTCTGATGGCGGGCAACTACAGAACGCCTCTTATTTACGTGAACGTGAAGGCGGTCTTTACCAACACCGTGCCGGTGGACGCTTATCGCGGTGCAGGTCGCCCTGAAGCAACATTCCAGTTAGAGCGAGTGGTCGACAAAGCAGCACGGGAACTGGGCGTCGATCCGATTGCGCTTCGTCGTCAGAACTTCATTACGGAGTTCCCTTATGCCACGCCTGTTGCGGTAGAATATGACACGGGTGACTACCACGGCACTATGGATGCCCTAGAAAATATGGCAGATTTATCTGGCTTTGAGGCTCGTCGTAAAGCCAGTGAAGCGCGCGGCAAACTGCGTGGCTTTGGTGTGAACTGCTACATTGAGGCTTGCGGCATTGCACCGTCAAATCTCGTGGGGCAGCTCGGAGCGCGCGCTGGATTGTATGAAAGCGCGACAGTGCGCGTGAATGCAACAGGCGGTCTGGTGGTGATGACAGGTTCACACAGTCATGGCCAAGGGCACGAGACCTCTTTCCCGCAAGTGATCGCCGAGATGATTGGCATTGACGAAAGCATGGTCGAGATCGTGCACGGCGACACTGCGAATACGCCAATGGGGATGGGCACCTATGGTTCGCGTTCGCTGGCGGTTGGCGGCTCTGCCATGGTTCGGGCAACTGAGAAGATCATCGCCAAGGCCAAGAAAATTGCGGCGCACCTGATGGAAGCAGCTGACGCGGACATCGAACTCAAAGATGGTGCGTTTTCGGTCGCGGGCACAGACAAGTCGGTGGCTTGGGGAGATGTGACGTTGGCAGCCTATGTGCCGCACAATTATCCACTTGAGGATATCGAGCCGGGCCTGGAAGAAACAGCGTTTTATGATCCTGCAAACTTCACCTATCCTTCAGGTGCTTATGCCTGCGAGGTGGAAGTGGATCCGGACACGGGTAAAGTCACCATCGAAGCATTCAATGCAGCGGACGACTTTGGCAACATCGTCAATCCAATGATTGTCGACGGTCAGGTGCATGGTGGTATTGGTCAAGGCATTGGTCAGGCGCTGCTTGAAAACGCAGCTTATGATGAGAACGGCCAGTTGCTGAGCGCGTCTTATATGGACTACGCAATGCCACGTGCCAGTGATGTGCCTTTCTACGGCGTGGACCACTCTAGCCAGACGCCTTGTACGCACAATCCATTGGGTGTGAAGGGCTGTGGCGAAGCGGGAGCCATTGGGTCTCCTCCAGCGGTGATCAACGCAGTTGTTGACGCGTTGCGCTCCGGTGGGCATGACATTCACCATATCGATATGCCTGTGTCGCCGTCGCGCGTCTGGCAGGCGATGAACGGATAGGCGGAGGAAATAAAATGTATAATTTCGACTTCGAAAAACCTTCCACGATCGCGGATGCTGTGTCCGCGCTGGGTTCCGAGGATGCGCAGGCTCTAGGTGGGGGGCAAACATTGCTCCCGACCATGAAACAGCGCCTGGCCAGCCCTTCTAAGTTGGTGAGCCTCAAGGGCATTTCTGAGATGCAAGGCATTTGCACTGCTGACGATGGTGCGCTGTGCGTCGGTGGGTCCACCTCGCATGCGGATGTGGCTGCGGGTGCTGGGGCATACCCTGGACTTGCCGCTCTCGCTGCCGGCATCGGAGATCCGGCAGTTCGCGCACGCGGGACCATTGGGGGCTCGTTGGCCAACAACGATCCATCTGCCTGTTACCCGGCTGGAGCCTTGGCATCGGGCGCCATTTTGGTCACCAATACGCGTGAAATCGCGGCGGACGACTATTTCCAAGGCATGTTCACAACGGCCTTGGACGAGGGTGAAATCCTTACAGAGGTGCGCTTCCCCGTGCCGGAGGCGTCCAACTATCAGAAGTTTGAACAGCCAGCGTCTCGTTTTGCTTTAGTTGGTGTGTTTGTGGCCAAATATGCAGGCGGCGTGCGTGTTGCGGTAACCGGCGCGTCTGAAGAGGGCGTGTTCCGCTGGACGGAGGCGGAGGCAGCGCTTTCCGGCAACTTCTCTGCTGACGCCATTGCGGATATGGCGCCAGGTGAAGATGGCATGATCTCTGATCTGCATGGCACCGCGGCATACCGGGCCCACTTGGTTGGAGTTTTGACCCGACGTGCCGTGACTGCCGCTGCCTGAGCTGTTAACGCTCCAAAGAGAAACCCCGACCATTTGGTCGGGGTTTCTTCTTGTTCACAGTTCCTCGTTAAGAAGAAGGCAAGTTATTGGGGTCAAACGCGCACCATTCGCCCGCTTTTTGCAGTGCCGGTTCAAAACCTTCCGGTGAAAACTTTCCAAGGGCAGCTACCTCATTGGGGCTGCTGCGCTCGAGCATAACGTCGACGGCGCGATTTGCCTTACGAACACTGGTGATTAGGTCAGGTAGCATGCCACCTGTCAAATACATGCCATAGCCGCCAGCGCTGTCGTCCTTGAACATCTCGTCGCCAAGCCAACTGGTTTCGTCGTCAAATGCGAGCGCAGGGTAATCGTCTTCGCCCCAAGGAGCTTCTGTTTCGCCAGGCCAGGGCTGGTAGTTGTAACCAAAACTCGCGTTGTAGCCGTTTTGGTAAAAGGTGAGGACAAGGGCACCGGAAGTGTGGCGTGCTGCGCGTGTGGTGAAAACATGACACGCATGGCCAACTCTGGCTGTGCCCCAATCACCACTTTCAAAAGTCGCAGCGGTTGCGGTGCTTGCGAGAGTCAGGCTTGCTATGGCTAAGGCTGTTGCGATTTTCATATAGGGTCCTGTTTCTAGTACGTTTTCGTCGCAATGGATGGTGTCGCGGATGTGCGACGGAGATACAATTGACGCGACAAGTAAAGAAATAGTTCTCCTATTGGGTGAGTCCAGACAAAAAAACCCCGCACGAATGGCGGGGCTTCTAAATCTTGGGTTTGTCGATCGTTACTTAGGAAGCGGGCCGATCAGCATAATCATCTGGCGGCCTTCCATTTTGGGCATGTTCTCAACTTTGCCCATCTCTCTGGTGTCCGCTGCAACGCGTTCAAGAAGCTCGCGACCCAAGTTTTGGTGCGCCATTTCGCGTCCACGGAAGCGCAAGGTCACTTTGACTTTGTCTCCGTTTTCCAAGAATTTGTACACATTGCGCATTTTGACTTCGTAGTCATGCGTGTCCGTGTTGGGGCGGAACTTGACCTCTTTGATCTCGATGGTCTTTTGCTTTTTGCGCGCTTCGGATTCACGTTTCTGCTGTTCATATTTGAACTTGCCGAAATCCATGATCTTACACACAGGAGGGTTTGCATTTGGAGAAATCTCAACAAGATCCAAACCAGCCTCGTCAGCCATTACCATGGCCCGCGCCGGGGTCACGACACCGACGTTTTCGCCGTCCGCGCCAATCAAGCGGATTTCGTTAGAGCGGATGCGTCCGTTAACACGGGGTCCGGTGTCACGCTGAGGCGGTGCGTTATGAGGTCTGCGGGCTATGGTTTTCTTCCTTCAATGGTGAATGCCTTTAGGCGGCCAATTTATTCGGCCTTTCCACGCGATACAACCGTCGAATCCATGCCATGATGTGAATCTGGTAGGTTTCCCCCTTGAGAGCGGCCCGTGGACATAGGAAATAGTGTCGGCGAAGGGCCCGAACTGTTCGGGTGGGAGAGTTAGAGGTGGAGAATTCCATGAAGAATCTGATTTTTGTAGTGATTGCGGGTGCCATTGCGGTGGTGGCCTATTTTGTATTGGGACAGGGTGGCAAGGATGCTGTGACCGAGTCACCAGTTGTTGAGACTTCACCAGTTGTTGAGGCTGTTAAAGAGGCGCAGCAGGCCGCCGAAGAGGTAGTAGAAGAGGGGACCGACAGTGTTGCCGCGACTGCAGAAGCCGTTCAGGAGGCAGCCGAAGAAGCTGTTGAAGCGGCAACAGACCAGGTTGAAGCTACCGCTGAAGAAGCTGAGGCTGCTGTAACCGAGGCTGTAGAGGCTGCGACTGACGCGGCGGCTGAAACCGCCGCTGCAGCTACAGAAGCAGCTGAAGAAGCCGTAGCCGCTGCAACAGATACCGCCACTGCGGCCACAGACGCTGCCACAGATGCCGCAACGGAAGCCGCTTCTGATGCGACTGAGGCAGTGACTGAAACCACCGAGCAAGCGACCGAAGCTGCGGCCACAAGCATGGCGGATTTGGCCAGCGTGTTTACGGCGGACGGTTTTGATATGGCGAAAGTGTCTGAGGTGATCGACGGATCGTCGCTGGGTATGATTGAGAAAACCACGCTCAAAACAGCCATCGAGAGCGCCACCAGCAACCCAGAAATGCTGACACAGGCGCTAGACGCCGCAAAACAAGCGCTTGGCATGTAAGCTGTTTCAAAAACAAAAACGCAAAACGCCCCAACTTCGGTCGGGGCGTTTTCTTTTGGGTATTTGTTAGGGCTTTAGTCCAAGAATGCTTTCTCAACCACATATTGAGCAGGCTTTGAGTTGGCGCCTTCTTCCAGACCAGCTTCCTCGAGCATATCTTTGAGCTCCAGGTTGAATGCCATGTTGCCACAAATCATCGCGCGGTCGCTTTCAGGATTGAGCGGCTCGACACCCAGATCTGCATACGCTTCTCCAGACCGGATCAGATCGGTGATGCGCCCCATTTTGGCACTCTCTTCACGAGTGGTGGTCGGGTAGTATTTGATCTTCTTCCAGAAGTCTTCCCCAATCACTTCGGTGAGGAGTTCGTCATCTTTGAGGGCCTCGATCAGGTCGCGACCGTAGGTCAGTTCGCCTGCTTCACGACAGGTGTGTGTGATGATGACTTCGTCGTAGTCCTGATAGGTTTGCGGTTCGCGCAGCAGGGAGGCAAACGGCGCAAAGCCAGTGCCAGTGGCAAAGAACCAGATGCGCTTGCCTGGGATCAGGGCGTCGTGCACCAGCGTACCAACCGGCTTGGGGCGCAGGATCACTTCGTCTCCCGGTTTGATGTGCTGCAATTTAGAAGTAAGAGGGCCGTCCTGCACTTTAATAGAGTAGAACTCCATCTCTTCGTCCCAGCTTGGCGAGGCAATGGAATAGGCCCGAAGAAGCGGCTTTTGCTTGCCGGTTTTTGGGTTCACGTCACCCATCAGGCCAATCATCACAAACTCACCAGACCGGAATCGCAGCGAGGCGGGACGGGTGCATTTGAAGGAAAACAAACGGTCGGTATAGTGCTTCACTTCGGTGACGGTCTGGGCGTCTGGAAGCGCTGGCACTTTTTGGGCGGTGGATTCGGTCACGGGTTTTTGCTCGGTCATATCAAATACTGGGCGGGACTGCCCGCCCCTCATGTAACATCTCTGGTGAGTTTTTGAAGGGATAGCAGCGATGCGGCTTTGACATAACGCAAGCTCGCATCGCTTTTTTACTATGTGTTAGCCGCGCATGCGCGCTTGGTAGTTGTTGGCTTGCCAGTCGGAGCGGAATTTCCATTCCCCTTCTGGTTGGCGCGTGGCGAGCTCTTCAGAGATCTCCACCTCGTCAAAACCACAGCGTCGCGCCATGGCGTATTGGTCCGAAATCACGTGTCCTTTGGCGCGCAGGCGGCCTGTGAAGCCGGCCAAACGCAATTGACGCGCGATGGTGAAGCCACGACCGTCAGCAAAGCTGGGGAAGTCCACGCGGACCATTTTGGCGCCGGTCATTTGCTTGATCAAGTCTGCTGGATTGGCGCTGGATGGCACATCAAGGGCAGCCACATCGTTTGCGGCGTCGTCAAGCGGTACAAAACCAAGCGTCCAGTCGTCGGAGCCAAAGCCTTTATCTGTTACAATCACAGTCATGTTTTCTCTCCTGCTCGTACCATTTTACCGTCTACAAAATGGATGCCACATTCGTCTTTGTCTTGGCCACGCCACCGACCGGAGCGCGGGTCTTCGCCTTCTGCAACCTTGGAAGTGCAAGGGGCACAGCCAATCGAAGGGTAGCCCTGTGCCACAAGCGGGTGGCGGGGCAGGCGGTTTTCTTCCATGTAAGCCCGTACGTCTTCTGGTGCCCAATGGGCCAGCGGATTCACTTTGATGCGGCCGGTGAAGTCTTCAACTTCAAAGAAATCTAAAGCCGCACGTGTACCGGATTGGAAGCGTTTTCTTCCCGTGATCCAGCCGTCATATCCCCGCAAAGCCTTTTGCAAAGGCCGGGTCTTGCGTAGGGAACAGCAGGCGTCAGTGTCAAACTGATGCAGAGTACCGTCAGAGTCTTCCGCAGCCAATGTGGCCTCACTGGCGCGAATGACCTGGACATTGTCCAGGTGCAGGCGTTCCGCCACCTCTTGTTGATACACAAGAGTCTCCGTGAACAACATTTCGGTGTCGACAAAGATCACTGGAATGTTGCGATCCACAACCGCGGCCATATGCAGAAGCACGATTGACTCCGCGCCAAACGAAGATACCAAGGCAAGCTTGCCAGCCTGTGGGTCTTTCAGCGCTGCCTCCATGACCGAGGTCGCAGAGTGATGCCGATAGCGCGCGTTGAGCACGTCCACCTTGGCCTGCAACGGGTCTTTGTGCTCTGACGTGGGCGAAACCGCCGACGTCAATGGGGAGGTCAAAGGGGTTATACCATTATGCTGCATTGGCCTGAGTCTCTGGATAGAGATGTGCCTTGAATGGCGCGAGACCAAGACGGCGGTACGCCTCTAGGAATGTTTCTTCCGGTCCCTCGCGCAGCTCCAAGTACCCGTTTACAAGACGCTCAATTGCTGGAACGATCTCATCATAGGCAAAACCTGGTCCCGCACGCTGGCCGATTTCAGCGTTCCAAGTGGCATCACCTCCAAGGGTGACCTGGTAGTTCTCCACACCAGCGCGATCCAGACCAAGGATACCGATGTGGCCCACGTGGTGGTGCCCACAGGCGTTGATGCAGCCAGAGATTTTGATCTGTAGGTGGCCGATGTCATGCTCCAACTTCAACTCGTCAAAGCGGGTCGCGATCTGCTGGGCCACCGGAATGGACCGGGCTGTCGCCAAGGCGCAGTAGTCCATGCCTGGGCAGGCAATGATGTCGCTCACGAGGCCGATGTTTGCGGTGTGCAGGTCCGCTTCGCGCAGCGTGGCATAGACCGCAGGCAGGTCAGACTTGTGTACATGCGGCAGGATCACGTTTTGCTCGTGGCTGATGCGCAGTTCATCGTGGCCGTATTGACGCGCGATTTCTGCGAGTGCTCGCATCTGATCTGCGGTGGCATCACCAGGGGTTTCGCCGTGCTTTTTGATTGAAACGGTAACAATTGCATACCCCGGCGCGCGGTGCGTGGTCAGATTGGTATCGACCCAGCTGCGAAACAGAGGATTGGTATCATACGCGCTGTCGAACTCGACAGTGGGCGCGTTGCGGAAAGCCGGAGGTGCAAAGTGGGCTTGAATGTCCTCAAGGAGGTCTTGATCGATGCCGGAGAAGGTTTGGCGCACGCTTTCAAATCGTTCTTCTACCTGTGCGCGGAACTCTTCAAGGCCGGTTTCGTGCACGGTGATCTTGATGCGGGCTTTGTATTTGTTGTCGCGGCGACCAATCTGGTTCCACACCGAGACAGTTGCCTCGATGTAAGGCAGCAGATCTTCGCGCGGCAGGAAGTCATTGAGAACTTTGCCAATCATCGGAGTGCGGCCTAGGCCCCCGCCCACCATCACCTGATAGCCAACTTCGCCTGCGTCGTTTCGCACGATGCGCACAGCCAAGTCATGTGCTTTCAGCACAGCGCGGTCCTGCACCCCTGCGCTCACGGCGATCTTGAATTTGCGCCCCATGAACTGGAATTCCGGGTGGTCGGTGGACCACTGACGGATCAACTCAGCCACCGGACGGGGGTCTTCCAACTCGTCAGCAGCAGCGCCGGCAAAGTGGTCCGCAGTCACGTTGCGGATGGTGTTGCCGGAGGTTTGGATGGCGTGCATGCCAACCTCGCCCAATGCGTCGAGCATATCCGGTACGTCGGTCAATTTGGGCCAGTTGTACTGGATGTTCTGACGCGTGGTGAAGTGGCCGTAACCCTTGTCCCACTTCTGTGCGAGCAATGCGAGCGTATCCATTTGTGCGGAACTCAGCGTGCCGTAAGGAATGGCCACGCGCAGCATGTAGGCGTGCAGTTGCAAGTACAGGCCGTTCATCAGGCGCAGGGGTTTAAACTCGTCTTCTGTCAGATTGCCAGCGATGCGCCGTTCTACCTGTGCACGGAACTGACGATTGCGCTCTGCCAGGAAGGCTTTGTCAAAGTCGTTGTAGTGATACATGGGTGGACCCTTTTGTTTGCTGCAGGAGAGGCCGTTTTACGCGGCCTGACCATCCTGTTGCTTGCTGTCTGCTTGTTTGCCGTGGAAATAGTTCGACGGGCCTGTGCGACGGAATTCTTCACGAAAGTGGGTTGGCTCTAGGCCATTCTCGCCCTCTGAGGTGTCCGCCAAATAAGCACCTACCACCAGATCAACCTGCTGCGCGGCTTCCAGTAAACGTACCTGTGCGTGGGCTTCATCCGTGAGATACTCGGCACAGGCCAGATCACGGGTCCAAGTGTCGTCTTTGGTGAAATAAATCACGTCGCCTTCGATGAGGGCGTTGGCAGTGATGACTTTGGGTGTGAATGCGCGTGGCATAAGGCTCTCCCGGGGTTTGACTTCAGAAGCAATATAGGAAATTGTTCCCCTTAACCGCCAGATGCTGGCGGAAATAGAAACATGTGTTCTGGTGTGTTTGGGGAAATACGCCGATGTTCCGCAAAGTGCAGGGGAAATGGGATGGCGTTGCGTATCGACGATATGGATAAGAAAATTCTCGGGGAGTTGCAACGCGATGCGGCGCAATCCTTGGACGAAATTGCCAAACGTGTGGGCTCTTCCAAGACGCCGGTATGGAATCGCATTCGAAAGCTAAAAGAGGCCGGGGTGATCCGACAGCAGACCGTGTTGCTGGACGCCGAAGCGCTTGGTTTTGAAGCCTGTTTCTTTGTTTTGATCCGCACCAGCGAGCATGAGGCGGATTGGCAGCAGAAGTTCTTGAAAGCCCTGCGTGAGCGCCCTGAGGTTTTGGAAGCGCACCGGCTGGCGGGGGACATAGACTATATTCTGAAAGTTCAGGTTCAGAACGCGCGCGCCTACGACACCTTTTATCAAGCTCTGATTTCAGAAGTGAAGGTGCACAATGTTACCGCGTTGTTATCTATGGAAGAAATCAAGTCCACCAGCATGCTACCGCTCTGACCGTTAAGCTTTGGCCGAAGGGCGGTTAGCGGCAAAAACCACGTCGGTATGACGTCGGTATAGCGACTGTTTTGCGGAGGTGCGTTTTGGGGAGGGGAGAGGTTAACGGAGTGGCGTGGTTTTGCTAGTCGGGAATTAGTGTTTTGCATGGGTCGCCCATGGCATTTCGCAAGTGGTCCCTCGCCACGCGTTGGGTCCGTACAATCTCCGATCAATGAGTTTTCCTTGGTAGCCGATAACTCCAAGAATAAGTACTTCAACCATCCATTGAGTCAGTTGCCAGACTTCGTGCAATTGGATTCCGGTCGGAGCAAGCTTATCGTCCTGATGCACCAGTTTATTTCTGAAAAACGAGATCGCCCCAAAGGCGTCCATGCCATCGCGACCGGCGACGAATTTGCTCAGTTCGGGGCTGTTAAGTAGTAAATCATGTACAGGTCCGAAGTGCCAAAATGCAGCTCTAGCTTTATCTGAAAAAGGGATGGTGCGTTGATTTGAAAGCGACTTCGACCAACCCGCTCTGTAAGCTAAAATGAAGTTTACAATGGCCTCCAATGCTGTGTGCGCGGCAATAATTGACATCTCGATCGATATCTTCCGGGACGCATTCGCCGCCCTATAGAAGTTGATGGCTTGGCTAAGGGCTTTGCGCGCTAGATTGTCAGCTCTTGTGGCGGAAAACAGTTTAAATATTTCTGGAAGCTGGTTCTGGACTTCAATGTCAAACCAGTTCGTTTCCCTCTTTTCATTGTCTAGTTTGGAAAAGCCCAGTAGCCGGAAGCTAACCTCTCCTTCTTTGTCCGAGGCAACGACATTTCCCAAACTCCAGTAGCTCCCTTTGGTGAACGTCAAGAAGCTAATCAAATCGGAGAAAGGTGCAAGCGGGTCGTCGACGCGCAAGGGTATGTCGGATTTTAGAACGCTAGTGGCTCCAGCTTTGCTCGAAGATGGTTCAATGCGAAATGATGTTCCCGCATGGCTTACAAGTGGTATCGGGGCTGTAATCAGTCCAGGAGAATTGACTAGCACCGCTTCTATCGAAGTTGCCGCGCGACCTTCATCCAAAATCACTGGTTCGGTGGCAAAAATTGCTTCGACTGAGGTGCGATCAGTGTCCGAAGTATAATTCTGTTTGGTTATTATAAGGTTCTGTGGCGGGGCCTTCTTGGAATCGCGGACTTGAACGGATTTGTTCATAAGATCGAACAATTGTGCTGTGGTTGCTTCCAGTGACTTTTCCAACCTTACGTACATTCTGCCTTCTGGAGAAAAATGCACTGGTATCGTTACTCTACCATTGCTTTTGCCATCAACGATAAGATCTTCGAATTTCAGATCAAAGGGCGGGTGTTCCGAAAAGGTAGTGAAGTCTTTCGAAGGCAGCATACCGACAGTCTCCTGATTGAGCTTTCATAAGTTCATACACCTCATGCGGTCCTGTGTGAAATTTTCGTGCCAAAGTTTGGCTCTAAAAACCTAAAATCATGTGCGCTTCAACGCCCCACTCAACGCCGCAATCATCAGCGCCAGAACAGCCAGAACCCCAAACGACACGCGCAGCGAGGTTGCGTTGGCGATGAAGCCGATCACGGGTGGGCCGAGCAGCATGCCGCCGTAGCCGAAGGTGGCTGTACCGACGAGGGCTTTGCCGGGGGTCTCAACGGGGTCGTTGGCGGCGCGGCTGAAAGCCAGCGGGAAGATCAGGGCGTAGCCGATGCCCATCAACACAAAGCCCGTTAGGATGAGCGGGGGTGTCGGGAGGAGCACGGTGAGCGCGCCGCCGCCGGCCGCAATGAGGCCGCTGACGCGGGCGGCCATTTCTGGGGAGGTCATGCGTGTGATCATGTCGCCAAGCAGGCGCATTGCCACCATGGTCACCGAGAAGATTGCATAGCCCATGGCGGCCCAGTTTTCAGGTGCGCCGCCGATATCCACCAGATAGACCGCGCTCCAGTCGGCGATGGCACCTTCACCCATCGAGGCCCCAAACGCCAGCAGGCCGACCAGCACAAGCTGACCTTTTGGAATGGAGAAGATCGGCGCTTTGCTGTCACGGTTGGTGGGGGAGGTCCAAGAAATATTGCCGAGCCAGCAGAGCAGGGCGACAACCGGCAGGCCGATCAGGGCATAATGCACAAGCGGGGTTGCGCCAAGAGAGATCGCCACAAAGCCGGTGCCTGCCGCCAGTCCGGCGCCAAGGCTCCACATAGCATGATATGAGGACATCTGTGGGCGTTTGGCCCAGCGTTCAACCTCTGCGCCCCAGGCGTTCATGGTGACATCCATGCCACCGTGGATCGCCCCAAAGAGGAAAAGCGCGATGGCGAGCGTGGGCACGTTGGGGGCAATTGCGAGCGCTAACAGTGCGGTGATTTTGATAATTGCCAAGGTCTTGGTCACACGTGCCGCGCCGTAGTGGTCGGCCAGACGGCCCGCCAATGGGAAGGCGCAGATAGCGCCACCGGCCAGCAACAGCAGAAGCGCGCCGAGCCCCGCATGGCTCAGCTCATGGGTGGCCTTGAAAGCGGGGATGCGGCTGGCCCAGAGGCCAAAAAGCGCACCGTTGAGGCCAAACATGGCGGCAATGGCCAGCCAACCGGCGCGGCGGGTGAGATGTGCGGGGGCCGGGGAATGCAACGGGGCGTCGGTTGCGGTCATCGGAAGCTTTCGGGCTTGAGGCCGTATTTGGCGAGTTTGTCGTACATGGTTTTGCGCGGCAGCTTGAGCGCTTCGGCGGCGGCTGCGGCCCGACCTTGGTGCTTGCGCAGCGCTTCTGCAAGCAGAGATCGCTCGACCTGCGCCATTTGATCGGCAAGGCCGAGGCCCGCTGATTGGGTCTCTTCGCCCGGCAGGCCAAGGGTGAAGCGCATGGCGGCGCTCATCAGGGCGCGGGCGTTGCCGGGCCAGTCCTGTGCCATCAGGGACGAGATCACATCGGAGGTGATCTCCGGGGCCGCGACGCCTGCCTGTTCTGCGGCTTGGGCTACGTAGTGGCGAAACAGCACAGGGATGTCCTCGGGGCGCTCAGACAGGGCTGGGATGCGGACCTGTAGCGCTTCGAGGCGATAAAAAAGGTCGGCGTGCAGGGCGCCGGTTTGCACGGCGTCATCTAAAGGCGCGGCGCTGCCAAAGATCAGGCGCGGGTGTTCGCCGGTTTCCAGCAGGGTGAGCAGGGCGAATTGCGTCTGCATCGGCATGGACTGCACTTCGTCCAAGAAGAGACTGCCGCCCTGAGTGTCCTCGATCAGAGTGGCAAAAGTGGCTGGGTCCATGTCGGCGGCGGTGTGCTTGGCGAAAGGGCCTTCCGGGTGGGCGCCGCAGAGGTGGATGACTTCGGCCACTTTGGAGATGCCGGCGCCGGGTGGGCCGGAGATCAGCACTTCGGCGTTGATGCGGGCGACGGAGCGGGCACGGTTGCGCAGGGCTTCGGCCAGGAGTGAGGTGCCGTAAATGATGCGAGCGGCGGCGTCACCGGTTTCCAGCTGTGCCTTGAGACGGCGGTTTTCCAGCGCCATTTCGCGGGCCTTTTGGGCGCGTTCGATCACGGCGACGAGTTCGGCCGGGGCGCAGGGCTTTTCAAGGAAGCCAAACGCGCCTTGCGTCATGGCGCGCACGGCCATTGGGATGTCACCTTCGCCGGTGAGTAGGATCACCGGCAGTTCGGCGTCGGCGTCTCGGGTGAATTGCAGAAGGTGAAAGCCATCGCGGCCAGGCATACGCATGTCCGACAGGATCACGCCCGCGAAGGCTGCGGTGATGTGGTCTTTGGCTTCGACAAAGGAGCCTGCGGAGATCACCGGAAACTCTTCGAGCTCCAGCGTCTGGGTCAGGGCTTCGCGCACGATGGGGTCGTCATCGACCACCAGGACAGGCGCTGTCATGGCAGGCTCTCCTCTTGCCATTGGTCCAACTCGACGGTGAACAGTGCACCGCCGGAGGGCAGATTGGCGCCACGTATATTGCCGCCAAAGCTTTGCACCAAGCCATAACTGATGGAGAGGCCGAGGCCCATGCCCTCGGAGCTGCCCACCTCTTTGGTGGTGTAGAACGGCTCGAAGATCTTGTCGGGGGCGTCAATGCCCGGGCCGGTGTCGCGGATGTTCACGCAGAGGCGGGGCGCTGTGACGATGGAGATGTCGATCTGACGCACTTCGCTGTCGGACATGGCGTCGGCGGCGTTGTTGATCAGGTTCACAAACACCTGCGCGAGACGGACTTCACCGCCCAGAGCATAGATGGGCATGTTGTAGGAATGCGCCGACCAGCTAAGGTTGATGTCGTCTTGGTTGAGCCGCAGTTCGGTGAGTTCGACGGCTTGGCTGATGGTGGCCACCAGGTCGACTTTGCCCATTGGCTCGTTTTCATTGCGGGCAAAGGCACGCAGGTTTTTGATAATGCGCGCCATGCGGGTTGCCATTTGCGAGATGCGCGTGAGGTTTTCGCCAGCTTTCTCGGTGTTCTCGCGCTCCAAGAAACGGGTCCCGTTGTCCGCGAAAGTTTGGATCGCTTGAAGGGGCTGATTGAGTTCGTGGCTGATGCCCGCGCTCATTTGGCCTAGGGCAGAAAGCTTACCCGCCTGCACCAGATCTGATTGGGCTTTCTTAAGGGCGGCTTCTGCTTCCTCACGCTCAATAATCTCACGGCGCAGCGCTTCATTGGTGGTAGACAGGGCTTTGGTGCGGTGTGTCACGCGTTCTTCGAGCTCTGCGTTGGCTTGCGCGAGAACGCGACGGCGTTCCAGAACTTGCAAAAGGATCAGTCCGAAGACCATGACTACGGCTGCGATGGCCCCGGCTTGCAAGCCGGCGATGCGGCGCGCAAAGCTGACGTCGACAATGGCTTCCGCCACAAGGTCGATGATCGGCAGGTCTTTGACAATATGCAACCCACGAGCAGGGATGTACGGACCCCAGTCCATTTTCCAGAGTTCATAGCCCGCGATCATTTGGCTTGAAAATGCCGGGGCAGGGGCGTCACGCGGCGCGAGGCCGGTGCTGCCTGATGGACGTTGCCAGAAGAGGAGTTCGGACCGGTTGGTGATAAAGACCTCTTTGGCGTCGTCCACAAAGTACACAGCAGGGCCATCGCCGCGCCAGTTGCCTTCGACATCCGCCATGTCGACCACCACCGTCAGGACCGCCGCGACTTTGCCGTCAGCGCCAAAGCTTGGTGCCGAGAAGTAGAAGGCCCGTTGGTTGAAGCGGGCGTCGACGGCGTGGTGGGTGCCTATGGCGCCGTGCAGGGCGCGGGAGAAATAGGGCGCACCAGTGAGATTCTGCGATGGGATGGCATCTTCTTGAGCTGTGGCCAGTATGGTGCCGTCGGCACTGGCAAATATCAGATCGAGCGCAGCGGTCTTGTCTGCCACTTCCAAAAGCAGATCGGCGCTGGGCTGTGGGTTGGTCTGATATTTACTGAGCGCCAGAAGTGTAGGGTGCTCTGCCATCAGAACTGCCAGCTCTTGATAGCGTTGCAGCTGTGCTGTGAGGCGGTCCGCTGCGAGCGCGAGGTCTGCTTCGCCGCGACGCGCAAGTTGATCCAGCGCCTGCACATAGCCGTAGCGCCAAACTCCGCTGGCGAG
Source organism: Shimia sp. (assembly GCA_024224295.1). Taxonomy (GTDB): domain Bacteria; phylum Pseudomonadota; class Alphaproteobacteria; order Rhodobacterales; family Rhodobacteraceae; genus Shimia. Next base: position 9,373 of record JAAENN010000073.1, on the reverse strand, counting down.
GGCTAGGAGCAGTATGAAGAAGAGGAGAAGAATCGTTGCCCGGTGGCGTATCCATGTTCGCATCGTTCAAGCTTAGCGGTTTGTTTTTGTAGGCGCGAGCGCCGCGAGGCCAGATTTTTGGATCATGTTGACGCAGGGTTAGTCGAAGGATTGCTTGATAAGTGAATTATTTTGCTTGGAGCACTTGCCAGTCATTGAACATTCGTTCAGTCTCGTTGCATCGATCAGAACATCATGTCATTTTGGAGGAAGTGCCTATGCCCGTCCGCAATCGCATTGCGCAAATGCACGAAGAGATCACAGGGTGGCGGCGTCACCTCCATGAGAACCCAGAGTTGATGTTTGATGTGCACGAAACGGCGGATTTTGTGCAGGCCCGTTTGGCGGAGTTCGGTGTGGACGAGATCACACCGGGCATTGGACAGACCGGTGTGGTTGCCGTGATCAAAGGCAAAACAGACACAAAAGGGCGCGTGATAGGCCTGCGTGCTGACATGGACGCGCTGCCGATCCATGAGGCAACTGGGCTGGAATATGCCTCCAAAGTCGACGGCAAGATGCACGCCTGCGGGCATGACGGGCATACGGCCATGCTGTTGGGTGCGGCCAAGTACCTGGCAGAGACCCGGAATTTTGACGGCACGGCGGTGATGATTTTTCAGCCCGCCGAAGAAGGTGGCGGTGGTGGCCGTGAAATGTGCCGCGATGGGATGATGGATCGCTGGAATATTCAGGAAGTCTACGGCATGCACAACGCCCCGGGTGTGCCGGTTGGCGAGTTTGGTATTCGCCCCGGTGCGCTCATGGCGTCTGCAGATGAGTTTGAAATTGTAGTGACCGGCAAGGGCGGCCACGCAGCGGAGCCTGCTGCAGCGGTGGACACCACATTGGTTGCCGCGCAAATTTTGGTTTCATTGCAGAGTATTGTGTCACGCAACGTGAAACCAATTGAGCGGGTTGTGCTCACAGTGGGCACACTTGAGACGGACAGCAGCGCCTCCAACGTGATTGCGCACACAGTGCGCATGAAAGGCACGGTGCGTACCTTGGACAACAACAACCGTGAATTGGCCGAAAGGCGCATTCGCGAAGTGGCCACCCACACGGCTCTCGCCTTTGGCGCAACGGCGGAAGTGGTCTGGGAAGACGGCTACCCGGTGACGGTCAATCATGATCGCGAGACCGAGTTTGCTGTTGAAGCGGCGCAAGCCGTGGCGGGTGAGGCGAATGTGGATCCTGAGGTTGATCCCATCATGCCAGCAGAAGATTTCTCTTTCATGCTGGAGGAGCGCCCAGGTGCCTATATTCACTTGGGGAATGGCGACAGCGCGCAGTGCCATCATCCGGCGTATAACTTCAATGACGAAGCGCTTCCTCTGGGCAGCAGTTGGTTTGTAGAGATGATCGAGCGACGTATGCCGAGCGCAGACTAAAGCAGGGGCAGGGGAGAGAAACATGCCGGTTAAAAACCGTTTTGCAGAATTGCACACTGAAATCACAGAGTGGCGTCGGGACATCCATGCCCATCCTGAGGTGCTGTATGAGACCCATCGCACGTCCGCGTTTGTGGCTGAGAAGCTTAAGGCGTTCGGCTGTGACGAGGTGGTCACTGGCATTGGTCGCACGGGTGTTGTGGGTCTCATCAAAGGTAAGACTGACACCAAAGGTGATGTCATTGGCTTGAGGGCTGACATGGATGCGCTGCCGATGGCGGAGCAGACGGGGCTGGACTATGCGTCCAAACACGAAGGTGCCATGCATGCCTGTGGCCATGACGGACACACGGCAATGCTGCTTGGCGCTGCGAAATATCTGAGTGAGACACGCAATTTTGATGGAGCGGTCGCAGTCATTTTCCAACCTGCGGAAGAGGGTGGCAACGGTGCGCTCGCAATGGTCGAAGACGGTATGATGGACCGGTTTGGTATCAAAGAGGTCTATGGCATGCACAACAATCCCGGCTTGCCGATCGGTGAGTTTGCGTTGCGCAAGGGGCCGCTTTTGGCGGCGGTTGATTTCTTCACTATTGAGCTTGAGGGCAAAGGTGGTCATGCAGCTGCGCCGAACAAGACTATCGACCCGACCATGATGGGCAGCCAGATTCATCTGGCGCTCCAATCCATTGTCAGTCGCAACGCAGACCCGGTGGAGCGGGCCGTGTTGTCTGTGACCTCATTTCAGACCGGCTCAGATGTGTTCAACGTGATCCCGCATACCGCGACCCTTAAGGGCACCGTGCGTACGTTTAACCCCGACGTGCAGGACATGGTTGAGGCGCGTATGAAGAAGGTCGTCGCCGGAGTGGCCGCGAGCTTTGGCGGCACTGCCAAGGTGGATTACCAGCGCATCACGCCTGCGACCATCAACTGGGATGAACAGGCAGAGTTTGCCAAAGAGGTGGTGACAGCCGTGGCGGGACGCTGTCAGGAAGCCCCGTTGAAGATGGGCGGCGAGGATTTTTCGTATATGCTGCAAGCCCGTCCGGGTGCGTTTATCATGATTGGTAACGGCGATAGCGCGGCGTTGCATCACCCCGAATACAACTTTAACGACGACGCGATCCCGCATGGAAGCAGCTATCTGTCGGAAGTGATCGAACGCCGCATGCCTGCGGCTTAAGTACGTACTATTAAGCGAGGACCTAATATGCCGACTAAGAACCGTTTTGCAGAACTGCATGACGAAATCACCACTTGGCGCCGTGATTTGCATGAAAACCCTGAGATCCTGTTTGAAACCCACCGCACCAGTGCGCTTGTGGCGGAAAAGTTGGAAGAGTTTGGGCTGGACGAAGTGACCACTGGCATTGGCCGGACTGGTGTGGTTGGCGTGATCAAAGGTAAGGCCACCGGCTCTGGCAAGGTGATTGGCCTGCGTGCGGACATGGACGCGTTGCCAATTCATGAGCAGACCGGTCTTGAGTATGCCTCCAAGACGCCGGGTGCAATGCACGCCTGTGGCCACGATGGACATACCGCGATGCTGCTGGGCGCTGCAAAGTATCTGGCGGAAACCCGCAACTTTGACGGCACTGTTGTGGTGATCTTCCAGCCTGCCGAAGAAGGTGGCGGCGGTGGTCGCGAGATGTGTGAAGACGGCATGATGGACCGTTGGGGCATTCAGGAAGTTTACGGTATGCACAACTGGCCGGGCGTGCCACTGGGCACCTTTGCCATCCGTCCGGGGTCGTTTTTTGCCGCAACCGATCAGTTTGACATCCACTTTGAAGGCCGTGGCGGGCACGCAGCTAAGCCGCATGACACCGTTGACACCACAGTGATGTCTGCGCAGGCGGTTTTGGCGTTGCAGACCATTGCCAGCCGTAACGCGGATCCGATTGATCAGGTGGTCGTGTCCGTGACCAGCTTTGAGACATCCTCCAAGGCGTTCAACGTGATCCCGCAGAAAGTGCACATCAAAGGCACCGTGCGCACCATGTCCAAGGAGATGCGCGAGCTGGCGGAGCAGCGGATCAATGAGATCTGTGACGGCATCGCGGCGACCTTCGGTGGCACCGTTGAGGTGAAATACCACCGTGGCTACCCGGTGATGGTGAATTCTGAGACGCAGACAGAGTTCGCTGCTGAAGTGGCCAAGTCGATCTCCGGTCAGTGTGACGAAGCGCCGCTTGTGATGGGTGGCGAGGATTTTGCCTTCATGCTGGAAGAGCGTCCAGGTGCCTATATTCTGGTCGGCAACGGCGAGGATGGCGCGATGGTGCACCACCCGGAATACAACTTCAACGACGAGGCTATTCCGGCCGGCTGCTCCTGGTGGGCGGAGATTGTTGAACAGCGGATGCCTGCTGCCTAAATAAGACGAGGGCGGCTCAAAAGCTGCGCTGTTCTATGCGAAATGACCTAGGCCAGAACGGCTCCTCGCATTTCGGTTTTCTGACAAGGCCCGCAAAACGTGGGCCTTGTCGATATTTTGACCTTGCTCGCAAATCACCTTTTGGAGCCGCAAAGCGGTACGTGCTGAGCGAGCATCCGCGTTCCTGTGTTTTCTTGCAGTTCAACTTCCAGTAAGAAACCGTTTGAACAGGCCCCACTTCGGTTGGTAGCATTTGCCGAATGGGACGGCGCGGACCCCGCGCTGCAAACCGGGAGTATACGGTATCGAACGCTCATTATTCGCCTTCATCTGGAAGTACTCAAAACGTGACCAGATGGTGCTTCTGGTCCTAACAGTTTGCCTGTTCCCCTTGCAGTTCCTCACTTTGGAGCTGCCCAAGCGCATCATCAACGACGCGATTGATGCGGACACATCTTATATTGATGTTCTAGATTGGGAGATGACGCAGGAAAACTACCTGATCATGCTCAGCTGTCTGTTCCTGTTGGCGGTGCTGTTTCATGGGCTGATGAAGATGCGCATCAACACCATGAAAGGTGTGCTGTCTGAGCGCATGTTGCGGCGCTATCGTTATACGCTGATTTCGCGCATTACCCGTTTCCCGCAGCCCTATCTGCGCCGCACGTCGCAGGGCGAAATGGTCAGTATGGTCACGGCTGAGGCCGAGCCACTTGGCGGGATGATGGGCGACGCCATCAGTCTGCCGGTGATGCAGGCCGGGCAAATGCTCACCATTCTGGCATTTCTGTTTCTGCAGAACGTCTGGTTTGGCCTTGCGGCGATCGCGCTAATCCCTTTGCAAGCTTGGCTGATCCCCAAGCTGCAACGTCAGATCAATCTGCTGAACAAAGACCGCATTGTGCAGGTCCGCCATCTGGCCGCGGAAATTGGCGAAACCGCCACTGGAACGCCTGAACTTCGCGGCAATGGCGGCTGGCGCTATCGTCTCTCCCAAATCACCCGTCGCCTTGGAACGCTCTTCCTGATCCGTCTGTCGATCTACAAGAAGAAGTTCTTCATGAAGTTCCTCAACAACTTCATTACTCAGCTGACACCTTTTTTCTTCTACCTCGTTGGTGGCCTTCTGGTGATCCGCGGTCAAGTGACCCTCGGCGCGCTTGTAGCGGCTTTGGCGGCTTACAAAGACTTGTCGTCCCCATGGAAAGAATTGCTGAACTATTACAATCGCGTCGCTGACTTGTCGCTGCGCTGGCACCTGATTGGTGATCGGTTTGGCCCGTCCGGTATGGTGGACGAAGAGCTGATCGACAATGAACCCCAGGACATCCCTCGTCTTTCCGGCGACATCGTTCTCAAAGATGTCTACGTACGCGATCATGATGGCGACAGCGTGTTGGAAAGCATCTCCACCACAGTGCGCCAAGGGTCGGTAATTGGCATCCGCTCCCAAGACGCGGAAGAACGCCGCGCCGTAGCAGAGCTGTTCACGCGTGAGATTACGCCTTTAAGTGGCTCTCTCTCCATTGGCGACGTCAAACTCAACGACCTGCATCAACGCGTGATCGCCACGCGTGTGGGATATGCTGATCCTTCCCCCTACGTGTTTGAGGGTACCTTTGGTGATAACGTCCTTATGCCGCTTAAGCAGAAGCCCATGTCGGACTTGCCCGATCCAATGGGCGAAGCCGAGGAGAAAAGGCGCGCGTATGAGTCCAGCCGTACCGGTAATAGTGACGACAGGTTGTTTTCTGACTGGGTGAACCCGGCGCTTGGCGATTTTTCTAATGAAGATGACGTGCATGCTTGGTGGGTGGCTGTCATGGATGCTACTGGCGCCGGCAACGCGCTGTTCCGAAAAGGGCTAGACCAGCCATTTGCCGAAAATGATCACCCGGAACTGGCCCAAACCCTCGTCGATCTACGCCCGCAAATTCGCGAGGCATTGGATAAGGCGGGTCTGACCAAATCCTACTTCCGCTTTGACCGCGAACAGTACAATCCGGCTTTACCCGTTGCCGCGAACCTGTTTTTTGCCACGCCGCGCCAGATGATCACCGATGGACGAGAGGAACGCATCAGCGAATTCCTTAAACTCTTGCAAGAACTGGGTATCGAAGATCGTATCCTGCGCATGAGCCGCGAAGTTATCGAAATGCTGAACCAGACATTTGGCGTGGACGGTACCGATCACCCGTTGTTCCAACAGCTTGGCTTTGACGCGGATGACTTCACCCGCAACGTGGAACTCTTTGCCAAAAGCCGCGATGTGCGTCTGGCCAATATGCAGCAGGAAGAGCTCGAACAGATGATCTCGCTGCCACTTCTGGTGTCGGCAGAACGTATCGGCGCGGGCTTCACCGATGAACTTAAACAGTCCATTCTGGAGTTGCGCCATTCCGAGGTGCAAAAGCTCTCCGAATGGACTGCCGTTTACTTCGCGCCGCTGCGCGAAGACCGCTACGCCCCCGGTCTGACGGTGCTGGAAAACGCCATCTTCGGAAAACTGGCGGCCTCCGCTGGTCCTCGTGCCGAGCAAATCCGGGACATCGTTGCGCAGACTTTGGCCGAGGCGGGCATGAAACAAGAGGTGGCCGAACTGCTTTTCGCAGTGCCCACCGGCATCGGTGGCGCGGGTCTACCATCGGCCTTTGCTGAGCCGCTCGCCATCAGCCGCGCGGCGATCAAAAAGCCTGATGTGATGATCCTCAACCGCTGCCTTGCCAACTATGAGGAAGGACAGGCTGCCCACACCATTGCCAACCTGCGCGAGCTGCTGCCTAACACCACCTTCCTCTATCTGGAGGAGGAGTTTGAGGACGCCGACAGTTTTGATCTGGTGTTGGAGCTGGAGCACGGCCGCCTGAAAGACAGCGGTGTGGCCGCGGTGGATGACTCCGACAACGCCGCCAGCGCCGACCTGCGCCGCAAAATGCGAGCGCTGGCCTCTGCTGATATGTTCAATGGGTTGTCCCGTCGGCAAATGCGCCTCCTGGCCTTTGGCGCGCAATGGCACAGCGCCCCGGCGGGCGAATACGTCTTCCACATGGGCGACGATCCCTCCGATGGCGCCTATCTGATCCTCGAAGGCGAGGCCGGTCTGGGCTACCGCACCCCTGACGGCCAATCCCATGTAGTGGCGGAGGCGGGTGCAGGCACGCTGGTCGGTGAGTTGGCCCTGATCCGCAAGGAGAAGCGCGCGTTGGACATGTATGCCAGATCCGATCTGGAAATGCTGCGCTTGGGCGAAAGCGAGTTTATGGCCGTGGTCGAAAACGACGCCTCTACCGCCTTCCGCATCCTGCAGGCGGTGTCCGGCTATGTCGGCGCGCCAAAACAGAATAACAGCGAAACAGAAGACGCCTGATCGGAGATCAATACCCTTTCAGCCCGTTAAGCTCAGGGCCGAAAGACCATGATCTTGTCAGTTGTCAGTCCCATTTCGGCAACCAAACCCAACCCCAAGATCACAATGTGCTTGCAGCCGTTCTGTATCTCCGTGGGTCCATCCCTCTGGTGCCGTGACCTCAGCCCAGGGTGAAATGTAATCTCGCGCATAGTAGGCATGGCCATGACCGGGGGGGGCGCCAAAGGACAGCGCCATATCCAGCGCTAACTGGAACTGGGTCACAATGGGAATAAACACCAGATGCCGGGAGACATCCTCGGCAGGCGGGTCATTCATCCACTCCGGGGCCCGAAACAGCGAGAACGGATCATAGAACACTATTGGATCGCTGGAGTACTGTAAGAAGGCAATCCGCATGCGACCCCAAGGTCCAGTGGCTTGGGAGGCATCATGGAAATGGTTGGCGTAGCGGACCAAAGAGCCTGTACCCAGCTCCGGCAACACCCAGGGACTGTCCGAATTACGTGCATTTTGTGTGGTTTGCCAAAAGCGGGAGGGAAACGGTGGCCCGGCCCAAAACGCACCGTTGATCGGATCATCAAGCAAGCGGAACAAATTGGTGGCATACATTGAGGACCACGCCCCTAGGCTTAACCCATGGGCATACAGCCGGGGCCGCGTGTCTTTGGGTAAAGTCTCCCAATACTCATGCACCACTTCCAACAACGCTGTGGCCTGATCCAGTCCAGTGCGGGTTTCCAAGATCAATGCGAGCGGCGACTGCAAATAGGAGTACTGGACGCTCACTGTGGCGATGTCGCCATTGTGCATATACTCCACCGGATCATGGGAACCCGGATCCATCCAGCCAGTGCCGGTTGGGCTGGTGACAATCAACACTTCGCGCTCAAACGCTTTGACGCGGATCAGTTCCGCCAAGGCCAACTCAGCCCGTTCCCGTGGTGTCTCGCCATTGGCGCGTCCCACATAGACCCGCAGCGGTTCCATGGCAGGTTGGCCGGTAAAGGCAGAGATCGCTGCGGCGTTCGGCCCTGTGAGTACAAAGTCCCGCCCGGGCTGCCCCATGGCGGCCCAATCAATCAGCGACGCGGTGGAGCCGGATTGGTGCACATGTGGCGGCAGGGGCGGGGCCACGTCAAACAGCTCCTGTGCTGCTTCATAACTTTGATCCAGAGAGGCAACGACGCGGTCAAAAATCCCGTCACGTGTGATAACAAACAGAATGGCAAAGACGGCTACCACACCCAGCACATTGGCGCGGCGCGCCGGCATGATGCGGTAAAACCTCGACCGCACCCAATGGAACAACGCGGCCACCAGTGCCCCCAATGCATAAAGCCCCAGAAAGGTCAGCGAGGTTCGGGTGATCAGACGGGTGAGGTGCCGCCCTTCCACGGCCTGCATGTCCATCTTAGCGCGCAGTTCATTCTGCCACTCCAGACTGTAGACCAATATCCAGATGGTCAGCGCGATCACGCAAAACGTCAGTAGAGTGTCAAAGACGGTGCCAATGCGGCCGCCAAGGCGCGGTAAATCCGCCGCTTTCCAGATCAGGTTCAGGGATTGCCCCAACAGATAGCCAATCGCGATGACCACGCCGCCAAGAAAACCCTGCTCCACAGCCCCTCTCGGAATAAGGGAAGGCGTCATGGAGGCGGCAAAGAACGCAAGCCCCAGTAAAAAGCTGCGGAGCGAGAAGCGAAAAATCCAACGGCGCAGCCAGGTCAATGCATGTTCCTTCAGGTTTGGAATCCTGGGTAGACTAGTGTCTCTGTGTTGAAAAAACAGCCTCATCACTGGCGGTGGGATAAAATGGTCGGCCACTGTACCGCATCTGCGTGGGGTGCGGCCTTTCAGTCGAACGTACCGTTTTCCCTTTAGGCTATGGCAACGTCGTTGTTTCTGCCCTTCTTTCCGCACCTGCGCGATACCGATGTGATCCCGACGTAGGTTTCTGTCTCATTCAGAGGCTATTTCTGTGTGAGTCTTTGGTGAGTCTTGTTGTGAGTCTGTGGATAAGTTCGGATATGCGTTGATTGTTAACCTTGGTTTTGTCTGAAGGGCATTTTTTGTCGGTGGGGTGCTTTTGTAGGTTATTGATTTTGTTGATTTTTTCAGAAAGCTGGGTGATTTTTGTAGAAAGTTGAAAAAAGCGCTTGCGGCTGTTGGGGTATAACCTTAGAACCCCCT
>JAAENN010000072.1 GCA_024224295.1 Shimia sp. | reverse complement strand
TTGCCGTCCTTCCGCCTCCAACAAATCAAAGCCGAAACTTGCAAAACCAACTGTGCTTGACTTTGTTCCGCTCAATCCAGACAGTCCACATCTCTTTCAGGAGCTTGCTTTCCCAGCATCACTGTCGGCGCGTTTACATTTTCCACTCTCAAAACCGCACCTCCGCGAAACAGTCACAATACCGACGTCATACCGACGCCCTATTTGCCGTTGCCTGGCGGGGTAAACAAATCGCTCTGGTCCCGTTGCCGTGGCGCGCTGAGACCCAGATGTGTCCAGGCCTTCTGCGCCAACATCCGCCCTCGCGGCGTCCGTTGGATCAGCCCCTGTTGCAACAAAAACGGCTCAATAACCTCTTCAATCGCATCCCGGCTTTCGCTCAACGCCGCACTGATTGTATCGATGCCAACCGGCCCGCCAGCATAGTTTTCGGCAATGAAAAACAGGTAGCGGCGATCCGCACCATCAAGCCCAAGATTGTCCACCCCAAGCCGCGTAAGTGCACCATCTGCAAGGGCTTTTGTGATAACACCATCGCCTTCAACCAGGGCAAAATCCACCACCCGACGCAGAAGCCGCCCAGCGATCCGCGGCGTCCCGCGCGAGCGACGCGCAATCTCGCGCGCGCCACCATCATGCGCAGGCACACCCAGCTTATTGGCATTACGCGTGACAATCTCGTTGAGCTCATCCTCGGTATAAAACTGCAACCGCGTTGGGATGCCAAACCGGTCCCTAAGCGGCGTGGTCAACAAACCCAATCGCGTCGTCGCCCCAACCAAGGTAAAGGGCTGCAATTCAATCCGAACCGTCCGCGCCGCCGGTCCCTCCCCGATCACCAGATCAAGTTCAAAGTCCTCCATCGCCGGATAGAGCACCTCTTCTACCGCCGGGTTAAGGCGATGAATTTCATCGATAAAAAGAACATCCCGTGTTTCAAGGTTCGTGAGGATTGCAGCAAGGTCTCCGGCTTTAGCGAGCACGGGACCTGAGGTCATACGAAAGTTCACACCCAGTTCTCGCGCCATGATTTGAGCCAGTGTGGTCTTCCCCAAACCGGGCGGGCCATGAAACAATGTGTGATCCATTGCCTCACCACGACGTCGGGCACTTTCTATAAACACCCGCAGGTTCGCGCGCGCCTCCTTCTGCCCAATGAAGGCATCTAGCTCTTGTGGACGTAACGCGCGATCCGCATCTTCAGGCCGCGCTTCTGGCCGCAATGTGGGGTCCGGTTGATCCATCATTTACCCTTTCGGAGCCAGCAACTTAAGCGCTGCGCGGATCAACTTTGACGTATCCGCTTCGGGATCTTCCCCTGCGGCTTGCGCCACCGCGCCAGCCGCATCAGCGGGCCCATATCCGAGATTGCCCAAGGCAGACAACGCATCGGCCTGCACACTCATCGAGGCCGCCGCTGCCGCGCCTGCTGCGGCCGAAGCCCCGCCCGTATTCACCGGCGTGCGAGCCACATCTTCGATCACATCATTATCTGAGGTTGCCTCTTCACCGGATACTGACGCCATAACTCCCCCAAGCGTCCCGCCCAATGCCATAACTTCAGGAGCCTTATCTTTCAGTTCAATAACGACACGTTGCGCTGTTTTAGGACCAACGCCTTTGGCAGCTTTGATTGCAGCGACATCTCCGAGAGCCACTGCTCGACCAACTCCGTCCGCGCCTAAAGCGCCTAGGATGGCCAGACTCGCCTTAGCGCCAATCCCCTGTACGCTCATCAACAGGCGGTGCCATTCCTTCTCAAACAGACTTGAGAAGCCAAATAGCTGTAGTAAATCCTCGCGCACCAACAGGTCAGTATACAGCGCCACCGGCTCACCAACGCTTGGTAAAGCTGCCAATGTCCGGTCCGAGCAATAGACGACATAACCCACACCCCGCACGTCGATCAGCACGTGGTCGGTACTGCGATACTCCAACCGCCCGGAAATCTTACCAATCATGCTTGCGCCCTCTTCAATGCTTCCGCATAGCCCGCTCCGGCGCGCGCATAATGCGCGTGACACATTGCAATCGCCAGCGCATCCGCCGCATCCGTACCAGCGATTTTCACACCGGGAAGCTGCAACTTCACCATATGCTCGACCTGATGCTTCTCAGCGTGGCCCACTCCAACAATCGTTTTCTTCACCTTGTTTGGTGCATATTCACCTATGTGCAGTCCGGCCTGCGCTGGCACCAACAAGGCAATCCCACGCGCCTGCCCCAGCTTCAGCGTTCCGGCCCCGTCTTTGTTTACAAACGTCTGCTCAATCGCGGCATGATCCGGCAGGAACCGCGCCACCACATCGGTGAGCTGCTCATGCAGCGACAATAGTCGCTCCGCCAAATCCTGGCCAACCGAATGACAGATACCATTGGCAACATGACTCATCCTGCTGCCGTCTGCGTCGATCACACCCCAACCCATGTTTCGCAATCCTGGATCGATTCCCAATACGCGCATGTCGTGCCCCATTGTGCTCTGTTTTATTGTTGTTCTTCGTGAAGTAGCACGAAACAAGAACAAACGCCAAGACAGAAGCAAATTGCGAAGAAAGTTTTTGGAGGTGCGACGATTTGGCGACCTGCCTGACGCATGCCCAAGATGGTCTAAATGCGACCCTTCACTGCACCAAAAGCGACCTTATTAATAAGGCGTTTCCGCGATTTTCGACCTATGCAAGAACCGCATGCCACCTATGCCGTTTTGATGCTTGCTGGGGCACATTTTGCACCTTATCTACGGCCGATCGAAAACACAGTCCATAGCAACTGAAAGAAAGGATTTCTGATATGGCCGCCTTCGAACATACGCCGACCTCTGGCTCTGCTGGCCGTATTGGTCAGCCCTTCTTCGCGCTTCTTGCCCGCTTCGTCGATTGGAACGAAAAGCGCCGCACACGCAATGCCCTGGTAATGCTCAGCGACCGCGAGCTGGATGACATTGGCTTGTCTCGCTCCGACATTTACGCGATCCGCTGAGCGCACCACCACCACTCACGAAGACTTTGGCCCATATGGCCACCAACCGCCGTCTCCCCTAGAGACGGCGGTTTTGTTTTGCGGCCCACAAATAAGAAACGGCCCCGGGGAGAGAGACCCGGGGCCGTGTGGGATCTTGGAGGGATCCACGTAAACTTTGATATGTTAGAGCTTGGTGTTGATCTGCGTCGCAATCCAACGAGACACGGGGTCTGGCGCCATGGTCCAAGCTGCCGCCTTTTCCACATTAGAGCCACCGCTCAACCGAACAACATCTTGCGAGTAGAAGTCAGGGCCAAACTGCGACATCAAGATGCCCTTGATCATAAAGAAAGAAAGCACCACGGTGAACAGTCCCGCCCAAGGGATGCCCCGGCGGCGACTTGCGCCTTTCACAATCATGTAACCGTTGCGATTGATCACAACAGATTCACGTGCAACACGACCGGTCTTCGCCTGCTTGCGATAGATCCGCGCAAGGCGATCATGAAATTCTGCGTAAGATTCACTCATGGCAAATACTCAGGTTTGGCCCCCACCAAACATGGCTAAATTTGGTCCTGAAATGTGGCGAAATTAAGGCGCAAAGCCGAAAATAAGGCAAATTATCGACAAATCTGACCTCAATTATGTACTTCCGCAGGACAAATGGAAACAACCCCAACCTAAACTAGAAACTGTTTGAAAAGAAGAAACAAATACGACTGTACGCACAAAAAAACAGGCGACTGATGCCAGCCGCCCGTTTCGTGATTCTGTTTAGCGAGTTGCCCGCGTCAGGCGCGGCGTGTCAGCGTCAGCGTGGTCCACTCGCCAATCTCTTCGCGGGTGTGTACGTCAAAACCCGCTTCATCATAGGCCTCAACCACATCGTCTGCTTGCTCGTTCAGGATACCGGAAAGGATCGCATGGCCGTTTGTGGCGATATTAGCGCCCATATCCGGTGCCAGATCCACCAGTGGCGCCTTCAAGATGTTGGCAAACACCAGATCATAAGGCGCCTTGGCCGCCAAGTCAGGATGCCCGAAGCCAGCCGCCTCCAGACAGATGACCTTTCCTACCAGACCGTTTGCCGTGACATTCGCTTTAGCCACATCCACTGCCACCTCGTCGATATCGCTCGCCAACACGGGGTTTGGCCAAATCCGCGCTGCCCCCATGCCCAGCACCGCTGTGCCGCAGCCGATGTCCGCCACGTTTTGCCCAACAAAGCCCTCATTGGCCACGCGGTCCAGCGCCTTCAGACACCCCAAAGTCGTACCATGGTGTCCGGTGCCAAAGGCCATCGCCGCTTCGATCAGCAGAGGCTCCGCACCTTCTGGAATTTTGTCCGCATCGTGACTGCCGTAGACAAAGAACCGCCCCGCCTCAACCGGCGCCAGCTCGCGCTTCACATGCGCCACCCAGTCGGTTTCCGGCAGCTCAGACACCACAAAGGGCTTCGCGCTGAACGCAGCAGCCAACACGGCCAAACCTGCCTCGTCAGGCGCCTCGACAAAATAGCCACCAATCTCCCAAAGGCCAGAACCGTCTTCGACCTCAAACACACCCACACCCGTGGGTTCAGGCACCAGCCGCTCCATCGCTTCGCCCAGCGCTTCGGCCTGCTCTTTGCCCATCAAAGTGGTAAGTGCGGTGAATGTCGGCATGTCTGTCTCCTATTGGGTTGCGCAGGGCCTAGGGTCTCCCCTTGGCCCCGTCAAGCCTGCGGAACGCGAAACTACTCCGCGGCCGCGGCCAGCGGACGGGTCAGGCGCGTTTCATTGCCTTTCTCCGGGTGACGCGGGATCAGGAAAGCCAATCCAAGCGAAACTGCGGCCATAGCGGCTGCCAGTACAAACACGGCACCGGGAGAGGCCAGCCACAGCAACCCCAGCAACACCGGCAGGAAAACCGCCGCAATGTGGTTGATAGTAAAGGCCACAGCCGCCGTCGGCGCCATGTCTTCAGGATCCGCGATTTTCTGGAAGTAGGTCTTCAACGCCAATGCCAAAGAGAACAGCAGGTGGTCCAAGACATACAGTGTTGCCGCCAGCGCAATGCCCCAACCAAAGAAATAGATACCACCATAGGCAAGGAAGACTATCACAAGCCCAGCGTACTCAAAAATCAATGTTCGCCGCTCGCCAAACCGCGACACTGCTTCGCCAATCATCGGGGCTATGACCATATTGGCAACAAGGTTGATCAGATAAAGCGCCGTGATCTCATGCACGTCAAAGCCAAACCGCTCCACCATCATGAAACCGGCAAAGACCACAAAAATCTGACGCCGTGCACCCGCCATAAACTGCATCGCATAATAGAGCCAATAGCGCTTTTTCAGCACCATTTTCCGGGCCTGAGGAGTGCGCCCTTCAAACTGCGGGAAGGCCACAAAACAATAAAGCGCAATCAGTGCGGTAATTCCTCCGCCGGCGAGGTAAACCACGTCATAGTCCCAATCGAACCGCTTCCAGCCCAATACGATGATACCATAAGCCAGCAAGGTGGCTGCAGATCCCGCCGCAACAAGCCAGCCTAGTATTTTAGGCGCACGCTTCTTATCGAGCCATTGCAGCTGAAGCGATTGGTTCACTGTCTCATAGTAGTGAAAGCCAATCGAGCTCAGCAGGGTGATCATCAAGATTCCGCCCATCGTGGGGAAATAAGCCGTAACCGCTGTCGCGACGCCTAGCAGTGCCAATGACAAAAGCCCCAACACTTGCTCGCGTATAAACAGCAGCAAAAAGATCACGCCAATTGCCAGAAATCCGGGGATCTCGCGCACAGTGTGCAGCAGGCCAATGTCGGACCCATCAAAATCAGCCACCTCAATCACAAAATTGTTGAGCAGCGCGCTCCAGGTGTTGAAGGCGATTGGCATGGCCAGCGCCATGAGAAACAGCAGGGTGATCGGGCGACGCCACCAGGGCAGTAGATGTGCGTCATCAATAGGTGTTTTTCTGAACATGTGCAGCAAATACGCCTATTGTTGAGGAAAGGCGAGATCAAAAGGGCGCACAGACAGGCGTGTATTCTCGCACGCTTGTCTGTGCGCCCGAAACACCGAAACGAGGCGCTGCCTTGTGCTCTGGGATGTTTAGGATCAAATGAAACTTCTGGCTCAATAAAAACTCTGCGGATCAATATCCACGGCGAGACGCAAATCTCCTTTCAATCGAAATTGCCCCACCCATTGCGCCAAGGCGGCCTGCAATGGCGCTGATTTATCAGCCTTGACCAAAAGTCGAACACGATGACGACCGCGCACACGGGCAATTGGCGCTGGCGCCGGCCCATAGACCTCAGCCCCGATGGCGTGCAAAGCACCCGCATTTCGCGCCAAAGCATTGCCCAGATCAAACACCTGCGCCACATCGCTTCCAGACAAGATAATTCCCGCCATGCGCCCAAACGGCGGCACCACCGCATGGCGGCGCTCATCCGCTTCCGCACGCCAAAACCCGACCTCGTCACCCGCCAGAATAGCACGGATCACCGGATGCTCGGGCTGAAAGGTCTGCAACAGCGCCAAGCCTGGCCGCTCGGAGCGGCCTGCGCGGCCTGCAACTTGTCGCATCAGCTGAAAAGTCCGTTCCGCAGCACGCAAGTCCGACCCCTGCAAACCAAGGTCCGCATCAATCACACCAACCAATGTCAAAAGGGGAAAATTGTGACCCTTCGCCACCAACTGTGTGCCAATAATGATGTCGGCTCCGCCATCAGCAATTGTCTGGATACTCTCTTTCAAAGCACGCGCCGAGCCAAACAGATCCGAACTTAGCACCGCCTGCCGCGCATCTGGCCACAACTCCTGCGCCTCCTCCGCCAAGCGTTCCACCCCTGGGCCCACCGGCGCCAGCTTGCCTTCTACTTCACAGGACGGACAGGCCTCCGGCATTGGCTTGGTTTCGCCACACTGGTGGCACAGCAGGCGCTTAAGGAAGCGGTGTTCGACCATCCGTGCATCGCAGTTATCACAGCCAATCTGATGGCCACATGCACGACAGATCGTGACAGGCGCATAGCCTCGGCGGTTTATGAACAGTAGCGCTTGCTCCCCTTTGGCAATCCGCGCATCCACCGCTGCTTTTAGACTGGGTGAAATCCAGCGACTGGCAGGCAACTTCTCCGCGCGCATGTCGATCGCCCGCATCTCAGGCAGCACAGACGCCCCGTAACGACTGGTCAGTTCAAGTTTCTTATATTTGCCCGCCTCAGCATTGGCCCAGCTTTCCAGACTTGGCGTGGCAGAGGCCAAAATCACTTGCGCCTGACACAGCGCTGCCCGCAGCACCGCCATGTCCCGCGCGTTATACAACACCCCGTCTTCCTGCTTGTACGACGTATCGTGTTCTTCATCGACAATGATCAAACCCAAGTCGCGATACGGCAAAAACAACGCCGATCGCGCGCCAATCACCATCTGCGCGCCGCCTTCGCCAACCATTTTCCAGGTCCGCCGCCGCTCGGTCATGGTTACGCCAGAGTGCCACTCCGCAGGCTTGGCGCCAAACCGCGCCTCCACACGAGTCAGAAACTCCGCTGTAAGAGCGATCTCTGGCAATAGCACCAACGCCTGCCGTCCCTTACGCAAACACTCCGCCACCGCCTCTAGATACACCTCAGTTTTACCCGATCCGGTCACGCCCCGCAGCAAGGTTGTGCCATAAGTCCCGCTTTGCACACCTGCCCGTAGCTCTGCCGCACCAGCTTCCTGATCCGCAGAAAGCTCTTTTCCGCCATAGTCCGGGTCCAAACGAGAGAACGGCGTGTCCCGTGGAGCAGCCTCCTCACGGACCACCCCCAGTTTAACCAATCCCTTGATGACAGAGTTGGTCACCCCAGCCATCTCCGACAACTCTCCCATAGTGAAAGCCAGCTCACCATATTCGGACAAGGTCTCCAGCACGCGGCGCCGGGCATCGGTTTGGCGATCAGGCTCGCCTTCTCCGCGTCGATAGACTTTGCGCATCGACGGAGGGTCCGACAGCCCGGGTGCACGCGTCGCCAACCGCAACATTGCGTTCATGGGGGTAAGCGTATAATCCGCCGCGCGCTGCAAAAACCCACGCATGTCCGCCCCCATCGGCGCGACATCCAGGGCGCGGTTAGCAGGACGGATTTTGTTGATGTCGTAGTCGCCTTTACCCGGCCCCCAAACGACCCCAAGCACGCGGCGCGGCCCAAGCGGCACCTCGACAAAGGCCCCCAGAAAAACCCCACCCTCCGGCGCCTTATAGTCCAACACGCGGTCCAGCGGCTGCGTGGTCAGCACCGCTATCAGCGCACCTTCTGGAAAGAACTCTGTCTCGCTCAACTGTCCCTCACACCGCCTTGGCCCGCCAAAAACGTTATCGCTAACGGAAAATGCAGCTCCACGGCGCATTCCCACTTCCAGAGGGGCTCTCTATCGGGTAAAGGCAAGACAGCCGCAGCGCAATCCCGCAGTTGCAAGCGCCGCACTTTCAAACCTGCACGCACAGGAGAGGAACTGACATGAAATTCTTCGTAGACACCGCTGATATTGACGCCATTGCCGAGCTAAACGCGACCGGTATGGTCGACGGCGTGACCACCAACCCATCTCTGATCAAAAAATCCGGCCGTGACATTCTCGAAGTCACCAAAGAAATTTGCGACCTAGTCGACGGTCCAGTTTCCGCCGAAGTGACCGCCACCGACGCCGACGAAATGATCGCCGAAGGCCGCAAGCTGGTTGAGATTGCTGACAATATCGCAGTGAAAGTGCCCCTGACCTGGGATGGTTTGAAAGCCTGCAAGGCGCTGACGGATGATGGCCACAAGGTCAACGTGACGCTCTGCTTCTCTGCCAACCAGGCTCTGCTTGCAGCCAAGGCCGGCGCAACTTTCATCTCCCCATTCATCGGTCGCCTCGATGACATCAATATCGATGGCATGGACCTCATCGCTGATATCCGTCAGATCTATGATAACTACGGTTTTGAAACCGAGATTCTCGCGGCCTCTATCCGCACCGTAAATCACGCAACCCAATGTGCGCTGGTTGGTGCTGACGTGATGACCGCGCCTCCCGGCGTGATCAAATCCATGATCAACCACCCGCTGACCGACAAAGGTCTGGACGCCTTCCTTGCAGACATCAAATCAGCCGGCATCAAGATCCTGTAACAGCTGATTTTAACTCTGGATTCAAGGCCCGGACATCGCTCCGGGCCTTTTTCGTGACTGCCATGTGATTGCCCCCCCGTTTGCCACCATGCTAGTGTTTCTTGCAAAATGAGGTTGAGCACCCACCAATGAGCACCGCACTAGACAAATTCCAGAGATTGGAAGGCACCGCCTTGTGGCGCGAAACACCAAATGCGCAGCGGCGTGAAGTCATTGTGTCGCTCGGTGAGGCCTCCCTTGTCATCAAAGACAGCCGGGACCGCGCGCTCACCCATTGGTCGCTACCTGCTGTGCGCCGCCTTAACCCGGGTCAGTCACCAGCCGTTTTTTTTCCAGACGGTGACTCCGATGAAACATTGGAAATCGAACTCTCCCACGATGATTTGGTGGAAGCCATCGAGAAACTACGTAAAGCTGTTGCTCGACCTCAACACACCTCAGGCCGATTGCGTAAAACGGTACTGGTGCTGACCACTGCGGTCATAGCAGGTCTGGCGGCGTTTTGGCTACCTGATGCATTGGCAAACCACACTTTGCGCGTGGTCCCCAATGTAGCGCGTCAAACAATTGGCCAAGACATGCAACAACTAGCGTCCCGCCTGACTGGCCAACCTTGCAGCGCACCTTTGGCCGTGCCGGCTGTAGACGCCCTTCAAAAACGCCTGCAAGTGCGGTCTATTTCTGTTCTGCCAAACGCCCTCCGTGAAGCGATCGCCCTGCCGGGCAATATCGTACTTCTGGGGCGGGACACCATCGAAGACCATGAAGAACCGGATGTGGCCGCTGGATACATCGTGGCGGCGCAGGCAGCGTCGCCTGATCCACTCCGAGGCGTTCTAGAAACCGGAGGCATCCGCTCCAGCCTGCGGCTGTTAACCTCAGGCACTCTGCCGGACGACGTATTGGTCCGGCATATAGAACTGCTGATCAGCACCCCGCCTGCCGCGGCAGCGGACGCTACCTTGATCAAAGCCTTTGAGGAAAAGCGCGTCAGGTTACAGCCCTATGCATTGGCACGGGACCCGTCGGGAGAAAGCACGCTTGCTTTAATTGAGGCGGCTCCGTTTACCGAAGAGCTGCCAGAACCAATTCTGATTGACCGCTACTGGGTGGCCCTGCAGGGCATCTGCGGCAGCTAGAAACCGCCGCACACGTCAATCACATTTACTGACGCACAAAAGCGTTGCTAAATCCGGCGGCCTGAGATTGGCTGAGCGCAGCAATAGCGCTGTCTGCATCGGGAAACGGACCCGCAAGCACCATGCGCCGGGTCACGCCATCACGCTGGTACCTACCGATCCGCACCGGCATCCCAAGACGTTTCACCTGCTTGGCTGTCGCCTGCGCGCTGGCCTGATCGCTGAAGGTGTCAATCTGGACGTAAGGTGTACCAGCCAAACGCAGCGATTTCGTGGCAGCGTCAGACTTGGTGGAAACAGTGGCCAACGACGCTGAAGTCGTTGCCACCGATGGCACCGCCTCGGCTGTCTCATTATCTGTTTCGATCAGCTTGTGAGGCGTTGTCTGCGTCCAAATTTGCGCCATCTGCGCTTGTCCCGCGAGGGTCATCTCCGCACGCCGTTCGTTCAAACGACCATCATCAAATGCCCGACGATATCCTTCTGGCACGATCGAAACCACCTGCGTGTGTTTGTTGGCTTCATAAACGTGACGCGGCACAACTCGCACGCCCGGTGCCACGTCTCCAACGCGCACAACCGTTCCGACTGGTGGGCGCCGCAGAGAACTGTTTTGATCAAACCGCATTTGTGGCGGCTGTGCAGTCGGGCGACCAGAGCCTGGTGTTACCGGGGAAAGCGCCTGCGGCCCACAACGAACTGCGGACCCCCTCCAAGACGTCACCCCTTCGCGACAGGGAGAGACAACACCAGCGGCCCGCGGAGCCTGTTTGGAAGTCCGGCGAACGGTTGTTGTGGTTGTCTTTGGCACTACTGGCGCAGGCTGGATCACCGTCGGCGCAGCCGCAGTGGCCGCAGGGGCAACCGTACGCGCAGTGGTTTTTTTGGTTGTTGTGGTGGCCGGACGCGCGGCCGTTGGTGTGGTGTAAAGCGGCGCACCTTTGGCCTGCTTTGGCACCTTGACTGTCCGGGACGTCGTCTTGGCTGTGGCGGTCGCGGCACTGCCGGTTGTCCGCGCTGTTGTCGTTGCGGCCGCCGCGGGAGCTACGGCTTTTGGCGCCGCCGCTACCGTAGGTGCGCCCACCTCCGAAGCCGCCGGCTGAATTTGTACGACATTTTTGTCGAGCTTCGGAGCTGCGCTGGTGTTGGTCTGTGCATTGGGGAACGTAGGCTTGAACCCACAAATCACTTTTCGCTCTCGCGTCACACGCGGCACCCAAGTGGTAGCGCCATCGACCCCCGCACGGATGTAAACACACCCGCGGCTATCAACAAACTGCTTACCTTTAAAATCATTCGGCGGGAATTCCGCCGGCAATTCATTTGAACTAATGGACTGCGCAGTAACCGCACTTACGCCCAAGGAACCCGCGATCAAGCCGATCGCAATAACTCTGGTCAGTTTCATTGTGCCCCCACAAGATGTAGAGGCACCTTAGCCGGTTTGTTTATATTGAGTAAACTGTTGAAAACACGAAATTTGACCTATTGGGTGCCAAACATGCGGTCGCCTGCATCACCCAATCCAGGCAAGATATAGCCTTTTTCGTTCAGGTGTTCGTCCAGTGCAGCGGTTACAATTGGCACATCCGGATGAGCCTCCTTCATGCGCGCTACCCCCTCAGGCGCAGCCAACAAACACAGAAACCGGATGTTTTTTGCACCTTGCTCTTTCAGGAGGTCGATCGCAGCTGCTGAACTGTTCCCCGTTGCCAGCATCGGGTCGACAGCAATCACCAGCCGTTCGTCAAGTTCTTTTGGCGCCTTAAAATAGTACTGAACCGGCTCCAGCGTTTCCTCGTCGCGGTACAAACCGACAAAGCCGACCCGCGCAGACGGCACCAGCTCAAGCATTCCGTCCAGCAGGCCATTTCCTGCCCGCAAGATAGACACGAGCGCCAATTTACGCCCCGCCAAAGTCGGCGCATCCATCTCCACCATCGGGGTCCGGATTTTCTTGGTGGTCATCGGCAATTCGCGGGTGATTTCATAGGCCAACAACTGGCTAATCTCACGCAGCAAACGACGGAACTCACCAGTCGAGGTGGCTTGGTCGCGCATGATTGTCAGCTTGTGCTGTACCAGCGGGTGATCCACAACTGTCAAATGATCCATCAGGCTTGCTCCAATCGCTTTGCTACTTTTGCTTTGGTATCGGCATCACAGAAGGCTGCGTCAAGCGCGGTCTGGTTGAGCGCCCGAAAATCACTCTCATCCCAGCCGAAGGCCTTGGCTAGCTCTTCATATTCGCGGCGCATGGTGGTGTGAAAAAACGGCGGATCATCCGTGCTCACAGTCACCTTGACCCCGGCGTCCCGTAGCTTCTGAATGGGGTGGCTGGAAAAATCAGGGAACAGGCCTAAAACAACGTTGGAGCCAGGGCAGACTTCCAGCGTGATCTGACGCGCCACCAACTCTTTTACCAATTCTGGGTCTTCAATGCTGCGCACACCATGGCCAATGCGCTCCACATTCAGGTCTTTGATCGCATCCCAAACGCTTTCCGGGCCACCAAATTCACCCGCATGAGTGGTCAGTTGCAAGCCAGCTTCTTTGGCCTGATCAAACGCATAGGAAAACGTGCCTTGCGAAAACTGTCCTTCGTCGCCGCCCATGCCAAAACCGGTCACAAAATCGCCAGCTGTTTCGGCCGCACAATGCGCCGTGGTTTTAGACTTGTCCGCTCCGAAATGGCGTACCGCTGTCGCCACACCACGCAGCGTGATCCCATGCTTGGATTCCGCAGCGTTAGCCGCTTCCTGAATCGCCGCGAGATATTCTCTCCACGCACCAAGGTCACCGCCGCCGCAGAAGTCCGGACTAATGAAGCTCTCGGTGTAAACTACGCCGTTCTTGGCGCTTTCTTCCAGGATCGCGGTGGTTAATCGCGCAAACTCTTCTGGCCCCGTCAGGACGGAAGTCGCTTCCTCGTAGGTACTTAGGAAGTGCACGAAGTCCCGGAACGCGTAGCCACCATTGTCGTCAAAAATCTTACTCAGATCGACATTCTTTTCATGCGCCAGCTGTTTGATAAACGCGGGCGGTGCAGCGCCTTCATGGTGCAAGTGCAGCTCAACTTTGGGCAGGTCAGCAACGCTCATAAAAAACTCCTTCCACGGGGAGGTGTAATCCCCAAATGCGCAGCAACCGTGGCGGCCACGTCTATAAAATCCACAATCCCGGCATTTTTTGCGCCCACACCGGCGGCCAATACTGGCACGCGCTCACGGGTGTGATCCGTTCCGGTCCAGCTTGGGTCATTGCCGTGATCCGCTGTCAGGATCAACAGATCATCCGCCCTCAAATTTTTAAGGACCTTTCCGATTTCCAAGTCAAACCATTCCAACGCCCGCGCATACCCGGAAATGTCCCGGCGATGGCCGTAGAGACTGTCAAATTCTACAAAATTTGCAAAGGTCAGGCTACCATCCTCGGCGGTTTCCACCAATCCTTGCAAATCCTGCATCAGCTTGGCATCCGCGCCTTTGGTGCAATCATCAATGCCCGCCATCGTGAAGATATCGCCAATTTTGCCAACGCCATGCACCTTGCCACCGGCATCCTGCACCCAATTGGTCAACAGTGGCTCCGGCGGCGCAATCGCATAATCTCGACGGTTGGTGGTGCGGGCAAACTCAGTCTCAGCATCCCCCACAAATGGCCGCGCAATCACCCGGCCAATCTTCATTTTGTGCAAAGTTGGCGCAAGATCCTGACACAGCTTCAACAAGCGCTCTAGACCAAAGGTCTCCTCATGCGCGGCAATCTGATAGACGCTGTCGGCAGAGGTGTAGCAAATTGGCTTGCCGCTTTTGACGTGCTCCGCGCCAAGATCGTTGATGACCACGGTGCCCGAAGCATGACAATCCCCCAAAATGCCATCCACGCCAGCCAGCTCACACACCAATTTGGTCAAATCAGCAGGAAAACACGGCTCTTTTTTGGGGAAGTATCCCCAATCCCAGGGCACCGGCAGGCCAGCCAATTCCCAATGGCCGGATGGCGTATCTTTGCCCGGGCTGACTGCCGTCGCAGCGCCCCAAGCCCCTTGTGGCTCCGCATCTAGTCCCGGCGTGGGATCTCCCGACGCCAATCGACAGGCAGCGCCAAGACCCAAGGCATCCAGATTGGGCAGCTTCAACGGCCCACTGCGCCCATCTTCAGCGCGTCCGTCAGCGCAAGCCTGCGCAATATGCGCCAAGGTATTTGCACCAGTGTCGGGGCGATCTTCGTTGAAAAACTGCGCCGCATCCGGCGCACCACCAATGCCAACCGAGTCAATCACAACCAGAAATGCACGTGCCATCAGCGGCTCCTTTCGTGGATTAGCGGCGGCATATCGGGCATCTGATCGCCAATGTCCATGGCCGCCAACACTGCCGCGGCGGCAGCGTCCGCTTTGTCTTCTCGACTTGCATGCACACGCAAAAGCGGATCACCAGCTTTGACCGCTGTGCCCAACCGCACCACTTCGGAAAAGCCAACCGCCATATCAATCACGTCGCTCTCCACCATGCGCCCGCCGCCAAGGCCTACAACAGCGAGGCCTAGCGCTTCGCCCTCAATAGCAGTCACAAAGCCATCACGCGGCGCTTTCACCTCACGGATCACCGAGGCCTCGGGCAAGAACCGGCGCCACTCCTCTACAAACCGCATCGGGCCACCGTGCGCAGAAACCATCTTGCCAAACCGTTCTGCCGCTTGTCCGTTGGCCAGCACTTCAACCATTTTGGCAACACCCGCCTCAGCATCCGTCGCCAATCCGGCGTTGGCCAACAACACCCCCCCAAGCGAGACACTCAGCTCTGCCAGTGGTCCACCTTTGGTGCCGCAGAGCACCTCCATGCATTCCGCCACTTCCAGCGCATTGCCCAGTGACGGTGCCAGAGGTTGGCTCATATCCGAGATCAACGCACTTGTTGGGCAGCCCGCCAAATTGGCTGTGCTCACCAAAGAGTCCGCCAAGGCCTCAGCATCCTCCCGCGTCTTCATAAACGCGCCGCTGCCCACTTTCACGTCCAGCACCAAGCCATGCAGCCCCGCCGCCAGTTTTTTAGACAGGATCGACGCGGTGATCAGGTCCAGACTTTCCACCGTCCCGGTCACATCGCGCACCGCATATAGCCGCTTATCCGCAGGCGCGATTTCAGCGGTTGCGCTGACAATCGACGCCCCCGCTTCGCGCACCACTTTGTCAAACTGCGCCTCATCCAACCCGGTCTGATAGCCGGGAATGGCCTCCAGCTTGTCCAGAGTTCCGCCAGTGTGCCCCAACCCGCGACCGGATACCATCGGCACATAAGCCCCACAGGCCGCCAAGGCCGGCGCGAGCACCAAGCTCACACAATCCCCAACACCACCAGTGGAGTGTTTGTCGAGCGCAGGCCCCGGCAAATCCCAAGACATCGTGTCACCACTGTCCCGCATCGCCAGCGTCAACGCCACGCGTCCTTCCTCAGACAAGCCACGCACACACACGCCCATGGCAAAGGCCCCGGCCTGCGCATCGCTCACCGTGCCGTCCGCCAAGCCCCTGGCAAACCAGGCCAGCTCGTCACGACTTGGGTCTTCGCCTTTGCGCAACTGCGCGATGATGGCCCGTGCGTCCATGCGGGTCTCCTTTTGCTTGCTCTTTAATCGCGGTCTTGATGGTCGGCATCCATGTGGTCGACTCCAAACGCACCAGGCAACAATTCTGCCATGGTCATGGTCACGCGCACGCCATCCAAGTTGGCCAGCGTCACTTTTGTGTCTGATGACCCAAACTCAGCCAGTTTTTGGCGACATCCTCCACAAGGGCTCACCGGCTGCTTGCTATCTGCCACAACAAAAACTTCAGTTAGTTTTGTCTCGCCGGCCGCCACCATCGCCGCAATTGCGCCGGCTTCCGCGCAGGTGCCTTCCGGATAGGCAATGTTCTCTACATTGCAGCCCGAGTAAATTGTGCCCCCCTCGGAAAGCACCGCCGCGCCCACCTTGAAATTTGAATAGGGCGCATAGGCGTTTTCACGCACGGCAAAAGCCGATTTTTCCAAGCTCATGTCTCTGTCACTTTCGTCTTAAACGCCCCCGGCAACGTGACTTCGAGCAATTCGATGTCCGCGCTTGGATTGGCGTATAGGGTTTTCATTCCGGGCGGGATTACAAAGGCATCACCGGCTTCCAAAGCAAAGGGCTCGCGCCCTTCACCCTCCAGAACCATCGTGCCCTTCATCACAAAGGTAAAGTGGATATCCGCGTCATGACGCGCCCACTGCGGCGCGCCTTCTCCAAGACGGATCACTTGTACGCCCGCCACACTCTTGGTGTTGGCAGCAATAGACGTGTCCCGGCAAGTAAAGCCCGGCAAGCGGAAGTCGCGCCACTCCGCGCCCTCCGCCAAGTTATGCACAAAGCGCTGACCGTCCCATTCGCGGCCTGGCCGTTCATGAGGTGTTGGAAGCTTCATCTCATGGTCAATCTCGGTCACATGATCCGCTGGTACACCAATTTCAATTACCTGCAGATCATCGCTTGCCTCGCAAACTCGATGGCGAATTTCCGGCGGCTGGATAAAACAATCGCCTGCATTAAGACGCCGCATGCCCCCTTGATCTTCATACAGAACGTCAACCCATCCATTGACGCAAAAGATCAGCTGAAAGCCCACTTTGTGATAATGCACCATATCCGGTACAGGCCCACCGTCAGGAATACGGATATGGCTGGCAATCATCGCGCCCCCCAACCGGTCCGGCACCAAATCCCTGTAGTGCATCCCTGCACGCCCAATCACCCAAGGTGCCTGATCCGCAAGGCGTCGCACGACAAAAGAGTGCTGCACCTCCGGCAGTACCAGCTCCGGGTTCAGTTCTTCAATTTCTATCTTTGTGCCATTTGGCGCGATCAATTCGCGCGCATCTTCAGCAAACCCATCGGGATCGTCGGTCAAAATCCGCAGACACCCTGGCGCTTCTGCTGCATCCTTCTCAATGCGCAACCGTAATCCATGACCGGAAAACACCGCCACCGTCGGGTCATCCGCCGGATAAATCATATCCATCCGCATTTTGAGCACTTTGGTGTAAAAGGGGATGTCGTCGCGCAGTTCCTGCGTTGGCAACCGTACTTCCGCTCTAATCTCTTCCATTCCCACTCCCCACTGCGCCCTCACGACAGAATTTACCGAGAATGTAACCAAATGGTCAAAAATTCAACGGTGAAAATTAGAGGCTTTCCATCAAGGCACATTTGCCCATTCCCACAGAAGAAAAACTAGTTTAATGCTGAACCAAATTTCAACCACCCCACAAACCGCCGCTGCGCCCCGCGCACTATGAGGTCCGCCATGTCCGACAACCGCAACCAATCTCTGCGCGACGCCGCTCTGTTTTATCACGCCAACCCAAAGCCAGGGAAACTAGAAATCCGCGCCACCAAGCCACTGGCCAACGGCCGTGATCTCTCCCGCGCCTACTCACCAGGTGTGGCAGAAGCTTGTCTTGAGATCAAAGAAGACCCAGCGAATGCCGCCTTGTATACAGCGCGTCAAAACCTTGTTGCGGTAGTCTCCAACGGCTCCGCTGTGCTTGGCCTCGGAAACATCGGAGCGCTGGCATCCAAGCCGGTGATGGAAGGCAAAGCGGTTCTGTTCAAGAAATTTGCTAACATTGACTGTTTTGACATTGAGCTGGACGAAGCGGACCCGGAAAAGCTTGCGGACATCGTCTGTGCCATGGGGCCAACCTTTGGCGCGATCAACTTGGAAGACATCAAAGCACCGGACTGCTTTGTTGTCGAAAAGCTCTGCCGCGAGCGCATGAACATCCCAGTATTCCACGACGACCAACATGGCACTGCCATTGTTGTGGGCGCGGCGGCCACCAATGCGCTTCAGGTCGCGGGTAAGAAATTCGAAGACATCAAGATTGTCTCCACCGGCGGCGGCGCAGCGGGCATCGCCTGCCTCAACATGCTGCTGAAGCTGGGAGTGAAGCGCGAAAACGTCTGGCTCTGCGACATCCATGGCCTCGTTTATGACGGCCGCGAAGAGGACATGAACCCTCAAAAAGCGGAATTTGCCCAGAAAACCGATCTGCGCACCCTCGACGAAGTTGTCGACGGAGCAGACATGTTCCTCGGTCTCTCCGGCCCCGGCGTGCTGAAGCCAGACCTAGTTGAGAAGATGACCGCGCAACCGATCATTTTTGCGCTCGCCAACCCCACCCCGGAAATCATGCCCGAGCTGGCCCGTAAAGTGGCCCCCGACGCAATCATTGCCACCGGTCGTTCTGACTTCCCAAACCAGGTCAACAACGTCCTCTGCTTCCCCTTCATCTTCCGCGGCGCGCTGGATGTGGGCGCCACCGAAATCAACGACGAAATGTGCGTGGCCTGCGTGAACGGCATTGCCGAACTTGCCCGCGCAACAACCTCCGCCGAAGCAGCGGCTGCCTACAAAGGTGAACAGCTCACCTTCGGCGCAGAATACCTGATCCCAAAACCGTTTGACCCACGTCTGGTCGGCGTGGTGTCGGCAGCGGTTGCCAAGGCCGCTATGGACAGCGGCGTCGCCACCCGCCCCATCGGCGACATCGACGCCTACGTGCACAAACTCAACCAATCGGTCTTCAAATCCGCGCTCCTGATGCGCCCCGTGTTTGAAACAGCGCGCAAAGCCGCACGGCGGATTGTGTTCTCTGAAGGCGAAGACGAACGTGTCTTGCGCGCCGCACAGGCGATTCTGGAAGAAACCACTGAAACCCCGATCCTGATAGGCCGTCCCGAAGTGATCGACGCTCGTTGTGAACGCGCCGGCCTCTCCATCCGCCCCGGCCAGGACTTCCAGATCGTGAACCCTGAAAACGACCCGCGTTACTACGACTACTGGAACAGCTACCATGAGTTGATGGAGCGCGAAGGCGTCACGCCGGACCTCGCCAAGGCGATCATGCGCACCAACTCCACTGCAATTGGATCAATCATGGTGCACCGCGAAGAGGCCGACAGCCTGATCTGCGGCACCTTTGGCGAATACCGCTGGCACCTGAACTACATCACACAGGTCTTGGGCAACAAATCCCTGTCCCCCCATGGTGCGCTCTCGCTGATGATCCTCGAAGACGGGCCACTTTTCATTGCCGACACCCAAGTACACGAGTTGCCCAGCCCCGAAGACATCGCCCGCATCACCATCGGCGCCGCCCGCCACGTGCGTCGCTTTGGCTTGGAACCCAACATCGCACTTTGCTCACAAAGCCAATTTGGCAACCATCACCAAGGCTCGGGCAAGCGCTTGCGCGAAGCCATTGAGATTCTGGACAGCCGCCCGCGTGACTTCACCTACGAGGGTGAGATGAACGTCGACACCGCGTTGGACGCAGACCTACGCGCTCGCGTCTTCCCCCGCACACGGATGCAAGGCGCCGCTAACGTGTTGGTTTTCGCCCACGCAGATGCCGCCTCTGGCGTGCGCAACATCCTGAAAATGCGCGCCGGTGCACTTGAAGTTGGCCCGATTCTGATGGGCATGGGCAACCGCGCCCACATCGTCAGCCCATCGATCACGGCACGTGGCCTACTGAACATGGCCGCCATCGCCGGAACCCCGGTGACCCAATACGGGTAACCGGTAATCAGCCAACTACGAGGCGGGGGGAGACAATGCTCCCCTCGCGATATCACTCACCGCCGTTTCATTTAGAAGGGCTTCCGTCTCGGCGCACGCGCGCAAGAATATTCAGATCAATCTGGTTCCCCACAAAACCCCGGTACCCCGTCGCACCAAACTCTGTGCGATCCAGCTTACCCGTGAGCAAAATGGATAGGTTGTCTAGATCTCCCGCGACCGTACCGCGCTGACGAAAAAGCTGCGCCGAAAGCGTCACTGGCTTTGAAATTCCCCGCACGGTTAAGTCCCCAGTGACCTGCGCCTTGTGGATCGAGCCAGTAATCTCCCGCGCAACAAATCGGATAGTTGGGTGATTGCGCACATCCAACACACGCGCACTTTTCAGTGCCTCTGTTGCAAAAACAAACCCTGCAACTGCCTTTTGGGGATTGAGCGTAACATCAATGCGGCTGCGCTCGATGTTGCCTAAATCCAGAAAAAGCTCGGCCGAACTCACCGGCATCTGCCCTTCCGCCTGGGCATCATTCAAGTAGTAAGTGAAGCCAACGACGCTTGTGCCACTGTCCAAATGATATCGCTGGGGCGCCGCGTGAAGTGCTGTCGCCAAGATCAACAAGTGAAGAAACGGCGCGAGTATCCGACAGAGAGCAGCGCACAGAGTCATCATTGACTTATTCTCAGAACTCATACCCGACCTCCAACAGCACAGGATCACAGTATGACACACCCGCCGCAAATGCGTTGACATATTTGCTCGATGTCCAACACACTATCCGCCAAGCCGGCAAAATTAACTTTGCACATTTGCAAATCCAATAAAAATCGGGCCGAAACCCGCAAAAAAATGGGAGTTTGCTAAAGTTTGCAGATTTTAGGCGGCACAACTTGCAAATATTCTGCGATAATCTGCCACGTCAAACGCACCAAGACTTGCCGCAGCAATCCCCCCTCCTCTATCCATTTGAGTAGGAAGAGGAGGACCCCATGTCATATCAGGACGTCTACAACGGTTGGAAAGACAATCCAGAAGCATTCTGGATGCAAGCAGCAGACGCGATTGACTGGAACACCCCACCCAGCAAGGCGCTCTTTGACAAGGGTGACCACATGTGTGAGTGGTTTTCTGATGCCAAGGTCAACACCTGCTGGAACGCTGTGGACCGTCACGTCGAGGCTGGCCGGGGCGAACAAACCGCCATTATCCACGACAGCCCGATCACCCATTCCAAGCGTGAGATCTCCTATGTAGAGCTCCGCAACCGCGTGGCCTCCCTCGCCGGCGCCCTCCGCGCCAAGGGTGTGGAAAAAGGCGACCGGGTTATCATCTACATGCCAATGATCCCTGAAGCGCTCGAAGCCATGCTGGCCTGTGCCCGCCTTGGTGCGATCCATTCGGTAGTGTTTGGCGGCTTTGCCGCCAACGAACTCGCCGTGCGCATTGACGACGCCAAACCCAAGGCAATCATCGCCGCCTCTTGCGGCCTCGAGCCGGGTCGCGTGGTGCACTACAAGCCGCTTTTGGACGGCGCCATCGACCTCGCCACCCACAAGCCTGACTTCTGCGTGATTTTCCAGCGCGAGCAAGAAGTGGCGCAGCTGATCGAAGGCCGCGACTTCAACTGGCACGGTTTCCAATATGGCGTGGAACCCGCCGAATGTGTGCCAGTCGAAGGCAACCATCCAGCCTACATTCTCTACACCTCCGGCACCACCGGCCAACCCAAAGGTGTTGTGCGCCACACTGCTGGCCATCTTGTTGCGCTAAACTGGACAATGAAGAACGTATTCAACGTTGATCCGGGCGATGTCTTCTGGGCGGCCTCAGATGTGGGCTGGGTTGTGGGCCACAGCTACATCACCTACGCGCCGCTGATCCATGGCAACACCACCATTGTGTTTGAAGGCAAACCGGTAGGAACGCCGGACGCGGGCACCTTCTGGCGGGTGATCTCCGAGCACAAAGTAAAAACCTTCTTCACTGCGCCTACTGCCTTCCGTGCGGTGAAGCGCGAAGATCCGCAAGGTGAGTTCGTAAAGAAATACGACATGTCTTGCATGGAACAGGTCTTCCTCGCCGGGGAACGCGCCGACCCAGACACCATCATCTGGGCGCAGGACCAACTGCAAAAACCGATCATCGACCACTGGTGGCAAACCGAACTGGGCTATCCAGCAATCTGCAACCCGGTGGGCATCGAACTACTGCCGGTGAAGCTCGGCAGCCCATCCCTTCCAATGCCGGGCTACGACATGAAAGTGCTCGACGACGGTGGCAACGAACTTCCCCCGGGTGAACTCGGTGCAATTGTCAGCAAACTGCCGCTTCCCCCGGGCACGCTTCCGACCCTTTGGAACGCCGAAGACCGCTTTAAGAAATCCTATCTGACAAACTTTCCCGGCTACTACGAAACCGGCGACGCAGGCATGATTGATGAAGATGGCTACATCTACATCATGGCGCGCACCGATGACGTGATCAACGTCGCAGGCCACCGCCTGTCGACCGGCGGCATGGAAGAGGTGCTCGCCGGGCACCCGGATGTGGCCGAATGTGCCGTGATTGGTGTCGCCGATCAGCTCAAGGGCCAAATGCCGGTGGGTTTCCTTTGCCTCAACGCGGGCGCGGATCGCGACCACAACGAGGTTGTAAAGGAGGTTGTGAAGCTGGTGCGCGAGAAAATCGGGCCGGTGGCCGCCTTCAAACTGGCCATTGTGGTAGACCGTCTGCCCAAGACTCGCTCCGGCAAAATCCTGCGCGGTACGATGGTGAGCATCGCCGATGGCACAGAATGGAAAATGCCTGCGACCATCGACGACCCGGTGATTTTGGACGAGATTACCGAAGCTCTTCAAAGCCTCGGATACGCCAAGTCTTAAACCCAGAGCGGGGTTCAACCCCCGCCTCTCGGGATCTTTCCAGATAGTGAATCGGAGAAAGCGCGCCGCACATGTGGCGCGCTTTTACATGTTATACAAATTGCTCGCGAATGAGGCGCTCTTCCAAACCATGGCCCGGATCAAAGAGGATCCGGTGCGCAATGCTCTTATCCGAACGAATTTCCACGGCTGCCACATTCTCAATTGAGCGACTGTCCGCATGAGCCATCACTGGCCGCTTGCTGGCCTCAAGCACCTCAAAAGTCACGGTTGCCTGATTTGGCAACAAAGCTCCGCGCCAGCGACGTGGCCGGAAAGGCGCAATTGCAGTGAGCGCCAGCACGTCAGAGCCGATCGGCAAAATTGGCCCATGCGCGGAATAGTTGTAGGCGGTGGAGCCCGCTGGCGTACTAATCAGTGCGCCGTCGCAAACCAGCTCTTCCATGCGCAATCGCCCGTCAATCTTGATGCGCAGCTTGGCCGCCTGTGGGCCGGCCCGCAACAACGACACCTCGTTGATTGCCAATGCCTCATGCACGGAATTGTCGACACAGGTCGCTCGCATGGCCAATGGATTTAGTTTTTCTTCCTCTGCTTCAGCAAGACGCTCAATCAGATCGCTTTCGGAGTAGGTGTTCATCAAGAACCCAACAGTGCCGCGGTTCATGCCATAAACCGGCGCGGACAGCGCCTGTGTGTCGTGCAGCGCGTGTAGCATGAAGCCGTCGCCGCCCAACGCGACAATCACGTCTGCTTCCTCCGGCGCGACGTCGCCGTATCGACCAATCAAAGCCGCCCGCGCGGTCTGTGCCACCGGTGCATTGCTGGCCACAAAAGCGATTCTTTTGGACATATTGGTCCCCGCTCCATTCAAATACTGGCAGGTTTCCCTGCCCTGCCAAAGGTTTCCTATGGCGTCATATGTTTACCCTCTGCACCATCTGCGGCGTTCAGGCAAGGTGTTGCGTCGCTTTGAGACCTTTCAACACACTGACCTTTCCTTTAGGAACCGCAGCAACGCGAACCTCTGATCTGGAGCACATGCCCATGTCCACCACCCGTGATACCGGCTTTTTCACCGAATCTCTCGCTTCCCGCGACCCGGAGCTGTTTGGCTCGATCACCGACGAGCTGGGCCGCCAGCGCGACGAGATCGAACTGATCGCCTCTGAGAACATCGTGTCCGCCGCCGTGATGGAAGCACAAGGCACCGTGCTGACCAACAAGTACGCCGAAGGCTACCCTGGCCGCCGCTACTACGGCGGCTGCCAATATGTGGACGTGGCCGAGACACTTGCCATCGACCGCGCCAAAGAGCTGTTTGGTTGTGAGTTTGCCAACGTGCAGCCCAACTCCGGCTCGCAAGCCAACCAAGGTACCTTCCAAGCCTTGATCCAGCCCGGCGATACCATCCTCGGCATGGACCTGGCCTCCGGTGGCCACCTGACCCACGGTGCGCGCCCCAACCAATCTGGCAAGTGGTTCAATGCTGTGTCTTACGGTGTGCGCCGCGACGACAATCTGATCGACTACGATCAAGTCGAAGCCCAGGCCAAGGAGCACCAACCTAAGATGATCATCGCTGGTGGTTCCGCCATCCCACGTCAGATCGACTTTGCTCGCTTCCGTGAAATTGCGGATATGGTTGGCGCCTACCTGCTGGTCGACATGGCACATATCGCCGGTCTGGTTGCCGCGGGTGAGCACCCATCGCCCTTCCCACATGCGCATGTTGCCACAACCACCACGCACAAAACCCTGCGCGGCCCGCGTGGCGGCATGATCCTGACCAACGACGCGGACATCGCCAAAAAACTGAACTCCGCGATCTTCCCCGGTATTCAGGGTGGCCCGTTGATGCACGTCATCGCAGCCAAAGCTGTGGCCTTTGGCGAAGCACTGCGCCCTGAGTTCAAAGAGTACCAAAAACAAGTACGCGCCAACGCTGTGGCCTTGGCCGATCAGCTGATCAAAGGTGGTCTGGACATCGTCACCGGCGGCACCGACACACACGTGATGCTGGTAGACCTGCGCCCCAAAGCTGTGACCGGCAACATCGCAGACAAAGCACTTGGCCGCGCGCACATCACCACCAACAAAAACGGCATCCCGTTTGACCCGGAAAAGCCAATGGTGACCTCCGGTCTGCGCCTTGGCACACCTGCGGGCACCACCCGTGGATTTGGTGAAGACGAGTTCCGCGCCATTGCCGACATGATTGTTGAAGTGGTCGACGGTCTGGCCGCCAACGGCGAAGAGGGCAATGCCGAGGTGGAAGCTTCCGTGCGTGCAAAAGTGGCCGCCCTCTGCGCCCGCTTCCCGCTCTATCCGAACCTGTAAGTTAAGTTCGCAGAAAAATCGAAAGGCCGTCGCTGGACATTCCGGCGGCGGCCTTTTTGGCGACGAAAGTGGCTTGAGGGGGAAGTACGTGACCGACGGATGGGATGACTCTGCAAAAGCTTGGATTGCCTCTCAAGGCACAGATGGTGATTTCAGCCGCCAACATGTGTTAGATGCGCCGATGCTGGACCGAGTCCTGGCCGCCATGCCAAAGGTCATCTTGGATCTTGGCTGCGGCGAAGGGCGTTTCTGCCGTAAGTTGGCTGGCTCTGTGGATCACGTGTTTGGGATCGACCCAACCGAGGCTCTGATCTCCTATGCAAA
This sequence comes from Shimia sp., assembly GCA_024224295.1. Classification (GTDB taxonomy): domain Bacteria; phylum Pseudomonadota; class Alphaproteobacteria; order Rhodobacterales; family Rhodobacteraceae; genus Shimia. The sequence continues at coordinate 29,518 of JAAENN010000072.1, read as the reverse complement.
AAACCAAGGCGGTGCAGACTACGTGATCGCCAGCGCCGAAGATCTGCCCTTTGCCGATCGCAGTTTTGATATGGTGATCAGTTACCTGTCGCTGATCGACATTTCGGACATCCCAAAGGCCCTGTCAGAAACGCATCGTGTCTTGCGCCCAAACGGCCGGTTTCTGATCGCCAACCTGAACCCATGGACCACGGCAAGCCAATCCCAGGGCACGCCGGTCAAAAACCCGGACGGCACCACCACACTCACAATGGACCGCTACTTGGACGCGTTCCCAAGCTGGGCTGAGTGGCGCGGCATCCGCATTCAGAACTGGCACCGCCCGATGTCGTTCTACATGCAGGCGCTGCTGAACAGAGGTTTTCAACTCACCCATTTTGACGAGCCCAAGGCCACCTGCGGCGCGCGGGCGGAAAGTTACAACCGCGCGCCCTACCTACACATTATGGAATGGCAAAAACGCTAACGCGCCATTGCTTTACCAGCCAAACAATTTTGGCCGTGCACTCTCCGCAGCCTGTTCCAGCACACTTTTGCCCGCAAACCGCTCGCGGCGATCTTCGCGCCAATGCGGCTGTAACTTGGCTTCTGAAACCGGCGCTGCATCTCTGTCACTCCAACGCTCCTGACGGGTGGCCACTTGAAAGCTATTTGAAAGAATTCCCAACATATCCGACACTCCTTGTGTTGACATAACCCATAAATGGTGGACATCGCTCCCAAAATCGACTCAATATGACATTCAATATGTAAGTCTGGATTACATTATGGATTGGTCCAATCTGCCTTCCCTTGCCGCACTGCGCGCCTTTGAAGCCGCGGCTCGCCACCAAAACCTCAGCGCAGCAGCTCGGGAACTCAATGTCACCCATGCGGCTATTGCCCAACACGTGCGCAGCTTAGAGGCGGAGCTGTCAACGCCGCTTTTGTTTCGGTCTGGTCGCGGCGTTGCCCTCACTGAAGAAGGCCGTCATCTGGCGCAACATCTGTCTGAGGGCTTTGAAGTGATCGCAGAGGGTGTCTCCGCCCTGCAGCGCTCCAAAGAAGGTCGCCCGCTCAGCATAACCGTCACACCCTCCTTTGCCGCCAACTGGCTGATGCCACGTATTGGCGGCTTCTGGCAAAAACACCCTGAGATCTCGCTCAGCATCAACCCAAGCGTCAGCTTGATTGACCTCCGCCGCGATGGCTTTGACATGGCCATCCGGTTTGGCAATGGACAATGGCCGGGGGTGTCCTCCGAATTGCTCACATCTGGAGAATTTTGGGTGGTTGGCTCTCCTAAGTTGCTCAATACAAATTCTAAAATTGGCCTTTCCGACGCAGGGGTCTACCCGTGGCTGATAGACTTGCACATGCTAGAATGGCGCCAAGTGGTGGAAGACGCCGGGCTTGATCTCAACACCGTGGAGATGACGTCTTTGGAGACCAACGAGCTTGTGCTCTCTGCCACTGTGGCTGGCCTGGGGGTTTCCGTGCACCCACGATCGCTGGTTGAGAGAGAGGTGGCGTTTGGTACGCTGGTGCAGATCACCAGCCTGCCCCGCACGGATCTCGGCTATCACTTGGTTACCTTGCCCCGTCCTCTCGATGCAAAGGAACGGGCGTTTCGCAAGTGGCTTATGGTAGAGGCAAAAACCTAGGCCGCAAAAGCAAAGGCAGCTGGGGCACGCCCCAACTGCCGTCTTGGTTTAGTCGGTCATTCAAACGCTTGGCTTGGTATCCAGCAATGCCTCTTCCAGCATTTTTTCGTCACGCACTTCTTCGATACGACGAATACGTTCATCTCGCTGCTGATTGTCAAAGCGGTACTTCACAACATTGATCAGGCTGATGGTGAGCAACACAATCCCCATGCCCCAGTATCCCTTGGTAGACAGGGGCACGTCTGTGGACAGCCATAGAGAAATGCCAAGCAGCACATAGGCAAGCGCCACACCGGCCATGTTGAGCATTACGATAGTGGAATTGTCATTGCGATCAGTCATTTTAGTTTCTCCGAATTCTAAGTTTGAAATTTGTGGTGCAGTTGCTGGCAATCTTATCTGGATTGGGTTTTCAGGCGGTCCATCACCGACGCAGCAGTTGCTTTGCTCGCATCGCCAAATCCGGCGTCCGCCATGCGGCCCGCGATATCGCCATGGTTCAGGCCACTGTCGATCTCACGCAGGATTTCGCCCTGCTCAAACGGATCATCTTCGCCCATCACCCTGGAAATCAGCGCTTCGGCCTCTTCAAACGGGCTGTCTCCTCCCAAATGGCGGTTCACTTTGCGCTGAATGCCTTGTTCCTTGCGCATGGCGCGCGCTGATACGGCCCCCTGCTTCAGATCAATGATACGGCGATGCGCGGTTTCCACACTTTGGCGCAGCTGCAAAATCCGCGCTTCCAACCGGGCTTGGGTCTGCTGTCGCCCCGCCAGTTCATTTTCCAGATCAGCAATGGCTTGCGCCGCTTGCTGCGCGAGATCTTCCCGCTCTGCCGCGAGCGCCTCTTTGGCGCGTGTCAATAAATCTGCAATGCGGCCTTCCAGAGTTTCAATTTGGCGCTTCTCACCGCGCTCGCGCTGGATCAAGCTGGCCAATGCCACTTTGGCCGCCTTCAGGTTCGCACTCGCCTCGCGAATTTTTTGGTCAATTAACTCAATGGCATAAACGTCACGCACCTGCTCTTCGGCCCGGGCGTTTGCGCCTACAATCAATGTCTTCAAAGTTCCGAACATCTGTCGCTCCATTTCCTGAACATCGTTCACAGATAGAGTGATAGGATTTTCCTGAACGGCGTTCAAGAAAAATATTGAACATCGTTCACTTTTCTTTGAAGCGTTTGTTTTTGCTTATTTTTCCATGGCCACTTCTGGCCCAATTCGGGACAGAACCTGTGCAATCATTGTGCGAATATGCTCCGGCGGCACGCCTGAAATGCGATTCTCCAGCCCTAAAAGCACGATTCCATGCACCGCCGAGAACATCGCACGGGTCATCAACCCGAGCTCTTCCTCGCCCATTTCGGCGTATAGCTCCGACAGCGGCGCCCGGATATTGGCAAACAACGCCCCCAATGAAGACAGATACCACTCCGGCACCGGACCACCCTCTGTCATCTCCACATCAAACAGGGCCCGCCACAGCTTCGGATGCGTGGCAGCAAACTCTAAATAGGCGTTGGACATAAGAATGAGCCGTTGGCGCGGGCTTTCACTGCCATCATAGGAGGCAGACACCGCCGCACCGAGCTTTTTGAACGTGCGTCCATTCACTTCGAGCACAAGGTCATGCAGGTCATCAAAAACATTATAGATGGCACCAACCGCGCAGCCCGCCCCTTTGGCCAGCTCCCGCGCTTTCAGGGACGACAAACCACCCGTTGCGATCTGCTCTTCCGCCAATTCAATCAACTTTACACGCAACGCCGCGCGCCGCTCTGCCACTTTGCCAGCCATAGTGCCCCACATATTGAACCGCGTTCATAAATACGCACCCGAAATGAAAAAGCCAAGCCCACAGCCCAGCTCGCAAAATGTTCTTTCTTTGTTCAAGCCATTCCCCTAGCGTGCGGCCATGAGTTTTCGCATTTCAAACCGTGACGCCCGCCGCCTCTGGCTCTCTTTGCAAGGTCTGTCCGAAACGCCCACCGGCCCCGCCGACCCACGCGCCATCATTGGCAAACTTGGGTTTGTGCAACTCGACAGCATTCAAGTCCTGTCCCGCGCACATCACCACATCCTTTGGTCACGCAATCAAAACTACCGCGAACCGATGCTCAACAAACTGCTGGCCGAAGACCGCAAAGTGTTTGAGCACTTCACCCACGACGCCAGCGTCCTGCCCATCGAGACCTACCCCTATTGGCGCGCGCAGTTTGAGCGCCGCAAATCCCGCATGGACCAAAAAGGCTGGTTCAAAACCGCGCTTACAAAGGTCAACACAGCCGACATCAAATCCCGCATCGCCGACGAAGGCGCGTTGTCGACTGAGGCTTTTGACACCAAAATCAAAGGTCCGAAAGAGATGTGGTCCCGCCCACCGCACAAACAAGCGCTGGATTACCTTTGGTACGCAGGCGAGCTGGCAACCTGCTACCGTCACAACTTCAAAAAATTCTACAACCTACCGGAACGAGTTATCCCCGATGCTTTGCGCGGCGCAAAGATTGACCAGACCGACCAAATCGACTGGCTCTGCACCCAGGCAATTGACCGTCTTGGCTTTGCCACCTCAGGAGACATCAAACGCTTTTGGGAAGCTGTCGACACCGCAGATGTGAAAAACTGGATGAGCGGAGCCAATCTCATCGACGTCGAAGTGCAAACCGCCAATCGGCAGTGGCTGCCCATGCAGGCCCCGGCCGACATTGCCCAGCGCGTGAAACACCTCGCTGCCCCCACCTCCCGCCTGCGCATCCTCAACCCGTTTGATCCAGTGATCCGCGACCGCGACCGACTCTCTCGCCTATTTGGCTTTGACTACCGCATCGAAATCTTCGTCCCCGCCGCCAAACGACAATGGGGCTACTACGTTTTTCCGCTGCTTGAAGGAGATCGCTTTGTTGGCCGGCTGGAAGCCAAGGCCAACCGGAAGAAAGGCGAGCTCACTGTGACGCAACTCTGGCCGGAACCCGGCGTGCGCTGGACGGCAGCCCGCGCTGCCAAACTGGACGCCGAGCTTGCCCGCATGGGGCGTTTCATCGGGACTCCTGAGCTGATATGGGACTGCGCCAAACCCGCCGCCTAATCCAAACCGGACAGTCCAGATGCCTAAACAAGCCCCGATCTCGACAACGCGCCAAATAGAGCGCCGCCTTGGCGACTGGATGCGCGCTCGTTTGCCCAGCGCCATCGCTGAATTGATAATGTTTGTATTAAAAATGGGTTGGGCGTCCCTGTTTGGCGGCCTCTTACTTGTCGCCATTATGCTCAGCTCCAGCCACTGGAACCCGGACTGGTCTTTGGCGCGATACGATGCGTTGTTGCTTTATGCGCTGGCGCTTCAGGCGCTGTTCCTCTGGCTAAAACTCGAAAGTTGGCGCGAAGCCCGGGTGATTGTGCTGTTTCACATCACCGGCACGGTCATGGAAATCTTCAAGGTCAATGCGGGCAGTTGGTCCTATCCAGACACCGGCCACATTGTTCTACTTGGCGTGCCTCTGTTTTCCGGCTTTATGTACGCGTCCGTTGGCTCTTTCATGGCGCGGGCCATCCGCCTCTTCGACATGCGTTTCGCTCCGTTCCCCCCGTTTTGGCAAAGCCTAAGCTTGGCTGTGGCAATCTACGTGAACTTTTTTGCTCATCACTTCTTACCCGACATCCGCCTAGGCCTATTTGCGGCAACAGTACTGCTCTTTTGGAAAACGCGTATTTGGTATCGCATCGGCGAGAACTGGCACTGGATGCCCCTACCTTTGGCCGCCTTTCTTTCCAGTTTCTTTTTGTGGCTCGCGGAAAACATCGGCACTGCGAGCCGTATCTGGCTTTATCACGGACAAAGCCCAAAAGACTGGGTCAGCCTCGCAAAGATGGGATCATGGTATCTGCTTTTGTACGTAAGCTTCACCACAGTGATCATCGTTTTCCTGGATGTGCTTTGTAAGGACGCGTGGCGCCCGCAGTCTAAACGAGCCCCTGCCAACGCAGCACCAGGACCACAAGCACGATAACCACCAACAGGTTAAAGACCAGCGCCGCGGCCATATTCAACGCTGCGCCCTTGCGGCGATCCGCAACATCGATGGTCTCCAGATGTGCAACAATCTCATCAAAAGCCTTACTGACCGCCACGCCATCCACCCGCATCATCAACTTAGGGTGGCCGCCAAGACGCCGCGCCTCCACAAGCACAGCAGCTTGCTTATGCAGTCGTGCGGGCACCCGGCGCCCGATCTTTTTCATCGCCCGACTTAAAGTCTTGGCACGCACGCCAAATTTCTCTCTTGCGAGCTCTAGAAGCCGCGCCTCTTTGGCCTCAATGTCCAATGTCGTCATCATGCGCGCACTCTAGACCGGCGTCGCGCAACACTCAACTCTGGAACCCCTACGGCAAGCGCGTTATCACACCGCCATGTTGAACGTTATTGAACATGGCACCGCCACCGACGAACCCGACCTGCTAATTGTCCACGGGCTGTTTGGCTCTGGCCGAAACTGGGGTGCAATTGCCAAACGCCTTTCAGCTACGCGCCGCATTCTTTGCGTGGATCAGCGCAACCACGGTCTCAGCCCATGGTATGACAGCCACTCCTATGAGGACATGGCCGCCGATTTGGCCGAAGTCATTCAGGCACAGGGCAAACCGATGGATGTGTTGGGCCACTCTATGGGCGGCAAAGCCTCTATGGTGCTAGCGCTGACACGCCCTGAATTGGTAAATCGCTTGATCATTGCAGACATTGCCCCGGTGGCCTACAGCCACGATCAAAATCAGAACATCGCAGCAATGCGGGCAGTTGATTTAACCAAGGTAGAAAAACGCTCAGACGCCATCGAACAATTGGCCGAGCATCTTGACGACACGACGCTGCAAACCTTTTTCACCCAGTCTCTGGATTTAAGGGAACAACGCTGGCGGCTAAATCTCGATGTGCTCGATCGGGAAATGCCAAAAATTCTCAACTTCCCTGAGGTTGGCGGCACCTATAGTGGCCCAACGTTGTTCCTATCCGGCGCAACATCAGACTACGTCACCCACGCCTATCGACCAGCCATCCGTGAGAAATTCCCAAAGGCCCGCTTTTCCAAAATCACGGGAGCGGGCCATTGGCTACACGCAGAAAAACCACGCGAGTTTGTCTCATCGGTTCAGGCTTGGCTGGAATTGGACGGGCGCGCATAAAGCGCCTGCGCCACCTTCCAGCTTGCCGGGAAGGCAATCAAGAACCCAATCAAAGCAGCGACAAACAACATTAAGCCGCTGTTAGCCCCCATCACCAGTGCCGCAATTACGCCAACACCGGCAAAGGTGGACCCAATAAAGATATGTAGAATCAATGCCAGTCGCAGCATCGGCTGTCTCCTTCACGTTGTTGGCTGCAGATGTGACGCAAAACAGCATATACAACTTTGATTTGGATCAGCCGACGCCAAATTCCCTGGCTATTGTGCCAGCAGCGTCATCACCACAGCACCCTCTGTATCAAGCAGCACAGTGTGCCCAGCGCGGACGCCAAATCCAACCACGTTTGACAGCGCCAAGAAGAAGTCTTTCTCCTGCTGATCCAGCTCACCGGGACAAGCCATGCGTGTTGTCGCCAACGGCCCAAACGCCAACTGACCGCTTTTCTCGGTGTAGCTGCCCGAGAACCGGTTGCAGCCGCTTGTCCCACTGACCTGACCGTCTGCGCCAAACCGAATTTGCGGCACCTGAGACGTGCCCACGGTTTTGTCGTTCATCTGAACCACCAGCCATTCATTGCCCGCAAGCGCGCGCTCAACTGGTCTCACCATACGTTCCACCACCACATCCACTGTTTCAGGAGCATCATTGGTCAGTGCCGGAAAACTCTGTGTACTGCGCCACAGCACCTCCTCTCCCACTCGGATCACCGCCCGCACGGAGTACCGTCCACGCTCTTCGACCATAGCGTCATCATAGCTCAAACGGAAATCCACAGGCACCTGCGCCTCCGGCCTCAAAGTCTGACTGGCGAGGACTGTCGACTTCACGTCCATCTTGCTCACGTCTTCCAACGTAACTTCGACAAGCGCTTCCGGAGGCAGGGCAATCTTTTCGCGATACATCACTGACCCGTGCAGATCTTGAAGCTCCGCCATCACACCTCCAGCTCCCAGACCTATCGCCGCGACGATCCCAGCGCACATTCCAGCCGATTTAAGTATTGAACACTTCATTTTTCACTCCAGGCAACGTTGCAGCCATCATACCCTACCACCTAGGCCCGAGAACTCTATTTCCCAAGGGGGAAACATCATTCTCGGCAAAGCCTCGCCCACGCACCCGCCTCCTCTGCGCCACCATCAATAGGCTACTACTTTGGGCCCCCTTGGCGTTACGCATCTGTCTGTTAGGCTGCAGACATGCACAATGACGCTTTCTCTTCTGCTCTCAAACGCTTCACCTCCGCACTGGTTGTGGATGACCACCCGTTGTTCTGCGACGCGTTGGTGATGACGTTAAAGGCCATTGCACCCATCGACGACGTGGCCACCGCCCCCTGTCTCGCAGACGCCCTTAGCCTCCTAAGCAAAGCGCCCCATCCAGATCTAGTGGTGCTTGACCTAAACCTACCGGATGTGGATGGCTTTGAAGGCCTGCTGAGGCTGAGAAAAGCCACCAACACCAAAATCCTTGTGGTTTCTTCAATGGCAGACGCTCGCACAATTAACGCGACGCTTAAGGCTGGCGCGGCTGGGTTTGTGCCCAAACATAGCCAACGTGACATTTTCCTTCGCGCGTTGGACGCTTTAGGCGCTGACAGAACTTTTGTTCCCGAGGGGCACATGCCCAACCGAGACGAAAACAACGTAACGCATGATGCCCTTACCCGACTGGCAAGCCTGACCACACAACAAGCTCGTATCCTTGATCTGATCTGCGAGGGCAAACTGAACAAGCAAATTGCCTTTGAACTATCGATCGCAGAGACCACCGTGAAGGCCCATGTTACGGCCATTATGCGCAAACTTGGCGTTCACTCGCGCACACAGGCTGTACTCATCGCGAAAGAAGCAACCTTCGAGGAACACTTGCGCAGCAGTGGCTAGGCATTCTAACCTTTGGTCGGCAGCTTTGAGGAGAGCTGCGGGAGGACTGCCAGCATGGATGCCAGCTCACCCCTTAGCGGGTCACAAATCGTGCGCGTTGGGTTCGCCCCCTGCGACGCCCCAGACGCTGTGGATCAATTGGTCGAGGCCCTGGGGCCTGTCTCCTTTGCTCTGATTATTCTTTTTGTCTCACCCCGGACGAACTTTGATACCTTTGTCGCCGCAGTCCAAGGCCGCTTTGGCAACGCGGAAGTCGTCGGTTGCACCACAGCTGGGGAATTGTCCGCCAGCGGTTACAGCGAAGGTGAAATTGTCGCTGTCGGCCTGCCTGAGACTCATTTTGCCGCACGAACCGTGTTTGTAGACGATCTCTCAAAGATCGATGCCGACACGCGTATCACTGACATGATCCACAACCGAAAGGCCCTTGCGGCGGCCCATCCGACATGGACCTCTGAGTTTGCCTTTCTCATGGTGGATGGCCTTTCCACCCGCGAAGATGCGCTGGCCGCCGATCTGTCTTTGGGGCTCGGCCCGGTGCAGATGTTTGGCGGCTCTGCAGGTGATGGCGAAAACTTTGACCAGACTCATGTGCTCTATCAAAGTGCTTTCCATTCAAACGCCGCCGTATTGGTTCAGCTCCGCTCTCGCTGCCCAGTGCATGTGTTCAAAACCGACAACCTCATGCCCACGGAAAAACGCATGGTCGTGACTGGCGCTGACCCAGCCACTCGTCGTGTCTACGAAATCAATGCAGAACCCGCTGCCCGCGAATATGCGCGCATCCTCGGCAAAGACCCGGAGCAACTCTCAACATTTACCTTTGCCGCCCATCCCGTTGTTGTGCGCATCGGGGAGCAAACCCACGTCCGCGCCATCCAGCGCGTCGCTCAAAACGGAGATCTGCAATTTTTTTCCGCAATAGATGAAGGCGTGGTTCTTACTCTGGCCGAGCCCGAAGACATGGTCGCCCATCTGGAACGCGAACTAAGTTCCTTAACCACTCATCAGCAGCCCGCGATAATTTTGGGCTGCGACTGTGTCCTACGCAGGGTGGAAGCCACCCAAAAGCAGATAACCGGTGACATTTCTCACATCCTCGCCAAACATAACGTTGTGGGTTTCTCCACCTATGGCGAACAGGTCAACTCTATGCATGTCAATCAAACCTTTACTGGCGTCGCTATCTACCCACCGGATACGGGTTGACACCGCAATGAATGAAGCCACCCTGATCGATCCGAAAGACTCTCTGGAACGACAAAACCAAAAACTCTTGAAAATCATCGACACGCTTATGCGGCGGGCCGAGGCCGGGCCGGACAGCACTGGTGTAGCCTATGCCCAGTTTGAGCGCGCTGTGATGCTCGAAGAAGAGGTGCTTGCCCGCACGAGAGAACTTGAGCACGCTCTGGACCTACTCAACACCTCCAACGCTTCTTTGGCGCAGGCAAACGCCGAAACCGAAGCCGCCCGCGCCAACCTCGCCAACGCGATCGAAACCGTACAAGAGGGGTTTGCGCTGTTTGACGCCGACGAAAAACTTGTGCTCTGCAACACGCGCTTTGGCAGAGACATGCGCGACATTCACCCGCTCTTCAAACCAGGCCTTCCCTTTTCCAACTACGTCGACATCGTGTCTCAAAGCGACTTTCTGGAGTTGCCCGATGGCATGACGGCAACCCAATGGGCGAATCAACGCCTGCTGCGCCACCGAGAACAGCATGTGGTGTTCAACGCCCGCCTGGCCGGGAACAAATGGACCCAGGTCTCTGAACATCGTACCCGAGACGGCGGTACCGTGGTTTTGCAAACCGATGTTACCGATATGATGCTTATCGAACGACAGGAGCGGGAACGATTGCTCGACGATCAGTCCCGCTTGATCAAAGCAACCCTCGAGCACCTCGACCAGGGCGTTGGTATCTTTGACCGCGAGGCCCGCCTGGTGGGCTGGAACCGCCGCATGGGCGAGCTGCTTTCCATACCTCTACGCCGGTTTCATCTAGGCTTGCCATTTGACACCATCTTCGACCAACTTTCCCGCAAGCTCGCTTTCCTGCATGCCGCCGATGCGGAGGCCTTGGCCAATTGGGCCGCTCATGATGGCCGCCGCGCCCCACTGTCCTTCGAAGTCGAGCTCGGCGCAGACCGCATCCTTGCGGTGTTTGCCCAGCACATGCCGGACGGCGGCTTTGTGATATCTTTCACAGATATCACCACAGAACGCCGCGCACTGCGTGCAATTTCTCAGGTCAACGAAACGCTTGAACGCCACGTGCAGGAACGCACCCTAGAGCTACAGGATGCTTTGGCCGAAGCCGAACGTGCCAACGCATCAAAATCGCGCTTTGTTGCCGCCGCAAGTCACGACCTTTTGCAGCCGCTTTCCGCAGCCAAGCTTTACATGGCTTCATTGGACACAGATCTTAGCGACCCCGACCAGCGCGAGCGCTTATCCAAAGCCTCGTCCGCCTTACAAAGCGTCGAACACATCCTCGGCGCACTGTTAGACATTTCACGACTGGATAGCGGACGCGCTGCCGTTCACAACACACAGATTCCTTTGGATGCGCTGCTAGAACAGCTACACGACGAATTTGCGCCTATAGCCTTGGAAAAAGGCCTGCGCTTTGACCTGCGCAGCCACGACGTCACAGTTTACTCTGACGCCACCTACTTGCGACGCATTTTGCAAAATCTCATCGCCAATGCTCTGCGGTACACCGATCAAGGCCGCGTACTGGTCGCGACCCGACGCCGCAGAGACAACATAATTGTGGAAGTATGGGACACCGGACCCGGCATTCCTGTCGAACAGCAGGCCAAAGTTTTTGACGAGTTCCACCGTGTAAACACAGCCGCCAGCCCGGCCGAAGGCCTTGGTCTAGGCTTGGCGATCGTGGAACGCGCCTGCCGCCTGCTCACACATCCAATGAAGATGCAATCTAAGCCCGGTCAGGGCACGCGGTTTTGTATCACTCTGCCGTTGCACACGGAACAGACCGCTCCCTCTCACGGCTCTCGACAAACGCCTGAACCCACCGCACCACTGGCTCACCGCATCGTACTCTTGGTTGAAAACGACATCGAACTGCGCAACGCGATCTCAATGACTCTCGAAAACTGGGGCGCGGATGTTCTGGCCTGCGGCAGTGACATCGAAACGCTCGAGCTGCTTCGCGAAATCGACATCGCGCCTGACTTGGTGCTCGCGGACTACCAACTCGACAATGGGGCGACCGGCACAGATCTGATCTCACAATTACGAAATACCTACGGTCCCTTACCCGCCTGTGTCATCAGCGCCAACCGTGACCCAGATCTGAAACTGCAATGTCAGACCCTCAAGGTCCCCCTGTTGCAAAAACCTCTGGATCTGGACTTACTGCGCTCCATTCTTACCGGCGCGTAAATTATTGACACAACCCTCAAATTTTCACCTCCGCAATACAGTCGTGAAACAAACGCAATACCGACGTAGATTTTGCCCTTTTCGCGGCTCACCTCAACGCCTAAAACACTGTATAAGAGCAGCCAGGAGCCAGCCCATGACCCGCCTTCAAACCGCCTTGGACGCCATTGACATCGCCAACACCAAAGACCCGAAGCTTGATGACGGACAACCCGAAGCACTGCTCTACGGCCAGCGCATGACCGAAGAGTGTAACCGACTTTTTCCCAATGCTTCTGAGGCGTTACAGATCGCATCCCGGGGCCAACATATCGAACGCTGGGTGCTCAAACGCGCGGATTATCCGGAGGGTCGCGCAGGCTATCTAAAGTGGCGCCGCGACCTTGGCGTGCACCACGCCAATCGCGTGTGCGAGATCATGGCCGAGGTCGGATATGACGAAGAAGACGTAACTGCTGCGAACGCGATGCTGCGCAAAGAGGGAATCAAACGCAACGATCAGGTACAAGCACTTGAAGACATTATTTGTTTTGTATTTATAAAATGGTACTTTGCACCCTTCTCGGCCAAGCATAACCCCGAAAAAGTCCTCGACATTGTGGTGAAAACCGCCCGCAAAATGTCCTCTGATGCACGTGCACGCGCTCTGGCAGAATTCGATCTCCCCGATGATTTTGTCGCTGCCTTCGAAGCACCCGCTGCATGACACAGCGCAAACGGGAAGCCTTGATCGTCGCACATGGGCAACCCTCCGCCCCCGTGCCGCCGGACCTCTGGCTGCAAGGTTTTGCGAAAGCCGTCAACAACCGCCTACCCGACTGGATCATCCGCGCGGCAACCCTTGCCATGCCAGGCGCCGTGGAGCGGCAAGTGGCTGAAATACAATCTGGTTCGCCTGTTTTTCCCATGTTCATGGCGGACGGCTTCTTTGTTTCCCGTATGCTGCCCAAGCGTCTAGGTGATGCGGACCTCCCCATCCTCCCGCCTCTGGGGTTTGATAAATCCTTGCCAGACTTGGCCGCAAAACGCGTGAGACAAACTCTCTCGGACCATGGCAAGAACAAGACACAAAGCCACCTCCTGCTCGCGGCACACGGTTCTGCCAAAGGCACAAAAGCAGCGGAATCAGCTATCGCCTTTCGGAACGCGCTCTTAAACCGGTGTGAAGACCTCAAAATCTCTTTGGGATTTGTGGAAGAAGCACCATTTATCGCAGACGCCGCAAGGGACCTTCCGCCCGATAGCCTGTGCCTGCCGTTTTTTGCTTTGGAAGGCGATCACTGTCGGCAAGATATCCCACAAGCCCTTGAAGAAGCGTTCTTTTCCGGCATCACTCTCCCGCCAATAGGAACATGGAGCGAGACAGCCAAACTGGTCGCCGACGCTCTGTTGCGATGCAGTTACAGCGACTGACCGGTTGTCACCACCGGTTCCAGTTTCATCACCTGCGACGGGCTGTCCGGTGCTTGAGATGCCATTATAATCTCGGCCGCTTTTTGGCCAATCTCAAACCGATGCGCGTCGGTTGTCGCCAACGGTTTCGGTAAACCCTTGAGCAAATTCAAATTGTTAAAGCCCGCGATCGCCAAATCTCCCGGTACTGAAAGCCCTTTGGACAGACAATACATATAAGCCCCAATTGAGAGCACATCACTGGAGAAATAGATGCACTCAAGCTCTGGCGAGCGCTGCGTTAGCATCTCCGTCAATTTGTTACCGGTCTCAATCGAAGACACCCCAGAATAGAGCTCCTGATCAAACAGAGAGACACCCGCTTCTTTTAGTTCTAGCTCAAACCCCTGCAGTCGTTTCTCCGCACGAAAATCCTGCGGCATCTTAGTGCCCACAAAGCCGATTTTGGCGTAGCCTGCTTTTAGGATCGTGCGGGCCATTTTACGGCCTGCCTCAAGATGCGAAATACCAACACAGTGTTTGATAGGGTCACCGTCAACATCCATGACCTCCACAATTGGACAATCGGCATTGGAAAGCATCTTGCGTGCAGCATCATTGTGCTCAAGTCCCGCGATGACAACACCGGTAGGTCGCCAGCTCAGCATCTCTCGGATAACTTCTTCTTCTTCCTGCAAATCATAACCTGTCACGCCAATTACTGGCTTTAAAGCCGTGGTTTTGAGTGTTGAGCTGATCCCCGAAAGCACTTCTGGGAATACCGAGGAATTTAGACTCGGAACGACCACGCCGACAAGGTTCACCTTCTTGGACGCTAACGCACCAGCGATGCGATTCGGCACGTAACCGACCTCACGCGCAATCTGTTCAACCTTCTGACGCGTTGTTTCAGACACGTCCTGCGCACCCCGCATGGCACGCGAGGCAGTCATTTCACTCACACCCGCCAGCTTGGCGATGTCCTTGAGAAGTAGCTTTTTTCCCATAGCGGGATCGTCTGACACAACATCCCCCAAAGCAAGCCCGAAAGCGCTTTTGCGAGAAGTTAATTCCGCCTCTTGATTCTTGTCGCATTCCACCGTATCGATAGCGCTAACGGTTGCGCTACCGGAGTCGCAAATTTGCATGTTTGGAGAATGACATGAGCATCAAGATAGCCATCAATGGTTTTGGCCGCATTGGCCGTGGCGTCCTGCGGGCGCTTATCGAAAGCAACGCAAAAGACATTCAAGTCGTTGCAATCAATGATCTTTCCCCTAACGACCACCTTTTGCACCTGCTCAAATATGACAGCGTCCACGGTCGCCTAAACGCAGACGTCAGCCTTGACGGCGACGTGATGAAAGTTGCAGATCAGGAGATCCGCTTGACCGCTATCCGCGACCCTCAAGAGCTGCCTTGGTCCGATGTGGACATCGCCTATGAGTGCACCGGTATCTTTACCGCCAAAGACAAAGCGGAGCTGCTGTTGAAGTCCGGCGCCAAGCGCGTGCTGATCTCTGCACCGGGTGCAAACGCTGACAAAACCGTTGTTTTTGGAGTCAATGACGATACTCTGACAGCAGACGACATTATCGTGTCAAACGCCTCCTGCACCACCAACTGTTTGGCCCCTGTGGCCAAAGTGCTGGACGACGCCTTCGGTATCAAGACCGGATACATGACAACAATCCACGCCTACACGGGCGACCAGCCAACACACGACACCAACCACAAAGATCTCTACCGCGCCCGCGCTGCGGCTCTCTCGATGATCCCGACGTCCACCGGTGCCGCACGTGCAATTTCTTTGGTTCTTCCACACCTCAAGGGCAAACTGGAGGGGTCTGCAATCCGCGTCCCGACCGCCAATGTGTCAATGGTTGACTTGGTGATCAACACCAACAAATCAGCCACCGTAGAGACCATTAACGCAGCGCTCAGGTCTGCCGCAGAAGGTCCGCTAAAAGGCGTGCTCGGCTATGAGGAAGCACCTCTGGTATCCGCAGACTTTAACCACGACCCACATTCATCAGTATTCGCCCCTGCGCAAACCAGTGTGACCGAAGACGGTCTCGTGCGTGTGGTAAGCTGGTATGACAACGAGTGGGGCTTCTCCAATCGTATGCTCGACACAGGCCGCCGTATGGGCGACCTATTGAAAGGCTAAGTTGTTATGGTTGCGCGCGTAATTCCGGTCGAACCGTTTGACCTTGTGATATTTGGTGCCACGGGGGATTTGGCCCGGCGCAAAATCCTCCCGGGTCTATTTCACCGTTTCCGCGCGGGTCAAATGCCGGCTGACGCAAAAATCATCGGCTCGGCGCGCTCCGATATGGACAGCGCCGAGTTCCGCAATCTCATTGAGGATGCAATAGTTGAGTTCATCGACGAAACCATGCGCCCTGCTGGCCTCGTCGCAGATTTCCTCAACCACTTGAGCTATGTTCATATCGACGCAATGGGCGAAAACGGTTGGAGTAACCTCAAAGCTGCCTTGCGCGCAGAGACAACCCGCACGTTCTACTTGTCTGTTTCACCCTCACTTTTTGGCGCAATTGCCGAGCGTCTGAGCCTCAATGGCATTGCCACAGATGAGAGCCGGATTGTGGTGGAAAAGCCTTTCGGACACGATCTTGATAGTGCTCAGGCATTGAATAATGACTTGCTAAAGCACTTTGACGAACAGCAAATCTATCGCATCGACCATTATCTTGGCAAAGAAACCGTGCAAAACCTTATGGCACTGCGGTTTGCCAACTCGCTTTTCGAACCACTGTGGAACTCAACTCACATTGACCACGTTCAAATCACTGTGGCCGAAAGCATTGGTGTAGCTGGCCGTGGAGGATACTACGATCAATCCGGCGCGATGCGTGATATGGTGCAAAACCACCTGATGCAGCTCTTGTGTCTGATTGCCATGGAGCCACCAAGCAAGTTCACGCCTAACTCCGTGCGAGATGAAAAAGTCAAAGTTATTGAAGCCCTTGAACCCGTCGCCCTAGGTGACATTGTACGCGGTCAATACCGCGCCGGCCGCGAAAACCAGAGTTACCTTGACGACGTTGGAAACGCCGACAGCCACACTGAAAGCTACATCGCTATGAAGCTTTCAGTTGGCAATTGGCGGTGGGCTGGCACACCGTTTTATTTGCGCACCGGCAAACAACTGCGAGACCGCGCATCGGAGATTGCCGTGGTGTTCAAGGACCCACCACACAACATCTTCCCCAACAAGATGGAAGGCCGAAAAGGCAATGCCCTGATCATTCGGTTACAACCGGATGAAGGCATCACCTTACGCACCACCATTAAGGAACCCGGCCCCGGCGGCATGCGCCTAACAGAGGTTGCCATGGACATGTCCTTTGCCGATGCCCTCGGCGACAACCTGATGTCGCAGGACGCATATGAACGCCTGATTATGGATGTGATCCGTGGTGACCAAACCCTGTTTATGCGTGGAGACGAAGTTGAGGCCGCCTGGGCTTGGGCAGACCCCCTGATCGCCGCGTGGGAAGAATCCAACCAACGCCCCGTACCCTACGATCCAGGCGGTTCGGGCCCCGAAGAAGCGCTTATGCTGATGCACCATGGCGGGCGTCGCTGGCGTCCCATTGGCGACCAAGCCTTCTAAAAATTCGCCCCCAATAGGAAGGATGGTTTCCATGCCACTCCACCCAACCGTCGAAAAAATCACCGAGCGTATCATTTCACGCTCCAAACCGCATCGCGACAGCTATCTCCAACGTATGGCGGATGCCGCTAGCAGGGGGCCTGCCCGTGCGCACCTGAGTTGTTCTGGTCAGGCGCACGCCTACGCCGGAGCTGGCGAAGACCAAGACGCGCTGGCAACCAAAAGCGCTGGCAACCTCGGCATCGTGACTGCCTACAATGACATGCTGTCGGCGCACCAACCTTTTGAACGGTATCCTACTATACTGAGAGACGCGGCTCGTGCTGCAGGGGGCACCGCACAAGTCGCGGGCGGCGTACCGGCGATGTGTGACGGCGTAACCCAGGGCGAAGCTGGGATGGAACTGTCGCTGTTCTCGCGTGACGTGATTGCCTTGGCTGCTAGCGTAGCCCTCAGTCACAATACTTTTGACGCCTCAATCTACCTTGGCGTGTGCGACAAGATTGTCCCTGGACTGGTGATCGCCGCGCAAAGCTTTGGCCACCTACCAGCGGTCTTCCTGCCTGCCGGTCCGATGAGCACGGGCATCTCAAACGATGAAAAAGCCAAGGTCCGTCAAAGGTTTGCCGCAGGTGAAGCAGATCGCACGGAGCTTATGGCTTCGGAAATGGCAGCCTATCATGGTCCTGGCACTTGCACTTTTTATGGCACGGCCAATACCAACCAAATGCTGATGGAATTCATGGGGCTGCACCTGCCCGGCTCCAGCTTTGTTTCGCCCAACACCGGCCTACGTGACGCGCTAACTGAAGAAGGCGCCCGCCGCGCGCTGGCGCTCTCGGCGCTTGGCAACAACTACACGCCGACCTGCGATATTCTGGATGAAAAAGCCTTTGTGAACGGTATCATCGGCCTAAACGCGACGGGTGGCTCCACTAACCTCTTGATCCACCTGATCGCTATGGCTCGAGCAGGTGGCATTGTGCTGACGTGGGAAGACTTTTCTGAACTGTCGGACATCACCCCGCTATTGGCGCGTGTTTATCCAAACGGGCTTGCCGATGTGAACCACTTTCACGCCGCAGGCGGCCTTGGCTATATGATCGGCGAACTACTGTCTGCCGAACTCTTGCACCCCGACACCAAAACCGTCGCGGGCGAAGGTCTAAACAACTACACACAGGAACCCAAACTGATCGACGGCGCGCTCACATGGCAGCCCGGCACCAAGAATTCTCTGAACGACAAAATCGTGCGCTCCGCTACTGACCCGTTCCAGCCAACCGGCGGTCTCGCACGCTTGTCTGGTAACATCGGTACATCCGTGATGAAGATCTCCGCCGTTGCGCCAGAGCACCGCATGGTCGAAGCGCCTGCGAGGGTATTCCATGACCAAGACGAAGTGAAAGCCGCCTTTCAGGCCGGCAAACTGACCGAAGACGCTGTGATCGTTGTTCGATTTCAAGGCCCAAAGGCCAACGGCATGCCAGAACTACATAGCTTGACACCATTGATGTCCATAATGCAGGGAAAAGGGTTGAAGGTAGCTTTTGTAACCGACGGGCGCATGTCAGGCGCCTCCGGGAAAATCCCTGCGGCCATACATGTCTCCCCGGAAGCGCTGGATGGCGGCCCGATCGCGAAGCTGCGCGACGGAGATATCGTACGCGTCGACGCAGAAGCAGGTATACTCGAAGTTCTGGTGGAGGATTTTGAGAGCCGCGACCTAGCCACCGCCGACCTCGCATCCTATCAACACGGCACAGGCCGGGAGCTTTTTGCCGCCTTCCGCAACGCGGTAGGCGCAGCCACAACTGGCGCCTCCATTTTTGAAGGGTAAAACATATGTCTATCACTCCCCAATCCGCGAGCGTTAGAGCCCGCGAGATTTGCAACGCAGCTCCAATAGTACCCGTGCTTGTGGTAGAAGATGTGGCCCACGCCAAACCACTGGCCGAAGCCCTCGTGGCGGGTGGCTTACCTGCACTGGAAGTAACTCTGCGCACCCCTGCCGCCCTAGACGTGATCCGTGCCATGGCTGAGGTGCCTGGCGGCATAGTCGGTGCAGGTACGCTACTCACACCAGCAGACGTTAAAGCCGCCAAGGAGGCCGGCGCTACTTTCGGCGTCTCACCGGGAGCTACTAGTATATTGCTGGAAGCTAGCGAAGCCGAAGGCTTACCACTTCTTCCCGGTGCCTCTTCCGCATCCGAGGCCATGGCGCTCCTTGAGCGTGGCTACGACATGCTGAAGTTCTTCCCGGCGGAGGCTGCTGGCGGTGCAAAGTTCCTTGGCTCCCTTGCCAGTCCCCTGCCACAAATCAGCTTCTGCCCAACCGGTGGCGTAAATCTGCAAAACGCCACCGATTATCTGTCGTTGCCCAACGTTGTCTGTGCCGGTGGTAGCTGGGTTGCCCCATCCATGCTTGTGAAAGAAGGGGCTTGGGATCAAATCGAAGCACTTGCCAAAGAAGCCTCGGAACTCCCGCGCTAACCTACCAATTGCGACGCCCACTGATATGGTGCAGCGCGCTTTCCTCTGCAAACGGATCAACCGGTTCAGGACGACTGAGCCGGTTGATTGTATTTACAGCCATGGCGATGGCCACTACCGCAAACAATGCCCCGCCGATGGCTTGCCCCATCAACACACCCGACGCGCCCCAATAGAGACCACCAACAATCACAAACGGATAGGTGCCCAGGGTGTGCCGCCCCCAGTTTACATAAGTCGAATAGATAGGGTGACCGAGGTTGTTGAAACAAGCGTTGCACACAAAAATCACGCCGTTGAAGAATTGCAGCAGCGCCAGCGGCCCACAGAACAAGTAGATCAAAGCACGCATCTCGCCCTCGGCCTCAAACAAATCGGCAATCAGATCCCGTGCAAGAAATAAGACCAGAGCTGCCAAAAGCGTGTAACACAACAAGAACTGAAGCCCCGCTTTCAAAGTGCCGCGCACACGGTCAAACTGTGACGCTCCAAAGTTCTGCCCCACGATAGGACCAATCGCGCCTGACAGCGCAAAAACCACCGCAAAAGCAACCGGCATCAACCGGCCTATAACGGCCATGGCTGCCACGGCATCCGTGCCGTAACGCGCCATTTCTCGTGTCACAATAGCTGTCCCAACTGGCGAGGCCACATTGGTCAAAATCGCTGGCCCTGCAATGGCGCTGATCGCTTTGGCATCTCTCTTCAAAATGCCCGCCGCCGGAGCGGCAAAACCCTGATGGATCCGAACAACAGAGAGCAGGGCATAAGCGCACATAACCGCGCGCGCTGTGACCGATGCATAAGCGGCTCCATCCAAGCCCAACCCGAAGCCAAAAATCAACAATGGATCCAACGCAGCATTCACTGCCCCACCAAACACGGTCCCCATCATCGAGCGCCGGGCGTCACCATGCGCCCGCAACACCGCCATGCCCACCATTGCAAGAGACATCACCGGCATTGTGGGCATCACGATTGAAACGTAACGCTTGGCCAGCTCCAAAGTATCTCCTTCTGCACCCAGCCACGTCAAGATGAGGTCAAGATACACAAACACCATCGCCGGGATTAAAACGCCGATCAGTATGCCCAAGAGCGCCACAGACGTCGCATACTCTCTCGCCCGATCTATTTGATCCGCACCAATGGCGCGTGCAACCAAAGACCCCGCGGAAATCGACAAACCAATGTTGATGGCATTGGTGAAGAACAACAGCGTTCCAGCATAGCCCACAGCGGCAGCGAGAGCTTTGTTACCCAACATCGAGATGAAAATCATATCGACAAAGTCGACCGCAAAGATGGCCATCAACCCAACTGACGAGGTCAAAGACATGAGCGCTACATGGCGCATCAGCGCCCCTTGTAAAAACACTGCTTTGGCCATCAAGTCACCTATTCGCGTTTTGGGTTTGAACAGGCAGGCACCCTGCCACTGCCCAATCTAAAGGCCAACCCGCTTTTACACTCCACAAAAAGAAAACGCCGCTCCATAGGGCGGCGCTTCAGTCTTCAGCTTTGGGATTACCCGCCAAAGTCATCGAGCATGATGTCTTCACGGTCCACACCCAGATCAACCAACATGTTGATCACGGATTGGTTCATGATGGGCGGGCCACACATGTAGAATTCGCAATCTTCCGGCGCCGGGTGGTTCTTGAGATATTCCTCAAACAGAACGTTATGGATGAAGCCAGTGTAGCCGTTCCAATCGTCCTCCGGTAGCGCGTCAGACAGCGCCACATGCCACTCGAAGTTGTCAAACTCTTCAGCCAGACCATCGAAGTCCTCAACAAAGAACATCTCACGTTTGGAGCGCGCACCGTACCAGAAGGTAATTTTTCGATCGCGGTTTTCCAGACGCTTAAGCTGGTCAAAGATGTGGGAGCGCATCGGCGCCATCCCGGCTCCACCCCCAATGAAAACCATCTCTTTGTTTGTATCGCGTGCAAAGAACTCGCCAAACGGACCGGAGATTGTTACCTTGTCACCTGGTTTCAGGTTAAAGATGTAGGACGACATCTGACCGGGTGGAATACCCTGGCTGCCCGGAGGTGGCGATGCCACGCGCACGTTCAGCATAATAAGGCCTTTTTCATCCGGATAGTTTGCCATGGAATAGGCGCGTTCAACCGGCTCGGAAACCGTGGATTCAAACTGCCACAGGTTAAACTTGTCCCAATCCTCATGGTACTCTTCTTCGACTGCGAAGTCCTTGTAGCTCAATTTGTGAGCCGGCGCTTCGATCTGAATGTAGCCACCAGCGCGGAAGTTCACATCCTCACCTTCGGGCAATTCCAGCACAAGGTTTTTGATGAAGGTTGCGACGTTTTCGTTGGAGCGCACAGTACACTCCCACTTTTTTACGCCAAACACCTCTTCTGGCACCTCGATGTTCATGTCCTGCTTCACAGCAACTTGACAAGACAGACGGTCGCCGCAAGCGGCCTCGCGCTTGGTGATGTGGCTTTCCTCGGTTGGCAAAATAGACCCGCCACCGGAATGCACACGCACCTTACATTGCGCGCAGGTGCCGCCACCGCCACAGGCTGACGGCACAAACAGTTTCTGTTCGGCCAAAGTCTGCAAAAGCTTGCCGCCAGCAGGCACCGAAATGGTCTTTTCTCCGTTGATGGTGATCTGCACGTCACCCGTGGACACGAGACGGGAGCGCGCCATCAGAATGATGCTCACCAACGCCAAAACGATCAGGGTGAAGAGAACAACACCTAGTGTAAATGTTTCCATTGCGCCTACCCCTTAAAGTTTCACACCGGAAAAGGACATGAAGGCCAATGCCATCAGACCCGCGGTGATAAAGGTGATGCCTAGGCCCTGTAGACCATCGGGAATGTCGGAATATTTCAGCTTCTCGCGAACACCGGCCATCGCGGTGATTGCCAGCGCCCAACCAAAGCCAGAGCTCAGGCCGTAAGTCACGCTTTCCGCGATGTTGTAGTCACGTTCCACCATGAAGAGTGAGCCGCCAAGGATGGCGCAGTTCACGGTGATCAGTGGCAAGAACACACCCAGCGCGTTGTAAAGCGGCGGGAAAAACTTATCGAGGACCATCTCCAGAATCTGCACCATCGCCGCGATCACGCCAATGTAGCAGATCAGACCAAGGAAGGTCAGGTCCACGTTCGGGAAGCCTGCCCACGCCAACGCACCCGGCGCCAGCAGGTAAGTGAGAAGCAGGTTATTGGTGGGAACCGTAATGGCCTGTACAAGCATCACGGAAATGCCCAGACCAAGCGCAGTCGAAATCTTCTTCGACACGGCAATGAATGTACACATTCCGAGGAAGAAAGAGAGCGCGAGGTTCTCAACAAAGACGGCCTTTACGGCCAGAGAGAGAAGCCCTTCCATTAGTGGCCCTCCACAACTTGAATTTTATATTCACGGTCTTCTACCTGTTCCGGTTTCCAGGCACGCACCGCCCAGATCAGCAAACCGATGATGAAGAACGCCGAAGGTGGCAGCAGCAGCATGCCATTTGGCACGTACCAACCACCGTTGTTCACAGTTGGCAAGATGGTAACACCAAACAGGCTGCCCGCACCAAACAACTCACGAATGAAGCCTACAACCAGCAACAGCGCACCGTATCCTAGACCGTTGCCCACACCATCAATGAAACTGTCGATTGGCGGGTTTTTCATGGCGAAGGCTTCCGCCCGGCCCATCACGATACAGTTGGTGATGATCAGGCCCACAAACACTGACAATGTCTTGGAGACATCATAAGCATAAGCCTTCAAAACCTGATCGACGATGATCACCAAAGAGGCGATGATCACCATCTGCACGATGATCCGGATTGAACCCGGAATCTGATTGCGCAGAACTGAGATGAACATCGAACTAAAGCCAGTCACTGCAGTTACAGCCAAAGCCATAACAAACGCCACTTGCAGCGAAGATGTTACCGCCAGCGCCGAGCAAATACCCAGAACCTGAAGCGTGATTGGGTTGTTGTCGACCAAAGGGTCGACCAGAAGGTCTCTCTTGGTCTGAGCCATCAGATCTCTCCAGCTTTGAGGTTTTTAAGAAATGGCGCAAAGCCTGCTTCACCCATCCAAAAACGAACGAGATTATCGACACCAACTGAAGTCAGAGTCGCCCCCGCAAGGGCGTCAACGTGGTGTTCCGCACCAGCTGCCGGAACAGACTTGGCCACGGTGATTTGCAAGGCACCGTTATCATCCGACAACCGTTTGCCATTCCACAGAGATTTCCAACGTGGGTTGTCAATTTCGGCGCCCAATCCAGGGGTTTCTCCGTGGTCATAGAACTGCAAGCCAAAAATGTCATTGCCGTTCTCTTCCAGCGCGATAAAGCCATAGAGAGTGGACCAAAGCCCATAGCCGTGAATAGGGAGGATTACCTTGTCGAGAGATCCATCTTCATTGCGCAGCAAATAGACAGTTACGAACTTCGACTGACGACCAATCCCAGCCGGGTCTTGAGCCAAGCTATCAGAAAGTTCAGGATCTGAAGCGGCAGCACGATCATCGAAGGTTGCTGCATCAAATTGATCAGTAAACATGCCGGTTGCCAATTCAACAACCTGTGGCTCGAACACTGAGAAGCCTTCGATCACGTCCATACCATCTTCGTAAAGGCCTGCGACCTGCAAAACGTTGGCTTGTTTGTCTTTCAGTTTATTCTGCTCCTGCATAGGACGCAGAGCAACAGAAACAGCAGATACAATCATCGAGGCTACAAGGCATAGGGTTACGGCGATGAAGACCGTCTTCCCGACACTGTCCGGCGGTGCCGCCAGAAAGCGTGCAATAGGCCCTTTATTTTGGTTGGAAGCGTCAGACATGGCGACGGGCCCTCCGTTTGATGTTTGCCTGAACAACAAAGTAGTCGATCAGCGGAGCAAAGACGTTACCGAAGAGGATTGCGAGCATCATGCCTTCCGGGAAAGCTGGATTGATAACGCGGATCATAACAACCATGAAACCAATCAGTGCCCCGTAGATAAAGCGCCCCATGTTCGTATGGGAAGCGGACACAGGCTCGGTGACCATAAACACCATGCCAAACGCGAAGCCACCAACAACAAAGTGCCAGTACCAAGGCATTGCAAACATTGGGTTGGTGTCGGAACCAATCATGTTAAGCAGCGATGAGAAGCCGATCATGCCAGCCATACAGCCGACCACAAGGCGCCAGTTTGCGATTTTTGTGATCAGAAGGAATGCCAAACCGATCAGACAAGCCAGTGCGGACACTTCGCCGATCGAGCCTTGGACAGTCCCCACAAAGGAGTTCATCCAATTCATACCGTTTGCGGCCAGCTCCTGATAACCTTGAGACGCGCCAACCGACAACGCTGTTGCGCCGGAGAAACCATCAACAGGTGTCCAGATCGTGTCACCAGACATATTTGCCGGGTATGCGAAATAGAGGAATGCACGCCCTGTCAAAGCCGGGTTGAGGAAGTTCTTGCCGGTACCGCCAAAGACTTCTTTACCGATGACCACGCCAAAGCTGATGCCCAGTGCCACCTGCCACAATGGGGCAGCCGGCGGCATAATCAGCGCGAACAGCATCGAGGTTACAAGGAAACCTTCGTTGACTTCGTGGCCACGCACCGTTGCAAACAGCACTTCCCAAATACCACCCACAACAAGTGTGGTGATGTAGATCGGCAAGAAATACAGCAATCCATGCGCAAAGTTTGCCAGCGGGTTGGAGGCATCAAAACCAATGCCCAGAGTTGAAATGATCCATGCACGCCAACCGGATGGGTCAATTGTCTCGTAAGCCGAATTGACCTGCAGACCGACGTTGTACAGCCCCATGATGATACATGGGATTGTTGCGATCACGACGTAGGTCATGATGCGCTTCATATCAACGTAGGAACGCGCATGCGGCGCGGCCTTGGTCACAGTCTTTGGCGTATAGATGAAGCTCTCGACCATTTCATAGATCGGGAAAAGCTTTTCATATTGGCCACCTTTAACAAAATGCGGCTCAATACGATCAAAGAAGTTGCGCAACCCCATGGTTAACCCTCCCTCTCAATCTTGGTCAGGCTATCGCGGAGTGCTTCGCCATATTCATATTTAGCGGGGCAAGAGAAACCTACGAGTCCCAAGTCTTCCTCATCAAGTTCCAACGCACCAAGCTTTTGCGCTTCGTCGGTGTCCATCACCAACAAGGCCCGCAGCAATTGCGTTGGCAGGAAGTCCTGCGGCATCAGCTCCTCAAATGTTCCCAACGGAACCATCGCACGACGACCACCGTTCAGGTTAGAGCTTAGCGGATAAAGCTTCTTGGAGAAGGCAGAGCCAAGCACCGGCAGGAAGCTGTATTTCGAAGGCATCGGACGGATCCAACCCATCGGGATCTGCTTGTGGTCCTCTTCCATGACGGTCACCTGACGCGCATAACGCCCAAGAAAAGTCACAACCGGTTCGCCGGCCTGGCCACTCAAAACTGACCCTGAAATTAAGCGCACAGGCAAGTCAGAGGAGATCTCACCTTCGGTGAGTTCGTTTAAAGAGGCACCCTCGATTGTACGAACCAAACGCGGCTTATCGCACAACGGGCCGCTCAGTGAGACCACACGGTTCGCGTCAATTTTGCCTGTTTCTAACAAACGCCCAATCGCGATCACATCCTGATAACCAATGGTCCAAACTGTTTTAGACGCCGTGGGCGGTTCCAGAAAATGCATATGCGTACCAGCCAAGCCAGCTGGGTGCGGGCCGGAGAAGGTCGCTACAGTTACGCCATCCACGCTTGGTACACTGGCGCCCTGAGCGTGACACAGGTAGGTGGTGCCCTCAGTCAGCTTGGTAATAGCTGAAAGACCCGCGGTAAAAGCGGAATTGGCATCCGCAATCACCACCGCTGGATCACCGGCCAATGGCTCTGTATCCATTGCGTTGACGTATATCGCCTCTGGTGCTTGGTCCGAAACCGGCACCTTCGAATAAGGACGCGTACGGAAAGAAGTCCAAAGCCCTGAGGCACAGAGACGTTCTACCAGACCCTCTCGAGAAGACACATCGCCGACAAACGAGAAGTCCTTTGGCTCTGCTGCAGAAGCGTCAACTTCGATTTCCACACTCAACAAAACGCGTCGCGCACCACGGTTGATCGCTTTGATTCGGCCGGAGACCGGAGCAACCACTTTCACGTCCATGGTATCTTTGTGAGCAAAAACCGGATCTCCGGCCGCCACAACATCTCCTTCAGATACGGAAATACGTGGCTTTAATCCTATGTAGTCGCCGCCCAAAAGGGCCACGGTGCGTACCGCAGCCCCTTCGTGAATCCCATCAGTTACCGGCGCGCCGGTAATCGGTAGATTCAGGCCTTTTCGTAGCGCAAAATGCTGCACGCCTATGTCATCCTGTCGTTTTTTGGTTCGTCTTCGAGTTTAGGTGCCTATCGCGCATGCCTATACGCGTTCCAAGCCCGCGCAACCAGCCCTTAAACCGCCACTTTTCTATTGTTTCTCCGGTTTGAGGGCAATAAACTTCGTTATAACTAGCGCGGACGCTCCGCAGCCCAGAAATTTGGGGCCGTGAAAGATACCTATCCTCGCAATTCTTAGAGAACTCCTAAAAATGACAGCTCTTTCTCGGCGCAGCTTCATCTTCATGGCACTCGCCGTTGCAGCGTGCAAACGGGGCGCAGCTGATGTGCTTCTAAATGGTCAAACCATGGGTACAACCTACACCGTGGTCGCAGTCGAACCACGCGACGGCTTGGACCAGAGCGCTCTTCAAGGCGCAATTGATAAAGCACTGGCCGACGTCGATCAAAAGATGTCAAACTGGAATGGGTCGTCTGAGATATCGCAGATCAACAATCTAAAAGCAAAGCGTCCCTTCCCCCTCAGCGCCGATATGTCCACCCTGCTACACACCGCAAGAGAGGTGCACCAAGCTACGGACGGGCAATTTGATCTTACCCTTGGCCCTTTAATCGATCTTTGGGGTTTTGGAGTACAAAAACCAACCGGACACATTCCACAGGACGCCGACGTATCGAAGGCTTTGCTAACCGTTGGCCAGTCTCAAGCCATCATTTTGGAAAACAGGACGCTGACGAAATCTCATTCCAAAACAGCCATGTACCTTTCCGCGATCGGCAAAGGTTTCGGCGTTGATCGGTTAGGCGAAACTCTTCGCTCATTCGGCGTAACTGATTTTATGGTCGAAATTGGCGGCGATATTGTTACGTCAGGAGCAAACGCAGAGGGCCTCCCTTGGCAAATCGCGATTGAAACACCCGATGCTCTACAACGGAGCTTCCTCAAAACTCTCGGAGTTTCCGACCTTGGCATGGCCACGTCAGGAGACTATCGGAACTACTTTGAACAAGACGGCATTCGCTACAGTCACATCTTAGATGCTTCGACCGGACGCCCTGTGACCCACCAGACGGCATCCGTTACGGTTTTAACTCAAAATGCAATGCTCGCTGACGCATGGGCAACTGCGCTACTGGTACTTGGCAGAGAACGTGGTATGGAAATCGCCAAGAGGCAAAAGCTCGCAGCATTGTTTATCGACCGTGAAACCTTATCTGGTAAAACACACTTCGAAACCTTCGCCACCGATCAATTCGCCAGCATTCAACATAGCTAACCTATTCTAAGGAAACCAAAGCGATGGAAACCTTTATGTTAACGTTTGTGCTGTTGCTCCTGGTAACGCTAGGGATGGCTGTCGGAGTGATGTTCCGAGGGCAATCAATCAAAGGTTCCTGTGGCGGGCTAAACGCCATTAGCGATGCAGACAAATGCGTGGTTTGCAGCAAGGATATCGACCCAGACAGCCCTTTGCGCGAACGCTTGAAATGCCCGCGCGCGAAGAAAATGCTAGAACAAATGCAGTCCGAAGAGCACGTCTAACCAACCTAAATTGTGTCCCCCGCAGAGGCGCCCTTTCGGGCGCCTTACACGTTTGTGCTGAGTGGGAACAACGCAAGAATGAGCAAGCAGATCCCAGCTGTCAGCCCGAACCCCCAAAGCTGCCACCGCGGCCCGCCTTCTTTCCACACACGCCTATAACGATGACCTGCCAAGCAAGCCAAAACAAACAGTACAGTGGCGAGCCACGGCGAAAGTACGACGTCTGGCAAAAGAAAATTCCCCAAAAGCAGATTCTGCAGATAGGCTGGACACATAAGGCCAGAGAATTTTCTACGCAAGGAGCCCTAAATGCCCAGTTCCTATCAAGCACCGAACCGCAATTCGGATGACAAGAACAAAACTGTAAGCCAGTCCAGAGACACCAACACCTCATCTGACGTGGCCACTGTCCAAAAGGTATTGGATCAGAAAGGTGGAAACGTATTTTCCATTCGTCCTCAGGACACGCTTGGGGACGCCGTTAAAGTGTTGAGAGACCGCGGTATTGGCGCACTCTTGGTGACCGATGCCAACGGTGTTCTTCAGGGCATCTTATCTGAGCGTGATATTGTTCGCAAGTTGGCTGAAACACCCGGACAGACACTGCCGCAGCAAGTGTCAGACGTCATGACCAGCGAGGTACAGACTTGCACGCCAAATGAACCCATGGTTTCCGTATTACGCCGCATGACAGAGGGCCGTTTCCGCCACATGCCAATCGCTGATGAGACTGGTTTGATCGGCATGGTGACAATTGGAGACTTGGTAAATTATCGCCTGACGGAACTGGAACATGAAGCTTTGCAGCTCAAACAGCTCATCGTTGGCTGACAGCCATCCCAAAAAAATAAAGGGCCGACAAATCGGCCCTTCAAACTAAAACCTTCAGAGATATTTGGTGCGGTCGAGAAACCACACTCATTGTTGCTGGGCGTTGCTCACCGCCGCAACAGTAATTTGTTTTCAATAACT
>JAAENN010000071.1 GCA_024224295.1 Shimia sp. | reverse complement strand
TCACCGGCGGGTTGGGCAGCGACACACTGTCAGGTGGCGAGGGGAATGATGTCCTTCAGGGCGTTCAGGACTCAGCAGATGACGGTGTTATCGATTCCTCTGATGTTTTGGATGCGGACACTTTGCAGGGTGGCGAGGGAGACGATGTTCTGTTGATGGGTTCCGGCGACATGGCAGAAGGTGGCGCAGGGGCCGATGTGTTCCAATCTGGCATCTGGGTGGATGAAGACAACCTGCCGCAAGTGTCGGACTTTGATGTGGCCGAAGATACCTTTGTGGTATTGGTTGCCGAAGGCAATGGGGCTGGCACGGTAACGGTGGACGCGGATGCGGCGCAGGGCGCTGGCTGGTTCACAGTGTCTTATGACGGCACGCCGGTGGCGTCCGTTTATGGTCCCGGGATGGATGCGAGCAATGTCTCTGTCGTGGAGAGTGAAGTTGTGGCTCCAGCACCTGTTCCGACGCTATAAGCACAAATCTCTTACCATAGAAAACGCGCCTCAGTTT
>JAAENN010000070.1 GCA_024224295.1 Shimia sp. | reverse complement strand
TCACCGGCGGGTTGGGCAGCGACACACTGTCAGGTGGCGAGGGGAATGATGTCCTTCAGGGCGTTCAGGACTCAGCAGATGACGGTGTTATCGATTCCTCTGATGTTTTGGATGCGGACACTTTGCAGGGTGGCGAGGGAGCCGATGTTCTGTTGATGGGTTCCGGCGACATGGCAGAAGGTGGCGCAGGGGCCGATGTGTTCCAATCTGGCATCTGGGTGGATGAAGACAACCTGCCGCAAGTGTCGGACTTTGACGTGGCCGAAGACACCTTTGTGGTGTTGGTTGCCGAAGGCAATGGGGCTGGTACGGTAACGGTGGACGCGGATGCGGCGCAGGGTGCTGGCTGGTTCACAGTGTCATATGACGGTACGCCGGTGGCGTCCGTCTATGGTCCCGGGATGGATGCGAGCAATGTCTCCGTCGTGGAGAGTGAAGTTGTGGCTCCAGCACCTGTTCCGACGCTATAAGCACAAATCTCTTACCATAGAAAACGCGCCTCAGTTTCGGGGCGCGTTTTGTTTGAGGCGTTACCGTTTTAGCCGCGCATTCCGACCGCCGCGGCGCTTTTTCAATCGCGGTGCGCGGGTGGGCAGCTCTTGCATGATCTCGGAACGCTCTTCCGGTCCCATTTTGGACCAGCGGGTGATCTCATCAATGGTGCGCAGGCATCCTGTGCAAATCCGCTCTTCGGGATGCACAACGCAGACCTGAATGCAGGGGCTTTCGACTTCGGCGCGTTTCCACACGGTGTCTTTGCTCACGATGCGCTCCCAAGATGGCTTAAGCGGTCCAATACTCCTTGCAGGATATAGGACGCAGCCACATGGTCGATCACCTCTGCGCGACGTTTGCGTGACGTATCCGCCTCCAAAAGCGCTCTTTCGGCGGCGACAGTTGACAATCGCTCATCCCAGAAACCAATCGGCGCATCGACCAAAGCAGACAGGTTGCGGGCAAAGGCGCGGGTGGATTGCGCTCGTGGGCCCTCGCTGCCGTCCATGTTCATGGGCAAGCCAAGGATGATCCCGCCTATGTTGCGGCCCTTGATGATCTCAATGAGGCGCTGCGCATCCACGCCAAATTTCTTCCGCTTCACGGTTTCAATCGGCGTGGCCACAGAGCGGAAACTGTCGCTCACCGCGACGCCAATGGTCTTGGTGCCCAGATCCAACCCCATCAGCGCCTGCATCGGGGGCAGATGAGGGGATATCTCTTCGATGCTTTGGTAAATTTCGCTCATTCCAAACCTGCTTGTTGTGCACCCATGCGGACAATTTCTAGAGCTTCTGGCACCTGCGCAAACACCTGTTGCGCCTCGCCCCAGATGGCCTGCGCCCGCTCGGTATCGCCAAGGACGCCATAAGCACCAATTAGCCGCGCCCATTCCTGTGGTGTGCCACCCTCAGTTGCCAAGCGATCAGACAGCTGATCAACCATGCCTTGGATCATCTCCTGGCGATCCTCAACCGACAATTCGCCTGCGGCTTCCATATCTTCCGCAGATGGGCCGGACAGGCCGTCAGATACGTGTGCTGGGACCGGAGCGGGCATTTTATAGTCAACGCCTGCGTACCAGGCCAGCTCCGAGATGACAGCGCGGATGGACGGCACCCACGGCGCGTCGTTGGGGCTTTGCCGCAGAACCTGATCCCAAATGCGGAAGGTCGCGTCTGGCCGGCCGGTTTGCCACATCATTAGCCCCGAGTAGTAGCGACCAAGATTATTAAACGGATCCAGTTCCAGCGCCATTTTCAGGCTGGCCTCGGCCTCAGGGGAGACATAATCGCCGGCTGCTGTGATCAATAGATTGGCGTGGAAGACATAATCGCCAGCGGTAACATCGGCGTCTTTTATTTCTATGACTTTGGCCTGCGCCTCATAGGCGGCGCGCATGTTGCCCAGATTGGCCTCATTGCGCGCCAGGAGCTCTTGTCCCTGCAAATCATCCGGGTTTTCCGTCACCGCAGCGCGCAGTTTTGTCATTAACTCCAAGAATTCCGCGCCAACATTGGCCTCTGGCCGCGGCGGAACTTTGGTTTCAGCGACGGCCTGCGAATCCCGATTGGCACGGCGATCTGCAGCCTCCGCTGCGCGTTCGCCCAGTGGCATGTCACGATATCCGGGGGCTCCAATCTGCGTGTAGAGGCCAAAGCTACCGCCCAGAACAACAAGCCCCAAGGCAAGGGCGCTCACTTTGGCATACCGGCTACCGTTGGCGTCACCGGTTTCCGCTTTTTGCATCTGCGTATCGGCCGCCAGAATGCGACGGGAAATCTCAGTCTTCATACGTGCGGCGTCTTCATCGCCAATCACGCCCCGGGCCTGGTCTTTGTCGACCTCTTTCAACTGGTCGCGATAGACCCGCAAATCATAGGCTGCGGGATGTTCCTCATCTCCGTCGCGACGTGTCAATGCGAGCGTAAACAAGCCAGCGGTAACGAGGGCTAGGGCAGCTGCAACAATCCAGAAAATCATGTGGCCTCCTAAGTGCTGCACCACATGTAGTGTCGCAGACAGGCGGCTGAAAGCAAAATCGGCATTCTGACGCGACATGTCGCAACCGGTCCGCAAATAGGCGCTTTAACCACCGTGACCGCCATAGCAAAAAGTTCATAAACTGGGAGAAGTTGCCTCCTATTCGGAATCACGCTCATGAGAAAATATTCAGCCTTTGCCATCGCCCGCGAAGCCGCCCGCTACCATTCGGGCTGGGAACGTGCGTGGCGCTCTCCGGAACCCAAGAAGAAGTACGACGTGATCATTGTGGGCGCCGGCGGCCACGGTCTCGCTACTGCGTTTTATCTCGGCAAAAATTTCGGCATCACCAATGTGGCTATCATCGAAAAGGGTTGGCTTGGCGGCGGAAACACTGGTCGAAACACCACGATTATCCGCTCCAACTATCTACAGGACAGCTCCGCCGCGCTCTATGAAAAGGCGCGTTCGCTCTATGAGACGATGTCGCAGGATCTGAACTACAACGTCATGTTCTCCCCGCGCGGCGTGATCATGTTGGCGCAGACCGAACACGAGGTCCGCGGCTATCAGCGCACGGCCCACGCCAACGCCCTGCAAGGCGTGACCACCGAATTCATTGGGCCCGAGCGTGTGAAAGAGTTGGTGCCAATCATCAACATCGATGGGCCGCGCTATCCGGTACTGGGTGGTCTCTGGCAGGCACGCGGCGGCACCGGTCGCCATGATGCGGTGGCCTGGGGCTATGCCCGTGCCTGTTCCGACATGGGCATGGATATTATCCAGAAATGTGAAGTGGTTGGCGTGCGGTCTGAAGGTGGCAATGTCGTTGGCGTGGACACCACCAAAGGCCCCATCGACTGTGACAAGCTTGGCCTTGTGGTCGCGGGCAACTCAGGCGATTTGGCCAATATGGCGGGCTTCCGTCTGCCGATGGAATCGGTGGCGCTGCAGGCGCTTGTGTCTGAGCCGATCAAACCCTGCATGGATGTGGTGGTGATGGCCAACACCGTGCACGGCTATATGTCTCAGTCCGACAAAGGCGAGATGGTGATTGGCGGCGGCACCGACGGGTTCAACAACTACACCCAACGCGGCAGCTTCCACCACATCGAGGAAACCGTGCGTGCGCTCTGTGAAACCTTCCCGATGGTCAGCCGCCTCAAAATGCTACGCCAATGGGGGGGCATCGTGGATGTGACCGGCGACCGCTCGCCGGTGATTGGCAAGACACCTTTGGGCAACTGCTTCATCAACGCGGGCTGGGGCACCGGCGGCTTCAAAGCCATCCCCGGCGGTGGCTGGGCCACGGCCGAGCTGATCGCCAAAGGCGAGCCGGGGCCATTGGCCGCTGAGTTTGGCATGGAACGGTTTATCGAAGGCCGGTTTATTGACGAGAGCGTCGCGGCGGGGGTGGCGCACTGATGGAGCGGCTCAGCCAACTGTCATTGCACCATCCAGTATGGATTGCTGTTGCTTGCCTAGTTGTGGGGTTGGGTGGGGGTGCCTTTTTTGACACGCTTTTCTCTTCTGGCTTCTTTGGGCGCGCAGGCGCGATTACTGTTGCTCTGGGTGTGATAACTTTCGGCGCCACCGCGGGCGATTTGTTGATCAGATCACAAGTTGGCCGAATTGCGGACAAAAATGGCGACCTTCCTCATCCCTACAATCGAAAAAACCTGACAAGAGTTATGGGAATGCAAACTGTTGTTGTTGTGGTCGGAACAATTCAGTGGGGTTTCGGCGACTTAATAGGAGCTAAACTATGCTAACCCTTCAATGCCCCTATTGCGGCGTCTGGGCCGAGGAAACCGAGCTTCACGCGGAAGGTGAGGCCCATCTGAAACGCTTTGGTCCCGACAGTGACGACGCGGACTTTGAGAGCTACCTCTTCATGCGCGAAAACCCCAAAGGGGTGCATTTTGAGCGCTGGCGGCACGCCTCAGGATGCGGCAAATTCTTCCACGCGGCGCGCTCCACCACAACGCTGGAGGTGTTTGGCACCTATAGCGCGCAAACGATGGAACCGCCGCAAGACATCAAAGACAAGATCACGGCCAAATATCCCGGCTGGAGCTGGAGGGAGTTCTCATGAGCACACGTCTGACCACCGGCGGGCGGCTTTTGAACAAAGCCAAGCAGGTGAAATTTTCCTTCAATGGCAAACAGTTCACCGGCTTTGAGGGCGACACATTGGCCTCGGCATTGCTGGCCAATGACCAGATGATGATGGGGCGCTCGTTCAAATATCACCGCCCACGCGGGGTGGTGGCCTCCGGTGCCGAGGAGCCCAATGCGCTGGTGAATATGGGCAAAGACGGCAAGTTTGAACCCAACCAACGCGCGACCACAACCGAATTGTTTGACGGGCTGACCTGCACGTCGCAAAACCATTGGCCCTCGCTCGAATTCGACCTTGGCGTCGCCAACAATTACGCCGCGCGTCTGTTACCTGCCGGGTTTTATTATAAAACCTTCATGGCACCTGCAGCAGCTTGGAAACATGTGTTTGAACCCATCGTGCGTCAGTCTGCTGGCTTGGGCAAAGCGCCCAAAGACCGCGATGCGGACCGCTACGAGCATTTCTACGCGTTCTTTGATGTGGTTGTCGTTGGCGGCGGTGTCGCGGGCCTGATGGCTGCGAAAGCGGCAGGCCAAGCTGGTGCCAAAGTTCTATTGATGGAGCAAACCTCCCATTGGGGTGGCCGCGCGCCGGTCGATGGCGGCAAGGTTGACGGGGGGAAGGTGGATGACTTCATCGACACCACCGTGGCCGAGCTGGACGCGATGGACAACGTCACGCTGCGCAATCGGATGATGGGGGCAGGGGTCTATGACCACGGCTACATCCTTGGTTATGAACGCCTGACCGATCACGCACCACTTCTGGATGGCCCACGCCACCGTTTGTGGCGCATTCGTGCCAAACAGATTGTGACGGCGACTGGGGCCATCGAACGTCCTTTGTCTTTTGCTGGTAACGACATTCCCGGTGTGATGCTGGCCAGCGCTATGCGCGACTACGTTGAGAATTTTGGCGTTTCGACAGGCGACCGCACCGTTGTTGTTACCAATAATGATGATGCCTATCGCACCGCGATTGCCTTGAAGGCGTCAGGCCTCGAAGTGCCGGTGATCCTCGATGCCCGCGCCTCCGGTGGTGGTGTTTTGGCGGAAGAGGCGAAAGCGGCAGGCATTCGCGTTGAAGCTGGCAAAGGCATCGCCAAGGTCAAAGGCGGCAAGCGTGTGACCGGCGTGGCGATTTGTTCTCAGGCGGGCGAGGGCTCCGTGCTGGAAGAGATCGCCTGCGACGCGGTGGCCATGTCCGGCGGCTGGTCGCCGGTGGTACACCTCTGGTCCCATTGTGGTGGTAAGCTGATCTGGGATGAAGCGCAGGCGCACTTCCGTCCCGATCCGGACCGCGCGCCGACCAGCCATGACGGCAAACCGTTTGTCTCCACTGCTGGCACCGCAAGCGGTCCGCTTAAGCTGGATGATGTTCTGGTCGATGGTCTCAAAGCAGGTGAAGCCGCGGCAGAGGCGGCAGGCTTCACTGTGACCGCGGCTGCAGCGCCCAAAGGCGAGGTGTATGACGAAGTGCCGCTGGTCCCATGTTGGCTGATGCCGCAAGGCGCGGGGCCAAAATTGCGCATGAAAGCCTGGCTGGATTATCAGAACGACGTGAAAGTGTCGGACGTGAAACTGGCTGCGCAGGAAGGCTATGAAAGCGTTGAACACACTAAGCGATACACCACTCTGGGTATGGCGACGGATCAAGGTAAGTTGAGTAATATCAACGGTCTGGCGGTCCTTTCTGATGCGCTCAATCAGCCCATTCCGGCGACCGGCACTACCACCTTCCGCCCACCGTACACGCCGATTTCCATGGGCGCGATTGCTGGGGAGGCGCGCGACGAGGTGTTCCAACCGCTGCGCCGTACGCCAATCCACGACTGGCACGAAGCCAATGGCGCGTTTTTTGAACCGGTGGGCCACTGGCGTCGCCCGTATTGCTTCCCAAGTGGCAGCGAGAGCCACGCTGAGGCGGTGAGCCGCGAAATCCGCCAAACCCGCGACAGTGTGGGCCTGCTGGATGCATCCACGCTTGGCAAGATCATCGTGAAGGGCCCGGATGCGGGCAAATTCCTCGACATGATGTACACCAACATGATGTCGACGCTAAAGCCGGGCAAATGCCGCTATGGCCTGATGTGTAACGAAAACGGCTTCCTGATGGATGACGGCGTGGTTGCGCGCATCGATGAAGACACCTTCCTGTGTCACACCACCACTGGCGGGGCGGAGCGTATCCACGGCTGGATGGAAGATTGGCTTCAATGTGAGTGGTGGGACTGGCAGGTCTACACCGCCAATGTCACTGAACAATATGCCCAGATTGCCGTGGTAGGCCCGAATGCCCGCAAGGTGATCGAGAAACTCGGCGGGGAGATGGATGTCTCCAAAGAGGGCCTTGCCTTCATGGAGTGGAAAGACGGCAAGATTGGCGACTTTGACGCCCGTGCCTATCGGATTTCCTTCTCCGGTGAGCTGTCTTACGAAATCGCCGTGCCGGCGAGCCAAGGCCGCGCGTTCTGGGATGCGTTGCTCGAGGCTGGCAAAGAGTTCAACATCATGCCTTACGGCACCGAGGCGTTGCACGTGATGCGGGCCGAAAAGGGCTTCATCATGATTGGCGATGAAACCGACGGCACCGTGATCCCCCAAGATCTCAACATGCAGTGGGCGATTTCCAAGAAGAAGGAAGACTTCTTGGGCAAGCGGGCGCAATTGCGTGACCACATGGCCTCTGAAGATCGCTGGAAACTGGCGGGCTTTGAAACCGAAGACGGCTCCGTCATTCCTGATGGCGCGTACATCGTGAACCACGGCACCAACGCCAACGGTCAACGCAATGTGCAGGGTCGGGTGACTTCAACCTATTACTCGCCGACATTGGACCGAGGCATTGCCATGGGTCTTATTCATGGCGGCATGAAACGATTGGACGATGTGGTCGAGTTCAACAAAGTGGACGGCAGCACGGTGAAGGCCAAGGTGGTTGATCCGGTGTTCTATGATAAAGACGGGGAGAAGCAGAATGTCTAAGGCTGTGAGCGCCCTGGATGGCGTAACGTTCGATGGCTTTGCCAAAGTAGAAGAGACCGGTCTGCGCGGCATGATCACGGTGCGCGGTGATCTGGCGTCCAAAGAGATGGCGGCGGCTGTGAAAGCCGCAACCGGCGCGGAGATGCCTGTGCAGCGGAAGATAACGTCCGGAGATAAGGGCGCGGTGGCGTGGATGTCTCCAGACGAGTTGCTGGTTGTGGTCGACTATGACGCGGCCAATGCGACCGTTGCCACACTTACGGATGCTCTAAAAGACAGCCATGCGCTGGTGGCCAATGTGTCTGATGCCCGTGCGGTGTTCCGCTTGTCTGGGGACAGCAGACGCGACGTGCTCGCCAAGCTGGCCCCGGTAGACTTTTCCAAATACGCCTTTGGTGCCGGTGACATCCGTCGGTCCCGAATCGCGCAGGTGTCTGCGGCGGTGTGGGGAAATGACGACGGCAGTTTTGAAGTCATCTGCTTCCGCTCCGTTGCTCAGTATGTCTTTGATGTGCTGCAAGTCTCGGCGCAGCCGGGCGGAGAAGTAGGCTTTCATTAGGTCACTTCATTTAGCCGGTCTAGGTCGCAATATTTGTAGGTCTTTTGACTGTTTCTCAACTTGCCATGACACCTCCCGCATGTTGTGCTTCGAGGGCATGACCAAGTGACTTGGTCTGCTGACGCCGCATGTTTCGATATTTGAATATGTTAATACGCGTTTCTAATAATGAATTAGTTAGTGAGTTGGAGAATCTAGTATGTCTTCTGTTATTAAAAGAGCAGCTGTTTCGTTCGTGGTTTGTGTCGGGATGAGCAGCGCAGCCTTTGCGGGGTGGACCTCGTCCTCTGGAGGTAATGTACCTGAACAATCTGTTGTCGCAGGCAGCGAGTCTGACGGTGCCCCTCTGTTTGTTTGCCGTGCAAACTATTACGGCGGAGTGCATCCGGGAAAGGTTCGTAAAGCCTTCGGTGGATGCAATATTGGTTGGGGAGGTGGTGAACACAAGGTCTCTCAGTATGAGGTATATACCTCAACCCAGAGTTATGGTTGGGTCTCAGCGTCTGGTGGCTCGATACCGGCAGGGGCTGTCATTGCCGGTAAGGAATCCAACGGCGACCCATTGTTTGTCTGCAGAGCTAAATACAACGGAGGCACACACCCGGGCAAAATCAGAAACGCTTTTGGTGGCTGTAATATCGGTTGGGGTGGCGAAGAACACAAAGTAATCAGCTATGAGGTACTGACCGAGTAGCCACCTAGGGTTATCCTCTGTAACGAAATTGCAGAAACACAGCGTGAGGTTGGTAAAGTCAGAGCTTAGCCCTTGACCTCACGCACCATTCGCCCACATGTGTCTGGCAAAGATAACTCGCGCAACAGAAGAGGATGCTGCAATGGCTTTTCAACTCCCTGATCTTCCTTACGCCCACGACGCTCTGGCCGACAAAGGCATGTCCGCAGAGACGCTGGAATTCCACCACGACCTGCACCACAACGCCTATGTGACAAACGGCAACGCCGCCATCGCCGGCACCGAGTGGGAAGGCAAAACGCTGGAAGAGATAATCGTTGGCACCTATGACGCCAACTCTGTTGCCCAAAACGGCATCTTCAACAACATCTCTCAGCTGTGGAACCACAACCAGTTCTGGGAAATGATGGGTCCAGGCGCCAACGCCATGCCAGGTGAGCTGGAAAAGGCGCTGGTTGAGTCTTTTGGCTCGGTTGATGAGTTCAAAAAACAGTTCTCCGCCGCAGGCGCAGGTCAGTTTGGCTCCGGCTGGTGCTGGTTGGTGAAAAACGCAGACGGTTCCCTGGCTGTGACCAAGACCGAAAACGGCGTGAACCCACTTTGCTTCAATCAGACTACGCTTCTGGGCTGCGACGTGTGGGAGCACTCCTATTACATCGACTTCCGCAACAAGCGTCCGGTCTACCTGACCAACTTCCTGGACAATCTGGTAAACTGGGAAAACGTTGCCTCCCGGATGTAATCCGTGACACGACGTGGTTTTATCAAAGGCCTGCTGGGAGTGATCCTGGCAGGCTTTTTTGCGGCCACTTATGGGTTCTTCGTTGAACCTGCGCTGCGTTTGCGGGTGAAGAAGTGGCGCATCAAGCGGGATGATTGGACCGCACCACCGCTGAGAATTGCACTGCTGGCAGACCTGCATGCAGGGAAGCCGTTTCCAGATTTGGATCGGATGCGGAAAATTGTGACGCGTACCAATGCGTTGGATGCGGATTTGGTTTTGTTGTTAGGAGACTACGCGGCAGGCCATGCCTTCACTTCAGAGAGTGTGGATATCGCCGATTTGGCACCCGTTCTGGCAGAGTTGAAAGCCAAGCACGGTGTCTTTGCTATTCTGGGCAACCACGATTGGTGGGATGATCCAGAAGCTCAACGCCGACGTGCCGACCAAACTATTTTGCTCAGACGTTGGTGGCAAACGGCATACCGGTATTGTCCAACGAAGCGCTAAAACTTGAAGGCGCTGGCGTTTGGCTGGCAGGTTTGGAAGATCAACTGGCCTTTCCGCGAAGAGGCGGCGGCTATGAAGGGCTAGACGATTTGACCGGCACGCTGTCTCAAATCAGTGCTACTGACGCTCCTGTCGTATTGATGGCGCATGAGCCTGACATTTTTGTGGATATGCCAGACCTTGTGTCTCTTATGGTCTCAGGTCATACGCACGGAGGTCAGGTCCGTCTTTTCGGATATTCTCCCAAGGTACCCTCGCGCTACGGCAATCGTTTTGCTTATGGTCATGTGCGTGAGAATGGGCGCGACCTTGTGGTTTCCGGTGGTATTGGATGTTCGATTTTGCCAGTGCGGTTTGGTGTTGTTCCAGAGATCACAGTTGTTGAAATCTCGGCTTGAAGCTGGCCTTGCTTTACCTCTGTCTACCCATCGGCTTGTTGCAGTGAGTGCTTTCCTCTGGGTGCGATCTCGGGTAGTTGATTA
>JAAENN010000069.1 GCA_024224295.1 Shimia sp. | reverse complement strand
TGTTCGGTAGCGGGCTTCGGTGACCGCTGTTTTGAGCGTGCTTTATCATTACTGTGTGTCTGCATTTTCGAGGACAAAATGATCTCCTTCCTGTGAGTAGCGGTTTCGAGTCATAGTAAAGCCGCCTAACGTCTGGGTTCAGCGGCGCGGAACGCCGACCGCTGCAACCCGTTGTTAGCCGGGCTTCAGTCGCTCAGCACGTCGCCTGCAATTTGCTAGGTCTCTGACCGCTTGAAAGAGTGGTTCTAGTAGCCGAATTTCTTTCGTGCAACTTTGCGGTCGAATTTCCAGTTGATCGTCACTTGATTACGATTCACTCGATCCTTCCACGAGCGCGTCTCTCGCTGGAGCATGTCGAGGTCAGGGATGCGCCGAGTACCCAGGCACTGCCGCGAGTACAGGCTGAGCTCAATTTCAGCCTGATTCAGCCAACTGCCATGTTTCGGGGTCGGGTGGATGGTCAGCCGGCTCCACATCTGCTTCCCTTTGTCCTGGCCGTAGTAGTCCGTCAGTGATTTGCGGCAGTGGATGTTCAGGTTGTCCCAGACCACATGGATGGTTCGTGCTGACGGGTAGCTGTCTAGCACCGAGCCGAGCATCTTGGCGAACTCCACGGCCGTACGGTTCGCCGTGGCACAAGTGAAATGCCGGCCGGCCTGGGGCTCGACCACACCGAAGACATTGGCCGTCCCACACCGTTTGTACTCGTTGTCCCGTTTGGCAATGTGGCCGGGTGCTGCCGGTCGGGGCGGCCGCACCTCCGCGTGGAGGGAGATCGGTTTCTCGTCCAGGCAAATCACCGGCTCGGCTGGATCATAGGGCTTTTCATACACTGCCAGCACATCTTCCATCCGCTCGATGTATTGCTCATCGAGTTCGGCCACGCACCACATTTTTTTCCCGCCACGGCTTGAAATCGTGGCTTTGGAGAAGTACCCGAATTGTCTCTCGCCCCACTCGTGGCAGCAGCTTCCGCTTGACTGCCTCTTCCGCAATCAGCCGCACGGTCCAGCGCGCCCGGCCCTCCGGCGGATCAGTGCACACCATCGCGATAATCCGCTGCTTCTGACTGGCCGCCAGCACCGGGGCCGCTCCGGGCCGCTGTTTGTCATAGAGCGCCCGGTCGAGCCCGCCGTCTTCATAGCGGCGGCCAATTTCCCGCACCGCCTTGGCCGTGAGTGGGTGATTGGCTGCCACCGCCGAAGCAGCTTGGCCGGCGTCCAACTGCAAAAGTGCTAGCGCCCGCAATACGGTTCGGACAGGCTGGATTCCTCGCCGCAACAACGCGCGAAGCTCTTCGCGGTCTC
>JAAENN010000068.1 GCA_024224295.1 Shimia sp. | reverse complement strand
GATGCCACTTTCACCACCGGCTGCGGTTTGAATCAAATCTGGTCGGGTCAGTTCCAAACCATTGCCAAGCCCGATACCTATCTGGTTTCCGGTGGGGCCGGAACATTGGGCTTTGATCTGCCTGCTGCCGTGGGGGCCAAAGTTGCCCGACCGGAGTCAACGGTGGTAGCCGTGATGGGAGATGGCGGGTTTGGCTTTATGGTTGAAGAGCTGGCTATGGCGTGTCAGCACAATATTCCCATCATTGTGATCATTATCAACAATGGCTATTTGAGTCTTATTCGCCAGAACCAACGCTATGCCTATGAGTACGAGTACGGAGTGGATTTGACTTATGAGGGCACCGGCGTATCAGGCATTGATTTTGGCAAACTGGCCGAGTCGTTTGGGGCTTATGGCGAGCGCGTGACCCAGCCGGATGACCTGGCGTCTGCCTTTGAGCGTGCCAACAAGTGCGGCAAACCCGCCGTGTTGGATATTATTGTTGAGCGCGAGACCGATGCGGCTATGGGCGACAGTCTGGATGCCATCCGGGAATTTGATTGATATCTGAATAAATTGAAAGATCCCGTCTCGACTTTAGCCGGCCTGACGGGGTCTCTTGAACACAGAGCAAGGTTAATCTCCAATTGGTTTGGGAAATGTTACTCTGCTAGAAAACAATTATAGCTTAATGTGCTCGTTGTAACAAAC
This sequence comes from Shimia sp., assembly GCA_024224295.1. Lineage (GTDB taxonomy): Bacteria > Pseudomonadota > Alphaproteobacteria > Rhodobacterales > Rhodobacteraceae > Shimia. The sequence continues at coordinate 2,914 of JAAENN010000068.1, read as the reverse complement.
ACTAGTCTATTCCCTCTCTATGACGGTGTATTCCCAAACCTGATGCTAGACTCATAAATGATTTTCCAGCTACAAAGTGCGTCATTTGAATTGCGCAGAAGACGAGGGGGTATCCAAGTGATAGGAAAAGAGCAAACGCCATGGTTCACCATCATCCATAGGGACACGGATGTCTCGTTGGTTGAGGATGACACAGTAACGTTCGTAAGCGGTCTGCATACGACGATCCTCCAACCGGTCAGCCACCATCAGGATAATCCGTTTCGTTTTGTGGCGCACGAACTCACCTTGCAAGTTCAGCAACCGTTTCAGGATGGTTTCTCGCTCCAAGTTGGCCAGTTTGATCTGGTAGAGTTTCTCTACGTCGGTACAGAGAGGTTCTCCCTCGCGTCCTTTGCTCGTCGAGCGTTTGTCCTGTTGTTGTCGTTGATCGGCTTGCTGTTGAGCCTCTTCCCGCAATACCGGCTTGAGTGCTTGTTCGATGAAGTCATCAAGCAACGTTTCTTGAGCCGTGAAGACCTCCAACTTCAGTTGGGTCAGGATGGACTCCCGGGTCAGGTTCAACTCGGCGACAGGTTTTTGCTCTGGGCGAGGCCCGTTGTCTTCGGTCCAATGCAACAAGCCCTCCAGTTCCTTCAATCGCGCGGTGGCTTCTTGGATACGACGCTTCAGGTCTTTAGCCAAACGCTTCAAGTCTCGAATACCCAATCTCAACCCGTTGGTGGGGTCTTCTCCCTGACGCACATGCTTCAATTCTTGCTCCACCTCCGCCAGTCTGGTTTGGTCATTGGCTTGACGCGTAGCGACCTGACGGCGGTTTTTCTGCAAACGCTGGCGTTGTGTCTCATCCGGTCTTTCCACTTCATCGAGACGCAGATGGGCCTCTCCGCCGCCAAAAGCCGGCCAGTTGACCCGGCGTTGCAACTGTTTGAGCAGGATCTCCACCCGTTGCCGAAAGCGCAGCCGCTCGACCACTGTTTCCTGGTCCATCTCATCTGGCTCGAGGCCAACCACCAAGCGAACCCGTTTCTTACTGGCAGGCTGACCATCCCACTCGACCACCCCGCGGATCGGCTGGGCCAACTCATAGATACTCAACTCGGTATCAAGACGATAACCCACCACTCGTTCTTCCCTCTCTCCACTCACCTCGTCCAGCACTTCGACGATGACCGGATGTTTTTTGAGTTCGGCTTCACTGACCTGAGCCAAGGCCTCCCGGATGGTCTTGATGTCCTTGCCCCAGGTCAACAACTTTGGCCCGGTCTTCAAGGCCCAGCCGATAACGGCTTTGACACTCCACCAGCGATCAGCAATGACCAATGCCAATGGCCCGCCCGGACAGACACGATCCAGTCCTCCGTTGATGAGCTTGACCACGCCTTGCACCACGGCCAAGGGCGTGACATCCGAAGGCCCCAACGGACAGGCCACCGCGTGCCCGGTGTCTACATCTTGCGCCATATGGCGTCGGAAGGCTTTGCAGCTTCCCTGGCGAGTGCCGTGCTTCGCCCGGGCAATCGGCTCGTGATGAAAGACGGCATTGACATAGTCGTCCAGATAGATCGCCTGGCCCTGGATCAGCCCTTTGCGCATCCGCTGAGCCACCGCTTCTTCCTGGTAGTCCTGCAGGCGAGTGATGACCTCCTCTTGCCCATCCGAACGGCGCACACGCACTGTTTCCTGTGCTTGCTGAGCTACGGCCTTCAGCCAGTGACGCAGACTGCTTGCCGACAACCCGCTACAAGCGCCCAACAGCCCTCGCACCTGAGCCCAGACGAAGTATTTGACCTGGCTCAAACGCCCGCCCCCACTCACCAGCAGAAAGACCAGCAAGACATACCACACTCGCAGGGGCGACCACTGGCTCAACACCGACAACGTCGTCCCGACCAGCCGTTCGAGACTCTCATAAGCACCATTGAGACCCAAATGTGCCACCCCCAAAGCGGTACCCACCAGGCCTCGCTCCGGCGTTTGCCATTCACGCGGGCTGCTGTCACTCAACACACTCGCCAACGGTTCCCCCGCCACCCCAGCCCACCAGGCCCGTCGCCGCTCCGCATCCAGATAGGCCGTCACCGCTGTCGACAACCCAGCCGCCTCTGCCGCCCGCCAGCCCATCTCATGCAAGTGCCGCCCCACCGTGCGATCATCGACGGCTTCGCCCAGTTGCTCGGCCAACCCGCGTTCGCTGTTTCTCTCCCCACTCACCAGATTCAAGGTGACCTGGCGGATCAATTCAGGCTTATGCGGCTCCATCCGGTAGTCAGTCCGTTGTCCCGGATTGAAATGTCGCCGATCCATCAGATCAGCACTGTTCCCGCCCCTGACGTATGTCGCCACATAACCCGCAACGGTACGAGACCTCAACCCTTGCACTTCCGCCGCTTCTTCGACACTGATGATTTGGCTGTCCACCAGCCAAGTCGTGATTACCTTCAACCCCTCCCCATCCCCATCTCGCAGGCAGACCAGCCTTTGCCCATCCAGCGTGACCCAGACCCGGTCACTTTCACTATCCGGCCGCAGTGTAACTCGTGGCATAACTGTCCTCTCCCTGAAATAGTGACTGTTATGCCACAACTCTGCCGTTTTGTTAAGAAAACTCCAGCTTTACGGCTGCACAATTCAAATGACGCACTTTACCCCTCCTACGAGCGTAGAAAATCATTTATGTTGCTCTCTATCTTCATTGACTTCCTCAATTGTGGATAACCCCTCGCCGGGCAATCCCGTGTCTTGCTTCACAACAAGAACCGTCAACGGTGGATATTTTTTGTCTTCACACCACCACATTATGGGGCCAAGAAACTGCCCCATCACTCCTGCCCCACCCATCCCCAAAATCTTTGCGATTTGTCCATACGTATAAGTTTTTCTTTCTCTTGCAGCACACACCAATAACATCCAG
>JAAENN010000067.1 GCA_024224295.1 Shimia sp. | reverse complement strand
GGTGGCAACTACACAAAAGGAGCTGGATTCAATCATCGGTCCAAAGCCGGTTCGGTCCAGAGATACCGCTGCAAGGACTGCAAACGCAGCATTAGTGGCGAGGGGGCATCATCAGAGATCTTGGCGGAGACTGAACACTGATGTGGTGCAGGTGCTGGTCGACCGACATCCGCAAACTCGGTCAGTCACCGTACTCCGGCCGGATGGGATTCTGTCACAAGTGCAGAAAGCGGTTCATCCAGGGTGGCCGCAATGAACTTGTCCAGTATCATCTACCACTCGTTCAGTGGTGCGTGCCTAAAGCTCGCTCGAAGACGTCGAAAACGCATGCCCGCAGCTCGTGTACCAGAATGTGCCACCGGGTGCAGGATACTTGGTGGATCGTGGAGCTTCGGGTCCGGCAGGCGTGGGGATAGGCATTCGGAGGCGATTGGCACGCGGGGGTACGGCTGGCGTGGTTCGGACCACCCTGCCTATCGCCCGCAGGAGGGCGAGAGGGTCACACTCCGAGTCTAGAACTTGATCGATCATTTGCATCTCGCGCTCACATACTTGATCGAGACCTCATCCGCATCGCAGCGTGCCGAAGGAAAGACCACCAAGAATCAAGCTGCGACCAGCTCTATCTGGCGGTGGAGAACATCGACCACTCCAAGACCAAGGCTCGGCATCCCCAGACCAATGGGATCTGCCAGCTGTTTCATTGGATCCATCGACGAGCTCTAGCCCGACTTTCGCAAATCTGAAGCGATAGAACAACCCCGACGAGCATCCTAGGTGTTGCAGGGCGCACTTTTCGCTTGCCAACGGTGTTCGGATGTGGCTAGATGAAAGATATGAATATATTCGAGCGCCAAGTAAGAGGTCGGCGGTATCGCATCGCTTCCCAATCGGTGTGGGATTCCGCTCGGCAGCGGCCGTTTGCGCGCCAGGCCGTTTTAGGTCCGGCAGACCCGCCACCGGTGGCCGACTTGGGATTGACGCAGACGGTCGGGACGCGTCGGGTCGGTGACGTGGGAGCTTTGGTCTGGGTGGCTGAGCAACTGGACTTGATCAAGCTCATCGACCAGGCGTGTGGTGTCCCGGCGCCGGCCAACGGTCCGACGGTTGGCGAGATGGTGCTTGCCGTGGCGGTACAGCGAGCCTGTGCGCCGGCGGCCAAATGCCATTTGGCGGCTTTCTTGGAATCGTGCGTGCCGCGGGTGTCTTGCCTGCCTGGTTCGGCCTTCACCGGGCAAGCGTTTCATCGGCTGGCCGCGCGGGTCACTGATGAGCAACTGGAGAAGGCGCAGATCGAGATCGCCCGCGCGGTCGTCCGGCGCTTCGAGTTGTCGGCGGACGTGCTGGCGTTCGACACGACCAATTTTGACACGCACATCGCGACCACCACCCCCGGAGAGCTGGCGCGGCGAGGCCGCGCCAAGAGTAAGCGCAGAGATCTGCGGGTGGTGGGATTGGCGGCGCTGGTGAGCGAGACGGGGCATGTGCCGCTGCTGCACCGCACCTACCCCGGCAACGGATCGGACCAGGCAGTGCTGGGTAGCTGCTTGGATGCCCTGGGCCAGCTGCACGATGCTTTGGACGACGGGGAGCAACGCGCCCGTCCCGCCTGTCGCACCCTGGTGCGCGACGGCGGCTCGTGGAGTGAACAACTGGAACTCGACCTGGATGTCGAAGGCTACTACAGCCTGATCTCGCTGCCGTTGAGTCATAGCGCCTCGCAATTGGCCCTGGAGCAGGC
>JAAENN010000066.1 GCA_024224295.1 Shimia sp. | reverse complement strand
GGTAACCGCCCTGTTTGTGGCGTTTCTCATCGCCAACCGTCTGGAAAGATTGCTTGGTGAAACCGGGACAGCCATCCTGACCCGGCTTCTGGGCGTGTTGCTCGCAGCTCTTTCGGTGCAATTTGTCGCCGATGGCGTCAAGGCACTGGCAAGTTCGTGAACTTCGAATCCGGTTAGCCTAGCTGTGGAGTCTCATGAGGTTGTTCAGGTCTAATCCCACTCGGCTGATGGGTGTTTGTCTTTTTATCCCGGCATGCGGGCGATGCCAATTGTAGTGGTGCAGCCAGACGGGCAGTTCGTCCTTTGTGTGTTGTGAGTTGGGATAGGCCCTTGCGTAAGCCCACTCGCGCAGTGACGATTGAATGAAGCGCTCCGCCTTTCCATTGGTCTTTGGCGTGTAGGGCTTGGTGTAGATATGGCCAATAGCGAGCGCCTTGCATGCTTTGTTGAAGGCTTTTGAGCGATAGCATGAGCCGCGATCGGTCATCACCCGCTCGATGGTGATGCCGTGCCGTTTGTACCAGGCAACGGCGGCCTTCAGGAAGGCACCGGCGCAGTCCTTCCTTTCGCTGTTGAGCACTTGGCTGAAGGCCAGCCGGGAATGGTCGTCGATGGCGACATGGACAAACTCCCAGCCGACGCCGCGGGTATTGGACTGGCCGTGCCTGTCACCGGTGATGCGGTGGCCGACCCGTGTGAAGCAGCCGAGCTTCTTGATGTCCATGTGGATCAGTTCGCCGGGCCGCTCGCGCTCGTAGCGCATGACCGGCTCGGCCGGCTCCAGATCGCGCCACCGGTTCAGGCCGTGGCGCACAAGGATGCGGGCGACCGTTGCACGCGACAGGCCGGTCTCGGCGGCAATCCGGTCATAGATGCGTTTGTCGCGGCGAAGCGCCACAACCCGCGCCTCGACGCTGGCCGGCGTCCGTGACGGACTGGACAGCGGGCACGAGGAACGATCGTCAAGACCGGCACGGCCATGCCGGCGGAAACGCTGGCGCCATTTATAGACCGTGCGCACGCTCACGCCCATGGCGCAGGCAACGTCGCTGGGATGTTCTCCACGCTCGAGGCGGCCAATCAATATCTCTCGACCTTTCGGCGTCAGACGGGCATTCTTGTGGATGTTCATTCGGTCCCTCTCCTGATGACTGATGGTATTGCAACTTCAGCCTTTCAGAATGGGAACGAGTGAACAACCTGGTGAGAACTCACAGCTAGAGCAAGTCTGGTTTAGATTGAAGCATTTGATGGCGGAAAATCGGTTCACTCGGCCAGGCGCGTTGCGCAGCGCGATGTGGTGCATCGGGCAAGCGGTGCAACGACGCCGATGGGCCGATTGTCCGCCACCCTTGAAAGGACTATCGTTTTGATACTCACAGATGAATGGGCCGGGCGATTTTGCCCCCTGACTGCGTTGGCTCGCACTTGTGGTGGTGGTGCATCGGGCAAGCGGCGCAACGACGCCGATGGGCCGATTTGCCGCCACCCTTGAAAGGACTATC
>JAAENN010000065.1 GCA_024224295.1 Shimia sp. | reverse complement strand
TTCCTGATGGCCCTGACTGTTGCGCTTGGTGCCGACATCACACGCGTTCGGTAGGTCTTCAAGCATCGCCGGTAGTGTCATCTGGGTTTGGCGTTGCAAGCGCGTCGGTTCCTTAACCCGCTCCTCACCTTTCTTCGGTCGACCGCGCTTACGCTTGGGTGCCGGCGCCGCTTTGGGCTTGGCCACCGGCTTTTCGCGGGCCTCAATCTCGGTCGAATCCCGGGCGATATGCCCTACCAAGCGCTCACCCTGCGTGCGCTCGATCAACGCCTGGTGCACCCGTTGGGGCAACTGCGTGTCGGCAAACTCAGCGAAGGCCCGGGAGAAGGTCGATTCACTGGGCACCTCGGCTTTCTTCTCCCAGCCACAAATGCGTCGCAACGCGATATCGGATTCTAGCCGATCCAACAGTGCCCGCGTCGTCGGCAGCAGATAGACCATCTTGGCGATAAAGGCCCGCGCCAGCGCGGCCCGATCCGACAGCGGGCGCCCCGGCAAGCCCAGCGTGCCGGGAAGATGATCCTCAACCCGAACCACTTCCAAAATCATCACCAGTTGTTGACGCTTCGCCGTCGCCTCCCCCAGCTCTTCTTTCAACCACGGGAACAGCGAGCCTTGAATCTTCAGCCAGTATTGCGATAATCCTTCACGTAGCTTGCTCATCTTCGCCTCCTTCACAGTGGTATATCTACTTGATTTGACCACGGGAGGAAGCTGGTTTGTCCCTCGGCGCTCCTACCGCAGGGGAAAATTCCCCTGCTTAGCGAG
>JAAENN010000064.1 GCA_024224295.1 Shimia sp. | reverse complement strand
CGGCATTCGCGACGCGCTGATACGCTGCGACGACCCAGTGTGCCGTGTCCACAACAATTGCTCCGGAAAACACACAGGCTTCCTGACGCTGTCCAAACATATCGGCGCGGCAGGCAACTACACCGATATCAATCACCCTGTGCAAAAGGCCGTTCAGGCAGCCCATGAAGAGCTAACCCATGAGGACAGCGCAGGCTACGGCATTGATGGCTGTTCTGCGCCTAATCACGCCAGCACGCTCAAAGGCATGGCCCGTGCGATGGCGTTTTACGCCGCCGCACGCGAAGGCAACGGCACGCGCGAAACCGCAGCGGCGCGCCTGCGCACCGCGATGGCAAAACATCCTGAATATGTGGCGGGCGAAGGCCGTGCCTGCACCAATCTGATGCGGGCCATGGGACATTCGGTGGCCATCAAAACCGGTGCAGAAGCCTATTTTGTCGCCATGTTGCCGGAGCAAAAACTGGGCGTCGCCCTGAAAATCATCGATGGTGCCACTCGTGCATCCGAAAATGCGCTGGCCGCCATTCTGGTGAAGCTGGGCGTGCTGGACCCAAACCATCCGGAGGCACAAAAATACCTTGATGCGCCAATCCGCAACTGGGACGGCCTGCAAACCGGTGTCATGCGCACCGCCTCTACACTGAGCTAAACAAAAGGCGGCTCATTGGCCGCCTTACATCTCCATCGCCTCTGCGACTTCTACGGTGCCCATGCCATGTTCAAGTATCGGGCAGCCCTTGGCGATATCGCAGGCTGCGTCGATGTCGACGGCATTGACTAAGGTATACCCAGAGACCGGATTGGCACCGCCATCATTGGCAACTCCATGAACCGTTACGGTTTTGGACATACCAGCTGGGTTGCCGCCATCGACCAAATCATCGCCGATGCCTTCCATCCACTTCATCCAGGCCGCCATGACCTGCTCGCCTTCTTCCGGCGTCTCAAGTCGCCCACCGCCATGGTAGATTAACATAAACTTGGGCATGGTACGTCTCCTTTCGACACAACACTGTCTTGAAAGTCCTGAACGGCACCGCAAACATCTCAGGGCCGCGCCGTATCAGTGTACCATAAAACGAGGCCGCCGTCGCGGCTCAGAGTACATCCCACAATAGCTTCAGCGCCAAAACCACTGAGGTGACAACCAAGAGTGGGCGGATCAGCTTCGCCCCCTTGGCCATTGCCATCTTAGCACCAAGCGCTGCTCCCAGCATCTGCATCACGCCCATTGCCAAACCAATGGCCCACAGGGGTTCCGCGACAAGAATGAACCCGGCCAAGCCGCCAACATTGGATGCAAAGTTTAACAGCTTGGTGTGCGCCGTGGCTTTCAAAATGCCGAAGCCGCCCAGCGCGACAAAAGCGATCATATAAAAACTGCCCGCACCGGGGCCGAGCAAACCATCATATGCCCCAACAAACGGCACCGCTGTCCAGGTGAAGGCCAAAGGAGACAAGCGCGCAGTTTTGTCCATCTCTCCCGGGTCTTTGCGGAAGGCAAAGAACAGCGCAATACCAATCAACAACACAGGCAGGATCAGGCGAATCCAATCGGTCGGCAGCACAGACACCAACAACGCCCCGGCCAAAGAGGCAATAAAGGCCAAACCCGCTGGCAAAAGCTGTTCGCGCAGGTTCACCAGACCGCTTTTGGCATAGGAATACGCAGCTGTGCCGGAACCAAACATGCCTTGGATTTTGTTGGTCGCCAGCGCCGCCACCGGTGGCACACCTGCGATCATCAAAGCCGGCAGTGTGATCAAACCGCCGCCGCCCGCAATCGCGTCGACAAATCCCGCAAAGAACCCTGCTGCCAATAGGATAAGCAGGCCCTCAAGTCCAAATTCCAGCACAGCTTAGAGCCCTTCGAAGTCAGATTTGGCGTAGCCCTGTATGTAGAGCAGCCCGGTCAAATCTCCGTGGTTGATGCGAATGCTACATTCGGCCGCCACCGAAGGTTTCGCGTGCAGCGCAACGCCCGCGCCTGCCAAACCCAGCATGCCAAGATCATTGGCGCCATCGCCCACGGCCATCACGTCTTCATGTGTCAGACCGAGACGTGCCGTGATCTCTTTCAACGCCTGCACTTTGGCTTCTCTCCCAAGGATCGGCCGACCGACATCGCCGGTCAGCTTGCCGCCTTCGGTCAACAATGTATTCGCGCGGTTCTCGTCAAAGCCCAGATCGCTGGACACCTTGGCGGTAAAGGCTGTAAAGCCACCGGACACCAAAGCCGCATAAGCGCCCTGGGCTTTCATTGTTGCGAGAAGCGCTTTGCCGCCCGGCATAAAGGTGATGCGCTCGGCAAGAACTTTGGAAATCACAGCTTCATCAAGACCTTTGAGCAAACCCACGCGCTCGGTCAGCGCCCCGTCAAAATCCAGCTCGCCGTTCATCGCCCGCGCAGTGATGTCTTTCACACGCTCGCCAACACCAGCCTCATCGGCCAGCTCGTCAATACACTCCTGCTGGATCATCGTGCTGTCCATATCTGCCAGCAGCATCTTTTTGCGACGCCCCTCAGTGAGCACCACCACAAGGTCCACGCCCATCTTTTGCAGGTCCGCCCAAACATCCCAACGGTTGTCCGGCATTTCAGGCACGCTAAACTCCGCCGCCTCATCTGCTGCCAGCCAAACAGCGTCACCGCCGCCCCATGCGTTGCGCAGGTTGTCGACCAAAGCGGGGTCCAAATTGGCGGATGTCGGGGATGTCAGAAGCGTGGCGGTATACATCAGGGTCCTCGGTTGATCAGCGCGTGATGAGTTCACGCTGCATAGACCACGCTGTGGTGCCTTGCGCCAGCATAGGATTGTATCTGGTGCAATCTGATCCGCGCGAAGTCGCCACCCGTGTTTCCTATAGTGGTCAGAGCGCGTCGTTTTTGATGAGCAAACTGTCGTGATCGCTGATTTCGCCTATTGTGCGGCCGCAGCATCCCGACTATCTCCGTCCGTGGGACACCTCTCCCCAACGAGAGGCATTTATCTGTAAGGATAGCATTGATGGCTACTCAGCAACCGGCTACGCGGCCGGCCAACCCGCGTTTTTCCTCTGGCCCATGTGCCAAACCCCCCACATTTGATGTCACAAAACTGGCCGACGCCGCTCTGGGTCGCAGCCACCGCGCAGCTGTTGGCAAAGCCAAGCTGAAGGATGCCATCGAAGGCACCCGCGACGTTCTTGGCATCCCCGCAGATTACCGCATTGGCATTGTGCCAGCATCCGACACCGGCGCAGTTGAAATGGCGCTCTGGTCCCTTCTCGGCGCGCGCAAAGTTGAAATGCTCGCGTGGG
>JAAENN010000063.1 GCA_024224295.1 Shimia sp. | reverse complement strand
GCGTGCCAACGCGGACAAATTGGCCTCTGATTTCAGAAAACACCCATCGCAGTTGCCCAACCAGCACTTCCCATTGATGTTCGGCAGGGCCAAATCGAACGGTTGGCGCCGCCAGAATGCCGCAACATCGTGCTTCCCGACGCCAGCATGAGCTAACGGCTGCCAAGTGTACCACCGGTCCTTGCCCTTCGCCCCCTCTTCTTTCAGCCGCTTGGCCTCATCGGCCCGCAACCCGATTGCATTGGTCCAGTAATCCCAGCCGAGGCTTCGGAGGTATCGCTTTGCGGTACGAACCTTCAGTTCGACTGTGCAAAACCGCGCCATCACATTCGGCAAATACTTTTTTCGGCGGATCAGCGATTCGAAGGGTGCGCCATCCCTGGCCGCGCTGTTGTGGGTCACGACCTCAAACAACGGCCTTTCCGCCCGATACTCCAGCCACACGATGCCGACACCCCACCGGGCGCCGCACTCGTGGACGAAATCCAACGTTTCCGGCATCTCGCGGCCCGTGTTTTCGAACATCACGACAGCCCGATCTGGCAGCCCGCCATTAGCCTCAAGGATTTTGTGCAGCATGTATGCACTTGTTCGGCCCCCGCTGAATGCAATCTGAACATTACCGTCGGGCAGACGGTAATGGGCGGTCATGTGATCTGCCCCACGCCCGGCACCAGACACCTCGCATCAGATTGCCAATCTTCAACGCACCGATCTACGTCAGAGGTTCCGCGAACAACAGCCCACTTGCCCCCCGCCGCGATGATGGCCGCTCCGGCCTCGCGTTGAGCCTCTGAGACGCGGCCAGTCGGCGCCTTCACTTCAAACGCCCAAAAGTTGCCGTGCCAGAGCATGTGAATATCAGGCCAGCCGGGTTGCATCCCGAGCCGCTTCGCCTTCACCACCATGCGCTGCGCTTGTGGCCCCTTCATATCCACCTCATTCGGCGAATGGTGGATCGTTCCAGCGAATTGTGGAAACCGGGCGCGCAGGTGAGCTAGGATGGCCTCGTGTATCGGCCCCTCGATATCCCGGCGCTTCTTACTTTTTGCGGCGAATTCTGCGGCAGTTATTTTCTGCGGTTCAGCCATTACCGGCCCCCTGTTCTGCGGGTTTTGCGGCGGTCATCACCATGGAACGTTCCGCCGTGGATCGTGCCGCCATAGATCGTGCCGCCGTGGATCCACCCGCCATAGATCGTGCCACCATAGATCGTGCCGCCGTGGATCCACCCGCCGTGAATCGTACCGCCATAGATCGTGCCGCCGTGGATCGTGCCTTCATAGATCGTGCCGCCAAGAATCTTGCCGCCAAAAATCTTGCCACCAAGGACCATGGCTTTATCGGCGACATATACCGCGACGGCGACTGTTGCTTCATCGGCGACAAAACCGCCACCGTTTTCATGCAGTCGACCGGTAATTTCGACTCCGTTGATTATACGCTTAACACTCATTTGAGTTCCTTTAGTTGTCATTCCCGAATGGCCTCGGGCTCCGGCCCGTCAACTGAGGCCCCCTGTTCTGCGAATAATTCAAGCTGATCGGTAGCAGCCGGGATGCACGCGGGCGAATACCAAATGCACTCTGCATCTTTTGTTTTTGGTGAACCGTAGGTGTTATTCTCTCGACTCCATCGCACGGCATCCCAGCCCGGCAGGTCGTAGTCGCCAACGTGGCCGCAGAGAGCGATGCGCAAATTTGGATGTTCGCGCGC
>JAAENN010000062.1 GCA_024224295.1 Shimia sp. | reverse complement strand
CGGTGGCGCGCGCGTTAAAGAAGGATGATTTTGGCACCGTTTGCAGAGCGAAGGGCTATTTTTGCATTGTAAGCACAGAGCTTAGTTGGATGTTCACCTGGTATATCGTAATGACGGCCAGCGAAGGCCTTGTATCCGCATTTGATCTGATGCCTGCGACAGCTCCATCCGACATATTGTATACTACAGCACACAAACCCCAGCACTTTCCAGATCACCTTGTCCAAGTGCTTTCAGACTGCGATGTTCGTTCAATGGGAAGGACTTTGGGTCGGAGAACCCTTGTTCTTTGAGCCGCCACATGCCTCTTCACGCGACGTATCAAAAGAGGTCAGTAGTCCGTCATTGAATTTTGACGTTGACGACTTATTGCCTCCGCCTGAAAAAAAGCGATGACTACCAACCGAAAGCCAGCTTGGGCACGGGTTGACCGACAGTGCAGCTTGCCTCACAGTCCGTTCCAAGAGCAAAGCAGCAAAAGAAAGACAGGGGCCTCCATGAAAAGAACAGCGGTCTCCGCAAGCTTTTTGTTGTCATTTGCACTGCCCCTTTCGGCACAAGATGTTCAATGGCGGTTGGTCGACACCGGTGTCTCGTCCCACTCCTCTTACGGTGATGGAATAGAGATGCGCATCCAACCTGATCCAATCCCCAGCGGATTGTTCAGCAACGACAACTTGGACGAACTGTTGTTGGCGCTTTGCAACCATTATGCGCCATCCGTAATTCCATTTGTTCAGCAACAGGCGGACATCGAGGACCCAAACTTCGTAGCGGTTCGCATTGTTTCAGGAGGTGCGGTAGGACGCTATATCTTGGAAACATATGCAATTACAGACGGGCGATGTGGCAGAGTTCTGTGAGTTCGCTTTCCTAAGCGCAAGGGCCATTGAGGCGGGTGTAGGGAAAGGCATCTTTGTCCGGAGCTGATATTGCGGTGAAATTTTCTGCTTGTCCAACGAACTGTGCCTGAACCCGACTTCAACTCTATCGCAGAGATACACTTACTCGTCGGCACCACAGCATTTTGTGGCCTCCAGAATCATACTACAAAATGAAGCCCCCGACAGCCCGTCGGAGGCACAAGTTAAGTGAACGGCTGGCCGTGATGGAGCGCCTTTTATGATTTCATTTTCTTCGGCTTAGCCCGCGATGGAGGCCTGATAGATGCCTTCGATGCTGTCAGCGATAGTGGCGGCGAACTCGTCGTCGCTTTGCTGTGCAGACAGGCCTTCTGTCAGGGCACGGGAGAAGCTGGCGATCATGCCGGTGTTTTCAGCTAGTTTGGCGTTGGCGTCTTCGCGGGTGTAACCACCAGAGAGGGCCACGACCTTCATTACGCGCGGGTGGTCGACCAGAGCTTTGTACTGGTTCGCTTTGTTGGGCAAGGTCAGTTTCAGCATGACCTGTTTGTCGGCGGGCAGTGCGTCCAGCTCGGCGGTCAGTTGGGCCAGAAGGATGTCCTCAGCTTCGGCTTTGTCGGCAATTGAGATGGTGACCTCTGGTTCAATGATCGGCATCAGGCCGTGGCCGATGATCTGTTTGCCCACTTCAAACTGTTGGGACACAACCGCTTTGATGCCGGTCTCGTTTGCAGCGGAGATCACGGAGCGCATTTTGGTGCCAAACACGCCTTTGGCAACCGCACGTTCACACAGCGCGTCGAGCTCTGGCATCGGCTTCATCACTTGACAGCCGTTTTCTTCGTCGGCGAGGCCCTTGTCGACCTTGAGGAACGGTACAACGCCGCGCTGTTCCCACATATAGGTGGGTGTTGGCACGCCGTCGATGTCGCGATCCATGGTCATTTCAAACAGGATTGCGCCAACTACTTTGTCACCGGTGAAAGCCGGTGCCTGAGCGATGCGGGAGCGCATACCGTGGATCAGATCAAACATCTCTGCGTCGTTGCTGAATGCATCGGCCTGAACGCCGTAGAGGCCAAGCGCCTTTGGGGTGGAGCCGCCTGATTGATCGAGCGCGGCGATGAAGCCTTGGCCGTTGGAGATTTTTTCTGCTTGAGCTTGGTTAGACATATCTGTCCCCATGAAAAAAATGGTTGTGAATAAAGGGTTAAAGGCCCGTTGTCCTTGCTCATAGAGGAGCCAGACAACGGGTGCAATTATGGTGGCGCTACCGCTATTTAATTTGAATGTCGTATTAATTTTGCGCCTGTGTTTTGCGCGGTTTGCGCAAGGCGGGTGTTATTGGCTGAGTGCGGCGACGCCGGGCAGTTCCTTGCCTTCCATCCATTCCAGGAATGCACCGCCTGCGGTGGAGATGTAGCTGAAATCTACAGCGGCGCCGGAGGCGTTGAGCGCGGCGACCGTATCACCACCACCGGCCACGGAAACCAGCGCGCCAGATTTGGTGAGCGCAGCGGCTTTAAGGGCTGCGGCGTCGGTGGCGGCGTTAAACGGCTCAATCTCAAAGGCTCCCATGGGGCCGTTCCAGATCAGAGTTTTGGAGGCCTCAAACACTTCTGAGACCTTTGCGACGGTGGCCGGACCTGCGTCGAGGATCATGGCGTCAGCTGGGCAGGCATCTGCAGCAACGGTTTCATTGGCGGCATTGGCGGCAAATTCGCGCGCCACAACCACATCGGTGGGAAGCACGACGGTGCAGCCAGCTGCTTTGGCTTTGGCGAGGATTTCAGATGCGGTGTCTGTCATGTCATGTTCGGCCAGTGATTTGCCCACGTCGATGCCTTGCGCAGCGAGGAAGGTGTTGGCCATGCCGCCACCAATCACGACGTTGTCGACCTTGTCGACCAGATTGCCAAGCAGTTCCAGCTTGGTGGAGACTTTGGCACCGCCAACAACGGCGGTCACTGGGCGGACCGGATCAGCCAGTGCGCTTTCCAGAGCAGAAAGTTCCGCCTGCATCAGACGACCCGCACAGGCGGGCAAGGCCCGTGCAAGGCCACAGGTGGAGCTGTGGGCGCGATGTGCAGCGGAGAAAGCGTCGTTGCAGAAGACGTCGCCGAGTTTGGCCATGGCTGCGGTCAGGTCGGCGTCGTTTTTGGTTTCGCCTGCATGGTAGCGGGTGTTTTCCAGCAAAAGCACGTCACCTTCAGGAAGCGCGTTCACGGCGGCCTCGGCAGCAGGGCCGACACAATCTGCAGCAAACATCACCTTGGTGCCAAAGGCGGTTTCCAGAGCAGGGACGAGTTGTTGCAGAGACATCTCCGGCACGCGTTCGCCTTTGGGACGGCCAAAGTGGGCTAGCAGGATGGGCTTGCCCCCGGCGGCTAGGATGTCCTTTACGGTAGGGACAATGCGGTCGATGCGGGTGGTGTCAGTGACCAGGCCGTCTGCAACCGGCACGTTGATGTCCACGCGGGTCAGCACCCGCTTGCCGGTGAGGTCCATTTGATCGAGTGTCTTCCACGCCATGGTTGCAATCTCCAATGAAAATCTGTTTCCGCATTCCTAGCGCACTGGGGCACGGGGTCAACGCTCTCTTGGCATTCGCCGATGGGATGTTTAACTACGGGGCAAGTATTTACATTGAGGAGCGCCGACATGGCTGAAATCAAAGATCCTGAGAACACAATCCTGATGGAACTGACCGGTGGTACGGTTGTTATTGAGCTGCTGCCCGATGTGGCACCGGGCCATGCGGAGCGTATGAAAGAGCTGGCACGCTCCGGTCAGTATGACAACGTGGCGTTCCACCGTGTGATCGACGGCTTCATGGCGCAGACTGGGGATGTGGCCAACGGCAACATGGAAAATGATTTCAACCTGCGTATGGCGGGCACTGGCGGTTCTGGTCTGCCAGACCTGAAGGCCGAGTTCTCCAAACTGCCGCACGACCGTGGCACCTTGGGCGCGGCCCGCAGCCAGATGCCGGACTCTGCCAACAGCCAGTTCTTCATCAACTTCAAGGATAACCACTTCCTGAACGGTCAATACACCGTTTATGGTCGTGTGACCTCCGGCATGGAGCATGTGGACGCGATCGTGAAAGGCGAACCACCTGCGAACCCAGATCGCATGATCAGCGTTAAGGTTGCGGCAGATGTCGATGCTTAAGCTTGCAGCTGCCTTTGCTGTGTTGGCCAGCCCTGCGCTGGCCACCGGCCTTCAGATTGAGGTTGCAGGTGAGGCCAATGGCGTCATTACCATCGATCTTCTGGAAGACGTGGCCCCGAAGCATGTTGAACAGATCACCGCGTTGGCGGCAGAAGGCCAGTACGATGGCGTGGTGTTTCACCGCGTGATTGAAGGCTTTATGGCGCAAACAGGTGATGTGGAATTTGGCAAAGTTGGCGAAGACATGCGCATGGCGGGTCGTGGCGGATCGGATCGCCCGGATTTGCCTGCGGAGTTTTCCGACATCAACTATGACCGTGGTGTGGTGGGCATGGCGCGCAGCCAGAGTCCGAACTCGGCCAATAGCCAGTTTTTCATCATGTTTGCGCCAGGTCCATTCCTGAACGGTCAGTACACTGTTGTGGGCCAAGTGACTGATGGCATGGATGTTGTTGATCAGATCAAGCTGGGCAAAGGTCAAAACGGTGCAGTGATTGGCCAGCCTGACATGATGAAAAAAGTCACTGTGACCGAGTGATCTGCGTCGCGCCTGTGACGTGAAGCACCAAAGAAAGGCCCATCGCAGCAACTGCGGCGGGCCTTTTTGTCGAATTGGGCTTCGGTCATTGCATATATTGACCAATCTCTTTTTGGAGGTCCGCTACTCGTCTGATTGACAGCCGCCCTGCGCATTCAGCAATATCTGCATCCGCCCCGGAGTTAACGGCGCCAAATTGACCGGACAGCAGACACGTGGTGTCGCGCATTTTGACCCAAGCGCGTTGTGATTTTCGCAAAAGCTCTTCTTGACCTTGCCATGCCGTACCTCGAAATTGTTTTTCGACATTTTTTGCGGCGTGAACAGCTTCTTTGTAGAATTGATTCAACGTTTCATCGGCTTCGGATCCGAACACATTTTGGCATGCGCGACCTAACAGACCGACGGGCTCGGCTTCTAAGCAGGCGTCTAGCTGAGAAATGCTGCAGGTTTCGAAATCGGCTGCGGTTGGCTCGCAATGGTCCAAAGTTAAGTTTTCGTGTGCGTCCATGGCGCTTGCCGTTTGAGCAGTTAACGCGGTGAATACCGCGCCGATCAAAAGCGATTTCATAATGTCTCCAGGTTACCAATTACAGATTGTCTGGAGTACATTTCACTCATCTATGTCAATAGTTTGATGAAAATGCGCCCGCCAAAGGACATGCTTTGGCGGAGTGCTTTTTGTAGAAAACGTTTTAGTGCATCGGACGCTCGGATGCTGGCGTCTCCTGCGTGTCCGGAACGTACCAGGATGGCGTGGCCTCAGGTATCGGTTTGAAAGTGCTTTGGTTGTTCACGCCACGCTGCCAGACAATTGGGCGCTCCGCTGGGGTCGCGTCATGGATTGATACGCTGAGCTTGGTGGCGTCGTGCTGGGCCGTGACTGTGATCTGAGATCCCACGGAAACTGCCGTGGACTGTTCCAGCAAGTAAGAAAAACGGCCCCAATGGCCGTCGGTGTTCAGGTCGTTGGACACTGAAATGCCCGGCGCCAGCACCATGTCAAAGCTGACCACAACCGCGTGGGCGGTGCCCACCGTGCTGGAGAACAGCGGTAGGGTGGTTTTGCCATGGGCCATGTCTGGGTGCGCGAAATCAAAGTGGAATAGGTCACTGGTGGGGCCCAAGGGGCGTAGGCCGCAGGCGGCGGAGTCATTGGGGGTTACCTGTGCAACATTGGCAAACTTGTGGAAGGAGGAGAGATCAAAGCCTTCGGCCTCAAGTGGGCGGTACTGATTGCGCAGGGCGGCGCTCTCCACCAACTGCGCCTTGAGTGTGCCGCTTTCAGGCACCGTGCGGGCGTTGGGTTTGGCAAGATGTTCCATCGCGTGGGTCAGCGTGGCAAGCGCGCCTTCGCCCAGCAGGTTGCTGTCGACAATTTCAGAGACCACAACGTCGGCGCGTTCCGGCAGGTCTTCGCCAATGATCAGCTCATGCGACCATTTGGACAGAATTGTGATTTTGTCGCTTAAGCCATTGTCGGCGATCACCTGTTTAGCGGCTGCAGCAATGAGCGGCTGGCCTTCGATGGCGTAGACATGTGTGGCCCCAGCACGGGCAGCGAGCATGGCGGTGAGACCAGCGCCGCAGCCAATGTCGAGCACGATGTCGCCCGGTTGCACCTTGGCGGCGATGGCCTTGGCGTAGGCTTGGTTGCGCACGGTGTCAGCGAGCATAGGGAAGTGCCATCGGGGCACAAACATTTGATGTAATTGCTCTTTAAGGAGATGCGCCGCGTGGTTGTGCGGGTCTTTCTCAAGCGCTTGGGCGAGCAGATTGGAGGCGTGCACACCGCCGTCGCCCAGCGGGGCGTTTTCGGCGAGGGCTACAAGGCTGTTGGTATCCAGCATCTCAAAACGGGGCTCAAACTCGGCAATGAGATCAAGGTCGGCGGCAGAGGGTTGTTCTTCTAACAACTTTAATTTTCCTTTTTTGAGGCAAATGCTGCGGACCTAGCTATGCGACAGAAGCATTGAGGATTGGTAAAAAAGGAAAAGGAGTCAGAGTGCAGAATCTGCCTCTACAAATGCCAATAGCAAGAGAACGAAAAGCGCCAACAGGAACATCGCAGACAAGCCAACCCGAATAAGGTGATGGACCAGTTCTCCGTCATCTTCGGTGCGCGTTAGCGGCGACATGAAACGCTCAATTGGTAAAACACACATGTAGACAACGGCCACGCCTAAAATAACAATGGTCATATCGCCGGACATCACGTTGGTTTCTCGAAAAAGCGTCATGGTCACGACAGAACCCAGTCCGAGAATCCAAAGCGTAAACACGTTTTGACTAAACATCGCGGCGGGTTCAGTTTTTGGGTCGGATCCATAGTCGCCGCGTGCGACACGGTCGATGAAGAAGGCCGCCAAAATGCCAAAAACACCCAAGGGCAGCGCAACGTATTGGACGGCGTTCTCTTCTCGCATCGGTGGGACAAACAAAACAACATACGCCAGAACGCACATTGCAAGTATCGCGAAGCGAAATGCGATGGAATGTGGGGTTTTGGTTGTCAGCATAAAATTGGCTGCCAAGATCAGTATCGCACCAAAGAACACCTCGGACGGCGTCGAGTCTGCATAGCCAAAGGCGCGTAGGAAAAGAATGCCAAGAAACGGTGCAAAGGCCCAGATCATATTGAGATTGCTGGAGCTGCTGAGGTTGTTGGCGATATTGGCCAAAGTCGACCCTGTTGATGAGATGAGCGCGCAGAGGCAAATACCTGCAAAGAAAACAAAATCTGCGGTTCCCAGTTGGGGACGCCAGTCAAAAAGTGCCCAGGCTAAACCCGTAACGCAGAGCATAATTATTGTAGCCCAGACCCGCAAAAAGAGGCCATGGTATATTCCGGCGACAAAATTTATTTGTTTGCGTTGTGCGGCCTCTGTTGGCGTTTCGTCAGGGTGTGGTTCGGGGGGCAGTTGGCAAACCAAAAGAAAGTTCTTGGCAATGGTTCTGGCGTTGCGGGTTCCGAACATGAAGGACGTGGCCATAAGAACGGGGGCCGCAACCCCTGAGAACAATGCCGTCAGGCTTGTGTCCAATGGAGAGACACCGGGATTTGCTCCTGTTACAGCCGCCACTTTGGCGGAAGAAATGAGGACAATGCCGCAAATGCCAACTGCCAAGAATATCAGGGTTGTGGGCAGGCCTTGGTGGTGATCAAACCCGCCGGGTTCTCCGCGCCGGTAGATCATGGTGAGAACAAGAAATACAGAGGCCCACAATTCAAGAAAAACCGTGGCGCGCACAGCGTCCCCGTGTGAAATCGCCCAGAAGAAAGCTCCATATGCCAGCGTGTTAAAAATGGCATTGGTTGCGCCAAGACGGAGCGTGGTTACGGTTCGAGCCTGTGCATGCATGTCCAGCGGTGCATTTTTGGGTGTTGGCGCCAATGCAAGAAACAGAAGCTGACTTAGGGCAGCGATGACGGCAAAAACTGTTAAGTAGGAGAGGACATCGATCTGGCCTCTCGCGAACTTCATTAAAGCGCTCGGGTAGATGCCAAAAAAGGCAATTGCAAATATAATGATGAGGTAATGCAAAGCTGTTTGGTCTTTCGGTCTGCCGGATGCCTTAACGTTCTTGCAGCAAGCAATAAGTCCCGAGAAAACTCAAGAAAATTTGCATTCTCCAGCCGTCGCTTGGATGGGTCACTTCTGCGTGTGAGGGCTGGCGCGATGGAAGGTTTCGGCGCAGTCTTTTGAGACGCGCGGGAGGGTAGGTCTATGGCATTTAAACGATTGGGACGTTTGGCGGCGGTGGTTGCGGTTGCGGCGGTTGGCGGGGCGGTTTCTGCGGATCCGAGCTTCTGGAAGCATGAGTGGTCAGAGACAGATTTTTCCAAAACCAGCATCACTAATTGGGTCGAGATCATGAGTGGCGGGCCACCCAAGGATGGGATTCCGGCGCTAAGCGATCCGCAATTCATTCGGGTGGGTGACGAAAGTCGGATTGGTGACCGTGAGCCGGTGGTGACGGTGGAAATGCCGGGTGAGCTGCCACGGGCCTATCCGATCCGCTATCTGACCTGGCATGAGATTGTGAATGATCAGGTCGGCAAGACGCCGATTGCGGTGACCTTTTGCCCATTGTGCAATTCGGCAATCACTTTTGACCGGTGAGCGAAAGGTCAAGTGCTTACGCTTGGGGTGTCCGGCAAGCTTCGCAACAGCGACATGGTGATGTATGACCGCGAGACCCAGAGTTGGTGGCAGCAGGCGATTGGCACCGGGATTGTGGGTGAGATGACTGGAGTGAAGCTGAAGGCGTTGCCGACCTGGATGGAGAGCTGGGCTGAGTATAAAGCGCGGCATCCGGAGGGGCTGGTGATGGCGGAGCCGCCATTTAACCGCGACTATGGGCGCAATCCCTATGTGCGTTATGACAGCTCGACACGGCCGTTTTTGTACAGCGGGGAGAACCCGCCGCATGGGGTGCCACCTTTGGTGCGGGTTGTGCGCGTGGGGGATCGGGCCTGGCCGATGACGCGATTGGCCGACGAAGGCTCGGTGTCGGAAGCGGGACTGACGATCTCCTGGCAGGCGGGGCAGGCCTCTGCGCTGGATAAGGCCAATATTGGCAAGAGCAAGGATGTGGGCACCATTCGGGTGAAAAATACGAGTGGCAAGGACGTGCCGCACGATGTGCTGTTCGCCTTTGCGTTTCACGCGTTTTGGCCTGACGGGCAATGGATGCTGGGAAAGTGAGTCAGTGCACGGAGCTAGCCAGCACCGTTGATTTTATTTTGCTTTTTTGCGTTACTGGACATTGAGGGGCCTAGACGGGAAAGCGACATGCTGAGCACATTGTCCGAAGAAGCGTTGGCGGTGATGCCATTTTGGGTCAGCGGGCCTGGGCAAACGGACGGGTTCATGTGGACCGTTGGTGTGGTTCTGGTTGCGGTGTTGATTGGGTTTGGAGCGCTGTATTTTACCATTCAGGCTATCCCTGACCGTATGGCGACGGGGGCGCATAAGGTCCAGATGCAGTTGGTAGTCATGTTGGGGCTGGTGTCACTGTTCACGATGAACAACGCATTTTGGATTGCCGCTATTTTGATTGCTGCCGTGCCGCTGCATGAGGTGTTCCCGGCCTTTAAGGCGTCTATGGACATGACGTCCGGTACCGATACCGAGGAGAAGGCTGATGCTTGAGCTGATTTTCTCCGCCTTGATCACGATTTTACCGGACTACCTGTATCGACGCCACAAGCAGGGTAAGCGTATCGGTCATGAAATCACGTTGTTTAACATGTGGTATGAGTTGCGTTGGGGGCTGACCTCCTGTGCGGTGCTGGCGATTGCTCTGATCACTTTCATTTTTCACTTTCACCCGGCCGCGACCAGTGTGTCAGCGCCGTTTCGAACGGTGTCTGTTTTGTCGGAACGGGCCGGGCGCGTAGCTGAGGTTTATGTGAACAACAACGATCAAGTGAAGGCCGGGGATGCGATCTTCCGACTGGATACCAGCCGACAAGAGGCGGCGGCGGAAACGGCGCGGCGGCGCATTTCTGAGGTGGAAGCCACGCTGCAGGCCAGTTCAGAGGAGATCGCAGTGGCCCAAGCGCAGGTGTTGTTGGCAGAGGCGGCATTTTTGCAGGTGCGGGATGATCTGCGACGGCGACAGGACGTGGCGCAACGCAATGAGACAGTTGTAAGCGAACAAGAGTTACAGCGGCTTACGTCTGCTGTGACGCAAGCCGAGGCAGTATATGACGGGGCGCAGGCGGCGTTGCGTGGTATTGAGGCGCGGGTTTCTGAAGTATTGCCGGCACAAAAAGCGAGTGCGGAGGCGATGTTGGCGGAGGCGCTGACAGAAATTCGCTTGTCGACGGTGACGGCGGAAGTGGACGGCGCGGTGACGCAGTTTTTGTTGAAACCGGGGGACTTGGTGAATCCGATTCTGCGACCAGCGGGCATTTTGGTCCCGGATGTGACGGGCCAAGGGCGGTTCATTGCGACGTTCAAACAGATTGCGACGCCTGTGCTAAAGGACGGCATGTTGGTGGAAATCACCTGTGCGGCCAAACCTTTGGCAATCATTCCTATGGTGATATCTGAGCGTCAGCGCGTGGTGGCGGCTGGCCAGTTTCGACCCGGGGATGCGTTGCAGGATCTCCAGGAACAGCAGCGGAAAGGATCTGTTCTGGTGTTCCTGAAACCTGTGTACAAAGGGCATACAGACGACATTCCTCCAGGCAGTGCCTGTGTCGGCATGGCCTATTCCAACCGTGGCTTGGAGATGGCCTCTGGTGAAATCACCGGATTTGCGCGGCTGACCACGTCGATCGTGGATGGCATGGGCATTGCCAATGCCATCCTGATGCGGGCACAGGCGATATTCTTGCCCGTGCGCACACTGGTGTTCAATTGACTTACCTTACATGGGTTTCCAACGACACATACGTTTCCATAGGAGCGTCCGGGTCAAAATCGGTCAGGTCCATCACAGCGAAAAAGTCGGCGCAGGCCGGTGATTGCATTTCTTTCTCGATGACCTCGGCCATG
This sequence comes from Shimia sp., assembly GCA_024224295.1. Taxonomy (GTDB): domain Bacteria; phylum Pseudomonadota; class Alphaproteobacteria; order Rhodobacterales; family Rhodobacteraceae; genus Shimia. Next base: position 22,495 of record JAAENN010000062.1, on the reverse strand, counting down.
TCGGCCTTGCTGCGGAACTGCACGATGTCCAGATAGGTGCCGTCATGGGCGCGGACCAACTCGCGGCGCAGCACACCCGTCTCATGTGTAACAAATTCGGACTGAAATTTGGCCGAGGCCGCCAGAAGGTCGGCTTCGGTTTTGTTTGGGGCCAGTTTGATTGGTGCCAAAACGGTGATTGGTGTCATAGGAGTCTCCTGTATCTGTGACACGGATGAGATATTGAAGAATGCGCCGTTTTATGTCCTATTTCTTGCATGACACAGAAACGCTCTCGTGCGGATGCACAAACACGGATGATGCGGTTGGACCAGATTGCGGCCCAGCTCAAAGGTGAAGACCCCTGTACTGTCGAAGATTTGGCCAAGGTCCACGGGGTGAGCCGCCGCACCATTGCGCGGGATCTGGAGATTATGCGGGCGCAAGGGATGCCAATTGAGGCCGAGCGCGGTCGTGGCGGCGGTGTGCGCATGGATGTGAACTGGGGGGTGGGGCGGCTCAACCTGTCTTATGCGGAAAGTGTTGATCTGTTGATCAGCCTGGCGGTGGCGGAGCAGATGAACTCACCGCTGTTTCTGGCGAAGATGGGGTCGATCCGGCGGCAGTTGATCGCTTCGTTTTCAAAAGAGAAACGGCGTGCGGTGGAGGGCATAAAGAAGCGGATTCTGATTGCGGAGCAGGCCTCGCTGCCGGTGCAAACGTCGATGGGGGAGCCAAAGCCGCGTGTTGTGCAGACCTTGCATCAGGCATTTCTCAACCAGAAACTGGTGGAGATCGCCTATGTGCGGGAGGATGGGGCGAGATCAAAGCGCACCATAGCGCCGCACTACCTGCTGCTGTGTTCGCCGGTGTGGTATGTGCTGGCCTGGGACCATTTGAGGGACGCGCCACGCACGTTTCGCTGTGATCGAATACAGAGTGCTGTTGAAGGGTTTGAGACGTTTTCCCTGCAGGAAGCCAATGTGTTTGAGCCAGCTGTGGAACACTATAACGTGTTGTGAGGCCGCGACTGGCACGGCCTCATTGAGTGTGTTTACTCTTCAGAACCGATGACTTTCCACAGGATGCCACCAATCGCGCCGCCGAGCAAAGGGGCGACCCAAAACAGCCAAAGTTGCGCAAGTGCTGGGCCGTCGGCAAAGAGGGCGACGCCAGTAGAGCGTGCTGGATTCACCGAAGTGTTGGTGACCGGGATAGAGATCAGGTGGATTAGGGTCAGGCCCAGGCCAATTGCGATGGGGGCGAAACCTGCTGGAGCACCGGAAGATGTGGATCCAAGGATGATGAAGAGGAAGGCGGCGGTTAGTACAACCTCGATTATTAGAGCAGACATAATGGAATAGCCTTGCGGAGACGCCTCGCCGTAGCCGTTGGAGGCAAAGCCGCCAACCCCGGTAAAGTCCGGGGCGCCGGAAACAATCAGATAGAGCACTATGGCTGCGGCAATGGCACCTGCGACCTGCGCGACCCAATAGGGGATCAGGTCTTTGGCGTCAAAACGTCCGCCGATCATCAAGCCAAGACTGACTGCTGGATTGAAGTGGCCGCCTGAGATGTGACCCACGGCATATGCCATGGTCATGACGGTGAGACCAAACGCCAAGCTGACGCCAAGCCAGCCGATGCCGACGTCTGCGACACCGGCGGCAAGAACCGCGCTACCACAGCCGCCAAGCACCAACCAAAAGGTGCCAATGAATTCCGCGCCGAGTTTCTGAAACATCTCTATCACTCCCAAATATATCTTTGAGGAGCGTAGGAACGGAATTTGGCTCTGCCTAGGGGAGAAAATCGGGAGGTTTTGCAGGTTTGAAGGCGAGGGTTACGATGCTTGGAAGTCGGGCAGTTATAGGTTTCGTCGTGTTTTCAGATGGTTGCGCAAAAGAAAACCGCCGCACATAAGGCGCGGCGGTTTCAAATGTCTGTGGCGATTTTGTCACTTATTTTGCTGGTTTGGCGGCGGCGGCAGGCGCGGCAGCAGGGGCTGCGGCCTTTGGCGCGGCGGCTTTGCCAACGGTCAGAGGATCATCCTGACGCTGTACGGAGCCTTCAAAGTGGGCGCCGCTTTCGATCGCGATGGTCTTGTGGATGATGTCGCCTTCCACTCGTGCGGTGGAGGTCAGGCGGACTTTCAGACCGCGCACGCGCCCCACGATGCGACCGTTGATGACCACGTCATCAGCGATGATCTCACCTTTGATGGTGGCGCTTTCGCCAACGGTCAGCAGGTGAGCGCGGATGTCGCCTTCAACAGTGCCTTCCACCTGAATATCGCCGGTGGTTTTCATGTTGCCGGAAATGTGCAGGTCAGAAGACAGCACAGAGGCTGGCGGCTTGGCTTTGGGGGCCGAGGCGCTTTTGAATTCGCTGGCCTTGGCGGGAGCAGCCGGGATGGCAGAGGCTTCGGCGGCAGCAGGCTTGGCCGGAGTGTCATTAGTCGGTGCGGGGTCGTTGATTTTGCTCTTAGAAAACATCTCTTCCAGCCTTGATAAATGTCATCGGGTTCACTGCGCGACCATTGACGCGCACTTCGTAGTGCAAATGCGTGCCGGTCGAGCGTCCAGAATTGCCCATATCACCAATATGCTCCCCGCGCGAGACCCTTTGGCCTTCCTTCACGCGGATTTTCGCCAAGTGGGCGTAGCGGGTTTCAATTCCGTGTTCATGTTTGATTTTGATCAGCCGTCCGTAGCCGGACAGCCAACCGGCGTGCACCACCACACCATCCGCTGTGGTGTGGATCGGCGTCCCGTAGCGGGCGGCAAAATCGGTGCCTTTGTGCATCCGGCCCCAGCGCATGCCAAAACCCGATGTGTAGCGGAAGGCTGATTTCAATGGATTGTCAAACGGCACGGTCTCCGCCGCGATACGATATACGTTCAACTGATCCAGCTGTTCCAAAAGACGGTTTGCACGCAGAGTTTCCTCTGAAATTTCTGCGCCCTTGGTGGAAAAGCTCAGGGGCATCATTGGGCCGCCTTGGCCTTGATAGCCGCGGCGGACTTCGTCCATCAGGTTCTTAGTGTCCAGGCCAGCAGCAGTGAACATCTTGGTCAGAGGTTCCACCGAAACCGTCATGGCGTCTTCAAGCTGGCGAAAGATTTTGTCGTTTTTTTCTTCCATCAGCAGAAGCTCACGCTCCATTTCCTCAGCAGCGCGCAGAGCCAATTGGGCGTTTGCGGCGACTTCGTCCCGTTCGGCTGCGGTTTCATTCAGGGCAGAGGACAGAACATCCAGCATATCGTTGCCCAGGGGAGAGGCTCCGATGAGGGCGGTTTTGGTTTCCGCTTGAGCCTGATCTCGGGCGACAACTTCGGCTCGGGCGGATTCACGCTCCTGCATGGTGCGACGTAAGGTGGATTGGATCACTTCGATGCCAGTTTCCAGCTCTTTGCGGCGGATTTCTGACGCCAAAAGCTCGGATTGCATGTCAGAAATCTGGGTGAGCGCAGAGTTGAAACGGGCCTGTGCGGCCAGAGCTTCTTCTGTGCGCATGTCACGCTCGGAAGAGAGATCGTTCAAACGCTGCTCATAGGTAAGTTGATCCCGCTTGGCCTGTTCGCGGAAGTTACCAGAGCCTATGCTGTCCATCAGTAGGATCGCGGTGGCGATGATGGCCCAGGCCACGATGGCGGAGGACCCAACAAAAGCAACAAGCTGCGTGCTGGGCTTGAGGCGAATGAAGCGGGTGTCTGTGTCTGACCGAAGAAAGAGCCTGCGTTCCGGGAAAAAGCGTTCCAGGATCGCATGTGCGCGGATCGCGAGTCGTGTTCTCACGGAGAAATTCCTTGTTTAGTCCCATCCCAGAGTACGCCACCCCCGGCGCAACCCTTTGTCCCCAACGCCTTTTGATGGCGCCTTGGGGCAGGGTTGTAGCCGTGTGGGTTATGTCCGGCAAGGTTTTTGACCCTTTTAGGCGGGTATAGGCAGGGTGTGTCGCCGAAATGGGCGGTTTGCCGCCGATGTTCAGCGGGCGTAAGCGGGCGGCTCTTCGTCCGCGAGCGGCCAATAGAAATCTGGTGGCAGTCCAGCGTCGGCGCGTTTCTCTTCGTTAAATGGTGGCTTGAGTGCGCCGTGGAAGTACTTTTGCACCAGACCGTGAAAGGTGGGTTTGGGATCCAGCGCGTGACGTCCGCAAAGAAAATTAAACCACTTTGCGCCATAGGCGACGTGGCCAACTTCTTCGGCGTAAATGATGCGCAGGGCTTCGAGCGTTTGTTCGTCTTTGACGTTTTCAAAGATGCGGATCATACCGGGGGTCACGTCAAGTCCGCGCGCCTCGAGCACCATGGGCACTACCGCCAAGCGGCCCATGAGATCATCCACGGTGTCTTCAGCGGCGCGCCACATGCCAGCGTGGGCTGGAAGGGCACCATAAAAGCTGTCTTTGGCTTCAAGGCTGTCGCATATCAGGTTGAAATGGTTTGATTCTTCGGCGGCGGATTTGACCCAGTCGTCATAGAACCCCAGCGGCATTTCAACGTCGGTGAAGCGGGCGATGATGTCCCAATGCAAATCCACGGCGTTGAGTTCGATGTGGGCCACTGCGTGCAGCATGGCGATGCGACCTTGAGGGCTGCCGGGTTTGCGGCGCGGCACGTCGCGCGGGTTCAACAGTTCTGGCTGCGCCGGGCGGGCCGGCTGCAGAGGTGGATTGGCCGCGCCAATGGGCAAAGGGGTTCCTGCTTCACGAGCGGCAAACCACGCCTCGGCGTGTGTCTTGGAAATCGCGGTTTTGGTTCGGCCGTCGGCGGTGGTGAGGACCTCCACCGCCATTTCTGCAAGTGTCTGTACCATCAGAGAGCTTTTGCTGCCTCCAGAACCTCTTCGGCGTGGCCGTCGACTTTGACCTTTGGCCAGGTGCGGGCGATTTTGCCTTCGGCGTCGATCAAGACGGTCGCGCGCACGATACCCATGAAGGTCTTCCCATACATCTTTTTCTCGGCCCAGACGCCGTAGTCTTCACAGACAGAGCCGTTTTCATCAGAAAGTAGCGGCACAGTGAGCTCTTTCTTCTCAACAAATTTGTCGTGGCTTTTCATGCTGTCCTTGGAGATGCCAAAGACTTTCACGCCGGTAGCTGCAAAGTCTTCAAGCAGATGGGAAAAGGCGATCGCCTCTTTGGTGCAGCCAGCGGTGTTGTCGCGCGGGTAGAAAAATAAGGCCACGGGTGCGGGGCGCAAGGCGGAGAGGGTGATGTCGTCTCCCGATGTAGACGGCAAGGTGAAATCGGGGGCAGGTTGGTTGGTATCAATCATCATTTTGCTCCTATGTGGCCCTATAGTGCCAATGCCGTGATCTGGCCTTGGGTCGGGCGTCTCTTGCAGTTATAGTTTTGTCCACGAGCACCGGAATAGCAGAACATACAGAGGCATCAACCCTGACAGAGAACGGCGATCATAACTCCGCATCTGAGGGTCCAGCCAAGACATCCGATACCACCGTAACACCCAAGGACGGGCAAGATACGGTGCAACCGGAGGCGGAGATCACAGAAGAGCAGCCAGTGCGTCGCCCGCGACGTGCGCGGCGGTTTGGCGTGATCGCTCTGTTTAGTTTGAGCGTGCCCGTAGCTTTTCTAGCTATTTTAGCCTTTGTGCTTTCCGGTGAGCCGTTTGAGGTCCCAGAGTGGGTACATGATCGGGTGGAGGCGGCGGTCAATCATCAGGTGGACGGCATCGAGGTCACGATTGAACGCATGGCGCTTGTTGTGGAGGATGACTGGGACCCCAGCATTGAATTGCAAGGTGTCGTGGTTTCGCCGGTGGATGGCGGCAGCCCTGTGAGGCTGGAATCAGCACGGGCGCGGCTGGCATTTGCGCCGCTCTTGGATCGTGAGGTTGCGCTACGCGATGTTAAGGTGTCCGGGGTGTCGCTGTTGGTGCTGCGCCAGCAGGACGGGACGGTACAGGTTTCGATTGGTCAGGGCGGTGGCGCGTTTCAGACGGACACGGATATCACAACCTTTGGCGATCAGATTGAGGGCTACCTGCAGACGCCATTGCTGGCCTATCTCGATTTGTTTTTGATCGAGGATGTGACGATCAGGTTTGAGGATCGCCGGGCGCGGCAGGCCTGGACGGTAGATGGCGGGCGTATCACTTTACGGCGTTCCGAGGAACTGGTGGAGCTGGCCTCACAGCTAACACTACTCGGTGGGCGCAGTTATGCGAGCACGATTGAGGCTTCAGTGACCACGCGTTTTGGTACACGCACCACTGAGTTTGGCGTCAATTTTGAGGACCTGCCGAGCGAGGATATCGCGTCCCAATCTGCGGCTTTGAGTTGGTTGAAAATTTTGCGGGCGCCAATTTCGGGAGCTTTGCGGGCGAGTATCGATAGCGAAGGCAACCTGGGCAATGTGAATGCGACGTTGCAGATTTCCGATGGGGTGTTGCAGCCGGATGGTGCGGTGCGACCAGTGCCGTTTGAAGGCATGCGCAGCTATTTGACTTATGATCCAAACCGAGGCGCGATCCGCTTTGATGAGCTTTCGCTCAGCAGCGACATGGTGCGGGTGAATGCCCATGGGGAGGCTTTCATCGGATCGCTTTCGCAGGGATTGCCGGAAGAGTTTTTGGTTCAGCTGACGTTAAACGAGTTCCGGGCGAATCCACGTAATCTCGACGATGATCCGGTGGCACTTGAGCGGTCTTATGCGGATTTCCGGTTGAAGTTAGATCCGTTCCAGCTTGACTTGGGGCAGTTGATCGTGCGCCAGAACGGCAACCAGCTTGTGCTGGACGGGCATTTGGCCACTGAAGACGAGAATTGGGCCTATGTGCTCAATGGCCATATGGATGAAGTGGAGCCGGAAAGCGTGCTGGCGGTTTGGCCAAAGAGTTTCAAGCACAAGCTGCGCAAGTGGATTGATCAGAACATTTATAGGGCCACGCTGCATGACATTGATCTGGCGGTGCGATCCAAAGGCGCAGAGCTGCCGGAAGTTTATGTGGACTTTCAGTTCCGTGATGCGGACGTTAAGGCCGTGAAAACCATGCCGCCTGTGCGAGAAGGTATTGGTTTTGGCGTGCTGAAGGATCACCAACTGCATATCACTGCAGAAGCGGGGTATGTGGAGGCAGACCAAGGTGGGCGCATCGACGTGACGGGCACCAATATGGTGATCTCGAACACCCGCATAAAGCAGTCCCCGGCGGTGGTGCAGGCGCAAGCGCGTGGGCCGGTTGAAGCGGTGCTGTCGCTCTTGGATCGCAAACCTTTAGAGCTGTTCACCAAGGCCAATCTGCCGGTAGATTTTGCTTCGGGGTGGGCCGATCTGGAGGGCCAAATAAACCTTGTTTTAAAGGACAAGCTGCCAATTGAAGAGGTGGCTTATGATGTTCGCGGGACTCTTAGCGACGTGAGGAGCGTGCACTTTTTGCCCGGCAAAGAGATGCGGGCCGAGTTGCTGGTGACGGCCACACCGGAGCGCGTTGAGGTCTGGGGGGATGGATCTTTGGCGGGCATTCCGGTCACTGCCAAGTGGCATATGCTGGGCGGTAAGGAAAATGCCGGCCGCAGCTGGTTAAGTGGGACTGCTGAGTTGAGCGAGGCGGCATTGGACGCCTTCCAAGTAGGGTTGCCTAAGGGCACTGTGTCTCAGACAGGTCGAGCGACCTACAACATGGATTTCGTGCGCGGTGCGACGCCTGAGTTGCGATTGCATTCCGATCTTGTGGGGCTGCGCCTGTCGTCGCCACCGTTAGGTTGGAGCAAGGCGGCCAAAAGCGAAGGCCGGCTGGAAATTGACATGACCTTAGGAGAGCGACCGCGCATTGATCGCGTATTGCTTGACGCTGCAAATTTGCAGGCAAGTGGCAGTATTTCGATTGCGGAAGGCGGTGGGCTTGGTGTCGCAAAGATGGACAGTTTTTCCATTGGAAATTGGCTGCGAGGCTCGGGTCAGTTGGTGGGCCGTGGCAACGCATTGCCTGCGGTTGTTGTGAATGACGGCCGCTTGGATATGCGCAGTATGCCGGCGAGCAGTGAGACCGGTGGCGGTGGCCACCAAGCAGGCATCGGGCCGATAACCGCGAAAGCGGGTGAAGTGATCGTCACGGATAACTTACGTCTTACTCCGGTTAAAGCGGAGATCAGTTTTGATGGCGGGTTAAACGGGAGCTTTAGTGGCCGCTTTAACGGTGGGCCCTTGGTATTTGGCACTTTAGCACCACATCCCAATGGCACACAGTTGCGCGTGACCTCGGAAGATGGTGGTAAGATTGCGCAGCGTATGGGGTTGGTGAAGGCCGCCAGCCAAGGACGGATGACGTTGTCGATGGTGCCAAGAGCCGCCGCGGGTGAGTATGACGGTGTTATGGAAATGCGCAATGTGAAGGTGCAAAGCATGCCGCTCGTAGCGGAGTTGTTGAATGCGATCAGCGTAGTTGGTTTGGTGGAGCAACTAGCTGGTCCCGGGATATTGTTCACGGATGTGTTTGCGCGTTTCAGGTTGTCGCCGGAGCGTCTTGTGATTGGTGAAAGTAGCGCGGCTGGGCCATCTATGGGATTGTCGGCCAATGGCACCTACGGGTTTGCGCAGCAATGGTTTGACATGCAAGGCACGATTTCGCCTCTCTATGCGGTGAATGTGGTAGGGCGCCCTTTTGCGCGGCGTGGCGAAGGGTTGATTGGCTTTAACTACAAACTGCGCGGCCCGTCTCAACAACCGGAGATTTCGGTGAACCCACTCTCGGCCTTGACGCCGGGCTTCTTTAGGGAGATTTTCCGCCGTCCGCCTCCGGACCTGAGTAATTAACGGCGCGAGCATCGATGCAGCTTTCTGATTTTGATTTTGACCTTCCTGAATCCCTGATTGCGACCCGGCCTGCGGATCCGCGCAGTTCCGCGCGGTTGCTGGTGGCCAGGGGAGACGAGATCACCGATGGTGTGGTCACAGATTTGGTGGATCTGTTGCAGCTGGGCGATCGGTTGGTGCTCAATGACACAAAGGTTATCCCAGCAAGGCTGTCCGGCTATCGGGTGCGAAAGGGACCAGAAGGGGAAACCCAATCCCGCATGGAAGTGACGCTGCTGGAACCGCGCGCTAGTGGGGCCTGGGCGGCGTTAATCAAACCTTTGCGGAAAATTCGCGAGGGTGAAGAAATTGTCTTTGCCGCTGGTCTCAAGGGCAGATTGTTGTCCAAGCAAGGTGGGCAGGGGCTGGTACAGTTTGATCTGGAAGGGGACGATTTTGACGCGGCGCTTGAGGCGGCGGGTAATATGCCGTTGCCGCCCTACATTGCCGCAAAACGCGCGGCAGATGAAAAAGACAAAACCGACTATCAGACCGTTTGGGCCGAGCACTCCGGAGCGGTTGCTGCGCCGACGGCGTCTTTGCATTTTGACGAGGCTTTGCTGGCGACCTTGAAGGCCAAGGGGGTCGCGTTCACCCATGTGACACTGCATGTCGGGGCTGGGACTTTTTTGCCAGTCAAAGTTGAAAACGTGAAAGAGCACAAGATGCACGCGGAATGGGGGCGGGTGACCGAAACCGCCGCCGCAGAGATTGCGGCCACCAAGGCGGCAGGTGGGCGCGTAATTCCGGTGGGCACCACAGCGCTGCGGTTGATTGAAAGTGCGGCGCGTAACGGTGGCGCGATTCAGCCCTGGGAAGGCAATACGGATATTTTCATCTATCCGGGATTTGTGTTTAACGTGGCGGATGCGTTGATGACAAATTTTCATTTGCCGAAATCGACCTTGATGATGCTGGTCAGTGCCTTGTTGGGGCAAGAAGAAATTCGCAAAGTGTATGACCATGCTGTGCAGGAAGGGTATCGGTTCTTCTCTTACGGTGACGGGTCTCTGCTGCTGCCGCGGAAGTAACCTTTGCGTCTGTCTGGGTATGCTCGTATTTGTGATGAATGACCTTCACTATTCGCGCTCTGCAAGAAAAAGACCAATGGGAATGGCGCGCACTTTGGGTGCAATACAACGCATTCTATGGCCGCGTTGGTGAAACGGCATTGCCTGAAGAGGTTGTGCAAACCACATGGCAGAGATTGCTGTCACCTGAAGAAGTTATGTTTGGTGTTGTTGGAGAAACGCAGTTGGGTAAGCTGGTCGGACTTTTGCATTATGTATTTCACCGAAATTTCATTCAGGTGGCGGATACCTGTTATGTACAAGATGTCTTCACACTTCCTGAGTGCCGTGGCCAAGGCGTGGCGCGTGGTTTGTTTTCTTCAGTTGAGCGGGCTTGTAGTGCGCATGGCGTTACAGACCTGTATTGGCACACCCACAGTCGCAATGCCGCAGCTCGGGCGCTCTACGAACAAATTGGAACAGATACCAATTTTGGCGTTTACCGTAGAACACTGACCTAAGTACGGTTTTTGTTCGAAAATACTGGGGATGCCGCAAAACGACATGGCGTTGTCGCGATTGGAGGCGATGGTCGCTAGAGCGTTTCGCATACGGGCGCATCTGTGAAAGAGTTGTGTTGAGGGTCGCTCTATGGGTCAGTTTGTAAAAGGCGCATGGCCGCTGTTGCTGGGAATGCTGTTGCTGATGGTGGGCAACGGTATGCACGGAACGTTGCTGGGTATTCGGGGCGAGGCCGCAGGTTTCTCGACCTTTGAAATGTCGATGGTGATGTCGGCTTATTTTGTCGGCTTTCTTGGGGGGAGCCGCGTCACACCAGAACTGATCCGCCGAGTAGGGCATGTGCGGGTCTTTGCCGCCATGGCGTCGATGATTTCGGCGGTGCTGATCCTTTATCCAACGCTGGAGCATCCTGTGGCCTGGATTGCTGGACGGGCATTGATGGGGCTGTGCTTCTCCGGTGTATATGTGACGGCCGAAAGCTGGCTCAACAACGCAGCCACCAACGATACACGAGGTAAGGCGCTTTCGATTTACATGATGGTGCAGATGATTGGCATTGTGACCGCGCAGGGCATGATGACCATTCCAGATGTCACAGGGTTCCTGTTGTTTGTGATCCCTTCGGTGCTGGTTTCGATTTCTTTTGCACCGATTTTGTTGTCGGTTTCTCCGACGCCGGCGTTTGAGACCACCAAGCCGATGAGCCTCAAAGAATTGTTTGAGAACTCGCCATTGGGGGTTGTGGGCATGTTCATGCTGGGTGGAGTGTTTTCCGCGCAGTTTGGTATGTCCGCGGTGTTTGCAACGCGGGCTGGGCTAAGTCTGAGCGAACTGTCGCTGTTTATCGCAGCGTTTTATGTGGGGGCGACGGTGTTTCAGTATCCGCTCGGCTGGATGAGCGACCGGATGGATCGGCGTGTGTTGATCATGTTTGTCGCCGCGATTGGCGCAGCAGGGGCTACGCTGGGATTTGTGGCCGGCGACAACTATTCGATGCTTTTGGTGGCGGCGCTGTTCATTGGAGGGTTCTCCAACCCGCTTTATTCCATGCTGATCGCCCATGCCAATGACTTCCTAGAATATGAGGACATGGCGGCGGCTTCCGGTGGGTTAGTGTTTGTGAACGGTGTGGGGGCGATTGCCGGCCCCCTGATCACAGGTTGGATGATGGATGTTGTCGGCCCTCGCGGGTACTTTATTTATCTGATTATCCTGCTGGCCGCGCTTGGGGTTTATGCGGGCTATCGCACCACCCGCCGTCCGGCCGCACCTGCAGACGAAACCGGCAGCTATACCGCCGTTATGCCCACCGCATCGGTGGTTGCGGTAGAAGTTGCACAGGAGGTGGCAATCGAGACGGCGATGGAGGAAGAGCAAGAAGCTGCCGCTGGGTAAGCGGAGCTTCGCTTTTGTTAGCGCATAAGGTCGCGGGCTGTGTCGGGATGTTGCATTTTGTGACTATTCTTTCCTAATTTTCTATGTGTAACGTCCTTAGTACTAAGCGTCTTTCGGGACGGAACAGGCAAAAGGAGAAGGGACATGGTGAGTCCCGAAGAAGTACTTTCGTTTTGGCTCGATGAAGTTGGGCCTAGCGGATGGTATACGGTTTCCGAAGAGTTGGACGAGAAGATCCGGCACCGGTTTGAGGCAACATGGCTACAAGCCAAAGCTGGTGGCTTGGGACAGTGGCTGGCCTTTCCGAGTGGCACTTTGGCGTATCTGATCCTAACGGATCAGTTTTCTCGCAATATGTTTCGCGGGTCAGGGCAGGCTTTCGCATCTGATCGCAAAGCGCTCTGTGCGGCGAAGGTTGCGATCGATAAGAAATGGGATTTGAAGATTGATGAGCCATCGCGGCAGTTTTTCTACCTGCCCCTGATGCATTCGGAGAACCTTTGCGATCAGGAGCGCTGCATTCGCATGTTCTTAGAGCGGATGCCGGAAACGGGTGAATCCAATCTGTTGCACGCCAAAGCGCACCGCGAAGTGATCCGCAAATTCGGTCGCTTCCCGTATCGCAATGACGCTTTGGCCCGTCTGTCCACTGAGGTAGAGATGGCCTATGTGGCGGATGGCGGGTACGGCAACACGGTGCGGACTCTACAGGCGGCTGAGTAAACGGGCCTATTGAGAAGCAGTTCTTGCGCCCGGCATCGGGTCGGGCGCGTAGCAGCTGGCAATTGCGCCAATACGGCCACTTACTCGGGTGGCCACATCATCCAAAGCCGTTTGCATCATGGTCTCGGGAGTGTCTGCGAGGCGCTCCAGACTGTTGTTGATGCCTTCTAGTTCCATTTGTAACGCATTGGCGCGGCTTTGCAGTCGCGCGGTTGTTTGTACAGTGAGCGTGCTGCTGTCCAGTGATGTAGCGGCGAGATCGCCACGCAGATTGGCCACTTCGTTTCGTAGCCTGTCGACCTTGCCTTCCAACGGTGCGACGATTTGCAGGTTTTGGGCAAAGCTGGCGACCACCTGTTCGGCGCTGTCAGACAAGCGCCAGAGGAAAAACAGGCAGATCGCCACCAGAATGAGCGTGGCATTGATCATGGCGACCAGAAGATCTTTCAGCGTTTTCATAGCAGTGCTCCCGACTCGGTGATGCGGGTGCAGTGTGCGTCTGTCGCTGCGCGATCGCCAGAAAAAAATTGCGCGTAAAACGGGCGGTCCGCTTTGTTGAAGCTGCCCCAGAGTTCCAGTAGGCTCGCGCAAAGACATAGCGGGAGGCGGGGAAACACCATGGCTAGCAAGAACTTCGACATGATTGTGATTGGCGCAGGGCCGGGGGGCTATGTGGCCGCCATTCGCGGTGCGCAACTGGGCCTGAAGGTCGCGATTGTGGAGCGGGAGCATATGGGCGGAATTTGCCTGAATTGGGGCTGCATTCCAACTAAGGCGATGTTGCGCTCAGCAGAAGTGTTTCACCTCATGGAGCGTGCTAAGGATTTTGGTTTGAAGGCTGAGGGCATTGGTTATGACATTGACGCGGTGGTGAAGCGCTCGCGCGGGGTAGCAAAGCAGCTAAGCTCTGGTGTGGCGTTCCTGATGAAGAAAAACAAGGTTGAGGTCTTCATGGGCGAGGCGACTTTGCCTGCCAAAGGCAAAGTTTCGGTGAAAGGTGAAAAAGGCGTTGAGGAGCTCACGGCGAAGAATATCGTTTTGGCGACTGGCGCACGGGCGCGGGAATTGCCGGGTCTGGAGGGCGATGGCAAACGGGTCTGGACCTATAAAGACGCGTTGGTGCCGCCACATATGCCTAAGAAATTACTGGTGATTGGCTCTGGCGCGATTGGGATCGAGTTTGCCAGTTTCTACAACACTCTGGGTGCGGAAACGACCGTTGTGGAGGTGATGGATCGCGTGTTGCCGGTTGAGGATGCGGAGATAAGTGCTTTTGCTAAAAAGCAATTTGTCAAACAGGGTATGACGATCATGGAGAAATCCACGGTCAAGAAACTGGTTCGCGGCAAAGACAAAGTTACGGCGCATATTGAGGCGGGTGGCAAGGTCACGACACAGGACTTTGACACGGTGATTTCGGCGGTGGGCATTGTGGGCAATGTGGAGAACCTCGGGCTCGAAAAGCTGGGGGTGAAGATTGACCGCACCCATGTGGTAACGGACGAGTATTGCCAGACCGGCGTGGACGGGCTGTTTGCGATCGGCGATATCGCGGGCGCGCCATGGTTAGCGCACAAGGCAAGCCATGAGGGTGTCATGGTTGCGGAGCTGATCGCGGGTGGAAAGCCGCATCCGGTGAAACCGGAAAGCATTGCGGGCTGTACCTATTGCCATCCGCAGGTGGCGAGCGTGGGCCACACCGAGGCGAAGGCCAAAGAGTTGGGCTATGATGTGAAAGTTGGGCGCTTCCCGTTTATCGGCAACGGAAAAGCGATTGCTTTGGGGGAACCGGAAGGCATGGTGAAAACTGTGTTCGATGCGAAGACCGGCGAACTATTGGGAGCGCATATGGTTGGCGCGGAGGTCACCGAGTTGATTCAAGGCTATGTTGTGGGACGCCAGCTTGAAACCACTGAGGCCGAGTTGATGGATACAGTGTTCCCGCATCCGACGTTAAGCGAGATGATGCACGAAAGTGTGCTGGACGCCTATGACCGGGTGATCCACATCTAATTGGGATTCAGGTTAAGTAGAGCGCGTCCCGGTTTTTCCGGGCGCGTCTTTGAGGTTTTTCGGTGTTAAAACAACATAGTATGCTGCCGGTCGTGGTGATCTGGCTGGCCGGCGTTGGTGCGGCGGGACAGTTTGCCAAAATCAGTGTGACTTTTGATCAGGTGGGACAGGTGTATCCAGAGGCCGGTGCGCGGTTGGGCTTTGCCTTGTCCATTCTCGGGCTAGCTGGGATTTTCTTCGGCGTTGTGGCGGGCGTTCTGGCGTCTAAGATTGGTATGCGACGCACCTTGCTTGGCGGGCTTTGTCTAAGTGTTGTTGTGTCTTTTGTGCAGGCTTTTGGGCTGTCGTTTGATCTGTTTTTGCTGAGCCGAGTGGTTGAAGGCCTGGCGCATCTGGCGATTGTAGTGGCAGCGCCAACGCTGATTGCCAAAGTCTCGCCGCCGGAGAAACGCGCGTTTTCGCTGACCCTTTGGGGTACGTTTTTTGGTGTGGCCTTTGCGCTGTTTGCTTGGCTCGGGCGGCCTTTAGTTGACGCATATGAGCTGAACGCGATGTATCTGGTGCATGGGGTCTGGATGACTTCCAGCGCGCTTGCCGTGTCGGCGATTGGATTGCCGGAGGAGAAGTCTCAGACGGTGCTGAGGTTGCGCCTCGGCGAGGTGCTTAAGCAGCATTGGGAGGTTTATCGCTCGCCGTTCATGAACGCCGCGGCGGTGGGTTGGCTGTTCTATACCTTTTGTTTTGTCAGTCTTCTGACGTTGTTACCGCCCTATATCACGCCCGAGTGGCGCACCTTTACGGTTGGAGCAATGCCGTTGATGAGCATGATCACCTCAATGACCTTGGGTGTTTGGCTGCTGCGCTACTGGTCCATTGTGGCGGTGATCAAGACAGGGTTTTTAGTCTCAGCCGGAGCTGCGAGTATTTTGATCTTGCTGCCGGGATCGCCGGTGGTGTGTCTGGTGCTGGCAGGGGCTATGGGGTTGATCCAGGGGGCAAGTTTTGCACTGGTGCCTGAACTGAATGACACAGCGGAGGACCGGGGCAACGCAAACGGCGTGTTTGCGCAGGCGGGCAATTTGGGCAACACAATTGGCACGCCGATCCTGTTGGGTGTGATCGCGGTGAGCGGCTACGGCGGGATGCTGGGGGTATCAGCTGGGTTGCTGCTGATTGGGGCAGGGGCGCATATATTTCTGGCACGGGCGCGGGCGCGCGTACGAGGCCCCGGCGGGTAGCGTGCAAACAGGCAGCGCCGAAGGGCCGCCTTTGATGACACTTGGATAGATCGCTTACTCCACTTTTAGCGAAACAGCGGCCAGGAGTTTGTTTGCCATATCAAGGAAGTAACGAATTTCGTTTTCGCCCGGCTCTTCCGGTACGGCGAGCGTCAAGGGCGTGCCTTGTTCCGCGTGGGTGTAAGCGATGTACCTGCTGTTTACGTTGCCGCCTGCGAGTTCGTCGCGCGGGTGACTGGGGCCGGATCACGTGACTTCGATGCTGCTGAGCGGGTGTCCGAGCCGGGCATGACAACGGTTTCGATTTCGGAACAGTCGCCCTTGCGACGATGCCCATAAACGGTTGGGCCGAGGTCCAGATCGGCGGACAGTGTGGTCGTCAACTCTCCCATGACCTCTTGGGCGATAGAATTTTTGGATATGCCTTTAACTTGACCCTACATGGAGCCTGAACCGTCAATCACTACAATGGCTGCGGGGTTGGCTCGTACAAGAAGGCTGGTTGGTAGCACGCACATTGCGACTGTGATCTCTCTCAAAAACGTCATCCAAAAAACCTTGAAATACGTAATGCTCGGAGACTAAGAGAAAAAATTGGAATGAGGCAAGTTTCGGTGCAAAAACCGGGCTTGGCGAATTAAAATGTTCTCTTTACGTTCACGATATCTGGTTGGCAGAGGGTGTGTGATCCCCTATGTCTGGTGCCGTATCCGTTGGGGGTTTGAATGGCCGAGCTGAAGAACATTGAGGTGCGCGGGGCGCGCGAGCACAATTTGAAGTCCATCGATGTGGACATTCCGCGCGATCAGCTGGTGGTGATCACTGGCCTGTCAGGCTCGGGCAAGTCCTCGCTGGCCTTTGACACGATCTATGCGGAAGGGCAGCGGCGCTACGTTGAGAGCCTGAGCGCCTATGCGCGGCAGTTTCTTGATATGATGGAAAAGCCGGATGTGGACCACATCAGCGGTTTAAGCCCTGCGATTTCGATTGAGCAGAAGACCACATCGAAAAACCCGCGCTCGACTGTTGGCACTGTGACGGAGATTTACGACTATTTGCGTCTGCTGTTTGCCCGGGTCGGCACGCCGTACTCGCCTGCCACAGGTCTGCCGATTGAAGCGCAGCAGGTGCAGGACATGGTTGACCGTGTCATGACCTTGGAAGAAGGCACACGGGGCTACCTTCTTGCGCCGATCGTGCGGGATCGCAAAGGGGAATATCGCAAAGAGTTTCTGGAGCTGCGCAAGCAGGGCTTTCAGCGGGTGAAAGTCGATGGCGCTTTCTATGAGTTGGATGAGCCGCCCACGCTGGACAAGAAGTTCCGTCATGACATTGACGTGGTGGTGGACCGCCTTGTGGTGCGGGAGGGTATGGAGACCCGGCTGGCGGACAGCTTACGTACCGCGCTCGACTTGGCGGATGGGATTGCGGTTCTGGAAACCGCGCCCAAAGAGGATGACCTGGAGCGGATCACCTTCAGCGAGAAATTTGCCTGTCCTGTCAGTGGCTTCACCATCCCGGAGATCGAGCCGCGTCTGTTTTCGTTCAACGCACCGTTTGGCGCCTGTCCGGAATGCGACGGTCTTGGCAAAGAGCTGTTTTTTGATGAGCGCCTGGTGGTGCCGGATGTAACTTTGAAGGTGTATGACGGGGCGCTGGCGCCGTGGCGGAAGGGCAAATCTCCCTATTTTCGACAAACTATCGAGGCGCTGGCAAAACACTATGAGTTCGACAAAAACTCGCCTTGGAAAGAGTTGCCGAAACATGTGCAGCAGGTGTTCCTCTATGGCTCGGGCGAAGAAGAGATTGAGTTCCGTTACGATGAGGGCGGGCGCGTCTATCAGGTGACGCGCGTGTTTGAGGGGGTGATCCCCAACATGGAACGGCGCTATCGCGAGACGGACAGCAACTGGATCCGCGAAGAGTTTGAGAACTATCAGAACAACCGTCCTTGTGGCGCTTGTGGTGGATACCGGCTGCGCGAAGAGGCGCTGGCGGTGAAGATTGGTGGCAAGCACGTTGGCCAGATTGTCGAACTATCGATCCGCGAGGCGCTGGCCTGGATTGAGAGCGTGCCAGCGGCGTTGACCCCGCAGCGGCAAGAGATTGCGCGGGCGATTGTGAAAGAAATTCAGGAGCGGCTTGGGTTCTTGAACAACGTGGGTCTGGAATACCTGACCCTGTCGCGCAACAGTGGCACGCTGTCAGGTGGTGAAAGCCAACGTATCCGTTTAGCGAGCCAGATTGGCTCTGGTCTGACCGGTGTGTTGTATGTGTTAGATGAACCGTCGATTGGCCTCCACCAGCGCGACAATGACCGCTTGCTGACCACCCTGAAAAACTTGCGTGATCAGGGCAATACGGTGATTGTGGTGGAGCACGACGAAGAGGCTGTGCGCGAGGCGGACTATGTTTTCGACATTGGTCCGGGCGCCGGCGTGCACGGTGGTCAGGTGGTGTCTCAAGGCAAGCCTGCGGAGATAGCCGCCGATCCGGCGTCTTTGACCGGACAGTACCTGTCTGGTGCGCGGGAGATTGCGGTGCCGATTGAACGGCGTGAGGGCAACGGCAAGGCGATCACTGTGGTGAAAGCTACGGGCAACAACCTAAAGAAAGTCACGGCAGACTTCCCGCTTGGTAAGTTTGTGTGTGTGACCGGCGTATCGGGTGGCGGGAAATCGACGCTGACCATTGAGACGCTGTTCAAGACGGCTTCGATGCGTTTGAACGGTGCGCGGCAGACACCTGCGCCGTGTGAGACCATCAAAGGGTTGGAGCACCTGGATAAGGTGATCGACATTGACCAGCGGCCCATCGGGCGTACGCCACGGTCCAATCCGGCGACCTATACGGGGGCGTTCACGCCAATCCGCGAATGGTTTGCCGGTTTGCCGGAAGCCAAAGCGCGGGGCTATAAGCCGGGGCGGTTCAGTTTCAACGTCAAAGGCGGCCGTTGTGAGGCCTGTCAGGGGGATGGTGTAATCAAGATCGAGATGCACTTCCTGCCGGACGTCTATGTGGAATGTGAGACCTGCAAAGGTGCGCGATACAATCGTGAAACGTTGGAAATTCAGTTCAAAGGCAAGAGCATTGCTGACGTACTTGATATGACCGTTGAAGAGGCGCAGGAGTTCTTCAAAGCGGTGCCCAGCATTCGCGACAAAATGGATGCGTTGATGCGGGTTGGCCTTGGTTACATCAAGGTCGGTCAGCAGGCGACCACGCTCTCTGGTGGTGAGGCGCAGCGGGTTAAGCTGTCCAAGGAACTGGCGAAACGCTCAACTGGCCGCACGCTCTATATTCTGGATGAGCCCACCACAGGTCTACATTTTGAAGATGTGCGTAAGTTGTTGGAAGTGCTGCATGAATTGGTGGATCAAGGCAACACCGTTGTGGTGATCGAGCACAATCTGGATGTGGTGAAAACCGCCGATCATATTATCGACATCGGTCCCGAAGGTGGCGATGGCGGCGGTAAAGTGGTGGCCAAAGGCACGCCGGAGAAGGTGGCCAAGGTGGCGGCGAGCCACACGGGGCGTTACCTAAAAGACATGCTGGTGCCGAAGAAGAAAGTGGCCGCTGAGTAAAAAAAACGGGCGGTGGTTGCGAAAACCACCGCCCGCTTTGTTTAGGCTGCGACGGCTTGGCGGGGTTTTGCCAGCGTGATTGGCAGCACAAACATCAGCAGGAAGCCGGTGTTCAACACGGCGTTGAACCAGGCGCCAGCCAGGATGGAGCCTGCGCTGTCAACCACATACCAGCTCCAGACACCCCAGTTAATGATGGTCGCGCCTGTTTCACGATCGCGTGCGTAAACGCGGATGGTGACTTGCCAGGTCATGAATCCGAGCCCGACCAGTAGGCCACCGCCGATGGCTGCGAGGACCTTCTCGCTGTCGCCGCCAAAGCTTTGCGCGCCATCAAGCGGCAGGTGTGTCAGGTCCATGAACCAGACAACGATACCGTGAAATCCGCCAATCATAGTAAAGAGCGGAATGAGGCCAAAAAGTACCGTGCCAAGCGAGGTAAGCTTCAAAAGAAAGATCGCGCGATCCTGTGTCATGTGGTGTCTCCATTGAGGTTATGGCGGCACATTGCGTTTCATCACTGAGGCAAAACAATTACCTGTAAGGTAAGTGCTTCGTGCAAAGAAGCGGCTATGGTGGTCGGGACAATGAGGAACGGGATATGGGCGTAGAGTTTGGCTCGGTTTTGAAAGAGTGGCGGCAGGTGCGGCGGGTGAGCCAATTAGATCTTGGGCTGTCCGCCGGTGTGAGCTCACGGCATATTTCGTTTTTGGAGACCGGGCGGTCACGTCCCAGTCGGGGGATGGTGCTGCGGCTCTGTGATGAGTTGGAAGTGCCGTTTGCGCAGCGTAATCGTATGTTGTCTGCGGCGGGTATGAGCCCGGCGTACGCTGAACGGGATTTATCAGAGACAGATATGGCGCCGGTACGGGCGGCTATGGAATGGACCCTCAAACGGCACGAGCCTTATCCGGCGATGGCGATTGATCGGCACTGGAGGCTGGTGGCGATGAATGCGGTTTCCGCACAGTTGCTGGCTGGGTTTGAGGTTCAGGTTGGTGATAGCCTGATTGATATGATGGTTGACTCGAAAAATGTCCGGCAAGCTCTTGTCAATTATGAAGAAATTTTGCGACATATGATTGCACGTCTGCGGGTCGAAAGCGCCCATTTCGGGCATGATCCGGTACTGGAAGACGGCATAGCGCGCATGGAAGAGCGGCTTGGCGAAGCGGTGCTTGAGGTGGATGGCATAAAGCCTGCGATCATTCCGGCGGTTTATGAATTTGGTGGGATGCAGATGTCGTTTTTCTCCACGATTAGCCAGTTTGGTTCTGCCGAGGATATTGCACTTAGCGAGCTGCGGATCGAGATGATGTTTCCAGCCGATGAAGCCACGCGCCTCGCATTGGAGGCGCTGGCCGGGGCGTGATCACTTGCTTTCCAGAGGGCAAGTGCGCAAGCCAAAAACGGTATAAAGCGGGCAGGTGCCGATGAGACCTGTGAAGAGGGGGATCAGGCCGATCCACATCCAGGCGCCGTAGCCTGCCAAGGCACCGGCGAGGAGCGCGAGGCCAATCACGATCCGCAAGATTTTGTCCACGGTTCCAACGTTCTTTTTCAGCATGTGTTTCCCTCTTAAGGTCGAGAGAAAAATACATGCACCAAGTGGAATGTGATTTGATCTGCCTCAAAGTGGGTGCAGTTTATGCGGCCAGAAGCGCCGTGGCCTCGTAGCTGCGCAAGCTAGGGCGTGCGGCGATGTCCTCAAAGCTGATGTTTTTCTCGCGCATCACCTGCCGCAAAGAGCGGTTGGCGAAGGGATCAAAACTGTAGCGAGTCATCGGGCCGGGTAGGAAGCTCTCGGACCATTGGCCTTCGGAATACAGCAACTCGTGTTGCGGCATCAGGATGTGGAAATAAGTGATGGTGCCATCGGTTTCACATCGGGTCACATCGCGGCCATTCACTAGATCTTTGGCTTTCACCAGCACTTCGTCACATCCAAACAACAGTTCGGCGCGATAGCCCCGCAGCAGTACACGGTGTTGCGGGGACACGATCAAGTCTCGATCATTGTCCAGAACGCCAGCTTTGATGCGGATAGGCAGGGACTCGAAACGCGGTGGCATATGGGAGTGGCCAATCCACTGGATCGGTTGGAAGCCGTTGTCGAGCGTGTTCACCAGCATGCCTGCCTTGAGGTGCTCGACTGGAGTATCACCTTCGGACGTGCAGATCAGAGTGCCCGCGGTGAAACACGGGGTGTGTTGCTCAATCTCGACCAACGCAGTGTCGGTTTCGCCAGCAGCGTCTTCGATTGTGTAATTGAAGTAGATGGTTTCATTATCGGTGTCGGCGTCCACTGTAAGAGTGCCGTCAGTATTGAGAGTCACAACTTGCCCAGTCGCCAGCGTCACACTATTTGGCAAACCGCCACTGCCAGTGGCACTGACCGCGACACCGTTAATATGCGTGATGGTCAGGGTCGGACCGGCAGAGGAGTTGTCGTTGACGAGTACATCAAGGGTTTTGCTGTTACCAAGCGCGATACGCATGTCGTCGTCTTGAGCAACGATGGCAGTTTGAACAGAACCACCAGCAATCAGCAGGTTGGAGTCGTATTGGGTGTCGGTCGCGTCAGCGATGCCGATCACCAACTCGTTCACGCCGTCTTGCAAAGGAACAACAAAAGTCAGAGTAACGGTGAAACCGTCCATTTCTGTGTTGTATTGATCGCCGGCATTATCGTTGTAAATGTTTTGGTTGGCGTCGTTGATGTTGCCCACCGTTGCGCCACCGTTACCGACGGAAATCTGCGCCTCAACCCCGTTCACCCACACGCCGATCGCGTCGTTGTAGCTGAGGTATTCCGGGTATTCTTCGGAGGACAGCACGAAGTCGATGGTGAGCAGCTCACCCGCCGTGCCGTTGAAATCAATGGTCAGGTAAGAGGCGTCAAATGTGTTGGTGCCCGCGGCGGCGTTGAACAGCGCGTTGTTGTCCTCACCAGACGTATTGGTGGAGGTATTGCCGCGTTGGTTGGTGTTGGTGCTGCCGTCGCTATTGGTGAAGTCATCCACGTGACCGGTGGACAGGATCACACCGCTGTCGGCTGGAGCGACGCCCGCGCTGGTGGTGGCTGCGCCGGTGTAGATGCCAGAGGATTGGTTGTCGCCGGTGTAGGTGGCCGCCAGAATTCGGGTTGGGTCGCCAAAAATCTCGTTGGCCATCGCGGTTGCGGTGGCGCTTGTGTCGATATTCAGT
>JAAENN010000061.1 GCA_024224295.1 Shimia sp. | reverse complement strand
TGGAGCCACGGCGATGACGAGTTCTTTACCGACGTGCAGGCCAAAGAATGGTTTGATCTGGACGGCATTGGCAAAAGCCCCGCACGTTTTGACACCAAGAAACTCGAAAACATCTGCGGCCAGCACATCGCCATCATGGACGATGCTGCGCTGCTGCAAGAGATCCTAGCTTATCTGGAGTCTGTAGCGCAGCCCACACTGACCGACGGTCAGACCGTATTACTACGGGATGCGCTGTACTGCCTGAAAGATCGCGCAAAGACCGTACCAGAACTTCTTGAAAAAGCACACTTTTCACTAACATCCCGTCCAATTGATGTGGAAGTTAAGGCTGCCAAACATCTCGACGCAGTATCCCGTGGTATACTGAACGAATTGACGCCGCAGCTGCAAAATGCTAGCTGGACGCGAGAAGGGCTTGAGGCAGTTACCAACGACTACTGCGAAGCCAATGAAACCAAGTTCGGCAAGATTGCTGGCCCAATGCGGGCGGCACTGGCTGGCCGGGCTGCGACCCCTAGCGTCTTTGATATGATGCTTGTTTTGGGACGCGACGAATCTCTCGCGCGTCTAACAGACGCCGCCAAAGATGACGTGACGGAGTAGGCCCTCTTTACTGGGTCTTAAGACGTCGCAGACACAACGTGCCGGGGCGATCCGCGTCCCCGGCTTTATAGGTATATAGGAAGGAAAACCGCCATGTCCGAGGCCCCGAAAACCGCAACGCTAACGATTGACGGCACAAGTTACGAACTGCCGATTCACTCGCCAACGTCCGGCCCAGATGTGCTCGACATCCGCAAGCTTTATGGTCAGGCTGGCGTGTTCACTTATGATCCTGGTTTCACCTCAACTGCGTCTTGTGAGTCCACCATTACTTACATTGACGGTGAAGACGGCATTCTGACTCACCGAGGCTATCCAATTGGCGAATTGGCGGGCAAATCCCACTATCTGGAAGTCTGCTACCTTTTGCTTTACGGCGAACTGCCCACCGCTACTCAGTTGGAAGACTTTGAAACCACCATCACGCATCACACCATGTTGCACGAGCAGATGGGCAACTTCTTCCGTGGTTTCCGCCGCGACGCACACCCAATGGCCGTTATGGTTGGTGTGGTTGGCGCCATGTCTGCCTTCTATCACGATTCCACTGACATTTCTGACCCACGTCAGCGCGAAATCGCATCCCACCGCCTGATCGCGAAGATGCCAACCATCGCGGCTTGGGCTTATAAATACACCGTCGGCCAGCCGTTCGTGTATCCACGCAACGATCTGGACTACGCGTCCAACTTCCTGCGCATGTGCTTTGCCGTGCCTGCGGAAGAATATGAAGTGAACCCGATCCTGTCCCGCGCGATGGACCGCATCTTCACGCTGCACGCCGATCACGAGCAAAACGCTTCAACCTCTACGGTACGTCTGGCGTCCTCTTCCGGCGCCAACCCATTCGCCTGTATCGCTGCCGGCATTGCCTGTCTCTGGGGTCCTGCCCACGGTGGCGCTAACCAGGCTTGCCTGGAAATGCTGAAAGAGATCGGTTCTGTGGATCGCATCCCGGAATACATCGAGCGTGCCAAGGACAAGAACGATCCATTCCGTCTGATGGGCTTTGGCCACCGTGTTTACAAAAACATGGATCCACGCGCGACCGTGATGAAAGAATCCGCGGACGAAGTGCTGGAGTTGTTGGGTGTCGAAGACAACCCATTGCTGCAAGTTGCCACCGAACTGGAGCGTATCGCCTTGAGCGATCCATACTTCAAAGAGAAGAAGCTCTTCCCGAACGTGGACTTCTACTCCGGCATTATTCTGGAAGCCATGGGTTTCCCAACCTCGATGTTCACTCCAATTTTTGCGCTGTCCCGCACCGTGGGTTGGATTTCCCAATGGAAAGAACAGCTATCCGATCCGGCACACAAAATTGGTCGCCCGCGTCAGCTCTATCTCGGCGACGACGTACGCTCCTACACCGACATCGAGAACCGCTAACTCAAGCGACTCAATCCTAAGTCAAACGCGCCGGGTTCCGCTCGGCGCGTTTTTCGTTGCCCACCTTTCTTTCATTGGAAACAATCCGCCGCAACACTCTGATATTGGTCGCAATACGGCATACATTCTCTTCAAATTGTTGACACGCAAGACGTGTATGCGCATTGTCCTAACATCTCGGCTGGGGGGCCGAGGGCGCCGCACAGAACGTGCACCGTTTTATCCCTATCGCTATGTAGAACTGGCACTTGAGCTTTGGCGAACGAGATACGCATGTCCCATAATTCAAACACCCCAGACCATGTAAAAGTAGATTATGCGCGCGCGGCGCAATGAAAATTGGAGTAAAGAATGCTGTTTTTGGGGTTATTGATGGCCGGTGTGGCCGTGGGAGCTTTGAGCGGCGCTTTTGACGGAAGCGATACAGAGAGTGGAACCGACCCATCAGTTGAAGAATTGTTTGAAACCACAGAGGGTGAGGACGGCAACGACACCATCATGGGCACAAACACCGACGACCTGATTGGCGGCGCAGACGGAGATGACGACATCACAGGGCGCGCCGGCGATGACATCCTCTTTGGTGAAGACGGCAATGATCTGATCAAAGGACGCTCCGGTGAGGACCTCATTTTCGGTGGCACCGGAGACGACCTCATTCTAGGAGGCCAAGATGACGATTACCTTCTCGGCGGTGCGGCCAATGACACACTGCGAGGCGCAGAGGGTGACGACATCTTGGTAGGGGCCAACACTCTAGCCGGTGACCCTGGCCCAGATGATTTGTTCACACAGGACGGACGCCTCATCGTCGGGAACAGCCAATACACCGCGCCTACTGAAGCTGAATCCAACGAACTTTATGGCGAAGAAGGCAACGATCTGTTGCTGCTAGGCGAAGGCGATATCGGCTCCGGAGGATCGGGCAATGATGCGTTCGAAATTGGCGAATGGGTCAGCGACGAAACCAACGTCCCCGAAGTGACAGACTTTAACCCTGCTGAAGATGTGCTGGTTGTGCGCTATGAAAGCGGCACGTCCGAGCCAACGATCACAGTTGCTGAACAAAACGGTGTTCACAACGTATACAGCGATGGTCGCTTGGTGGCCCAAGTGAGGAGCGCGAGCGCCCTTATGGCGTCAGATGTGCAGCTCTACGCAGTATCTACTGCCTAAACCAATCAGGCGAGCGCAGGCAAACCCGCGCTTGCCTCCCACCGGCGAAGCTCCTAAACAGAGACGTGGGTCCGCAGTTCACCCAGGCGCCGCCGGTCACTCTGACTTTGCTAAACCTGCGAGATTTTTCGACAGCATGCTTTTGTACGTGCCGTTGACAAGGGCGGCCATCGACCCCGACTTCGGGATGCACGACATCAAAAGGATGCCCTCATGTCTAAAGACGTGATCCCTCTTTACGTGGCAGACGTTTCGACCTTCACCAAAACTTTACGAAAATCTCTGATTGAACAGGACAAACTGCCTGGCCACGCCGCTATGATGGCGCTTGTCGCCAAGGCTGCCGGATTTCAAAACCACCAGCATCTCAAGGCTGCCAAACCGGTGGAGAACACCGAACTGGACGAACTTGCTCTCAAACGCGCCCTTCGGGTGTTTGACGACACCGGTCGCATGTTCCGCTGGCCAAAATGGACCAAAGTACAAGGGCTTTGCCTCTGGCCATTCTGGGCCCGTATGCCCGCGCATCAGGATATGTCAGAAAAAGACGTCAACGAGATCCTCAAAACCGGTCTCAATTTTGATGACCACGTTCTGCTGCGCCGGTCACTCATTGACCACAAACTCTGTGAACGCACAATCGACGGACGTGTTTATCGCCGCATAGAACAAAGGCCAACGCAGGAAGCGCTGGCCCTCATGAAGCGGCTCAAAGAACGGTAAACGGCTTAGCGCCCCTCGTATTTCGCGGGGCGCTTCTCCAAAAACGCAACAACGCCTTCCTGAAAATCGCGGGTCTTGCCCAGTTTGCCCTGACGCTTGGCTTCCTGTTCCATCTGCTTGGTCCAGTCGTTGCCATAGCTTTCTTGAATGGCGCGCTTGATCTCTTTGAAGGCAAGCGTTGGACCATTGGCCAGATGCGCCGCGCGCTTCTGCACCGTAGCTTCATAGGCGTCATCCGCCACCGCTTCCCAGATCATACCCCAGTCATCCGCCTGGCGTGCGCTGATCTTGTCGGCGAACAATGCCGCACCCATTGCCTTGGCCGCACCCATGGATTTTGGCAACTCGTACGTGCCGCCCGCATCCGGCATTAGGCCAATGCGCGAAAACGCTTGCATAAAATAGGCACTCTCTTTGGCAATCACCACATCGGCCGCCAATGCTAGGTTGGCCCCTGCCCCTGCCGCTGCGCCATTGACAGCACTGATTGTCGGAATGGGACATTCGCGGATGGCGCGGATCAATGGCATGTATTCGTCGCGCAGCGTGCGCTCCAAATCCATGCTCGCCGCGCTCGAGCTGTCACCTAGATCCTGCCCGGAACAAAACGCCTTGCCCGCACCTGTCAGCACCAGCACCCGCGCGTCGCTCCCCGCTGCGATCACCGCATCGGTGATTTCTGCCCGCATCTGTTGCGTCATCGCGTTCAATGTGTCCGGCAGGTTCAATGTCACCGTGGCCACACCATCGGTCACATCATAGGTAATTGTTTGATAATCCATAGGGTCCCTCTCCGCATCCTACCCCTCATCGCATCCCGCAGCATTTGCTCCAAGCGGGACCCGACGTCATTCCTTGAGGATTTCTTGAAGCCGCGCTTCTTCCTCTTCGCTCAACTGACGTTCCGTTGGCGTGCGGGCTGTGGAACGGCGCCGTGTATAGCCAAACCCAACAATCAGCGCGATCAGCAGCATCGCCGGTCCGGTCCCGTACAGCACCATATTTGTGCCACTGGTGCGTGGTCGCAGCAAGACGTATTCGCCGTAGCGGTCGACCACAAAATCGACCACCTCGTCGTTGTCATCACCTTCCACAAGCCGTTCACGCACCAATACTCGAAGGTCCTTGGCCAGCTGCGCATTGCTGTCATCAATGCTTTCATTGCGGCAGACAAGACACCGTAAATCCTTGGAAATTTCCCGAGCACGTTCTTCAAGGATCGGATCATCCAAGATCTCATCCGGTTGCACAGCCGCACCAGGCCCCACCATCATCAGTGCAACAAAAGCTGCCGCGCCGAGTGTCTTCAGCGTTGTCATCATGTCCTTTACTCCGCTGGGACGCCACCCGTTGGGGCTTTGCGTGCTCCGGCCGCCACGCGATAGCGGCGGTCAGTCAGGCTTAATAGACCACCAAGAGACATAAGAAAGCATCCAAACCAAATCCAGTTGGTCAGTGGTTTTATATAAGTCCGCACGGTATAAGCCCCACCCGGCTGCGCATCGCCTATCGCCAAATACACATCACGCAGAATGCGGTAATCAATCGCCGCCTCCGTTGTCGGCATAGCTGCTACCGGATACACACGCTTTTCGGGATGCAGCATGGTCACGTCGTTACCGTCCTTACGCACCCGGATGTCGGCCATGGTGGTCAAATAGTTTGGCCCCTCGGTTTCTCGCACACCTTCGAGCGTGATTTCATACGCACCAACCATGTAGGGCTGGCCAAGCTGCGCCACGCGAATGTCTTCTTGCTCCCAAGCCATAAGGCCCGCAACCCCAAAGATGGTCACTCCGAACCCTGTATGCGCAACCGCCTTGCCCCAATCCGCACGCGGCAGACGTGATAAGCGCCTAAAGCGATCCCCGAGCGACCCTCGCCCAGTACGGGACATCAGATCCACAAAGGCCCCCATCAAAAGCCACGCACCAAGAAACAAGCCCACCGGCCCCAAAAGCGACCGTCCGCCTTGAATGGACCAGGCGAGCCCGCCAAGCGCGACCGCAAGCACAAAGGCTGGCACAAGTGGCTTCACCACCTTGCTCAACTTCGCACGTTTCCACGGCAACATCGCACCAATTGGCAGGATGAGACCAAGCAACACCATGAACGGCGTGAAGGCCATGTTGAAGAAAGGTGCACCCACGCTGAGTTTGCGGTCAAAGAACATCTCGCTCACCAGCGGCCAAATTGTTCCGATGAACACAACAAAGCAAGACACCGCGAGAAAGATATTGTTCAACACCAGCGCACTCTCGCGGCTGACAACTCCAAAAACCCCTTTGGCTTCCATTTCACTTGCCCGCGCTGCAAACAACGTCAGCGCGCCGCCAGTGAAGAACACCAGAATACCAAGGATGACAACACCACGTTCAGGATCATTGGCAAAGGCATGCACCGATGTAATCACGCCAGAGCGCACAATAAACGTCCCGATTAATGAGAAGCTAAACGCCATAATCGCAAGCAGAATGGTCCAGCTTTTTAGGCTTTCACGCTTTTCCACCACAATTGCGGAGTGCAGCAATGCCGCCGCCAGAAGCCAAGGCATAAAAGACGCGTTTTCAACCGGATCCCAGAACCAGAAGCCCCCCCAACCAAGCTCGTAGTAGGCCCACCAAGACCCCAGTGCGATTCCAATAGTGAGGAACACCCAAGCAGCCAGCGTCCAAGGTCGTACCCAGCGCGCCCAGGCCGCATCCACACGGCCTTCAATCAGCGCGGCAATGGCAAAGGAGAAGGCCATCGAAAGCCCCACATAGCCCAGATACAAAAACGGCGGGTGCAGCGCGAGGCCTACATCCTGCAATAGCGGGTTCAGATCACGCCCATCAAACGGGACGGAGTCCATGCGTTCAAACGGATTGGACGTGAATAAAATAAAGGCAAAAAACGCCACGGCCACGGCACTCTGCACTGCCAACGCGCGGGCGCGAATACCAGGAGGCAAATTGCCACCAAACCACGCCAGACAGGCGCCAAACAGCGTCAGGATCAACACCCACAAGAGCATCGAGCCCTCATGGTTCCCCCAAACACCGCTGACCTTATAGATCATGGGCTTCAACGTGTGTGAGTTCCCAGTTACCAGCGCCACAGAGAAATCCGAGGTCACAAAGGCATAGGTCAACGCCGCAAAGCTGAAGGCCGTAAACAGGAATTGCAATCCTGCCGCCGGTTCGGCCACGGCCATCCAGCCGGGCCAACGCTTCTGCGCGCCAATAAGAGGGACAATTGCCTGCACCACTGCGGTGACGGCGGCTAGGATCAGTGCGAAATGGCCGAGCTCAACTATCATGCAACATGTATACGCTGCGCCGGAAACAGGGCCAATGCAAATCGACCACGCAAAGTGATCACTTTGTCGCGCCCCCACCGGAATGTTTGTGCCAATCCAACAGCACCGGGTTCTCGCCTGCCTCCATCGGAGAGCGAACCTCAGAACGCAACGGCCCTTCAAGTGCCTCAATCGCGTTCACAACCTCAGGAACATGTTTTAAGGTTTCCGACATAGATCTCTGAAATTCCTGACCTTTTGCCTGATGACGTGCCCCAAAGTAAAAACTGACCACCACGCCCAACAGCCACCACAAGGGCTCAGGAACCAGAGCAATCCCACTCATACGCGCAGCAAACCACACCGGGTCTACCATAGCACTGACAAATAGCGCCAAACATCCCAACGCCATCGCCGGGCGCGGAAGGCGATTGACCGCGTCCATCACTCGATCAAACCGACCGCGGTCCTGCGCCCGAAACTCCGCCATATGCCCTTGCATCGCCGCGATCTGCACATCCTGAGCCCGCTGCGCAGCACCCTCCGCGTTTTCGCGAAACACTTCGGCGGTCTCTTTCACCACATTGCGCCCGCCGCCAAACACAAAGGACAACACCCGCTCGATCAGCCCCATGTCGCCACCCGTTTCTCAAACTCCTGCTGCGTGAGGTGATAGCGCGGCGAGATGAACTCCTCTGCCCGCTTGATCCAGCCGCCCTTTTTACCCGCCCGGGAGCGCGCATATTTGCGCGACTTCGGTCGCAGATCCGCCAGCCGGAAATAGTAGTTCCGTCGCGCCACCCCATAAGCGTCTGCCAAATGATCCGGCGCCATGCCCGCCGCCACTTTGCTTGCGGCAATGGTTTGCGGCCCGATTTTACCGTCCACCGTGACCTGCTGCCCCATCTGGCCCAACAGACGTTGCAAAATTTTCACCGCGTTGCTGCCTGCATTGACATACATGTCAAAAACCGACGCCTGCAAAACCTGTGGCAGAAGATTGACTTTCGGCCGCTCAAAGTAGTGCTGCAAATACACCGCCTCCGCATCCGCTGGGGTCAATTTCTTCACATCTGCCACGTCAACGTCACCATCCCCGTCTTTGTCCAAGCCCAACCGTCGGGCGGTGGACAATGTCACGCCCAGATTGGTCGCCCCTCCGGGATCATCCGGATCATTCACAAAACCGCCTTCCCGCGCCACAATCTCCTTTGCCACTTGCCGTACATCCAACATCGCAATCTCCTGTGTGCCTCTTGACACAGGCTGCCGTCCTTAGCCTTAAACCACCGCCACCCTGCCGTGCGCTGCCCGTTGCTGCAAAAAGAAAACCCCGCAAGCGTCGCAGCTTACGGGGTCCAATCTCTCAAGGCGAAGGCCACTTAGCTGTCGCCACTCTCCTTGTCATAATGCTGGTACACGCCTTGTTCTTTCAACGCGTCCACCACTTCTTTGGGCATATAGGTTTCGTCGTGCTTGGCGAGAATTTCCGAGGCAACGAACACACCGTCCACATAAGATCCGGTGCCCACCATACCTTCATTTTCCTTGAACAAGTCGGGCAATACACCAGTGAAGGACACCGGCACCGACGCGCCACCATCTGTCACGGAAAACCGCACGGTTTCGCCGTCACCACGCACCAATGTACCATCTTCCACCAAACCACCAATGCGGAACACCTCAGTCGCGACTGGCGGTTCAGCGATGATTTGTGACGGCGACCGGAAAAAATTGATCCCGTCGCGCATGGCATAGCCAATCAACGCGGTCGAGATGATCAGGGCTACGAAGGTCAGGATAATCACCTGAATCCGGCGTTGCTTTTTTAGGCTTTTCATTTGTCCTCTCCGGCGCCCTCGCGCTGCTTTATGGGAAACAAGGCGCCAACATCAAGCCAGCGGTCTCTTCCTCTCCCAACATCAGGTTGGCGTTTTGCAACGCCTGGCCGCTGGAACCTTTCGTCAGGTTGTCCAGCGCCGCAATTACAATGGCGCGCCCCTCGATCCGGTCACTTGCCACACCGATATGGCAAAAGTTGGAGCCACGCACATGGCGCGTGCTCGGCGCTTCGCCAAAAGGCAATACCTCGATGAAGGGTTCTTCAGCATAGGATTTTGCCAACGTAGCATGGATCACCTCTGCGTTACCCTGCACATACACGGTCGCAAGTATGCCCCGATTGGCCGGGACCAGATGCGGAGTGAATTGTACCTTCACCTCGCGGCCTGCGATCTTGGAGAACTCCTGATCGAACTCCCCCAGATGCCGGTGCGTACCGCCGATTGCATAAGCATGATAACCTTCGCTCAGCTCCGCGTGCAGCAGGTTCTCTTTCAAGGACCGCCCTGCGCCGGATACTGCACATTTCAGGTCAAGGATAATTTGATCAAGGTCAATCACTTCCGCTTCAATCAACGGACGCAGCGCAAACTGTCCCGTCGCTGCATTACAGCCGGTCCCGGCCACAACCCGCGCGGCCTTGATCTCTTCCCGGTAAAACTCGGTCAGGCCATACACCGCCTCTTTCTGAATCTCGAGCGCATCATGCTGCCCGCCATACCATTTGGCGTATTCTTCCGGGTCAGTCAGACGGAAATCTGCACTCAAATCGACTACTTTGACTTCGGACGGCAACTCCTTGATTACCTTCTGAGAAGTCGCATGCGGTAGCGCACAGAAACACAGATCAACCCCGCCAAAATCGATCTCGCCAATCTTGCACAGAGTTGGCAATTTCAGATGCCGCAGATGCGGGAACACCGCCGCCATCTCCATCCCTGCCTTACGATCTGCGGACAGGGCTACAATCTCCATGCTCGGGTGGGTGGCGATCAAACGCACCAGTTCGGCGCCTGTATAGCCACTGGCACCAAGAATTGCGATTTTATGGGTCATATTCTCGACCTCTTCCCTTCGTTTGGCCACAGCTTTCACGCGACCATCCCCGTCACTTGCGGGGCAAAATAATCAGAAATGGATGGCTTTTCGAGGGCCTGCGCCCCCGTGCCGCAGTTACGCGGCTTGGAAAGTAATTTGTCGTCGCAAAAACTGGGTCGCGCGATCGCACACTTTGCGCGGATCGCCAGTAGTAAGGAACAAATTGTCTGTGCCTTGCCCGATCATTTTGGGGTGCCGCTCCAAATAGTCTGCCAACGAATCTGCAACCAGATTGGCCTGACTATACACATTTACATCCGCGCCCAAAGCGTCCTGAAAGGTGTCATGCATAATTGGATAGTGCGTGCATCCCAAAATCGCCGCCTGCGGATCTGGCATCTTGCGTTTGAGCGCATCCACATGAGACCGAACCAGTGCCTCGGCCAGGATCATGTCACCATCTTCGATCGCGTCCACCACACCGCCACAGGCCTGTGCCTCCACGTCCACACCAATCGCGCGGAATGCCAACTCCCTCTGAAACGCACGGCTCGCCACAGTCGCTGGCGTCGCAAACAGCGCCACATGTTTGACTTCGACCTCACGCGGCGGGCTATTGTCGCCCCAGCTGCGCTCGGTCAGTGCCTCAATCAATGGCACAAACACACCCAGAACGCGCTTATCTTTTGGAATCCAGCTCTCCTGCATCCGGCGCAACGCCGCCGCACTGGCTGTGTTACAGGCCAAAATCACCAGATCGCAGCCAGCGTCCCACATCCGCTCCACAGCAGCAGTGGTTAAACTGTACACATCATCTGCATCGCGCACGCCGTAAGGCGCATGCGCATTGTCACCGAAATACACCAGCGGCACGTCTGGCAAGCGCTTGCTCACCGCATCATAGACGGTCAGCCCGCCCAATCCACTGTCAAAAAGTCCAACTGCCACGCCACACCTCGATCTACCTGTTATCGGCCTTCTGACCGTCAAGCTTATGTTTTTCTTCAAACTCAAAGCCATATCCCATTTTGCGGATTGGCTTTGGTGACAAAGAATAGGTGCGTTCCCGCAGGAAGTCCATGAGCTCCCAAGTGTCGCTAGCACGGCTCTTGATCGCAGCCTGCTCTACGGGCTCACCAATCACCACACGCACTGGCGTATCAACGCGTTTTTTGAATTCGCGGATCAAGAACCCCATGCGCAGGGTGTAGTGCAAATGGCTCGCCAGCTGGAACAAACGGCTAGTCTGCCCATCAAAAAACACCGGCACCACCGCCGCTTCAGACTTGGCAATCATCCGCGCCGTAAACCCGCGCCAGTAAGGATCAAACGGACGGCCAAACGGCTTATCCGCAGTCGACACAGTACCGCCAGGGAAGATCCCGATCGCACCGCCTTGGTTGAGGTAGTCCAGCGACACCTTGCGGGTCCGTAAGTTCAACTTCACCGCTTCCCGGTCTTCATCAAAACTCACAGGCAGGATCACTTTTTCCATATCCTGCGCCTTGCGGAACACTTGATGCGCCATTATGCGGAAATCCCCACGCGTGACGCTCAGCATATAGCCCATCATCAACCCGTCCAGAATTCCGTATGGATGATTGGCAATCATCACCACAGGACCAGTCTTTGGTATATTGTCGAGCGAGCCGCCAATCACGTCCAGCGTCAGGCCATAACGCTCTCGCATCACTTCCCAGAAGTCTCGACCAGCGGCCACTTCATCCTCATACCCAGCGGCGCGTTTGATCAGCTTCAAACGGCCAGTTGAGTTTTCCAGCATGCGGATCATCGCCTTGCCGCTGCGCGTTTCCGCAGCATAGGCATAGCTGATGTCACGTGCATTGTTGATCACGTAAGTCATGTTAGCTCTCGAATCGCAAAAACACGCGCCTCCAATGACAGATTTACGAAGGAAAATTAAGCCCCTTCCGTTATGTCACACTGTATCAGGTAAACACTGGAAACCCCGTTAAAACATACAGGATTTCTTGATTAGCCGTTTAAGTTTTGGCGCATTATTCAGCCGCCGCAGGCACCACATCTTCCTGCCCCAATGCCGCCAACAGCTCTTCGCGCCGCCTTGCTGCCTTGGCTTCATTGGCCGCTTTGACTGGACCAAAACCTTTGATCTGCGTCGGCAATTCAGCAAGCGCCACGGCCGCCTCCGGCGCGTCTGCACCGAATTCCGCAACCACTTTAACCATATCCGCCTCATACTGCGCGATCAGCGCCCGCTCCATTTTGCGCTCCGGATGACGCCCAAACGGGTCCAAAGCCGTCCCGCGCAGGGCTTTCATCTTCGCCAAAATAGGGAACATACGCATCATGCCCGCGCCATACTCTGTCTTGAGTGGACGTCCATTTGGCCCCTCTTTTGCGAGCAGTGGCGGTGACAGATGCACCTTCATCTCAAAGTTGCCCTCAAAAACCTCCTCAGCCTTTGCGCGCGTCTCCAGATGCAGGCGCGCCACCTCATACTCATCCTTGTAGGTCAACAGCTTATGGTACCCTATGGCCACCGCCTGTTTCAGACGTGTATCCCCGATACCATCCACCAGCTTGCGGTATTTATTCGCCAACCCATTGCCCTGATATTTTACCAGATGCTCCGTGCGGAAGGCGATTTTTTCCTCCAGCGTCTTGGGCTTCTGCACCACTTTAGGCTCCAACATGCCGACCGCCTGCTCTGGATAGAGCACCGCCCAGCGTCCAATCTCAAACGCCCGCAGGTTCTTTTCAACCGCGGCGCCGTTGAGCTCAATCGCGCTCACAATCGCCTCATGGCTAACCGGGACCAGACCCTTTTGCCAGGCCGCGCCAAACACCATCATGTTGGAGAAAATAGCATCCCCCATGACCACTCGGGACAGCTCAGAGGCATCAAACAGCGCCAGTTTTTCACGCAGCCGGGCTTGCAAGGCGACTTCCAACCGCCCCGTAGGCAGTTTGAATTCCGTGTCCTGCGTGAAGCTGCCGGTGATGATCTCATGGCTATTCACCACAGCGCCAGTGCGCCCCGCAAAAGTCAGCCCCAAGGTCTTCGCCCCGGCACTCACCACCAGATCGCCACCAATCAACGCATCACATTCGCCCGTGGCCACACGCACCGCGCTAATCGCTTCTGGCGTCTCCGCCACACGGCAATGGATGTGCACCGCACCACCCTTCTGGGCCAAGCCAGCCATCTCCATCATGCCGGCCGCTTTGCCGTCAATCTGTGCCGCCTGAGACAAGATCGCGCCAATGGTCACAACCCCGGTGCCACCGACCCCGGTGATCACCACGTTATGTGTGCCCTCGATGGGCTTGATCTCCGGCATCGCCATGGGTGGCAATTCTAAGGCTGCCGTCGCCCCTTTGCGGATCTTCGAGCCCTCGACGGTCACAAAACTCGGGCAAAACCCGTTCAAGCAACTGAAATCCTTATTGCAGCTAGATTGGTTGATCTTGCGCTTGCGCCCCAGCTCGGTTTCCACCGGTTCAATCGAAATACAGTTGGACTGCACCCCACAATCGCCGCAACCTTCACAGATGTCAGTGTTGATAAACACCCGGCGATCCGGGTCAGGGAACTGCCCGCGCTTGCGCCGGCGTCGTTTCTCGCTGGCACAGGTTTGCACATAAACAATGCAGCTTACACCACTGATTTCTCTAAACTTCTTTTCGACACTCATCAACTCCGCGCGCTCATGGAATGTGATACCAGAGGGGAACACGGACTGATCCACATCCTCCTTCTCATCATAGACCACCGCCACATTCTGTACGCCCATGGCCCGTACCTCATCGGCGATCTTCTGCGGACTTAACCCCCCATCATTGGCCTGCCCGCCGGTCATCGCCACGGCATCATTGAATAGGATTTTGTAAGTGATATTGGTGTCCGCCGCCAAAGCCGCGCGAATGGCCTGCACCCCGGAATGGTTGTAGGTGCCGTCCCCCAGGTTCTGGAACACATGTTTGGTTTTGCTGAACGGCGCCTCCCCAATCCAGTTGGCCCCTTCACCGCCCATATGGGTAAAGCCGGTGGTCTCCCGGTCCATCCATTGCACCATGTAGTGGCAACCAATCCCGGCATAAGCCCGACTGCCTTCCGGCACTTTGGTTGAGGTGTTGTGCGGACAGCCAGAACAGAACCACGGCGTGCGCACCGCAATATCCTCGGCATTATCCGCCCGCTGCGCCTCTTTCAAGGTGTTCATTCCAGCCTTCACCACATCGGTGCCGCGGCCCTCCTCAACCAGAATATCCCCCAGCTTCTCGGCAATCATGATCGGGTCCAGCGCGCCACGGGTCGGGAACAGCTCTTCGCGCCCCATGCTGCCGTAGCCGCCTTTGTACCAGCCATAAACCCGCCGCCCACGTCGGTCGTCAAAGATCGCTTCTTTGATCTGAACCTCGATCAGCTTGCGCTTCTCTTCCACCACCACAATAAGGTCGAGCCCCTCTGCCCATTCGCTAAAGGAGGTCATGTCCAGCGGGAAGGTCTGCCCAACTTTGTAGGTGGTGATGCCAAGCCGCTCTGCCTCGCCTTCGTCAACACCCAGCAGGTCCATGGCGTGCACCAGATCGAGCCAGTTTTTGCCAGCCGCGACAAACCCAATCTTGGCCCCCGATTTGCCCCACACCCGCTTGTCCATCTTGTTGGCACGCGAAAACGCCTCTGCAGCAAAGCGTTTGTGGTCAATCATCCGCGCTTCTTGCGCGTGCGGCGTATCATGCAGGCGGATGTTCAATCCACCTTCAGGCATGTCAAACTCCGGCGTGACAAAATCCAACCGATGTGGGTCCCCATTCACCACCGCCGTGGCTTCAATGGTGTCCTTCATGGTTTTGAGGCCCACCCACACCCCGGCAAACCGAGAGAGCGCAAGGCCGTACAGGCCATAGTCCATGACCTCCTGTACACCCGCCGGCGAAACCACCGGCATATACGCATCCACCAGCGCCCATTCGGACTGGTGCAGCACTGTGGAGCTTTCACCGGTGTGGTCATCGCCCATCGCCATCAGCACACCGCCGTTGGGGCTGGTGCCCGCCATATTGGCATGGCGCATCACATCGCCGGTACGGTCGACACCCGGCCCTTTGCCATACCACAGGCCAAAGACGCCATCGAATTTACCTTCGCCACGCAACTCCGCCTGCTGGCTGCCCCACAACTGCGTCGCCGCCAGATCTTCATTGAGGCCAGATTGAAACAGCACATCATGCGCGGTGAGCTCTTTCTCCGCCCGCATCATCTGACTGTCCACAGCACCCAGCGGAGAGCCACGATAGCCGGTCACATAGCCAGCCGTGTTGAGCCCCGCTTTGGTATCCCGTGCCTTCTGCATCAACATCAACCGGACCAAAGCCTGCGTGCCATTTAACATCACACTGTCTTTTGTCAGGTCCAATCGGTCATTCAATGACACTTTCTGGATACTCATCTTGCGCTCCCCTCGCTGGACGGTCTTCCTTTTATACGTGGAATATTAGGTCTCAATAGCTGACCTATGCAATATATTTTTTTGAACGGTCGTTCTTTTACTCACGCGCCGATTCAACGAGCAACGACGCCGATTGACGTCAAACAAGACAAACGGCGTACAGTTTCATTCTCAGAAATCGTATTTCAGTTTCGAGTTTTGCTCGCAGCCTTCGACAATGATTGTGGAGCAGTTGGAAGTTCAAGCCACTTTTTTTCCAAATGAGCGACAAGCTGTTCCTCTGGGATAGCTTTATCGAACAGGAACCCCTGGGCTCGGTTGCAATCCAGGTAGGTTACGTAAGCCAAATCTTCCAATGTCTCAATGCCTTCCGCCGTCACTTCAAGGTTTAAACCCTGAGCCAGTCGGACAATACCCGACACAATTTTTTGGCTTTGAGGCTGGTCGGAAATGCCCGTTACGAAGCTGCGATCAATCTTCAACCGATCAAACGGCAAGTTTTGTAAACAGGCCAAACTCGAATAGCCCGTGCCAAAATCGTCCAAAGCAACCCCTATACCCAACTCTTTGAGTTCCTCCAGCTTTTCCCGCGCAACGTTAAAGTCGTCAATCACCGAATTCTCTGTGATTTCGACGATCAATCGTTTGGCCGGAAATCCCGTGCCTTCCAAAAGCAGACGGATAGAGGACACCAATGCAGGATCTTTGAACTGCACACCCGACACGTTAAACGAAATCGTCAACGGCCGTGACCAGTCTTTGGCCTGCAAACATGCCTGACGCAAAACGCTCAATCCCAGCGCGCCAATCCGTCCTATGTCCTCGGCAATCTCGATAAACACAGCCGGTGGAATAAACCCACGCTCCGGATGCTCCCAACGCGCCAATACTTCCACGCCGCTCACTTTATTTTGATCGATTTCCACGATCGGCTGAAACCACGGCACAACTTCATCATTGGCAATAGCCTCGCGCAAATCCGACGCTATCTGTTCCCGATCCAATGACTGGCGATCCAGCTCCGCATCATACCACGCAAACCCTCCCCGCGCGTGCTCTTTCGCCATATGCATGGCCTTCTCCGCACAGCGCATGAACTCTGTTGCACTGTCGTCCGCGCGCAATGTGACGAGGCCGACAGACACCCCCAAATGAACATTGTCTTTTTTATTATTCACAAGAGGTTTGCCTATCTCGTGAACCAAACGTTGCGCCACCCGTTCGGCGCGACCGGCCGTAACCAAGGGATCAAAGACCACCGCGAACTCATCGCCCCCCAAACGCGCGACAATACCGCCAGTCCCCGCCTCCGTTTTCAGACGCTCGGCAACTTCCACAAGGACCGCATCGCCCACCTCATGCCCATGGAGGTTATTTACATGCTTGAACTTATCCAGCCCCAAAAACGCAATATAACGCCTCTCTCCGTGCGAATTTTTGGCCTGTAGTACCTGGTCAACCATGTCCAGGAAGCTGCGACGGTTTAACACTCCAGTGAGTGGATCATGCCGCGCGTTGGCTTTGGCACGCGCACTTAACGCTTCTCGCTCCGCGGCAATACGGCGCAAATGATGCCCTTGGTAAATCACCGAAAACAACAAAGCGAATGTTAGCAGAAGCGCGAGCATAGCCAGCTCGTCCAACTCCCAATCCTCATGCCCCCGACTGAATTCATAAAAGGCTTCAAACAGATCCAACGCGCCCAATACAGGCCACATCACAAGTGCCAATAGGAAAACACCGCCGTGCACAACATGATGCCAGCGGATCTTCTTCTTGAACCGTGATAGTACCTGCATGAAAACCTCGTGTTGTGACTAGGTTACTTGTGACAGGGGCGCCCTAATCAAACGTAAAAAAATACTTAGCGGACATGCAAAGAGTGCGATACGTGTCCCGAAATGTTGTCTATTGCGTACAGCTTTGCCGAAACCATGACCGTTACGGCACCTGACCCGCAGAAACATTGTATCATTTACAAAGGTAGGTTGCCTAGAGGGGACGGACCTCCGCCCTCAGGCTGCAACAGCTCTCACCAACCCCCTGTTCTTTGGCGACAATCCCCCTTTCCCTCCCTCGCATTCCAACGTAAATGCCCATCCAAATCCGGTCGTGTGAATACGATTTTCTTTGACTGAAACGTAACCACATGAGACATAACAAAAAAATGGAGCCACCATGGATTGGGACAAACTCAGGATTTTTCACGCGGTTGCTTACGCCGGTAGCCTGACTCATGCTGGCGATGTTTTGCATCTGTCGCAATCTGCGGTATCGCGTCAAATACGCGCGCTTGAGGAAAGCTTGAACACAACATTGTTCCACCGCCACGCCCGCGGTCTTATCCTCACGGAACAAGGTGAGTTGCTGTTTGACGCCACCACAGCCATGAACAAACGTCTAGACGCCGCTTCTGCCCGCATCCGCGACAGCGAAGAAGAGGTCTTTGGGGAGTTGCGTGTTACCACCACAATTGGTTTTGGCACTCTCTGGCTCGCACCGCGTCTGGCAAAACTCTATGAGCAATACCCAGACCTCAACATTGACTTGATGTTGGAAGAAAAGGTGCTCGACCTGCCCATGCGTGAAGCCGACGTGGCCATCCGCATGAAAGAGCCCAGCCAGGCCGATCTCATTCGAAAGCGCCTGATGAGCGTGCGTATGCGCCTATATGCGTCGCAAAGTTATTTGGAAAGCCACGGCGAGCCGCAAACCCTCAAAGACCTAACTGAGCACCGCCTGATCTGCCAAAACGTGACGTCTGAACAAGTTGGCGCTGGTGCCAGCTTTGTCACCAGCCTCCTAGCAAACGACATCACAAAAATGCTCTACGTGAACAACTACTTTGGCGTGCTACAAGCGGTCAGCCATGATCTTGGAATTGGTGTTTTGCCAGATTACCTGATGCAAGACTTTCCTGATCTTGTGCGCGTTGGTGTCGATATTGAATCCGCTGAGGTCCCAGTATACTTGGCATTTCCCGAAGAATTGCGCCAATCCAAACGGATTGCAGCCTTCAGGGACTTTGTGCAAGAAGAGATCATTCTGCACCGCAAGCAATTGCGGGAAAAAGACATTTCCTGAGCTATGCGGATGACGCATAGCGGACATGCCGCACCTGCGACACAATATCTCTTGAAGGTTCACAAACTGACTACTAATTCATCTCTTGAAGGCGGTGATTGCTTATACGCTCATCACCTTCACCTCCCTGTTGGACTAAGGCCGAGCTTATAGCTCGGCCCTTTTTTTTTGCCGTTTCAGAATCTGAAATCGCTGTGCTGGCCTTTAAAAGTAAGGCGAACACATCTTGACCTATTCACGTAAAAGTCATCTCCTAGGGACAATCATTTTTTATCGTAGAGTACCTTATGAGACAGATCGTTTCGAGCATTCTTCTGGCGCTCGCTATTGGCGTCATCGCAATGACAACCGTGCAGGCCCAGGGCCTGCCCACCACCACAACCTCCAGCTCCAGCGCCCCCGAGGCGGTTGAGATCAACCCTGAAGAAATGACCACAGAGGCGATCAACGCTATGGTCGCGCGTATGTCAGACGACGAAGTCCGCGCCGTGCTGCTGGACCGGCTCGATGCCGTAGCCGCGGCACAAGCCGAAGAGGCCGCCCCCAAATCGTTGGTCGACCGCGCTGCAGGCCTTTGGCAGGCCTTCTCCCAACCGCTTCTGGACGCAGTGCGTAAACTGCCTGGCCTCATGCCGGCGCAGATCGCCGCTTTCCAAAACTTTGGCGAGACCTATGGTGGCTTTGGTGGGGTGCTCACCCTGTTTGGCCTAACAGCTCTGCTGTTGGCGTTGGGTCTTGGTATCGAATATGCGGTGCGTACCTGGCTGATCAAAGTACGTAACCCGCAACCCGCCGAAACTGGCGCAACTCTACGCGAGTCTTTGACGTTTCTTTTCAAACGCTTCCTACGTGAGATTTTTGGGCTTGTGATCTTCTACATCACCATCCGCGCTGTGGGCCGTACCTTCCTGGACGCACAAGCGGTGACCTTTGTAGCCCCTTTCATTGGCTACATGATTTGGATGCCGCGTATTGCGGCAGCGTTCTCCCGTTTCCTGATGGCCCCCAACCGTCCCGATCTACGCCTGGTGAACGTCAACGACCATTGGGCCAGCTTCATCCACCGCCACATCATCGGCATCGTCATTCTGGGTGGTGCCACCATCTTTGTGGTCGACTTCAACGTAGTGAACGGCGTGCCAGCGGGTGAAACCCGCATCGGTTTCTGGATCGACAGCATGGTCTATCTCTACATCGCCTATGTCGCTTGGACCGCGCGCGAAGGTCTCAGTGAGATGATGCGTGGTGACGATCCGGATCGCACCGACTTCGACGAAGCCGTGGCGCGCCTGTATCCTTACTTCGCCATGGGCGTGGCAGGAGCCACTTGGGTGCTGGTCTCCACGCTAATCGGCCTCGGCAAAGTGCAGCTGCTTTTGGGCGGCGCGCATTACACCACCATGTTCTGGCTATTGATCGCCCCGGTGATCGACACCGGTATCCGCGGCCTTGTCCGCCACCTCGTACCACCAATGCAGGGTGAAGGCCAAATGGCGCATGACGCCTATATCGCTACCAAACGCAGCTACGTACGCATTGGCCGTGTGATCGCTGTAGGCGCGGTGCTCGTTATCATCACGCGGACCTGGAACGTTTCCTTGCTGAGTCTTTTGCAAGAAGGAGCAGGCATCGGCGACAACCTCTTCAGCTTCGCCATGACCGCCATCGTCGGCTACGTCGTTTATGAAGGCGTGAGCCTCTACATCAACCGTCGCCTTGCGGCAGAGATGACCGCTCTTGGCATGACCCAGGAAGACGCCGACAACGAGATGGGTGGCGGCGGCGGCTCCCGTCTATCCACCGTCCTCCCCCTCGCGCTGGTCACAGCCCAAGGCGCGATCATCGTGGTCTTCACCCTACTCGCCATTGGCAACCTCGGCGTCGACATCACACCGCTCTTGGCCGGTGCCGGTATTGCCGGTCTGGCCATTGGTTTTGGTGCGCAAAAACTGGTGACCGATGTGGTCTCCGGCGTGTTCTTCCTGGTGGATGACGCCTTCCGTGTCGGCGAATATGTCGAAATCGAAGGCACCATGGGCGCGGTAGAGAAGATCTCAATCCGCTCCATGCAGTTGCGCCACCACCGCGGCCCCGTGCATACGATCCCCTACGGCGAAATCCCCAAACTCACCAACTATTCGCGTGACTGGGTGATCATGAAGCTCAAATTCACCGTGCCGTTTGACACCAATCCAAACCAGGTGAAAAAGATCTTCAAAAAAATCGGTCAGGAAATGTTGGTGGAAGAGCTCTACAAAGACGACTTCCTGCAGCCGTTCAAATCACAAGGTGTATTTGATTTTGACGACGTCGGTATGATCATCCGCGGTAAATTCATGGCCAAACCCGGCAAGCAATTTATGATCCGCAAAGAGATCTACAACCGCGTAAAAACCGAGTTCAACGCCGCGGGTATCGACTTCGCGCGC
The DNA here is from genome assembly GCA_024224295.1 of Shimia sp. Classification (GTDB taxonomy): domain Bacteria; phylum Pseudomonadota; class Alphaproteobacteria; order Rhodobacterales; family Rhodobacteraceae; genus Shimia. The sequence goes on along the minus strand of JAAENN010000061.1, from coordinate 22,769 downwards.
CGTGAAGTGCGCGTGGCTCTGCCAGAAGCGGCCAATGATCTGCCAGAGGCCGAGAAGACAGCATTGACCGCCGCCGCAGCAGCAGCAGCCCAACAACAAGAAGAGCAAGGTGCCGCTGCCCCAGCGAAAGGGCCGGATTGATCAGGGCTGAAAAAGGACAAACCATGACGGCACGTTTTGCCACCGCACTAAAAGCAGCCGCCCGGACCTTTCCGGGCGCTGCACTTTTGGCCCTTTTGACGGTATCCCCGGCAAAATCCGACCCGCTGAGCAAGGATATGCTCAATGAAAGTCTGAATGACGCTCGCGAACAGCAAACCCCGCTCGGCTTTGGCAACGGCTCCTTGGTGGTCGCCCCGGTGCCGTTTAAAAATGTCCTGATCGGCGCGGGTCTTGTTCTGGGCGGCGGCTACCTCTTCAACATTGATGAAGGCAGCGACACCTCCATCATTGGCCTGGGCGCGATGAAATCGGACAACGGCACCAACGCCTATGGCCTAGGTGGCAAATTTGTCTGGGATGAAAACCGCTGGCAGGTCAGCGCCAGTCTGGGTCAGGCCGAAGGGTTTTATGACCTCTACGTCGCTGGCATCCCAATTCCCGTGCGCCAAACCGGCGACATTGTAAATTTAAGCGTGCTGCGCGGCGTCACCTCCAACCTCCTGTTTGGCGCCTCAATGCGCTATCTGGACACCACTTTAGGTTATGATGGCTCCGGAAGCGGCCTTCCGGCGCTGCCCGAAGGCCAACTCGAAGTGGGCACTTTCAGCCTCTTGGCGAAATGGGACACCCGCGATGATGACTTTTCCGCGCGCAATGGTCACCTGCTCGACGGTGCACTCTCCTATGGGCAAATCTTCGACAGCGGTGGCCGTGACTATAGCAAGCTGGTTTTGACCTATAATCACTACCTGCCGTTAGGCGACGCCAACAGCCTCGCCATGCGCTTTGCTGGCTGTGCAAGCACAAACGACACCCCGTTCTTCGATCAATGCTCTCTAGGCGGCACAGACGGCTTCCGCGGCTTCAGCCCCACCGAGTTTCTAAACGATGCCTTGCTCTCTGCGCAGGCCGAATACCGCCACCAATTCAGCAACCGTTTCTCTGGCGTGGCCTTTGCCGGTCTGGGCAACACCGGCAGCAGCTTTGGCGCGATACGCGACACCGATGTTCGATATGCGGGCGGGCTTGGTGTACGCTTCCAACTCTCCCAAAAATTCAAAGCCGTCTTCTCTGTCGACATGTCTTACAACGACCGCGAAGAGGACCTTCTCTACATCTATGTTGGCCAACGCTTCTAGCGAGGCGTTATAAGGCTTCCCCTTTTGGCCCTCCTGCCCTAAAAGCCCTCCAAATGCTGTTTATTTGGGGACTCTCGCGACATGCAGGAACCGGCCATCACCACCGATCTCATCGAAGCTCATGGACTGAAGCCTGACGAATACAACCTGATCCTGGAGATCATTGGCCGCGAGCCGACATTCACAGAGCTGGGTATTTTCTCCGCCATGTGGAACGAGCACTGCTCTTACAAATCTTCCAAAAAATGGCTGCGCACCCTACCCACCGAAGGCCCTCAAGTGATCTGTGGCCCAGGTGAAAACGCCGGTATTGTCGACATTGGCGACGGCGATGCGGTTGTTTTCAAAATGGAAAGCCACAACCACCCGTCCTACATCGAGCCCTACCAAGGTGCCGCCACCGGTGTTGGCGGCATTTTGCGTGATGTCTTCACCATGGGCGCGCGCCCCGTGGCAGCTATGAACTCTCTGTCCTTTGGTGAGCCAGACCACCACAAGACCACACAGCTGGTAAATGGCGTGGTTGAGGGCGTCGGCGGCTACGGCAACTGCTTTGGCGTGCCAACCGTTGGCGGCGAAGTCCGCTTCCACCCGGCCTACAACGGCAACTGCCTTGTGAACGCCTTTGCCGCAGGTCTCGCCAAAACCGACAGTATCTTCTACTCCGCCGCGTCCGGCATCGGCATGCCGGTGGTATACCTCGGCGCCAAGACCGGCCGTGACGGTGTGGGCGGCGCGACCATGGCATCGGCAGAATTTGACGACACCATCGAAGAAAAACGCCCCACCGTTCAGGTTGGCGACCCCTTCACCGAAAAACGCCTGATGGAAGCCACGCTGGAGCTGATGCAGACCGGCGCCGTGATCTCAATTCAGGACATGGGCGCCGCTGGCCTGACCTGCTCCGCCGTCGAAATGGGCGACAAGGGCAAGCTGGGCGTGAAGCTCAACCTCGAGGATGTGCCACAGCGCGAAGCCAACATGACAGCTTACGAAATGATGCTGTCAGAGTCTCAGGAGCGCATGTTGATGGTTCTGAACCCGGAGCTTGAGGCCGAAGCCCGTGACGTGTTCACCAAGTGGGATCTGGACTTTGCCATCGTTGGCGAAACCATCGCCGAAGACCGCTTCCTGATACTGCACAACGGCGAAGTCAAAGCTGACCTGCCCCTGTCCCCTCTGTCTGGCCGCGCGCCAGAGTATGACCGCCCATGGGTGGAAACCCCAGCAGCTGATGAACTGGCTGACGTGCCTCAGATCGACGCCATCGACGGGCTCAAAGGCTTGATCACCTCGCCAAACTACGCCGGCAAGCAGTGGGTCTATGAGCAATACGACACCACTGTGATGGGCGACACCGCCCAGCGTCCCGGCATGGGTTCCGGCGTGATCCGCGTACACGGTACCGATAAAAAGCTGGCCTTCACCTCCGACGTGACCCCGCGCTATGTGAAAGCCAACCCAAAAGAGGGTGGCAAACAGGCCGTGGCCGAAGCTTTCCGCAACCTATCAGCCGTGGGCGCTAAGCCATTGGCGACAACTGACAACTTGAATTTCGGCAACCCCGAAAAGCCAGAGATCATGGGACAGTTTGTGGGCGCAATCAAAGGTATCGGCGAAGCGGTTGCGGCGCTGGACATGCCAATCGTGTCCGGCAACGTGTCGCTCTACAACGAGACCGACGGCTCCGGCATCCTGCCAACCCCAACCATTGGGGCTGTTGGACTGATTGCCGCTGGCGAAGAACCTATTCTGGGCGAAGCGCGCGACGGCCACGTCGCTCTGCTGATTGGTGACACCACCGGCCACCTTGGCCAATCTGCCCTTCTGGCAGAGGTCTTCAACCGCGAAGAAGGCGACGCGCCCCATGTGAACTTGGACCAAGAACGCAAAAACGGCGAATTCATCCGCAACAACCGCGACTGGATCAAGGCCTGCACCGACCTCGCAGACGGCGGTCTGGCACTGGCGGCCTTTGAGATGGCCGAAACCGCAGGCGTAGGTGTTCAGATCGACATGGACGACACCCCAACTCTGTTTGGCGAAGATCAGGCGCGTTATCTTGTGGCTTGCAACTTCGATCAGGCTGAGGCGCTGATGATCAACGCTGCCAAAGCGGGCGTGTCCATAAGCTCTGTAGGCAAGTTTACTGGGGACACTGTGAGGTTTGGCAACTCCGAGGCCGCCTTGGAAGAGCTCTCCGCCACCTTCCGCAGCAGCTTTGCCGCCGCCGTCGCCTAAATGAAATCCAACGCGCCGATCTTCTACATTCTGTCGCAGATCGGCGTGTTTTGCATCGTCTATACGCTGCTACTGGCGTCACACAGAACATCCTTTGCCATCGATTTCTGTGCAGTAGATTACGCCAATAAAACCGCCATCAACTTCGTGAAGGTGGTCATCTTTGTCGCGTTAATCCACGCGCCAGGTGTGGTTGTCGCCCACAGATTCACAGGTATCTCCTGGAAAGTTGCCGCTCTCCCGTTGATCTGCGCGTTCGGTTTTATTGCCACGCATTACGCCAATGACATTTTCATAAACCTGAGCGGGCATTTTATCTGCGAAACCGGCTTTGACAAATCCGAGATGCGCTCAATTTTTCGGCCAATGTGGTCCCATGACATCTTGTCGTGGTTGGCGCTTGGCGTGGCGTATTGCTGGGGCCTGACCTCCTTGTTTGTGCTCGACAAAACCTCCAAGGTGCCCTCAGATCTCTACGAAGATTGACGCAGGCCCATTACCATGACCCCGCCCGTCTCCTTCCCCAACCTGACCGATGACTGCAGCCAATGCGCCGCGCTTTGCTGTGTCGCCTACCCGTTTGATGCCGACGAAGATTTCGCTCTGCTTAAACGCGCCGACACACCCTGCCCCAACCTCTCCGACACCTGCCTCAATTGCGCGATCCACGATGACCTCCTGCCCAAAGGCTTTGGCGGTTGCGTCGCCTACCAATGCGCAGGCGCAGGCCAACGCGTAACGCAAGAGCTGTTTGACGGCGAAACCTGGCGCGACGACCCCGATCTATTGGAGCACATGACCTACGCCCTGCGCGTCCTGCGCCCGATCCACGAGGCACTGCTGCTCCTGCAGGAAGCCAGCCACCTGCCCATCCCCGACAGCGCCAAACGCCAAGGCCGCTTCCTGATGGCCGCGCTCTGCCCGGAAGATCCTAAGTCCGTGCATGATTTTGAGGCCCCAGAGGTACAAGACGCCCTCGCCGACGTACCTGTCTATCTGCAATCGCTTGCGACCTTCCTCTAAATCGCCTTGCAGAGCCGCCCCCAGCGACCTACATTTTTGAGCAACGACACAAAGGAATAGCCAACCATGCCAATGACCGCTCACGAAATCGAGGAACTCCTGCGCGAGACTTTCCCGGACGCCGACATTCAGATTGGCGGCACCGACGGCGTGCATATGTCCGCGATGGTGATTGACGAAAGCTTCCGCGGCAAAAACCGGGTGCAACAACAACGGGCCGTCTACGCTGCACTCAAAGGCAAAATGGACGGCTCATCCGGCGAATTGCACGCCCTCGCGCTTACCACCAAATCGCCGGAGTAGGCTGATGTCCCTGGGGTGGTTGAACAAGGCCAGCGATAAAGAAACCCAACGTTTAAGGTGACTGCTGACATGTCCGAACTCCTGTCATACGGCCTGATCTCAATTCTGGCCATTGCAGTGGCAGCCTTGCTGGCGCTTGTGGCATGGATCAACCGCGACCGTACCCCATTTGCCGAAGAAGGCTCTCAAGACCCAGACAATCACACCCTGCGCTCAGATTACCAGTCGGGCATGGGCGGTGGCGCGGTCACAACATGGAAAGTGCCCAAAGACCCGGACGCTTACGCGCGCCTCTTTGTACCAAAAGAAAAGGAAAAATGACGCAATTGACGGCCTTAACACCCGCAAATAGCTCCAAGTGTGATGGATTCCTGAATGGATAGTCCGATTGAAACACTTTCCGCTTGGGTACTGCTAAAAATAGTTGATCTTGCCTATCTGGTGGCTACCACCATATGTGAGTTCGGAAAACTGATGAAATATGGGCCTAGGTTCTGGCGCGTCGAACGGCAGCTACGATACCGCGCTTGGAAACGGAGAAAGACATGACCGACGTCAAAGACCGCATCGACGAGATTGTAAAAGCCAACGACATGGTACTCTTTATGAAGGGCACCAAGGACATGCCACAGTGTGGCTTCTCCTCCCGTGTTGCTGGTGTGCTGAACTACATGGCGGTGGAGTTCGCCGACGTAAACGTGCTGGCGGACGAAGAAATCCGTCAGGGCATCAAAGACTACTCCGACTGGCCCACCATCCCGCAGCTCTACGTCAAAGGTGAGTTTGTCGGCGGTTGTGACATCATCACCGAAATGACCCTATCCGGCGAGCTCGACACCTTGTTCACCGACAATGGCTTGGCGTTTGACAAAGAAGCTGCGGACAAAATTCGCGAAGCCAACGCTTAAGCTTCACGCCACATCTATTTGAAAAGCCTCGCCAAATTGGCGAGGCTTTTTGGTTCAAAACAGCGCGGCAGTTAGCCCGCAGCCTTCTCTTCCACCAGATCGGCCAGGCTTTCCGCCCGCGCCGTCATCTCGGCCAGAGTCTGCGTGACTTCTTCTGGAATGGTTGGCACTTCCACTTTCTCAGGCTGGGCTTTCGGAGCCTCGTGCAGCGCTTGAATCTCTTTGTCCCGCGCCGCGATCCTGGCTTCCGCATCGCGCAACTGATCTTCCAAACCGGCCGTTTTATCCGCCAGCATTAGGCCAGACATCAACAACATACGCGCTTCTGGTACCCGCCCCGCTTGGCCCACAAGCACCCGCGCTTGTTCATCCAACATCTGCGCTGCGGCTCGCAGAAAGTGTTGTTCACCTTCCTGGCAGGCCACTTCAAAAACGCGGCCGCCAATTTCAATCTGTACTTCAGGCATCAGGCGTCTCCCGTCTGTTTGGTTTCTTCCCCGGCATCCGATAATGCCTCCGGCATCTCTTCGGCACCGTCTTCAGTTACGGCGGCGTCCGCGGACGGCTCAGCCAAAGCAGCGTCCCCATCCGGCGCCACGACCATGCCCTGCACCAACGGTCGCAACTCGGCCAAAATGATCGCAGTTTCCGCATTCTCCGCTTCGCGCAGCGCAGAAACCGTATCTAAATCTGCTTTCAGGGCCTCATTGATCGCTGACGGATCCACCATGCCCTCTTTTTCAACCTGCTCTCGCAACACCTGGTTCGCAGACCGTTCCCGCCGCGCCATTTGACGCAGCCGCCGCAGGCGTTTAGCCAGTTCTTCCAGCATCTCACGGTGCTCTGCGTCTCCTTCTGGGGAGGCCGCGGGTGTCTCTGTCACGGCACCTTCTTCGGCGCCATCTGCCGCCGCCGCCGCGGCTGTCTCTGCGGCCTCGGCACGCGCTTCTGCTGTGGTCAAAGCCGCATCCGCTTCTTCGGCCTTACTCTCCGCCGCGCTAAGCGCCTCTTCGGCAGATATCTTGGCAGATTGTGCCGCGCCCAATTCCTCTTCCAGCTCGTTTTGCCGCACAGTCAAGGCCCGCACCCGCTCTTCCATCTGAGCTGTGACCAGCGCTTCGTTTTCCAAGGCCCTGCGCAGCGCTTGTACGTCTTCGCCCTCGTCCGGCTCAGAGGCTGATGCCTGCATACCGTCAACACCCCGCGCAATGCGCTCCAGCGCCGCCGTCAGCCTGCCTTCCAATTCGCTGATGTCGCTCATATGCCTCGTCCTTTCCGGTCCGGTTCTTTGTGACCCGCGTTCTTCTTGCGCGCCTGCCCTTCTTAACGAATCAAAGAACGGCGCTCAATGCCCTGATATTAGCGACTGAAATTGGAAAATGCGCCCCTATTCCGCGCGAAATCGCCTAGAACAACGCGCCGATTTTAACCGCTAACAGGCCTTGTTAGCTTGCTATTAACCACGAAACTGATATTGACCCGGCAACCCAACCTCTTAACCGAAGGAGCGCATCCGTGGATATCGCCGCACTGCGTGAAAAGAACCCAGAACATTGGATGAAAGCCGCCGCTATCCGCGCCTTGACGCTGGATGCGGTTGCCGCTGCAAACTCCGGGCACTCCGGCATGCCAATGGGCATGGCTGACGTGGCCACTGTGCTGTTTGAAAAGCACATGAAATTTGATGTCGCGGCGCCAAGCTGGCCGGACCGCGATCGTTTCATCCTTTCCGCAGGCCACGGCTCCATGCTGATCTACTCCTTGCTCTACCTCATGGGCGACAAGCAGGTCACCCACGAGCAGATCAAGAACTTCCGCCAATCCGGCGCGTTGACCGCTGGCCACCCGGAAAACTTCCTGTTGGACGCGGTGGAAACCACCACCGGGCCATTGGGACAGGGCATCGCTAACGCTGTGGGTTTTGCCATGGCCGAGGAAATCCAACGCGCGCAGTATGGCCGCAAACTGGTGGACCACAAGACCTACGTTATTGCTGGTGACGGCTGCCTGATGGAAGGCATCTCCCAAGAGGCCATCGGCCTGGCTGGTCGCCACTCTCTCGGCAACCTGATTGTCTTCTGGGATAACAACAATATCACCATCGACGGCACCGTGGAGCTGTCTGACCGCACCGATCAGGTCAAACGTTTCAAAGCCTCCGGCTGGCACGTGCAGGAAATCGACGGCCACGATGCCGACGCGATTGATGCCGCCATCGAAGCCGCCAAGAAAACCAAAAAGCCATCGATGATTGCGTGTAAAACACACATCGCGATTGGCCACGCTGCCCAGGACACTTCCAAAGGCCACGGCGCTTTGACCGATGCGGATCAAATGGCGACAGCAAAAGCTGGCTACGGCTGGACTTCCGCGCCATTCGAAGTGCCTGCGGACGTCAAAGCTCAGTGGGAAGCCATTGGGTCCCGTGGTGCTGCGGACCGCGAATCCTGGGAAACCCGCTTTGCCGAAGTCTCAAAGCAGAAACAGGACCGTTTCAACCGCGCCTACGCGCTTGACGCGCCTAACAAGCTATCAGCCACGGTTAAGGCGCTGAAAAAGCAGATCTCCGAAGACTTGCCAACTGTCGCAACCCGGAAGTCTTCCGAAATGGCGCTGGCCGCGATCAACCCGATCATGCCAGAAACCGTGGGTGGCTCTGCAGACCTGACCGGCTCCAACAACACGTTGACCGCTGATCTGGGGGTGTTTGACACCGACAACCGCAAAGGCCGCTACATCTACTGGGGCATCCGTGAGCACGGCATGGCCGCTGCGATGAACGGCATGGCATTGCACGGTGGTATCCGCCCCTACGGTGGCACCTTCTTCTGCTTCACAGACTACGCGCGTCCTTCTATGCGTCTGGCGGCGTTGAGCAAAATCCCTACCGTGTTTGTCATGACCCATGACTCCATCGGCGTGGGCGAAGATGGCCCAACCCACCAGCCGGTTGAACACCTCGCAATCTGCCGCGCAACACCAAACACCTATGTGTTCCGCCCAGCGGACTCCGTGGAAACCGCCGAGGCTTGGGAAATTGCCCTGACTTCCAAGGACACCCCATCGGTGATGGCGCTGACCCGTCAGAACCTGCCAACCCTGCGCACCGAGCACAAACTGAAGAACCTGACCGCCCAAGGCGGCTACGTTCTGGCCGAAGCCGAAGGCAAGCGTCAGGCCATCCTGATCGCCACCGGCTCTGAGGTCTCCACTGCCATGGAAGCCAAAAAGCTGCTCGAAGCCGAAGGCATCGGCACCCGTGTGGTTTCCATGCCGTGTATGGAGCTGTTTGCCGCTCAGGACGAAGACTACCGCCGCAAGGTGCTGCCAGCTGGCGCTGCTGTACGTGTCGGTGTGGAAGCAGCCGTGCGCAACGGCGGCTGGGATCAGTGGCTCTTGGGTGAGCGCGCCCGTCCAGGCAAGTCTGACTTTGTCGGCATGGACGGCTTTGGTGCCTCGGCGCCAGCTGGTGAGCTGTTCGAGAAATTCGGCATCACCGAGACAAACGTGGCCCAAAAGGTCAAAGACCTGCTGTAAGATTGACATATACCCCATTGAAAAGGCGCCTCATTCTGGGGCGCCTTTTTTTTGTAAAACCAACTTCTTGGATTGCCGATAGAGCAAAACTCTCTTTGACACATCGACGTACGGGTTGATTCAATTAAATCTATCACCTGCTGCAATGCGAGGACGGCCCCCAAGAACATCAGCGCCCGGCCAGTGGTCTTGACCCGCTGTTTGCACCATCCATCAGGCGCAAAAATCGAAGCGCCTAGAGCGCTCCCAAAACCCACCAAAAAAACGCCGCTTAGAGCCGTCACACCAGTTCCACCCCAGCCCTATTCCAATTCCCCTCTATCTTTACCCTCCGTAACTCTCTATCAGCCTCTCGACGCCTCGACATACTGGACCTCCAATGCTCGCCACCTTTGCAAAGCGCTGCCTTCTGATCCTCGCCGGCCCGTTCATCTTCCTGTTTGTCGCCTTCATCCCCATGCTCTGTGGCAAACGCCCGGGCTTTCGCGGCTGGTTTTGGCGCACCGTGTCGCGCTGCTGCTCTTGGCTGTTGTGGTTTCTCGACGTCAACGTCGAGATCTCCGACGCCGCCGTTGAGGCCCTGCGTACCGATACCAACTCCATCATCGCCGTGAACCACCGCAGCCACTTGGACGGCTTCTCCATGCTGCACGTCATCCCGGACGAGAAGTGGGTCACCTTTGGCGCTAAGAAAGAGCTCTGTGAGGCCGCCCTCTTAAAGCGTGGCTTTGAAGGCGCGGGCTTACTGAAAATCGACCGTCAGAAAGGCCGCGACGCGCTGACATCGCTCACCGAAGCAGTTGCCGAAATGCCCAAACGACGCTCGCCTATCCTGTTTGTTGAAGGCACCCGCTCCACCAAACCGGGCCTCGCGCATTTCAAAGCAGGCGCGGTGTTGATCGCGCAACAGACCGGCCGTGCTGTGCGCCCCTTTGTAATTAGCCATTCCGACAAGCTTTTGCCGCGCGGCAAGGTCTTCCCGTTCAAAGGCACCATCCACATCGACGTGCTCGATCAGATGCACTTTGATGCCGAGGAAAATACAGATGCTGCCGTCGCCCGTCTACGAAGCGCCATGGCCACTGCCTATGACGCGCAAACAGGCGAACTGACAAAACCTGCCTAATATCAAGCCCAGTCCGTTCATTTAGTCCTCCGCCTTTGGAAATGCTCGCATAAGGTCTGAAACACGCGTACAACTCTGGGTATGGATACTGAGTTTGAGCGTTTTCTCACGGACATTTCCAACGCCTTTATTGATCGTATTTTCGATCAATGGCGTAAACGACTGCTCCTGCCGTTCTCATTGGTAACCAAACTCAAGCCAATTGTATTGGCGACAGAGGACGCGGTGCTGGACAGCTTTCAGCAATACTTGATTGCGGTAAAGATGATGAATTTAGATCTGATCGACCGCGTTCCAATCTCCCTTGAAGAATGCCCAGACGGCACTTGGCTCGGAACCTTCCGCACCCGCATGCTCAGCGGTGCACATCTGGCCACCGCGCCCTACACGTCCACTGCCCTATTGCACAACATCGACGGGCGCTTTCGTATGTCCTCCATGCTCAATGCCAGAGGCCATCAAGATTGGACAGGTGTAGACGAGGCATAATCTTGAAGGGTAGCGAAGACCTCCCCTGCCACGTCCACACGCAAATCAAACAATGCGTGTGTATCGACGATGTTATCCACCTCAGCGCCAATCACTTGGAGTACGTCTTTCAATTCGCTACCTGTAAGCCGCAAATAATCCGGATTTTCTCCGGATAGGGCGTTGTAAAATCTGCCTATGCCGCTGGAGGTTCGAGCCTTTGCACGCTCTGCAATTCTCAACCGAACATCCAAAAAAGCCACAAGCTCTTCCCGACCACGCGGCGCGAGCTTCATGCGCTTTTCAAAAGCAGATCGAGTGGAGGCAAAGTTGATGAATCGCATGTCGCGCTCCGGGTAGATGGACCGTGTACCGATCCATCTTTTGTACCAGGGATAAATCTCCCGGATCACCGGCAGCGCATCATCAACACGCACTTAATGCGCCGCTTTCTTACCGCTGACCGCACCCCAGATCGGCGCGATCACTTTGCTCACCACTGGGATCAGCGCCGCGCCCAGCACCAAGCCAAACACACCATCCAGCGCCGCTTTGCTGGTCCATTCGACAAAGCCGTCATAAGCCGCTGGCACCATATGGCCAGCTGCATAAGCAATGTCGTGAATGTGGTGGCCCAGCCAGCCAAAGCCAAGCTCTTCCATGCCGTGGATCACAATCGAGCCACCAACCCAAAGCATCGCCGCTGTCCCAACAATGGTCAGTAACTTCATGAAATACGGCATGCCGCGCACCAGCCAGCGGCCCAAAGTACGGGTCAGTGACAGACGGCCACCGGCATACATCGCCAGACCAACGTCATCCATTTTCACAATCAGCGCCACGGAGCCATACACCGCCACGGTGATACCAACCCCAGCCACCGCCAATGTTGCCGCTTCCATCCAGAAGTTGCTCTCCGGAATCCCGGACAGGATGATGGTCATGATTTCAGCTGATAGAATAAAATCGGTCTTGATCGCGCCCGCGGCCTTTTTCTCTTCCAGGTGCGCTGGATCATCGCTCACTTCTTGCTCACCGCCATGATGATCGTGGTGCGGCAAATAGGCGTGCAGCACCTTTTCGGCCCCTTCAAAACACAGGTACGCCCCGCCAATCATTAACAGGGGCGAAATCAGCCATGGCGCAAAATTGGCCAGCAACAAAGCGACTGGCAATAGAATGAGCAGCTTATTTTTGATCGAACCTTTGGCGATTTTCCAAATAATCGGAAGCTCGCGCTTGGCTTCAAACCCGTGCAAGTACTTTGGCGTCACCGCGGCGTCGTCAATCACCGCGCCGGCAGCCTTGGCGCTCGCCTTGGCCGCGCCTGCCGCCACATCGTCAATCGAGGCCGCTGCCACTTTGGCAATCGAAGCCACATCATCCAACAACGCTAGCAAGCCACCTGCCATCTTACGCACTCCTTTTGCCCCTTAGGTGGGGCAGTCTGTCCTGTTGGCTCTTCATGCCTCACCCCGACAGATTTGCAAAGAGCTGTTGCGCCACAAGACGTTGCAGCGTGCGATGCGGTCACACCTGCCCGCGCCAAAACGCACCGTTCAAAAACAGTCGCAATACCGACGGAATACCGACGTGGTTTTTAACCTGAATCGTAAGTGTTAATGCATCTGCAGTAGCTTAAGCTTTGCCCAACCGCTCCAGCAACGCGTCATTCACCGCCGGCGTCACAAACTGCGACACATCCCCGTCCAAGCGTGCGATCTCTTTGACAAGTTTTGACGCAATCGCCTGATGCTTCAGGTCCGCCATCAAGAACACGGTCTCGATGCTGCTATCCAGCGCCCGGTTCATGCCAACCATCTGATATTCATATTCAAAGTCGGTGACAGCCCTTAGACCGCGCACAATAATTTGCGCACCAACTTCTTTGGCACAATCTATCAGCAAATTCTCAAACGGATGTGCAATGATCTCTGTACCTGTCTCTTTGGACAGCTTGGCACATTCGCCCTCGATCATCGCCACCCGCTCTTCCAAATCAAACATTGGCCCTTTGTCGCGATTGATCGCCACACCAATCACCAACCGATCGACCAAAACGGCCGCTCGGCGGATAATATCTATATGCCCCAATGTGATAGGGTCAAACGTGCCTGGGTAAAGTGCGGTGCGCATATCTGCCTCCCCCGGTGGGTCTTGCGGTCCTGCGCGCACGCAACATTATTGCGCGGTCATTTGCAAGGGTTCTTTAAGACATAGGTAGTTCTGCGGGCAGAGAACGTGGCGGCACAGGCTCAGTGCCCCATGATCATACCTTCCAGCGCATCCTTCTCCATGGCAACTTCCGACAACCGGGCTTTGACTGCATCTCCTAATGAAATAAGGCCCACCAGAGTGTCACCTTCCACAACTGGCATGTGGCGGAACCGCCCTTTGGTCATCTTCTCAAGCACCGATACCGCATCGTCGTTGCGACCACAGGTCACAAGCTCCCTGGTCATGTAATCGTCAACCTTGTCCGACATGCAGCCGACGCCCCTATTGGCCAATTCGCGCACGATGTCGCGCTCCGATAGGATACCGGCAAGTGCCTCACCATCCGGAGAGACGATAACAGTCCCAATCCCGTTTTCAGCTAGGATCTTTGCCGCCTCCTCCACCAAGGTTCCCGGTTTCACCGTCAGAACCCCTTCGGATCCTTTGGACTTGAGAATTTGGTGTACGAGCATAGCTACCTCCGCTTTGAAACAGTTCTTGCGCTCCCCTAGAGCTCAACGTCGCCGCATCCTAAGCACTTGTCAAGTTTGACCTTCTAGGTGGGCCACCTCTTGCCGCATCCCTTCACACAGCGCCTCCGCAAATCGGTTGAGACGTTCCAACCTCCGGTCATCAGCGTGACGAATGAGATAAAAACTGCGCGTTAAACTCACCTCGTCTTCGAGCACTTTCACGACCCCACGGGCGGATGGAATGGCAAAGTCATGCACCACACCGATGCCCGACCCCACTCGCACCCAGTTAAATTGAACAGATGCAGAATTGGACGCAAGACGCACCCGTTCGACACCCACTTCACTGAGATAATCCAGCTCTTTGTCAAAGATCATGTCAGGGATGTAGCCCGTCACGACATGGTCTCTTAAATCCTCAACCGACGTTATTTTCGGATGGTTTCGCAGGTACCAACGCGCAGCAGCCAAATGCAATTTGTAGTCAGTGATCCTCTGCACAGTTAGACGCCCCGCCGTCGGCGCGCTCACCGCGACCACCAAATCCGCCTCTCGCCGAGATAAGTTTACAACGCGCGGCAAAGCCACAATCTGGATATCTAGGTCCGGGTTGTCTTCTGCAATCCGCGCGCAAACCTGTGGCAACAGGAAATTGGCAACGCCATCGGGTGCGCCAATGCGTATTTGTCCGGACAATCCAGTGCTTTGCCCGACCATCTCTTCTGTCGCTTCCTGCAAGCTTTGCTCGACCCGCAACGCGTGGTTCATCAAACGTTGTCCGGCATCTGTAAGGGCATAACCTGTTGGAGATTTTACAAACAGAGGCGCATCAAACGCCGTCTCCAGCCTGGCAACGCGCCGCCCTACTGTGGCCGGATCGACATTTAATCGCCGTCCCGCTGCCGAAAGGCTTTCCTCTCGCGCCACCGCCAAAAACACCCGAAGATCGTCCCAATGCGCCGCCATGCCGCCTCCATTCATTTTTGCAAAGCCATTTTGAACAGTTGCCTCTTTTCCGTTGATTTTTGCAAGCCTATTCTGTTGCTCAAATGTCATAGGAGGATGCCATGCAAGAGTTGACTCATTTCATCAACGGCGAACACGTCAAAGGCACGTCTGGCCGTTTTGCCGACGTAATGAACCCGGCCACCGGTGAGGTTCAGGCCAAAGTACCCCTTGCCAACAAGGCAGAAATGGACGCGGCCGTCGCCGCAGCACAAGCTGCACAACCCGCTTGGGCTGCAGTGAACCCTCAGCGTCGTGCCCGTGTTTTGATGAAGTTTGTCGATCTGCTGCATCGCGACATGGACAAGCTGGCCGAAGCTCTGAGCCGCGAGCACGGGAAAACCTTCCCTGACGCCAAAGGCGACATCCAGCGTGGTCTGGAAGTGGCGGAATACTGCATCGCCGCCCCGCAGATGCTCAAAGGCGAATACACCGATGCCGCCGGCCCGGGCATCGACATCTACTCCATGCGCCAGCCGCTGGGCGTGACTGCAGGTATCACCCCGTTCAACTTCCCAGCGATGATCCCAATGTGGATGTTTGCCCCAGCGATTGCCTGCGGCAACGCCTTTATTTTGAAGCCATCTGAGCGTGACCCATCCGTACCTCTGATGCTGGCGGGACTGCTCGAAGAAGCTGGCCTGCCAAAAGGCATCATTCAGGTTGTGAACGGCGACAAAGAAGCCGTGGACGCAATCCTTTATGATCCGATCATCCAGTCCGTGGGCTTTGTGGGTTCCACCCCAATCGCCGAATACATCTACGGCACCGGATGTGCGCAGGGCAAACGTGTTCAGTGCTTCGGTGGCGCGAAAAACCACATGATCATCATGCCAGACGCCGATCTGGACCAAGCCGCCGACGCGCTGGTTGGCGCCGGCTACGGCGCGGCGGGCGAGCGCTGCATGGCCATCTCAGTGGCTGTACCTGTGGGCGAAGAGACCGCCGACAAGCTGCGCGACAAGCTGATCCCACGCATCGAAAAACTTAAGATCGCGCCTTACACCGCTGGCGTCGATGTGGACTACGGCCCAGTTGTGACCGCCGCCGCCAAAGAAAACATCCTGCGGCTGGTTCAAACCGGCGTGGATCAAGGCGCCGACCTGGTCGTTGATGGCCGGGACTTCAGCCTGCAAGGCTATGAAGACGGCTTCTTTGTCGGCCCACACCTGTTTGACCGCGTCACCAAAGACATGGACATCTACAAAACCGAAATCTTCGGACCTGTGCTTTCCATGGTACGGGCGCAGTCGTACGAAGAAGCGCTTGGTTTGGCGATGGATCACGAGTATGGCAACGGTACTGCGATCTATACACGCGACGGTGACACCGCGCGTGACTTTGCCAACCGCATCAACGTCGGCATGGTTGGCGTGAATGTGCCAATCCCTGTGCCACTGGCCTACCACACCTTTGGCGGCTGGAAGAAATCTGCCTTTGGTGACCTGAACCAGCACGGTCCAGACTCGTTCAAGTTCTACACGCGCACAAAAACTGTGACCTCCCGTTGGCCGTCGGGCATCAAAGAAGGCGGCGAGTTCCACTTCAAACAGATGGATTGATTCAGGCTTAGTTCTGTGATCATTTGAGAACAAACGGGCGGTCTCGTATCGCCCGTTTTTCTTTGGCAAAAGGGGAACGCAAACTTGTCAGTGTCTTTTCGGATCCTTTCTTCCATCGGTCTGGTCTATGTCCGCTACGACGGCCTCGCCAATATGACTGACACTTTGCAAGCCTTTGCCACTTACAGCCAACACCCCGAGTTCCGGCCAGGACAAAAACAATTTGTCGACCTCAGCGCCTTGACCGGTTGGGACGAAGACTACCTTGAACTGATGAAGGCGCAGGCCAAAAAGGCCGAAGCCTTTACCGGCAACAACACGGAAACGCTGATCATCTATTACGCGCCTACAGAGGTAGGAAAAAAGTTGGCTCGACTGGCCTTGCGTAGCTGGGAGCCTTTCCCGTCAGTGGTTCCAATCTTACAAGACAACGAGGCTGAAGCGCTGTCTATTTTGGGCCTGCCACAGTCCAGCCTCAATCAGTTGTTCAGCGCTGCTGGCTAAGCCAGAACGTCGCGTCATAAAAATCCGTTCACTGGCGACTTCCCGCCGTTCTGCTAAATTTTGTTCCAATTTCCGCCTACTTTGAAGATGGCAAAACCAGTGGTTTGCATCCCGAATTAAAGCGACCTTAAAGCCTTTGCTTCATAAGTTTTCCCACACAAAATCTCATGAGACACAGGCCAATGCACCGCAAACTTGCACGCGCAATTTTCTACGCCGCCATGGTTGTGGCGGCCTGTGTTTTGCTGCCTGTCTCAGGTTCGGCACCCGCGCTCACGCACAGCGACCTGGGACCGGAACGAGACCTCTCCACCTTCCCATTTGACGCACGGGAAAAAGCGCAGTTGCGCGGTGACTGGTGGTTCTATTTTGGCGGACGCCTCACACCACAAGAGGCTGTAGCGGCCGCCATCTCTAATGAGCTTGACCTCTTGCACGTGCCAGATGACTGGCAAGAGGCCGAGACGGCGTCTGACACCAATCCCTACGCCCATGGCACCGGCACCTATGTGCTCAACGTCACGCTGCCCTATTCCAAAGGCACGCCTCTAGCGATCACCTTTCCTCGGGTGGCTGACGCCTACGAGGTGTTCTGGATACCGGCAAATGACCTGACAAGAGCCAACCGTATTGGCGGCAGCGGAGAGATGGAAGGGCAGATCCAAGTCTCCCTGATCAACCAAACCTATGCGTTGGATCAAATTGGCGAAGGCTACCTAGTGGTGCAGGTCCGCAAAGAGCTGCAAAGCTACGGCGGCATCCTACGCACCCCGATCATCGCAGACGCAGCCTACTTACAAAGTGACGCTCACTTAGATCGCATCATCGAGGGCGCCATCATTGGCATCACCCTACTGGTGGCCGCCCTCAACCTATTTCTGTTTGTAGTTTACCGAAAAGACCCAGCCACCTTGCTGCTCGCCCTGGTGTCCTTCGCGTTTCTGCTGCGCTCAGTCATTTTGGCTGGCACGCTGGAAATGGTGTTTGGGCCCGGCATCCGCCCTTTGCGCATTCGGATTGAATACGCCGATATTATCCTAGTCGCCTGGGCAGGTTATGCTTTGCAACAGGCGCTTGTCTGGCGCCGCTTATCTGACCTGGGTGGCCCGTTGGTGACCGGCGTTCTAGCGATGCTGGGCGGAGCAATTGTTCTAACCGCACCCCTACCGTTTGTCACAGAACAGCTTTTTATCATCCAGATGTACTGCGTGATAATCTTTGGTCTGATCCTCAGGACAAGTGTTCGCGCCATTACCAAACGCGTAACAGACGCTTGGTTCTACACATTAGGATGGTTTGTACCGCTGCTGGCAGGTGTAAACGACATCATTGTCACCAACACCTACCACGGCGTTTATATGGCAAACCACGCTTTTGTTCTGTTCATCTGCGCCTATAGCTTGAAAGTTAGCCGCCGTGTAACCAGCGCAGTGAGCCGCGCGGAAGTGCTGGATCTGGAGCGCTCCAACCTGCAACAGCTCCACCAAGACGCGCTGGACACAGGGAGCCGCGACCACCTCACCGGATTGTTGAACCGACAAGCGTTTGACAATGAGTTTTCACTTGCTTGGCGCGAAAAAGACTACTCCGATCAAGGCATCTCGCTGGTGATTTTTGACATCGACCACTTCAAGATCGTGAACGACACCTATGGTCATCCCGCAGGCGACGACGTACTGCGCGCCGTCGCCAATCTGGTGCAGGCTACCAACCTGCGCCGCGCTGACCGCGTATGCCGTTATGGCGGAGAAGAGTTTGTGATGATCCTGCCAGACACCACCTGTGAAAATGCCAAAGTGGTGGCCGAACGGATGCGCAATGGTATTGCCGCGTTAACCACGGAATGCACCGGCAATATCAGCCTGCGCGTCACCGCCAGCTTTGGCATCGCCTGTGCTGACCCTAATTCCAACCTAGAGTCCCGAGAATTGCTCTTGCGTGCAGACGAAGCGCTCTACCACGCCAAATCCACAGGCCGGAACCGTTCTGCCACCTATAAACAAATTATAGAAGAAGGCGCCGAGGCGTCCGGCGACGATTTCAAAGCGGCCAGCTAACTCACTGCCCTCCTGCAAATCTGCAAAATCACTCTGCATAATCGCTGCGTGATAGCGCTATTTTTGCGCCATTCGCGCTTTGCAATCTTTATGTAAGGATGGTAATTTAACACATGTTCAATTCGCGGAGGGGAGGCTGCGAATGGGCCTACGCCCCCTGCCCCTCATCTGCCCCCGCTTTGGCTCGGCCCCGCTGACGCCGCGATCTTGAAGGATGAGACATGGATTTTGCACTGAGTGAAGAACAGACCCTGATCTTTGATATGGCCAAGGGTTTTGGCGAAGAAAATATCGCTCCACACGCACAAAAATGGGAGTCCGAAGGCTCTATCCCCAAAGAACTCTGGCCACAATTGGCGGAACTGGGATTGGGCGGCATCTACGTCTCTGAAGAATACGGCGGCTCCGGCCTCTCCCGTCTAGACGCCACATTAGTGTTTGAAGCCCTCGCCATGGCCTGCCCTTCCGTGGGGTCTTTCCTGTCAATCCACAACATGTGCGGCGGCATGATCGACAAGTTTGGTTCAGAGGAAACCAAGCAGAAATGGTTGCCGGACCTCTGCTCCATGAACAAGGTCTTCTCTTACTGCCTGACTGAACCAGGCTCCGGCTCCGACGCCGCCGCCCTAAAAACCCGGGCCGAGCGAAGCAACGACGGTTACGTGCTTAACGGCACCAAAGCCTTCATCTCCGGCGGGTCCTACTCTGACGCTTATGTCTGCATGGTACGCACCGGCGAAGACGGTCCCAAAGGCATCTCCACGGTGGTGGTAGAAGACGGCACTGAGGGCCTGTCTTTTGGTGCTTTGGAAAAGAAAATGGGCTGGCTCAGCCAGCCGACCTCACAGGTGCAGTTTGACGACTGCAAAGTGCCAGCCGAAAACTTGATTGGCGAAGAAGGCAAAGGCTTCTCCTACGCCATGAACGGTCTGGACGGCGGTCGCCTGAACATTTCCGCAGGCGCACTCGGCGGCGCGCAGAAGGCGCTGGACCTGACGGTGCAGTACATGTCCGAGCGCAAAGCCTTTGGCAAATCCATCAACCAATTCCAGGCCCTGCAATTCCGTCTCGCGGAGTATGAAACCAAACTGCAGGCCGCCCGCACCTTCCTGCGTCAGGCCGCATGGAAACTCGACAACGGCGACCACGACGCCACCAAATACTGCGCCATGGCCAAACTGATGGTCACCGACGTAGCCTTTGACGTTGCCAACGGTTGCTTGCAGTTGCACGGCGGCTATGGCTACCTCGCGGACTACGGCATCGAGAAAATTGTCCGCGACTTGCGTGTGCACCAGATCCTCGAAGGCACCAATGAAATCATGCGCCTGATCATCTCCCGCCAGATGATCTCTGCCTAACCAAGACCGGGCCGCCCTTCAGGAGCGGCCCTTTTTAAAAGACGGAGCGCCCCGCGTGTCTGACATCTCTATCCGCAAAGCCGTTCAAACCGGCCGTATCACCTTCACCCGCCCCAAGGCGCTCAACGCCATGTCCTATGA
This sequence comes from Shimia sp., assembly GCA_024224295.1. Classification (GTDB taxonomy): domain Bacteria; phylum Pseudomonadota; class Alphaproteobacteria; order Rhodobacterales; family Rhodobacteraceae; genus Shimia. The sequence goes on along the minus strand of JAAENN010000061.1, from coordinate 2,542 downwards.
CATGTGCATCGCTATAGAAGACGCGGTTGATGCCTGGGCTACTGACGACGCCGTCAAAATGATCGTCATCGATGCGGAAGGCGAAAAGGCCTTCTGCGCGGGCGGCGACATCGCTGAGCTCTATGAGACCGGCACCAAAGGCGACTTTTCTTACGGCCGCAAATTCTGGGCCGACGAATACCGCATGAACGCAAAACTCTTTGAGTTCCCCAAACCAGTGGTCAGCTTCATGCAAGGCTTCACCATGGGCGGCGGCGTTGGTGTTGGCTGTCACGGTTCTCATCGCGTGGTGGGCGACACCAGCCAGATCGCCATGCCAGAATGTGGCATTGGCCTTGTCCCAGATGTTGGCGGCTCGCTGATCCTGGCCCGCGCGCCGGGCCGCTTGGGCGAATATCTCGGCCTCACCGCCGCGCGCCTCAATGCCGCCGATGCCATCTATACAGGATTTGCCGACTACTTCATTTCCGAAGACCAGTGGCCTGCCCTGATTGCCCAGCTGGAAGAAACAGCCGACCACACCCTGATCGACGCCGCCGCTTCAGAACCTGAGGCAGGCCCGCTCACCACCCAGCAGGCCGACATCGATGCCAACTTCGGCGGCGAGACCCTCAACGACGTTCTTAACGCGCTGAAGTTTTCCGACAGCGAGTTTGCGGCTGGTGCTCTGAAAAAGCTCTCTCGCAATTCCCCCATCGCCATGGGCGCGGCGCTGGAAATCATTCACCGCGTGCGTACGCGCGACGACATCCGCTACGCGCTGGATCAGGAATACCGCTTCACCTTCCGTGCAATGGAGGAAGGCGACTTCCTGGAAGGAATCCGCGCACAAATCATCGACAAAGACCGCAATCCGCGGTGGAAATACAGCTTGGACGCCTTACCCGCCGGCATCGTGACCAAGATGGTCCTACCACTTGGTGCGGATGCGCTGACATTTGAAAAGGGAGAGTAGCACCATGAAGATCGGATTCATCGGACTGGGCAATATGGGTGGCCCAATGGCCGCAAACCTCGCAAAAGCAGGCCATGAGGTCGTGGGCTTTGACATGGCAGATGTGACCATCGAGGGCGTGACTATGGCTGATAGCGGCGCAGCCGTCGCCACTGGCGCAGACGTGGTCATCACCATGCTACCCAACGGCCAGATTCTGCGCGCAGTGGCTAATGAGATCATCCCGGTGATGTCTGCTGGCGCCGCGTTTGTTGATTGCTCCACCGTGGACGTGGACAGCGCTCGCGCGGTGGCAGACCAAGCCACCGCAGCTGGTCTCCTGCCCGTGGATGCACCTGTGTCCGGCGGCGTTGGCGGCGCAGCCGGTGGCACCCTGACCTTTATGGCGGGTGGTTCCAAAGAGGCCTTTGCCAAGGCAGACCCATTGTTTGACATCATGGGCCAGAAAGCTGTGCACTGCGGCGACTCGGGCGCAGGCCAGGCAGCCAAGATTTGTAACAACATGATCCTCGGCGTGACCATGATCGCCACTTGCGAAGCCTTTGCTCTGGCCGACAAGCTGGGCCTGGACCGTCAGTCGATGTTTGACGTGGTCTCAACGTCCTCAGGCTACAGCTGGACCATGAACGCCTACTGCCCTGCCCCTGGTGTTGGCCCACAGTCGCCAGCCGATAACGACTATCAGCCAGGCTTTGCGTCTGAGCTCATGCTCAAAGACCTGCGCCTGTCGCAACAGGCTGCGGAAAGTGCTGATGCAGACACTCCAATGGGTCAGGCCGCCGCCGCGCTTTATGAGAAGTTTGTGCAGAATGAAGGCGGGCTTGGTACGGACTTCTCCGCAATGTTGCCACGTTTCGAAAAGCGTGGTCGCGATTAAAACCCTGTTTTTTTCGCCAGCAAAACAAGGGGCCGCGTCACTTTTGGCGCGGCCCTTTTGATTTTTTGCGCCTTGCAGAACCACACTCATTTTTAATTAATTTTTCCTTACCCCAGCCCCGTTCGCGCCACGTTTGCCCGCCAGTTTTGCTCTGACTGAGGACCCGGAGAGGTCCCTTGAATGGACAAGAGCAGAACGCACTGAGGTAGAGACATGCCAACGGCAACGGAACTGAATATCGACACAAGCGCCACCGCAACCGCGATGGCCAACGAGATTTTTGGCGACCCAAGCCGAATTCTGGCAGCCACCTACACCGGCGACAACCAATCCTCTGGCATCTACACCGGCGCGGACACCACAAGTGCGGGTGTGGCACCTGCCGACAGCGGCGTGATCCTATCCACCGGCCACGTAGATGACTTCACCAATAGCGATGGCAGTACCAACACAAACCAATCTGCCTCTACGTCCACCAACACCTCCGGCGAAAACAATAACGCTCTTTTCAATGCCGCTGCAGGCACCAACACCTTTGACGCTTCATACCTGACCATCGATTTCAACGGCACCGCCGGTGAATTGTTGACCATCGACTTTGTGTTGTCCTCAGAGGAATACCCCGAATTCCTCAGTTACAACGACGCGATTGGCGTTTGGGTAAACGGCGTTGAGGCGCAGATTTCCGTCGGTAACGGTGGCGCAACGGT
>JAAENN010000060.1 GCA_024224295.1 Shimia sp. | reverse complement strand
TGACCGTTTGATTTATAGTGAAACGCGTTTGATTGCGAAATGTGATGTGGCCCGGTGAAACTTCACCAGGCCATTGCTTTTGAACGAAAAGATTTTTGAGCTTCAGTCACGAATTCCACGATGCCAGCCCACGTCGTGCTCTGCGGCAAGCAGATCCCGGACCCGATTGGAGAGATCCACGGCCTCTTTGAGATCATGTGTGGCGCGTTCAATTTGCTCCGGTGTTGCCTCCTGAAGCGAACCTTGAGACAGGTGGCACAGGACGCCACTGGCCGCGTCAATGAAGCGATCATTGAGCAGGCGGCGCATCTCGAGGGATCTGGTGAGTTCCACCAGATCTGCGGTGAGGCTTCGATCTCTCTGGTGAGGCAATGCCTTCAGGGTTTGAAGCGCGTTGCGCGCGGCCCGCAGGCCATCCGCAGTCAACTCTTCCAAGCGATCGAAATCATCGCGCGGCTGCTCAGGTAAAAACAACGCAACACGATGTGAATTGCCGCTCGGAAAACTCGTAGGTGTAGGGATCATGATATCACTTTCTGCTAATCAGCCAGCTTCGTGCTGACCTCAAAGCAAAGGTCAGACCGAAACTGGAAGATCGGCAGAAACACCCTTAGGGAAAGAAAACGGCAGGGAGATACTCTCAAACCCCAGTAAGAACTACGGAGAAAAGTGCCGAAGGGCGCTCAGGTGCCAAGCTTGGAAATCGATGAAAAAGAGCGGATTGCAGACGTTCGTCACGGGATGGACCAAGTTCTGCAACGCGGACGAAGTACGCATTCGCTGCGGATGCGCCAACGGCTGCTTTCGGAAATTGGACGGGCCGAAAGGCTTTTGTTCGTGACAGGGTTGTGACGTTTGAATTTATTACTTATCGCCTTATTGGACGGCTTCAGAAACTCGATCCTGTCTTGGGGAGCATCCGAATTTGCGGGCATATTCTCTCGAGAACTGAGCCGAGCTTTCGTATCCCACCCCGTAGGCAATCTCGGAGACCTTTGAGCCGGTGGTTTGAAGCTCATTGCGGGCATGAAGCAAACGCAGATCTTTCTGGTATTGCAGCGGAGAGTTTCCCGTGACTGCTTTGAACTGTTCGAAGAAGGCCGAACTGCTCATACCCACACGAGCGGCAAGCTCTCCGACGACAAGGGGTTTGCCCAGATCTGATCGGATTTCGTGCGTCGCAGCGAAAATCTGGCTGGCCGTGTTTTCGTGCCACGCCAGTTTTTGAAGCGTGCCACCATGTTGCCCGATTAGCAGGCGGGCATGGATTTCCCGCGCCGTGATCGGCGCCAGCATGTGTCGCGCCTCTTCGGTTTCGCACTGGCGAAAGTATCGCAACAGGGCGTCTTGCATGTCGTCACAAGTGGGTGCGAGGCAAATCGAAAACGGATCCGACACACGGTGGGCAGATGACTGTGGCAAGGACGGAGCCAGGGCGCGAAGGAGATCCAGATCAAGGGGGAATACAAGCGCGATATAGGGATGATTGGGCGCGGCCTCGGTGATCCTTGAAACAACGGGCAGCGCGTTGCTGACGATCAGCGACTGCCCGGCCCGCACGGTGAGCATTCTGGTGCTAGTCCCAACCTCTTTTGCACCTTGCAGGACCGCGCACAACAGCGGGCGGTAGACATTTGCGTCATGTTGGGTGGTCGCCGGGTGGGTGAGAAAAACCGTACCGCCGTCCTTATGTGTCATTACACCCTGCGTGACGCCTGAGTGATCAAGCTGCGCCAAAACATAGTCCAATAACGTCTGAGGTTCCATGAATGCCTCCTGTGGGTCGCCCCATCTTTACCACGGGAACAAAGCAAACGCTTACGCAAAACTTCGGCTATGGAGGATTGTGCAAGAAAACTGGAGAATACTGAAAGATACATCCTGCCTTGGTGAGTATCGTGTGTATAGATAGTTAGGGAGTTGGGATATGAAAACCATACTTATCACAGGAGCCTCGTCGGGAATTGGCGCGGCGACCGCCCGGCATTTCCAAGCAAACGGTTGGAATGTCATCGCCACGATGCGCAACCCCACGGACAGTCCGGAGCTCGGCGCGTTAGAAAACGTGCATCTGGCCCAACTGGATGTGACGGATGCGGGCTCAATTGCAACGGCCGTAGGCGAAGGCATCGAACGGTTCGGGCAGATTGATGTTTTGCTGAACAATGCGGGCTATGGCGCCTATGGTGCGTTGGAGGCCTTTTCGATGGATCGCATCCGGCGTCAGTTTGACACCAACGTGCTTGGGTTGATGGAGGTGACCAAGGCAGTTCTGCCCCATTTCCGTCAGAACCGGTCGGGCACGGTCATCAATATCTCGTCCATTGGCGGGCAGATCACATTTCCACTTGGCGCGCTCTATCACGGCACCAAGTTCGCAGTTGAGGGGCTTTCGGAATCACTACACTACGAGCTGGAGCCCCTTGGGATTCGAGTCCGTATTGTCCAACCGGGCATGATACGAACCAACTTTGGGGGCAGTTCTTTCGATTTCGCCATGGATGAGAACCTGCCGGACTACGCGCCAATGGCTGAAGCCATGGGGCGCCTGTTTGGCAAGCTGGCCGCGAACCCTTCTGCGCCCGAAACTGTCGCGCAGGTCATTTGGGATGCGGCCAACGAGACCGGAAGCCGCCTGCGCTTTCGCGCGGGACCTGATGCTGAAGGGCTGCTCGATGCCCGCAAACAACAGGATGACGAGACGTTCATCGGTGGTCTCAAGCAAAAGATGGCGCCCTGAAGGCTACCCAATCACTCATAGAAAGAGGGGATGATCCATGTACCGCGAAGCAATCGAAAAAGGCGGCTTGGCCGTTGTAACCGGGGCGGCAAACGGCGTCGGCAAAGCCGCAGCCCAACGATTTGTACAAGACGGTCTGGGGGTTGTGCTGGTTGATCTGGCGGGTGAGGCCTTGGACAGAGCCGAGGCGGAATTGCGCGATCTGGCGGGCGCGTCCGCAATCGTTCAGGCGGTTCCGACAGATGTCACCGACACCGACGCCATGACTGCCTTGGCGGATCAGGTCTTTGCGCTCGGAGAGTTAGCAGTCCTGATGAACAATGCCGGTATCGCACTGCCGACCGGCAGTTGGGAAAACGCAGAGAGCTGGCGCATACTTTTAGAGGTCAATCTCTTTGGTGTCATGAACGGCGTGCATGCTTTCCTGCCACGCATGATCGAAGCTGCACGCCCGGCGGTGGTGATCAACACAGGGTCAAAACAGGGGATCACCACACCGCCCGGAAACTCCGCCTATAATACCAGCAAAGCCGCCGTGAAGGTCATGACAGAAATGCTGGCGCACGATTTGCGACAGGCCGAGGCGAAAATCACCGCCCATCTGTTTGTGCCGGGGTTTACCTATACTGGTATGATTGAGAAGTTCATGCCTGAAAAACCCGCCGCTGCGTGGACGAGCGAAGAGGCAATCGACTACCTGCTGAAGCGCATGTCGGACGGGGATTTCTATATTCTCTGCCCGGACAATGATGTGTCCGAAGAGCGCGACCGCAAACGCGTTGAATGGGCCGTAGGCGACATTATCAACAACCGCCCGGCGCTCTCACGCTGGCATCCTGACTATGCGGATGCCTTTGCCGCACACGAGGCCTCGGAATAGCCGCTCCAAATGAGCAGCCGTAAATGAAGATAGTAAAACTGTTGTCAAATTAACAAGGCTTACACCTCGTCTAAACACCTAGCGGACATTCGTACGAAGCGCGGCATCAAGTACTTTGGGCTCTAACCGGCCATTCGCTGCGCTCAAGTCGTTGGTCCGCTCAGGGCTCAAAGCAGCCTTTGGTCATCTCGTGCTGATCAATCAATTGCATAGGCGCTTTTGAGCGGGGGTGCCTCGCACTGCGGTTGAAACAGCGGTTCGGCAACTTACCTTCTACCCATGACCCAAATCGAGATTTTGCCGGACGTTCCGGACCGAAACATTGACGTAAACTCTGAATTGGATGCGCTGGCCAAGCGCTATGGTGGGGCCAGTGGGCTGGGCATGAAGGTGCTCGGCGTGTTGGGCATGCCGGTGGCTGGATTGCTCAAGACGTTGCCCAATGAAGTGCAGGACGGTCTGGGTGGGGCCACGGAAGTGGCCTTGATGCAGGCTGTGAAATGGGCTGACGGCAGTCGCGGAATCGTGAAAGATCAGCCGGATTGGATCAACGCGTCCGTCACGGCGGCGCTGGGCGCGGCTGGCGGGGCCGGAGGCGTGACGTCGTCGCTGGCCGAGCTGCCGATCACTGTGACGGTGTTGTTGCGCGCCATACAAGGCGTGGCGGTGCAATATGGGTTTGATCCCAGTCATGAAAGCGTGCGGTTTGATTGTGTGCGGGTGCTGGCCGCAAATGGGCCGTTTGAGGAAGATCGCGGGGCGGATTTGGCGATGCTGGAGCAGCGCGCCGGTCTGGCAATGGGCGGCACCAAATGGATCAGCACGGTGATTGTGCCCAAGCTGGCGCCGGTGTTGGGACAGAAGCTGGCGGCGCAGATGGTGCCGGTGATTGGCGCGGCGGCGGGTGCGGCGACGAACTATGCCTATACCAGCTATTATCAGGACATCGCGCATGTGCATTTTGGCCTGCGCAAGCTGGCTGTGGAAGCAGATGTATCACCCGAGGATTTGGTTGCAGGTATGCGCAAGCGGTTGGGGAAAGACTAGCCGAGCGGCGCCCGTCCGCGGGTGGGCGATCTAGCCTGTCGAGTTTGAACTGCGCGCACTGCCAAATCTACGTTTTCGATGTGCCAAATTGTGTCAAAATCGCCCGCCCATGGGGGCGGTCGGGCGATGTTCGGCGGCGTGCAGAGCACGCCTTTCTTCCGAGCGAAGTAAGGTGTTTATCGACTGCTGCGCAGATATTCCATCACGTCGGGGCGCACAGATTGCTCGCCTCTCTCACGTGCGGCGTGGATCACCCGGCGCAGCTCTCCCAGATCAACCCGACGGATCAGACTTTTCACCGGACCAATGGAGGCCGGCCGCATCGAGAGGTTGCGCAGGCCCATGGCGGCGAGACAGACGGCCTCAATCGGACGGCCGGCGTCTTCGCCGCAGAAGCTGAGCGGCGTGCCAGTGTCGACGCAGCGGTTCACGATGCCTTCGAGGAAGGTCAGGAAACTGACGTTGAGCGTGTCATAGCGACGACGCACCCGTTCGTTTTCCCGGTCTGCGGCAAAGAAGAACTGTTTCAGGTCGTTACCACCAATGGAAAGGAAGTCGACTTCCTCATAAAACTTCTTCGGCGCAAAGCCCAAGGAAGGTGTTTCCAGCATGGCGCCGACTTCGATCTCAGAGGGCAGCGGATGACCCAAGATCACTTCACGCTCAATCGCTTTGTCCACCTCGGCCTTCGCGGCGGTGTATTCTTCATATTGGGCGATGAAAGGGAACATGATGGTCAGCGGGCGCCCGTTGGCAGCGCGCAGTAACGCCTGCAACTGCATGCGCATCACACCGGGTTTGTCCAGGGCCACACGCACTGCGCGCCAGCCAAGGGCCGGGTTGGGCTCATCCTGAGGTGCCATGTAAGGCAGCACTTTGTCTGAGCCAATGTCTAGCGTTCGGAAGACCACGCGTTTGCCGTCTGCTGCGTCCATGACCCGGGAATAAAGCTGTGCCAGCTCGGTCCGTTTGGGCATTTGGTTGCGGATCAGGAATTGCAGCTCGGTGCGGAACAGGCCGACGCCTTCGGCGCCGGAAGATTCCAGCGAGGGCAGGTCAGCCATGAGGCCAGCGTTCATGGTGAGATGCACGACGGCACCATCGCGGCTCTTGGCTTCTTTGTCGCGGATGCTGGCGTAGCGTTCCTGCGCTTTTGCGGCCATGGCGATCTTGTCGCGGAACGCTGTTACAACTGTGTCGTCCGGACGCAGGTGCACAACGCCCTGATCGCCGTCGACCATGATGTGGTCGCCGTTGAGCGCTTCGGTGGTGACCTTGTCGGCGTGGATCACAAGCGGGATGGCCAGCGCACGGGCGACAATAGCGGCATGGCTGCCCACGGAGCCTTCTTCCAGAACGATGCCTTTGAGTTTGCGGCCATATTCCAACAACTCGCCGGGGCCGATGTTACGGGCGATTAGGATTGGGTCCGACGGCATGTCTGCGCCGGTTTCGGAACCTTGGCCGGTCAGAATGCGCAGCAGGCGGTTGGAGAGATCGTCGAGATCATGCAGGCGTTCGCGCAGATATTGGTCAGTGACCTGCTCCATGCGGGCGCGGGCGGTGGATTGTTCTTTCTCCACTGCAGCCTCCGCCGACAGGCCGCGGGCGATGTCCTGCTCCATGCGCTTCATCCAGCCCTTGGAGTTGGCAAACATGCGGTAGGCTTCGAGCACTTCCAACTGTTCTTTGTCGCCGCGCTTGGCCCCATCGAGCATTTTGTCGACGCCGACGCGCAGCTCTTCGACGGCCTCGTTCAGGCGGGTGAGCTCCACGTCTGGATCATCTGCCACCGGATTGGTCACAACCACACGAGGTTCATGTAGCCAGACATGGCCTTCAGACGCGCCTTCCTGACCAGAGGTGCCACGGAATAGCTCGGACTGCTGATGGCGCGCGCTCATGGCGGCACCTTCGCCGACAAAGGCTCCCAATTCGGTCATTTCAGCAAGCACCATGGCGACCACTTCGAGCGCGTAGACTTCGTCTGGGGAGAAGTCGCGCTTGTCCTTGGACTGCACGACCAGAACACCCAGATTGTCACCCAGACGTTGCACTGGTACGCCACAGAAACTTGAGTAAATTTCTTCGCCTGTTTCAGGCATATAGCGGAAGCCCTTGGCGCTTGGGGCGTCGTCGGTATTCACCACTTTGGAAGTGCGGGCTACGCGGCCGACCAGACCTTCGCCCACCCGCATGCGGGTTTGGTGTACGGCCGCTGCATTGAGACCTTCGGTGGCGCAGAGCTCAAGTGTTTCCTCGTCGCGAAACAGATAGATGGAGCACACTTCCGTGCCCATAGAAGAGGCGATCAAATGAGTGATTTTGTCCAAACGCTCCTGACCGGCGCTGTCCTCGGCCAAAGCATCGCGCAGGCGCCCCAAAAGTTTGCGGCTCTCAGTTTCGGTTTTTTGCACCATGTGAGGTGGGGTCCTTGTCACTACTCGGAGCCGAATAGATCACAACAATCGTGGAATCAAAACGGTTTATGCTGATGTCTTAGCGGCAATAGTATGCCGCGTTGCAGCGATCTTTGTGAAAATAATTCGAAAAAATGGACAAGCGGGTTAGCGGGTGGAGAATTCTGTTCTGGCTGATCCATGCCGCAGTATAGCAATTGGTGGTGTAAGATTTAAAGCCGCGCTGTAGTGGGAGGCGATATGCCGCAAAAATGGGCGGTTTGAGCTCAGAAACAAAAAACACGCGGCAGTTGGGCCGCGCGTTGAAAAGTGTGAGGGCTGTTTAAGCTACCTTTTCGAGTTCAAAGGCGTCGTGCAGCGATTGAACTGCCAGCTCCATGTATTTTCGATCGATCAGCACGGAGATTTTGATTTCCGAAGTTGTGATCACTTTGATGTTCACGCCCTCATCGGAAAGTACTTTGAACATCTTAGCGGCGACGCCGGACTGGGAGCGCATGCCGATGCCGACAACGGAGACTTTGGAGACATCTTCGTCGATCACCAGCTCGGCAAAGTTCAACCCACCGGAGGTCTTGAGTTCATCCAGCGCAGTTTCGGCGCGTTTCACCTGATCGGTGGGGAGGGAGTAGGTCATGTCCGTGCGGCCATCCTCGGAGATGTTCTGCACAATCATATCGACGTTCACACCCGCATCAGACAGGCAGCCAAAGATAATGGAGGCGATACCCGGGCGGTCAGCCACGGACAGCAGGGTCATTTTGGCTTCGTCGCGGGAGTAGGCCACACCGGCCACAACATTGGATTCCATGATTTCCTCCTCATCGCAGACCAGCGTGCCGGCCTCGTCGGATTGTTCTTCAAATGAGCTGAGCACGCGCAATTTTACTTTGTAGCGCATGGCGAGTTCGACAGAGCGTGTTTGCAGGACCTTGGCGCCCAGAGAGGCCAGTTCCAGCATTTCTTCAAAGGCGATTTTGTCCAGTTTGCGCGCTTTGGCGCAGATGCGCGGGTCGGTGGTGTAGACGCCGTCCACATCGGTGTAGATGTCGCAGCGTTCCGCGTCAAAGGCGGCCGCGAAGGCCACAGCTGTGGTGTCTGATCCGCCGCGCCCGAGTGTGGTGATGCGCCCTTCCTCAGAGATGCCCTGGAAACCGGCAACCACGGCGACACGCATGCCTTCGCCAAATTTGGCGTTGATATTGTCGGTTGGGATCTCTTCGATCCGGGCCTGGCTGTGGGCGGAGGATGTTTTGAGTGGCACTTGCCAACCCTGCCAGCTGCGCGCGGGCACGTCCATTTCCTGCAAGGTGAGAGCCATTAAGCCAGCGGTGACGTTTTCGCCGGAGCTGACCACCGCGTCATATTCGCGAGCGTCATACAGCGGCGAGGTTTCGTCCACATAGCCCACAAGCTTGTTGGTTTCGCCAGACATGGCGGAGACAATGACAATCACGTCATAGCCTTTGGCCACCTCAACCCCGACGCGTTTGGCGGCGCGGCGGATGCGGTCCAGGTTGGCGACAGATGTGCCGCCGAATTTCATCACAAGTACGGGCATGGCGCGTCCTTAGTTCGTAAGTCGCAGGCGGTTTACGCGGTTGGGGCCTCCGAGGCAAGGCGGATTGGCGCGGCAGGGCGGCACATGTGGAGGTGGCGCAAGGCTTGAGTGCAAGGGCAGAGGAGGGGCCAGCCCCTCCGGCACAGAAGATGTGCGCCTCCCCGGGATATTTGGGGGCTGTGAATGGGGTGTCAGATCGGATGCGCGCGGCCATCCCAGGTTTCAAAGCAGCCTGTGGTCTCAAGGCTTAAGGCGTGGAAGCGCTCGACCAGTCCGGTGGCGGACTCGCTTACGGTGATGTCGCCGCCGTCGCCGCCCATATCGGTTTTAACCCAGCCGGGATGATAGATGCCGACGGCGATGCCGATGTGTTTCAGGTCTGCCGCCAGATTGAGGCCGAGGTTCAGGGTGGCTGCTTTGGACGCGCGGTAGACGTAGCTGCCGCCGCCCACTTTGGTGGAGGAGCCCATCTGCGACGAGATGATCGCGATTTTGGGGTTTTGCGCCAATTGCAGATTGGGCAGCAGGTTTTGCACAGATAGGAACACGCCCGTGACATTGGCGGCAAACGTGTCCGCCCAGAGGTTCGGGACGTAGCCGTCTGCGAGGTTTTGACCTTTGTCCAGAAAAACGCCTGCATTGCAGATCAGTAGGTCCACCGGTTGCGTGTCGAGCGCCTGTGCCATCGCACGTTGGCTGTCCGCGTTGGTGACGTCCAGTTCCAAGTACTCTCCACCCGTGCGGCTGGTGCCAGTGACATGGTGGCCTTCGGTCTTCAGTGTTTGCTCAAGGGCCAGTCCAATGCCACGATTGGCGCCGGTGATGACTACATGCATGGAAAGGCTCCTTTTGGGGTCAGTTGGTTTTGCGACCAATGTTGAAGGGCAGTGGGGCCACTGGAACACCGTCCTCAATGAGTGCTTTGGCTTCTTCGATCTTGGCTTCGCCATAGATCGGCCGTTCAGGGCTGTCACGGTCGTGCATGGCGCGGGCTTCGCTTGCGAAATCCTTGCCAACATAGTCTGAATTGGCCTCAACATGATCACGCAGTTCTTTGAGGGCTTGCTCGGCTGGCGACGCGGGCTGACTCAGCGGCCCTGGTGTGCTCGCGGCTTCGGGGGCCGGGGCTGGCGTTGTTTCTTGTGGTTTGGCGGCGGCGGAGCGTGCAGGTCGTACGCGTGGGGCCATCATCGCCTTTTCCACATTGGTGTCCCCGCAGACGGCGCAGGCCACCATGCCCGCGGCCTTGAGCTTGTCAAAGGCGGCAGCAGATTGGAACCAGCTGTCAAAGCGGTGGTCGTTGGCGCATTTCAGAGTATAGTTGATCATTGTGCTGTGGCGTTGCCCATGTCCGTTGGCGCGAACATAGGCGTGGGAGGGGGCGGGATCAAGCAGAGGCGCCTAGCGGTTGGATGCGAAGGTCGCCGGATCAAATCTGAGAACGAGGTTTGCAAGATCGGGGTGGGCAATGCGTTTGGCTGCCTTTTTGGGGCGTAGCCATTTGCGGTCCCGTTGGCCTGTTTCAGGATACCTGCGGGCGAGCTTGTCCACTTCTAGAGGATATACGAGCACTTGAATGGCTTGGCCACGCTTGGGGCCGCGCGTTTTTCGGTAGCGGTAGGTGCCAAGGCAATGCTTACGCGCTCGGCCAAGAATGCCTGCTTCTTCCCAAGCCTCCTGTGCGGCGGTTTTGTGGGGCTTGAGGTCGGCCATCGGCCAGCCCTTGGGTAGCAGCCATTGGCGGGTGCCGCGTGAGGTGATCAGCAGCACTTCTGTTTTTCCTTTGTGGATGCGGTAGGGCAGCGCAGCAAATTGGATGTTTTTGCCGCGTTTTTGCGCCTTGCGGATCATGGTTGTCGTGGTGGCTGGGTCAAGCAGGCCCATGTTGTCTCCAAAAAGTTCGGGGCTGGGGTAGGGGCACCCTAGGTTCCCCGCAAGATCAGGCCAACCGGTGTGTTGCGCTTCTTTAGCCGGTGTTGCAGCGCGGTTTTGGGATCTTGTGGGAAAGATATGGGAAATCGCGCTGGGAATTCATGGGACATCTATGGGCGTTACAGCGTTTTTACGCCGAATCGGTTTGAATGTGGCGAGATATTGCCCTTTAGGTTGTAGGTCTTGCGGAGTGATCTTGACTGTCTGTGGAAAAAATTGGGAAAACTTGGGGAAAAGTATGACGAGGATTGGTTCGCTCTATTTGGTGTTCGGTGTTGTATGGGTTGTCTAGATGTAGTGGGTGCGCCTACCGTTTCGCTCTTGAGTTCGCGAAATTTGACGACCGATGGTCGCGCGTGGAGTGCTTTTGTCCATAAATTCCTGTTGATTTCCATGAATTCCCATGGCATCCCTGTTTACACGATGAAGACGGGACATAAAGAGAGGCGCTAAGACCTCCGATCCCAAGTCAGGTTTCATACAGGCACCCGCTTTCATCGAAAAAAAGAGATCCGGTGCGTGGGCGAGCAGAACATCCCCCCAGGTGGCACGCGCAACTGGACTACCCGCAAAAGCGGGACGAGGGCGGCGGATTGATCAGTGGCAGCAGATCAATCCGCCGTTTTCCCTTCCGGCCCGGGGTGGTTGGAGCAACAGGTTGAAAGGGGCCATAGGCAGTGGCGCTCATGTTTCGCGGTGAAAGCCGTAACAAGGTGGATAACAAGGGACGGATGTCGATTCCGGCCAAGTTTCGCCGTGTGCTTGAAGCAGGTGACCCTGACTGGAAGAGTGGCGAAAACCCCAACCTGGTGATTGTCTACGGTGGTAAGACACGCGAATTTTTAGAATGTTTCACGGTAGAGGCGATGGACGATGTGGTGGCCCGCATCATGAAAATGCCCCGTGGCAGCAAAAAGCGCCTCGCGCTTTCGAAGTTATACCTTACTCAATCCTTGGAAGTGTCGGTGGATGAAACCGGCCGACTGGTGTTGCCCAAAGAGCAGCGCGATAAGATTGGGCTTGAGAACATGGCTTTCTTCGGCGGCAAGGGCGATACGTTTGAGATCTGGAACCCAGACACATACGACGCCACCCAGGAAGAAGCGCTTGAGGCGGACGACGATTTTGATCCGGACGCTGACCCTTCCATTTATCTCGACGGCGACGAGGATTTCTAACCATGGCGACGCCTGAAGAACCCGCCGCCAAACGCCCTCACATTCCAGTCCTGCTTGCGCCGCTTTTGCGCGCAGTGGCGCCGGTATCGGGGCGGTGGCTGGATGGCACCTTTGGGGCCGGAGGCTATACCCGTGGATTGATCGAGGCCGGCGCTAGCAAGGTTTACGGCGTGGATCGTGATCCTCTGGCATTTGAGATGGCGGCGCCCTGGGTTGGGGACTATGGCGATCAGATAGAACTGGTCGGCGGCGTGTTCTCCAAAATGAATGAATATGCGCAGGATTTGGACGGCGTGGTGCTCGACCTAGGTGTGAGCTCCATGCAGCTGGATCTGGCAGAGCGCGGTTTTTCGTTTATGAAAGACGGCCCGCTGGACATGCGTATGAGCCAGGACGGCCCCTCCGCTGCCGATTTGGTGAATGAGGCGGAAGAGGCTGAGATCGCCAATATCCTGTTTCAATATGGCGAGGAGCGCGCGAGCCGACGTATTGCCAAGGCCATTGTGCGTGAGCGGGCGGTTGAGCCGATCACCACAACATTGCGGCTTGCAGGTATTGTTGAAAGCTGTTTGCCGCGCTCCAAGCCCGGGCAGAGCCATCCGGCGACACGCAGTTTCCAAGGGCTGCGGATTGCGGTGAATGATGAATATGGTGAGCTGTTTCGTGGCCTGATGGCTGCAGAGCGCGCGCTCAAGCCTGGCGGTTTGCTGGCGGTTGTGACTTTCCATTCGGTGGAAGATCGCATGGTGAAGCGGTTTATGCAGAGCCGCGCGGGTAAGACCGGCAATGTGAACCGTTATGCGCCGGAAACGGAACAAGACAAACCGGCGTTTGAGCTGATCACCCGCAAGGCTGTTGGGCCAGATCCGGATGAGTTGGAAGACAATCCACGGGCACGGTCCGCGAAATTGCGCGTGGCGCGGCGGACCGAAGCGGAAGCCGGAGAAATTGCTGGAAAAGCGATTGGTATGCCGTCTCTTGGGGGACGTAAGTGATGCGGATGGTGTTGTTCGTCCTAGCCGCAGGGATGGTGATTGGGCTCTCGGTTTGGGCCTATCAAGAGAACTATCGCACGCAGGCGATGATTGGTGAAACGGAGCGCTTGCAGCGCGAGATCGGCGAGGCGCGAGCGCGCTTGGCTGTGTTGAAGGCAGAGTGGGCCTATCTCAACCGTCCCGACCGGCTGCGTGATCTGACGGAAATCAATTACAACGACATGCAGCTATTGCCACTGCGTCCGGATCAGTTTGGTCGCATTGAGCAGGTGGCGTTCCCATCCAATGACGCGCCGATTACCTTTGAGAATGCGGTGGAAGTCTCCTCTGAGGAGGCCAAGCCATGATCCGCAAGCCTTTGCGCCCTCTTGCGTCGATTTTGCACGCGCGTAGCGCCGGGGAAAACCCGGATCAGATTGAACGTGCGAACCTGCGTGAGCGGCACGAAGACATGCGCAACAAAGGGCGCGCGCGGGCTGAGGGGCGATTGCTGATCATGGGCGTGCTGTTTGCGGGCGCGTTTCTCACAGTTGGTGCGCGGATGGCTGTTGTCAGCACGTCTGAAGCCACCGAGCCACGCACCAGCTACGCTGGCAGTCGTATTCAGGCGGAGCGGGCGGATATCGTCGACCGCAAGGGGCGCATTCTGGCCACCAATTTGGAAACACACTCCATCTATGCGCACCCGCATGAAATGGTTGATCCCGCTTTTGCGGCGCAGAAGCTGGCGGAAATTTTCCCCGACCTGGATGCCGCAAAGCTGGAACGTCGGTTCAAAGACGGACGTAAGTTCTACTGGGTGAAGAAAAAAATCTCCCCTGAACAGAAGCAGGCGGTGCATGATATTGGCGAGCCGGGCTTGCTGTTTGGACGTCGTGAGATGCGGCTTTATCCTAACGGGCGCTTGGCGGCGCATATTCTGGGTGGAGCATCTTTTGGTGAAGAAGACGTGCATGACGCCGAGCTTGTAGGAGTTGCGGGCGTAGAAAAATACTTCGACGATGCGCTGCGTGATCCGGCCAATGGCGACAAGGCGCTGACCCTGTCGATTGACCTGACGGTGCAAACCGCAGCGGAGCGGGTGCTTTGGGGCGGCATGAAGCTGATGAACGCCAAGGGCGCTAGCTCGGTTTTGATGGATGCGCACACCGGGGAAATTGTCTCTATGGTGAGCCTGCCGGATTTTGATCCGAACAACCGGCCAAATCCGCCAGTGCAGGGTCAGGCGGCGGACAGCCCGCTGTTTAACCGCGCGGTGCAGGGGCTTTACGAGTTGGGCTCGACCTTCAAGATTTTCACGGCGGCACAGTCGATGGAGCTTGGATTGGCGAACCCGGAGACCAAGATCAACACTGCTGGTCCGTTGCGTTGGGGTAAGTTTAAGATCCGCGATTTCCGCAATTATGGCGCGCAGTTGACGCTGACCAAGGTGATTGTGAAGTCGTCCAATATTGGTACCGCGCGTATGGCGCAGGTGATTGGCGCGGCGCGGCAACAGGATTTCCTGAAACAGCTTGGCTTCTTTGATCCAACTCCAGTGGAGTTGGTTGAGGCCAAGGGCGCGCAGCCTTTACTGCCGAAAAACTGGTCCGAGCTTTCCACTATGACTATTTCTTATGGTCACGGTATGTCTGCAAGCCCGCTGCATCTGGCGGCTGGATATGCGGCGATTGCCAATGGCGGTACCAAAGTGGTGCCAACTATTCTGAAGCAGGAAAAGGTGGCCAAAGGTGAGCGGGTGATGACGCTTGCCAGTGCTGAAGCCTCGCGCTTGATGCTGCGCAAGGTGGTGAGCGAAGGCACCGCCTCCTTTGGCGAAGTGCCGGGTTACGCTGTGGGTGGTAAAACCGGCACGGCGGACAAGCCATTGGAAAACGGGCGCGGGTACTATGAGGACAAGGTGATTGCCACCTTTGCCGCGATGTTCCCGGCGCATGATCCGAAATATGTCCTGATCCTAAGCCTAGATGAGCCGGTTGAAACCTCTGGGGATGAGCCACGTCGGACCGCTGGTTGGACGGCAGTGCCCGTGGCAGCAGAGATGATCACGCGCGTGGCGCCGCTTTTGGGGCTACGTCCCGAGGTTGAGCCTGCGCCTTTGGCTGATATAACGCTGACATCAAACTAAGCCGAATAAGGGCATTCACAGATGGCAGCAGGCACAAAACAGCTTTCAGAATTGGGTCTGACAGCCATGGGCGGGCTAAATCCGACGATCACTGGATTGGCGGTGGACAGCCGCGAGGTGAAAGAGGGATTTCTCTTTGCCGCTCTTCCGGGCACCCGCGTACATGGCGGTACGTTTATTCAGTTCGCTCTGCGCATGGGCGCGGCGGCGGTCCTGACTGATGCGGCCGGTGCCAAGATTGCGGAGCAAGAGCTGGCGGCAAGTGATGCCGCGCTGGTGATTGCCGAAGACCCGCGTCAAGCGCTGGCTTACACGGCGGCACTGTATTTTGGGGCACAGCCGGGCATCATGGCTGCGGTCACGGGCACCAATGGCAAAACCTCGGTGGCGACTTTTCTGCGCATGATCTGGCAAGAGCTGGATCTTGAGGCGGTGAACCTTGGAACAACTGGGGTCGAAGGCGATTTCACCGCACCGCTCAGTCATACGACTCCGGAGCCGATTGCACTGCACCGGACTTTGGCGGCTGCGGCTGAGTCCGGGATTGGATTTGCGGCGATGGAGGCCAGCTCCCACGGGTTGGCGCAGTGTCGGTTGGACGGGGTGCAATTGAAGGCGGCGGGGTTCACAAACTTTACGCAGGACCACCTCGACTATCACGAAACCTTTGATGAATATTTCAACGCCAAGGCTGGACTGTTTGGCCGTGTATTGCCCGAAGATGGCACGGCGGTGATCAATGTGGATGATCCGCGTGGCCTGGACATGGCGATCATTGCCAGTGGGCGTGGCCAGGATGTGATCACGGTAGGCAAAGGCGAGGCCGACATCGCGTTGATGGCGCAGCGGTTTGACATCACCGGTCAGGACATTCGGTTTACATTTAGAGGCAAAGCATATCAGCAGCGTCTAAATTTGTTGGGCGGGTTTCAGGCGGAAAACGTCTTGCTGGCGTCCGGCTTGGCCATCGCCTGTGGGGCTGAGCCAGAGCGGGTCTTTGAAGTGCTGCATGAACTCAAAGGTGTGCGCGGACGGATGCAATTGGCGGCCACTCGGGAAAACGGTGCCGCGGTATTTGTGGACTACGCCCATACGCCGGATGCGGTGGCGACCGCGCTTCAGGCGATGCGCCCGCATGTGATGGGGCGCCTGATTGTGATTGTCGGCGCTGGCGGTGATCGCGACGCGGCCAAACGCTCCTTGATGGGGCAGGCAGCTGCGCAAAACGCCGATGTGGTCTACGTCACAGATGACAACCCGCGCACCGAAGATCCGGCAACAATCCGGGCGGCTGTGATGGAGGGCGCGCCAGAAGCCACCGAGGTGGATGACCGCGCCAAAGCCATTCTGCTGGCAGTGGATGCGCTGGGGCCGGGAGATACTTTGTTGATCGCGGGCAAGGGTCACGAAACCGGCCAGATCGTAGGTGACGATGTGTTGCCGTTTGATGATTGTGAACAGGCCAGCGTGGTTGTGGCGGCACTGGATGGGGGGATCGCATGAGCCTTTGGACATCTGGGGCCGCTGCCAAGGCGACAGGCGGCAAAGTCACTGTCGCATGGGAATGTTTTGGTGTGTCAATCGATACACGGACCATTGAACCGGGCGATTTGTTTGTGGCGCTGACGGCGGCGCGGGACGGGCATGAGTTTGTCGCGCAGGCGCTGGAAAAAGGCGCGGCGGCTGCCTTGGTAAGCCGCGTTCCGGAAGGCGTATCGCCAGATGCGCCGCTTTTGATCGTGGACGATGTGCTGGAGGGGCTGGAGGCGCTGGGGAAAGCCGGACGCGCCCGCACCGAGGCGCGGGTTGTGGCGGTGACCGGTTCTGTTGGCAAAACCTCAACCAAAGAAATGCTGCGCGCCATTCTGGAAGGGCAGGGGAAAACCCATGCCTCTGTGGCGAGCTATAACAATCATTGGGGCGTGCCTTTGACTTTGGCACGGATGCCGCAAGACACCGAGTTTGCGGTGATCGAGATTGGTATGAACCATCCCGGTGAGATTTCTCCTCTGGCGAAGATGGCTCGCCCGCATGTGGCGCTGGTGACTACGGTGGCGGCGGTGCATTTGGAAGCCTTTGAAAACGTCGCTGGTATCGCGCAGGAAAAGGCGGCGGTGTTTGATGGTCTGGAGCCGGGTGGCATTGCGATTGTGAACGCCGACATTGAGACCGCGGACGTATTGCGCGCCCATGCGCGGAACTTGTCCGCTGAGATCCAAGACTTTGGCGAAACGGCCAAAGATTGGCGGCTGGGCGATGTCAAGCTAACCGGCAATGTCACCGTGGCGCGCGCTGTTCATTGCGGCGATTTGGCGATGTTCAAAGTGCAAAGCGCTGGACGGCATTTTGCGATGAATGGGCTGGGTGCTTTGGCCGCTGCTGAGGCTTTGGGTGCGGACCTGGCGCTGTCGGTGGCTGCCTTGGGGCGCTGGACGCCTTTTGTTGGCCGTGGTGCGCGGGAAACCATCAATTTGGATCCGGTGGAAACCGAACGCACTTTGGAATTGATCGATGAGGCGTACAACGCCAACCCGACCAGTCTTGGGGCCGCACTTGAGGTTTTGTCGGCGGCAACGCCCACGCATGGTGTGGGGCGTATTGGCAAGGGGCGTCGGATCGCTTTTGTTGGCGACATGAAAGAGCTAGGCCCGCAAGAGGTTGAGATGCATGCGGCTTTGGCCAGTCACCCAGCGATGGAAGACATTGATGTGGTGCATTGTGTTGGCCCGCTGATGCAGCATCTGCACGCGGCCCTGTCGGAAGAAAAGCGGGGGCATTGGGTTGAAACTAGCGCCGATCTGGTGCCGGATGTGCGCAGGCTGGTAGACTCCGGAGATGTGGTCATGGCCAAGGGCAGCCTGTCAATGGCGCTGTCCAAGGTGGTTGACGCCATCCGCAAACTGGGCCATCCCGCCCCGCAATCCAAGAACGAGGACGCGTAATGTTTTATTGGCTGACCAGTCTGTCAGACGGCGGTGATTTTTTTAACCTGTTTCGCTACATCACCTTCCGCGCGGGCGGGGCGTTTATGACGGCGCTGATCTTTGGCTTCATCTTTGGCAAGCCGCTGATCAATGTGCTGCGCCGCAAGCAAGGCAAAGGTCAGCCGATCCGCGATGATGGTCCGGAAGGGCATTTTGCCAAGGCGGGCACTCCGACGATGGGCGGTCTGCTGATTGTAGGCGCCTTGGTGACGTCTACGCTGCTTTGGGCGCGGTGGGACAACGGGTTTGTCTGGCTGGTGCTTTTTGTGACCCTGGCCTATGGGCTGATCGGCTTTGCGGATGATTATGCAAAAGTCTCCAAGCAAAACACCAAAGGGGTGTCGGGCAAGGTGCGCTTGCTTCTGGGCTTTCTGATTGCCGGTGTGGCCGGTGTTTGGGCGACCTATTTGCAGCCGGAAATCCTGCAACTGCAGCTAGCCGTTCCGGTCTTCAAAGAGGTGCTGATCAATCTAAGCTGGGCGTATATTCCGTTTGCCATGTTTGTGGTGGTGGGCGCGGCCAATGCTGTGAACCTGACTGATGGCCTGGATGGTCTGGCGATCATGCCGGTGATGATCGCCGCCGGCGCGCTGGGTGTGATTGCTTATGCGGTTGGGCGTGTCGACTTTACGCAATATTTGGATGTCCATTACGTGCCGGGCACGGGCGAAATCCTGATCTTTGTTGCAGGTTTGATCGGCGGCGGCTTGGGCTTCTTGTGGTACAATGCGCCCCCAGCAGCAGTGTTCATGGGTGACACAGGCTCCTTGGCGCTTGGCGGGGCGTTGGGCGCAATTGCCGTGGCGACGAAACACGAGCTGGTGCTGGGCATTATTGGTGGTTTGTTTGTGGTGGAGGCGCTCAGCGTTATTATTCAGGTGCTGTATTTCAAACGCACCGGTAAACGCGTGTTCTTGATGGCGCCAATTCATCACCACTATGAGAAAAAGGGCTGGTCGGAGCCGCAGATTGTGATCCGCTTCTGGATTATCGCAGTGATCCTGGCGATGATTGGTCTGGCGACGCTGAAACTGCGCTAAGCCATTCCAAGCTGAGAGAGGGCGCCAGGGGCGCCCTTTTTTGTCTATTTGGTCATGGTCCCCAAGTACCTCCAACGGAGGCCCCCAAAAGCTGCCACTTGTGCCTCCGCCGATGGAAAGGCACTGTGTGGCCAAGAAAATTTGGGGGACATCACATGATTCCAGTGCAGGGATTTGACGGCGCGAAAGTGGCTGTTTTGGGCTTGGGCCGGTCTGGCCTTGCCACAGCGCTGGCGTTGCGCGCAGGTGGTGCGGAAGCGATCTGCTGGGATGACAACCCAACGGCACGGGAAACGGTGGAGGCTGAAGGCTTCGTTTGCCGGGATCTGGCTCGACAGGGCGCGTTTGAGGATATTGACAGCCTGATTGTCTCGCCAGGTATTCCGCATTTGTACCCAGAGCCGAACCCTGTGGTAGCCGCAGCTCTGGATGCCGGCGTGCCGGTGGACAATGACATTGGTTTGTTCTTTCGCAGTTTTGCGACGCGTCAGTGGGACAGTTTTGAGGTCACGCCCAAGGTGGTGACAGTGACTGGTTCCAACGGGAAATCCACAACCTCCGCGTTGATCCACCATGTGCTGAGCGAAGCGGGACGTCGGACCCAGCTTGCGGGCAACATTGGCCGCGGGGTGTTGGACATTGATCCTCCAGGAGATGGCGATGTGGTGGTGCTTGAACTGTCGAGTTACCAGACCGATCTGGCCCGTAGCCTGACGCCGGATGTGGCGGTCTTCACAAACCTCAGCCCAGATCACCTCGATCGACACGCGGGCATGGGGGGATATTTTGCCGCTAAGCGTCGCCTATTTGCCGAAGGTGGGCCGGATCGCGCTATAGTTGGAGTGGATGAGATTGAGGGTAAATATCTGGCAGGACAGTTGTCTGAAGGGCCGGTCGATGACCGGGTGATGCGGATTTCCACCGAGCGCAAGCTGACCGGGGCGGGCTGGAATGTCTTTGCCCGCAAGGGTTACCTGAGTGAATACCGCAAGGGCCGTCAGGCTGGGTCAATTGATCTGCGTGCCATCAAGGGCCTGCCCGGCACACACAACCATCAGAACGCCTGCGCTGCCTATGCGGTCTGTCGCTCTTTGGGCTTGGCCCCCCGTTTGATTGAGGCGGGGTTTGCTTTTTTTGCTGGCTTGCCACATCGCAGCCAGATCATCGCTGAGCAGGATGGTGTGACCTTTGTAAATGACAGCAAGGCCACCAACGTCGATGCCGCCAAAAAAGCGCTGTCGGCTTTCCAAAACATCCGCTGGATTTGTGGTGGATTGGAGAAAGAGGGCGGGATTGGCGACTTGGCAGAGAGTGCCGGAGGCGTGAAAAAGGCCTATGTGATCGGGCGTGAGGCCGCCAGTTTTGCTATGCAGCTCAAGGGCATTGAGACGGAGGTTTGCACCGACATGGCGACGGCAGTGGCCAAAGCGGCAGCGGAGGCTGAGGCGGGTGATACGGTGTTGCTCGCGCCAGCGGCGGCGAGTTTTGACCAGTACAACAGCTTTGAAAAACGTGGCGAGGATTTTGCCAAACATGTTGCGGAGGCGCTTTCCTGACGGAGGGCGTTTCTACCGCTTTTGACCGACATCAAAGTGAGCGGAAAATGGCTTGCCTATCCTGAATTCACGCAAGGAAATGAACAGCTTGTTCCTTGTAAACCACGCAGGCGTTCATAGGTCTGTAGTGTAACGATGAAAGGATCTGACGATGCAAATTCAGGTGAATACTGACAACTTCATTCATGGTGACGTGCGTGTGATTGAGGTGGCAGAACTGGCCGTTTCCAACGATCTGGAGCACATGAGTGACCGCCTGACACGAGTGGAAGTGCATTTGAAGGATCAGAATGCTGACAAGCATGGGCCAGATCATATTTTGTGCACCATGGAGGCGCGTCCGCGTGGCAAAGGGCCGCTCTCTGCCCATCACGAGGCGGAGGATATTCAATCCGCTTTGAAAGGGGCCGCGAAAAAGCTGCGCACCCGCTTGACCAGCGAGTTTGCAAAGGCGAACAAGTACAGCTGACCTAATTGCCAGCCACCTAAGACTAGGATTACCCTGCGTCACCAAGGTTTGGTGACGCCATTTTTGTGCTAAGCTTCTTCCAGGTTACCTAGGGAGCGAC
>JAAENN010000059.1 GCA_024224295.1 Shimia sp. | reverse complement strand
CTAGAGTCTTTCAGGTTTTGACGGAACCGTATCCTGCATTTTTGAGATAGTTGGCGCATTCCGCTGGTTTGATAGCGCTGACGAGACTGCCGATGTAAGGCCAGGTTTCATCGATGGTTCGTTTCTGTGCCATACGCATCCAATGCTTGATCTTTGCGAATGTCTGTTCGATCGGGTTCAGGTCTGGCGAATAAGGTGGCAGGTAGAATAGCTTGGCGCCGGCTGCCCTGATGGACCTACGAATGGCTTTGGCCTTGTGGCTTGCCAACCTGCATTCGTTCCTCATTGTCCATGATGACAATGTCGCCAGGCAGCAAGGTGGGGACCAATTGCTGATCGACCCATGCGCGGAAGAATTCACCGTTGATGGGACCGTCAAGAACGTAAGGTGCTGTCACGCCATTGCAGCGCAAAGCGGCAAGAAAGGTCATCGTGCGCCACCGTCCGTGGGGCGCAAAACCATGTAATCTGTGGCCCTTTGGCCCCCAGCCGCGAAGCGGTGCCATATTGGTCTTGATCCAGGTTTCGTCGATGAACACGAGACGTGCCGGATCAATCCGGTCTTGCAAGGATTTCCAGCGTCGACGCCGCCAAGCCACATCGCGGCGTGCCTGCTCAACGGCGAACAGGCTTTTTTGAAGCTGAGGCCCTCACGCTTGAGAAAACGCCACACCGTATCATGAGAAACCGCCACGCCACGCTCCTTCAGCATATCTTGAAGGCGCGACAGGGTAAGATGTGACGTGCGCTGGACCTGCTCCATGATGAAATCGCGATGCGGTTCCAAAACAAACGGTCGGTGGCCGCCCATCTTGCCGGGGGCAACGCTGCCACTCGCACGATAACGCTGTGACCACTTCACAACCGAAGAGGTGGCAACACCGAACCGTTTGGCAACTTTGCGAACGCTACTGCCAGATACGACCGCAGCAACAGCACGTTCGCGCAAATCATTCGAATAGGGCTTGGTCAGCCATACTGGCCTCCAGCACCAGTATGCAGCTTGAATCACAATTCATGAAGATTGGGAATCCCAATTCGATTCTGTCAAAACCTGAACCGCTCTAAGACCTTCTCCCACACACCAGCATTGGCCCAGCGGGTGAAGTGTTTGTGCACGGTCTTGCACTTGCCATGGCGGTCCGGCAGATCATGCCAGTGAGCGCCGGATCGCAACACCCACAAAACAGCGTTGACGAACAACAAGTTATCGTTGCCGGATCGCCCGGCTTGCCGGGCAGGAGGTTGCAAATTTTCCGCCACTGAGCCGTCGTCAATTCGTAACGTTT
>JAAENN010000058.1 GCA_024224295.1 Shimia sp. | reverse complement strand
TTGGGCAAGCTGGACCCTTTGGCTCAGTATATCCTCTTGGGCTTTTCTGCTGTTGCGCTGATCGGGTTGGGATGGATTGCGCGCGAGCGGCTTCGCAAGTGGGCAGGAGGGGTGCGGTGATACTGCGCTTCCTACCTTCCAAGGCGGCAGTATGGGCCGCACTCAGCGCGTTTGTGGTCGTCTTACTTGCATGGTTTCGCATCGATGCGAAGAACGATCAGAGGCGCACAACAGAAGCCCTGCAGAACAAAGCCCGCCTTGATGCCATCCAAAGCAAACAGGAGATAGATCGAGATGTGGAAACGCAAGACGATACCGCTCTTATTGACCGCCTCACTCGTCGTTAGCGCATGCTCTCAATCTCCCGCTGGAGATTTCTGCGATATTGCCGAGCCTATCCGGTTTGATCGCGAGGTCGCTTCGGTGGTTGTGACAGGAGATCGCGCCACCGCCGAAACGATAGATGTCCAAAACCGCTATGGGGAACGGCACTGCGGATGGTGAAAGGTTGGGTAATAAGGTTGGGTAATAGCGCCCCCTTAGTTTATCGTGAGGCCCGGTTTGGGGGCAGGCGGTGCGCGAAGAATGTGGCAGTGACTGCTGCCAAAAGTGGAAGTTTCAAGCGACGTTCATCGTTTTTTTGAACTTTCAAATCCCACCGCCCCGTCCTTCAATAGGAGGAGTTAGGTTTTTGGCTTTTAGCCCACAATCAATCTTCTCACACGTTTCGACAATACCCCGAAAGGCGTCGCTTTTAGAGTTCTTATTTTCTGAGTGTTTTAGTAAGAAAATAGATAGACACGACTCGCCAGGATCCAAAATGACGCAACTGACACCCACGGGACTCGACGCCCACAAGCCCGCAGAGATCACGCGATTGATCCGCCTTTCAGGCATCGCCAAGGCGGAAATGCCATTGGCTCCCTTGATTACCCTATCGGTTCTTGGTGGCGTTTTTATATCGTTGGGAGCGTTGTTTTACACGCAAACCACGTCCGGATTTACGGATTTAAACGGTGGTATAACGCTTATGGGCGGTGTGGCGTTTTCGCTCGGGCTTATCTTGGTCGTGGTCGGCGGCGCAGAGCTCTTTACCGGCAACACCATGATTGTTATGGCCTATGTTGACAAACGCATCACGTCCAAAGCGTTGCTGCGCAACTGGGCAATTGTGTTACTTGGCAACGCTATCGGATGTTCCGCAATAGTTTCACTTGTATATGGCGCGGGACTTCTGGACGGCCCGCTCGGACACCGTGCCGCAGCCATAGCCAGTTCAAAAATTGCCATATCCCCTTTTGAAGCTTTTTGCAGAGGCATTTTGTGCAACGCCTTGGTTTGCCTCGCTGTTTGGCTGGCCGTTTCCGCACGCACCGCCATGGGAATGATCCTATCCATTGTCTGGCCAGTGGCCGCCTTTGTTGCCGTTGGATTGGAACATTCCATTGCAAATCTGTACTTGATACCAGCCGGATTCTTGGCCGGGGCGCAGGGGTCAACTGGCGCACTGTTTAGTAACCTTCTTCCCGTGTTGGCAGGCAACATCATCGGCGGCGCCGGCGGTGTGGCTTTGGCCTATAGGCTCGCTTATGGCCGCAGCTTGAGAGACGATCCGACAAACAGCCTATAGCGACTGCAAGCAAAAACGGAGGACCCCAAGGCCCTCCGTTCCTTGTTCGCTGTTTGTCTTGTGAAACTCTGATTTTAAGGGTGTGATATGATGAAGTTTTCATTAGATTCAGGTTCTGGCGTGGATATTTTGGGTGGTACGTGAGGTCGTGGTTTTGGGTTACAAATTGGGTTACAAATTGGGTTACAATGGCCCTGATGGATTTCAATGAATATAGGTAAGTTATTGTTTTAATGTTTATATTTTTATACCCGAGACTGGGCGGCTGTTCGGTTCATCCCTACCGCCGGAGCCATAAAAAGCCTCTAAGCCTTTGTGCTTAGAGGCTTTTTTGCTCTCTGATGTAAGCGATAGGCCAGATGCGACAATGTTGGGATTCACACGATAAGGCCGGGTTGATGCTCTGTGCCGACGAGCGTCATTCAAGACCTCTATACAGATGGCTCTCATGCAGGATAGTCTGCCAGCAGGAAGCTTGCTTTTTGGGTTGAGGTGCGGGCGGCACTCCTTTGAAAAAATTGATTTTTGTGCCGGAAGGTTTGTGATCGCAAAGGCGTCTGAATGCGCTTGCTACGGGAGAGAGTTGATATTGGCCTTTTTGAAAGAACCGTTTTTCCATTTCGCCCTCCTGAGCGTCGCCATATTTGTCTGGTTTACTGCGCAGCAGCCTAAGGAAATTTCCGAACCTGATGCGGATGAGATTGTAGTGTCCGAGCAGGTGTTTGCTACTTTGGCCTCTAGGTTTCGGGCGCAAATGCAACGCGGGCCCACTTCAGACGAGGCACAGATATTGATGGGTCAGTACGTCCGGAACGAAGTTCTGGTGCGAGAGGCGCGGGCGCTTGGATTGGACAGTGGTGATGGAGTCGTACGCAACCGGCTTGTTCAAAAAATGGCGTTCTTGATGACCTCCGCGGCGCAGTCGACCGTGCCTGAAGACCCGGTTTTGCAACAGCATTTGATCGATCACGCCGAGAAATTTCAAACGCCGGCGATGGTGAGTTTCGAGCAGATTGGACTGAAGTTTGGCATTCAACCGGCAGAGATAGAAGCGTTGGTGGTATCTTTGCTTAACGGTGAGACGCCTCCTGAGGAAGGGTTGTCTTCTCTCTTGCAGCGTTCTGTTTTCCATGCAGGAATCAATCAAGTCGATGGCAGTTTTGGGCGCGGTGTTTTTGCGCAACTGGAAGTTTTGCCACTGGGGCAGTGGGCAGGTCCCGTGACTTCTGGATTCGGGCAGCATGTGGTGCGCGTAGTCGAATATGTGCCGCCGAAAACGCCGGACCTGGACGAGGTACGTGACTTGGTTCTTGCGGATTGGAGAAGCTCGCTTGCCAATGATCTACGCGAAGCGCAGGAGGCTGCGCTGCTGGAAGCGTACAAAGTCTCGCGACCCAATTCGGAGACTTTGCAAAACTGGATTGGCCAATGATCCGATTACGGAATCTTCTGTTTTTGGTTAGTATGTTACTGACTGTAGGGCAGGGTAGGGCTCATGAACTCGACCCGGGTTACCTGGATATCCGCGAAGGGGCCGACGGCGTCTATACAGTATTCTGGCGCAAACCAGATGTGCGTGGCCTACCCATGGATATCGACGCGCAATTGCCGCAGAGTTGCACCCCCAACTTTGCTCCGGAGGTTGTGTCAGATGGAGCCGGGTGGCAAAGCCATTGGACTGCCGTGTGTCGGCCAAGGCTGCAAGGGCAGGCGTTGAAGATTTTAGGGCTGGATCGACAAAGCACGGACGTTCTGGTGCGCTTTCAGCCTCTGACCGGCGCCTTGTCTACCACGCGGCTTACCGCAACACGGACGCGGTTATTGATTCCTGAGGCGCAAAGCAAATTGCAGGTTGGCTGGACCTTTGCTGTTCTCGGGTTTGAACACATCCTGGAAGGATGGGACCATCTTTTGTTTGTCTTCGCGCTGGTCCTCTTGATCCGAAGTAAAGCCCAGCTGCTCGGTGCGATCACAGCCTTCACGGTTGCGCACAGCATCACGCTGGCACTGGCTGCTCTGGGACATGTTTCTATTCCGGGACCTCCAGTAGAGGCGATCATTGCCCTGTCTGTAGTGTTTCTGGCGATCGAGATTCTCAAGCACGACGAAACCCAATCAAGACTGTCAGAGCGCGCACCGTGGATAGTGGCCTTTGCTTTTGGTCTTTTGCACGGTCTTGGATTTGCTGGCGCTCTGCAGGAAATTGGGTTGCCGGACGCGGACATTGCTTTGACTTTGTTGACCTTCAACCTAGGTGTCGAGGCCGGACAACTGGCTTTTGTGGGGGTTACTCTGGTGGTGGGCGCGGTGCTGAAGCTGTTGTTGGAATCTGTGAACGTGGTGTCTTACCAACTGGTAAATCGTGCTAATCTGGTCGCTGGCTATGCGATTGGCTCTATTGCCACATTCTGGTTGTCGGAACGGATTTATGGCTTTTAAAGAGAAGACTATAATTGGCTTCAAACGCAAAGTTAGCGCGGCAATTGTTGTGGCGTTCATGGCGGCACCCGCCGTACCATGCGCCTTTCATGGCTATGAGCCCAAACCCACGTTTGTGGAGCGTTTGATCAACGCCGACACTGTTGTGCTGGCCCGCCCTGGGGCGGCGACACCGTTCCGATTTGATGTCACAAAGCAAATGCGCGGCAATGTGCCTGAGGTGACGTTGCCTTTCCTGGTCGACAGCACCACCCGACGTTTGATGCGTTTGAAGCCACAAGCGCACGTACTCTTTGCTCGAGACGCAGAAACCGAAGTCTGGCACCGCCTTGCCTTCGTGGATGCGGCGTTTGATCTAGTGTTGCGCGACATCTGGAGCGCCTTGCCTGACTGGCAAGATGACTCGTCCATGCGGGCAACTTACTTTTCGAAGTTACTTCACCATCCCGACAGGCGTTTACGCGAACTTGCGTTAAGAGAGCTTGACCTCGTGGCCTACGGCACGTTGCGCGCATTGAATCTGGACATCGACGCAACCGCGCTGCGGTCTCCATTGGATGTAATCACCGAGATGGACCTGCGGGCGATCCGCATTTTGCTTATGGGCTTCGCCTCACCATCGGCGGATCTTTCCGCATTCCTCAAAGACAGGATCACTACGGGCGTAGCGCATGACAGCGACATGCTGGGCGCTTATGCGCTGAGCCTGATTGCGCTTGAAGGGCAGGGTGGCTTGCGCTGGTTGGCGGAAACTCATCTCTCAAGCCCGCTCAATACATACAACACGCACAGCGCGATGGTGCAGGCGTTGGCCATGCATTTTGAGACCGGCGATGTCGTTTTGCGTGAAGCGATCGAGGAAACACTGACCGCACGTGTCCTGTTTGATCCAGACTTTGCTTATGTTGTGTCGCTCCAGTTTTCTGCAATTGCCGCCAACGCGGGGCTAGAGGTGCCGGAGAGCGACCTGGATGAAGATCCTTCGCTGGATGCCCTCAAGGCGATTGAGGGCAGCAAGTTGATACCAATGCAGAAATAAGTGGCGGAGAGACAGGGATTCGAACCCTGGGAACCCGTGAAGGCTCAACGGTTTTCGAGACCG
>JAAENN010000057.1 GCA_024224295.1 Shimia sp. | reverse complement strand
GCGGAACCATCTCTTCTTCTGGCGGCTTCCGTTTTTCGCTCTTGGTGGTGTGGTTCGGTACGGCCACCTGTTCCACTCCCAGCTGCTGGCTCAAGAATCCCTAGAGCGAATATCCACCTAGCACCAAACCACCTCCAATGGGGTAGCAAGAGTTAGGCCGCGCCGCCCAGGTCAGAGTAGCGCACCACGACGAATAGCGACCCTATTCAACCCGTCCGTGGAATCACTGCTGTAGTTCGTCGTTCGCTGACTTCCCAAATGCGCTCTGCGGCCTCTATCGATAGCCGTCCGCGTTCCACCTCGGTTCGCAGATAGTCGCTGAGTTGTTCATTTGTCACTTTCATTGCAGCCTCACTAGGGTGAATTGCAGTTTCCCCATGGATCTTCGGCGCTGCCCATTGCCGGCGGGCACATCCGCATGACGCGGCGCAGTCCGGTCAGTCCGCGTTGGGCGCTCGCCACCGCGATCACGACGTCATCGTGGCGAGCCGGCCCTAGCCTTCTACCTGCGCATCATCTGCCAGACGAGCGTGGGAGTTGATGGAGCGCAATCGCCTTCCGGGACTCTGAGATCGTCGTTGACACCGGGAGCGATAACAGTAGCGAGGACCCAAGGGTGAGCCAGCATGCGAAGCAGACTGGAGTTACTGCTCATGTTCTTTCTCTCTTCTTTCTAGTTCGGGGACAGAACTTTTTTCTCAAGTATTCTCACACGCGGGGAGTCGGTTGCAGACTGGCCGTCGCGAACGTTGCGCCGCAGTGAAAAGTACCGGCCGGTCTCGGCCCAGCAGTCGGCGCTGCCGGCTGCGGCCTGGAAGAAAGTCGCCTGGCGGGAAGGTGGGAGAATGAGACTGACCTGGCGCTTTGCCGCAGTCCGGGTGCGTCCGGCCCACCGCGACTATGAGCGGGCTGAACCGCATCCGGAACAATGGCTGCTGATGGAGTGGCCCCAGAAGAATCAGAACGGACCAAGTACTGGTTGTTGACGCTGCCGGCGGACACCAAGCTGAAAGATCCAGTGAAGCTGGCCAAACACCGCTGGATCATTGAACGGGACTACGAGGAACTGAAACAGGAGTTGGGGCTGGGCCACTACGAAGAACGGGGATCGCGAGGATTTCATCATTATGCCATGCTCTGTACGGTGGGTTATGGGTTCCTGGTAGCTGGGCTACCAGGGTGCTTAACCGTTTTGGGGAAAGGCGGCCTACAGTCGGTCTCGGGCAGCGGATGACACTTTAGGGCCACGCTCGGAGGGGCGGCTCTCGGGTCACTCGACGTAGCAAACTGAATCGATCGCATTAGAACCATTTCTCTGAGGTCTTGTTTTTGTTCTATTCTGCTGGTATTATTACAGACAGATGGACGGCACACCCAGCATCCCTTCTCCCCGCGGTTCGGAGGCCTCCCGGCTCCGCCGCCGCGCACGCCGACTCCTGGCCCGCTTCCATCTCCCGCCGGACGCTCTTCCGGGCTCGCTCGCGCTTTCCCACCGCCGCTGTGGAAAGCCAACCTGTCATTGCGCCGACGGTGACGGCCATCCGCTCTGGACCCTCACTTTCATGGCCGGCGGCAAGAAGCGCGTCGAGACCATTCCCGCCGGGTGGGTCGATACGATTCGTCCCCGGGTCGAGGCGGGCCGCCAGTTCAAACAAGCCGCCGCCGAACTGCTGCTGATCAATGCCGAACTGTTGGTGCTCGCCCGCCAACAGCGTCCCCGCCGATCCCGCCGTCCCGCTGCCCCACCCCCATAGAGGGAGAAGCCATGTCCAAACAGCGCCAGCCTCGCCCGGAACCCGAAACGCCGCCCGCCCGGCCTGTCTTGGCCGACAATCCGCCGCAGTTCCTGTTACTGGAGCGGGAAGTGGAGATCGAGTTTCGCCCGCAGATGTTGGCGGCCCTGCAAAGCAAGGTCGATGCCGTCGTCGCCGCGGCGCCGGCCACCGCGCCGGGGTGTCCTCACTGTGGTCAGCTCATGCGGCGCCACGACACGCGACCGGTCTCCTGGCTGGCTCGTGCCGGACGCTTGCACGCTCCCATATCGCGTTACCGTTGCCGGCCTTGCCGCTACGAGTGCCGGCCTTTACTGGATTTGCTGGGGGTAGAGCCCGGTCGCATCAGTGGCTCGCTGGCTCGACTGCTGGCTCTGCTGGCCACCGTGGCGCCGTATCCGCTGGCAGCCCGTTTGGCTTGGTTGCTGTTGGGTGTCACCATCAGTCCCATGGGCATCTGGCGGGTGGCGCAACGGTTGGGCGCGGCGGCGGCGAACTACAGTGACGACCTGAGCCGCTATCATGCCGACAGCCGCAGTACCGGCGCCCCCACGCAGGCGGCTCCCTCAGCCGTCGTGTTAGCAGTGGACGGCTGCAGCTTGGGCATGCAAGTGCGCTCCCGACGGCGCCGCCGTAGGGACGGCGAAACCCTGCCACTGTTGCCTCCCCTCGAGGAAGGCCATTTCCGCGAAGTCAAGACGGGCGTCTTGTTGCGGCCCAGCGAGCGCACGGAGGTCTCCCCGGGCCGGCGCTCGCTGGTGCGCCGCTTTCTGGTCACTTGCCTGGGGAATGCCGACGCCATCTTCGCTGGGCTGTATGCGCAACTGCGGGAGTTGGGCTGGGTGGGCGCCCACACCGTGGTGGTCGTTGTCGGCGATGGCGCGGAATGGATTTGGAATCGCGCCACGATGTTTGTGCGCCGTTGTGAAATCCTCGATTTCTGGCACGCCCTGGAACACGCCTGGGAATTCGCTCAGCTCCGCTACGGGAAAGGTTCGGCGCAAGCCGACGGTTGGGTTCACCAGATCGCCGAGGATCTCAAGGCCGGGAAGGTGCAAGAGGTCATCGCCCGGCTGAAGCGGATGCGGCCGCAAACACCGCAGTCGCGCGAGAGCTTGCGGGCGCTCATCCGCTACTACAGCGAGAATGCCGGGCGCATGCGCTATGACGAGTATCTGCGGCTGGGCTATGGGATCGGCAGCGGCGCCGTGGAGAGCGCCCATAAACAGGTCGTCCATGCTCGTTTCCGCCAAGCCGGAATGCGCTGGAGTGAAGCCGGAGCCCGTCGCCTGCTAGCGTTACGCCTGCTGTTGTTGAACGACAACTGGGCGCTGTTAGACCGGCTGCGCATGGTTTCTCTCGCCTAGCGTTTCTTTCTCCGGAGGTCGCCCGGCAGCCGTTGACCTCCCCCTTGCGATGCGCCATGCTCTAGCCATGGCCCGTCAAGCGGTGGAAGTTCCCGCCGACCTCCGTGCCCGCCTGGAAGCGGCCCGGCTCGATTTGTTGGCGCTGTTTCGTGCCCTGGACCGAATGGATCTGACACCGCCGGAGATTCCGCAACGATTGATGCGACAGCTCTTTGAACTGGATGCCGACTATGCGGAAGCCCTCTGGGCCTTGGATCAAGCTCCAGGCGCCCTAGACCTCAAAACCATGCTCCGCGACACTCTGGCCGCCCTGGAACAGTTACCAGAACTCTCGGCTCGATTCCGAAAGAATCTTCCACGCCGTGCTCATACCGTCTTGGCCCAACTGGAAGTCACCGTTCGCCAGGGTCTGCTACCGGCAGAAGCCTACAACATGGTCCCGGGCCACGATCCCCAAATCGGTTAAGCACCCTCAAGCGTAACGATACCAGCGAAATCTACAGTTTACAGGTCCGCGCGTCAGTCTGCGGGGATCTAATCGAAGTAAACAGGGAAGTTCGCTCAACTTTAACGGTTACTTCAGTCTGCTGTGGTACCGGTACCCTGTCTCAGGGTGATGTGCTGGTTGATCTCCGGAGTAGCTCCGCTCTCTTTCGATCCACCCGGCCATTCGACCACGATGGCATCTGCTTGTTGATCTGAGCCCAGTCCGAAATGCACCCGGGCATCCGAGGCCGAGCAGTAGCTGGATTTCGCTCCCTCGAGCTGAGTGATGATCCAGTTGCGGCGATTGCCCACCTCGTTGAGAAGCAGGCGGGTTGGGC
>JAAENN010000056.1 GCA_024224295.1 Shimia sp. | reverse complement strand
GTGTTAGGCGAACCCCGTACTGTGGAAATCGAGGCTAGGGCACGATTTCTTTGGCGTTGATGATTGGACTATCGGAACACCCGTCTCCTCCGCGCCTACCAACGCACAGCCCGCTTCGGCAGCGATTTTTTAGCGCGAGATTATTTTCCTCTGCGTTGAATTTCACATCAGACGCATTAGCACGGCTGCAATCAATTCTACCAGTAGTCTAAATAAATATGGCGATTAGTCTTACTTGAGAATAAGAAAAAGCTGGTAATATCAAGTCAAAATGGCATAGTTGGCGACAGATCTGGAGGAATGCGGCGCCATATATAATTAGACTTTTCTGGATTCTCCTGCTATCCTGTTGATATCGATTCCTCTCCCCCGATACACGTTGAGGACGTACTGTCATGGTCTGGTTTGATTTTGATGACCTCTCCCTGGTCGGTTCCGCCGGTTCACTCGATGTAAGCAACGATGACGAAATCACCCGCAAACTCGCCATGCTTATCGAAGGCGACTGCGAAGGGCTTGGACCGGCACAAGCCGCCAAGAAATACCAATTCAGCAGACAACGCTATTTCCAACTTCGCACCGCCTTCAGGGAACAAGGTGCGCTGGCTCTGCTCAGTCAGAAACGCGGACCCAAGCACAACTATCGACGCACCGATGAGGTGATCCGCCAAGTCATCCGTCACCGCTTCCTCGACCCGGATGCCACGGCGGAGGTGATTGCGCAAAAGCTTCGCCAGTGCGGATTGAATATTAGTACACGAAGCGTGGAACGGGTCATCGAGCAGTTTGGCCTGCAAAAAAAAACTCCATCGCTATCGTCCCAGCGCTGAGCCCCCCGTCGAGACCCAGCGCACCAAGCAGCGTACCAAACCCGAGCCGGCCGATCCCACCAGCATCGAACGCGGTGTCCGACAACTGCTGGCCGATAAGGTCAATGGTAATCTGGTAGGCCTTTGGCTGCTGGTCCCGGAACACTTACGGTTGGGGACCTGGGATCTGCTCTGTGGCTGGACGGCGCAGGACGGCGCACGCATTGAGCCCCGGCTGGCGCTCCAATTGATCCACGAAGCGGCACTGTGCACGACGGGTTTGCGCCAAAAGCGCACGCTCTCCCAGAAAGGATTCGAGTTGGCCAATGGACTCCCTTTTGTGGCCACCGATCAGGCCATCCATCAGCTGCTGGGCAGCCACAGCGTGAATGATGCCCAAAGGCTACAAATCGCCCTGGGCCAAATCCGCCGTGCCTCGGGTCATTACCAGGCCAAGCTCCTGGCCATTGACCCCCATCGCGTGCGTAGTTACAGCAAACGCCAGATGCGCCGCCATCAGAACAACGCTATCGATCAGTCCACCAAGGTGGCTCAAACCTTCTTTGCCCTGGATGCCGACACCGCCCAGCCCGTCTGCTTCCTCACCGCTACCTCAGCGCGCACCGCTACCCAGGCCACGCCGGAGCTTCTCGATATGGCCGCCCGCATCCTCAATCCAAAAACAGGCGACACCCTGGTACTCGCCGATGCCGAGCATTTCTCGGCCGAGCTGTTCGACCAAGTCCATGCCAAGACAGGCTTTGACCTGCTGGTCCCGATGCACAACTACCGCTCCCTCCAAGATCAGCTCCGTAGCATCGCACCCGACCAATTCACACGCCGCTGGGCCGGCTATGCCACAACCCAGCTACCTTACGATCTGACCCATAGCCAAACCGGCCCCTATTATCAGTTCATTCAGCGCCAGGGGGAGCGGCCGCAAGATTGGACCTTTAATGCTTTCCTCTCCACCACCAACCGCGATGAAACCGACATCTTGACCCGTGATTATCCCAAGCGCTGGCATGTCGAAGAATTTTTCAATACACACCAATCCCTCGGATGGAAACGTGCCGGAACGATGAATTTGAATATCCGCTATGGGCAGATGACGATGGCCTTGCTCGCCCAAGCGGCGATCCACCCGCTACGTCAGCGGTTGGGAGAACCTGTCGCCGATTGGGACGCCGCTCATTTGGCTAAATCGCTTTTCCAAGGACTTGATGGTGATATTCGCGTGACCGAAGATACCATCGTGGTCACTTACTACAACGCACCTAACGTAGATCGATTACGCGAGCATTATGAAGATCTGCCCCTCAAGTTGGTTCATGAGAATGTCGATCCACGCATTCCCTGGCTATACAACTTCAAGCTTGATTTCCGGTTTCGATGAAATCTGCCGGAGGCGCCTGCCGCTGGAGGCAGGTGTAAAATGAATTACCCCGAAAAAATCGCTGCTTTGGCGGGGTTGTTCCTGCGCTGCGCAAAAGCCGGCGTACTCATGCCAGGACGGCCCGCGCGCGGGGGCACACGACCGGCGCCGCGTCCGGCAGCTCCCCGTCCTCTAGGTGGTCGTTACCATGTCCAATATTCCTCATCCGACCCACTAAGCCCCCTCACGTGGTCGGACGGGTGCGAAATTCGAAATTCGAAATTACTGCGAGCGAAGGCGCACCGCACGAACGCAGTCGCCCGTCGCCGCTGCGGTCATGTGAGAGGTAACGCAGTACGGTGCCGGGCCGCTGCGTGGGAAAG
>JAAENN010000055.1 GCA_024224295.1 Shimia sp. | reverse complement strand
TTCCTTTGTCGGTAGATCGCACATCATCATTGTATAATATACGTTATTTTATTTCATTTTGTATCTTATAATTGATATTATATGTTTTTTTTTTTATTTAGAGTTTACCATAACAAGACGGTTGGTGGGTGGTGGGAGGAGAGAACACCCACCCACCGTGGTAGCTATGCCCGTGGGGCCGCTGCGATCTGCTCAGGTTTCCACCCAAAGCCCA
Source organism: Shimia sp. (assembly GCA_024224295.1). Taxonomy (GTDB): domain Bacteria; phylum Pseudomonadota; class Alphaproteobacteria; order Rhodobacterales; family Rhodobacteraceae; genus Shimia. Next base: position 2,329 of record JAAENN010000055.1, on the reverse strand, counting down.
CAAGTTGCGAGTGCGTATAAACGACACCACTCACGAGGTATTGAGGCTCTGCGGGTGGCGCTGGCGCGACAGGTGCGACAGGTGCGACAGGTGCGACAGGTGCGACAGGTGCGGCGCCAGCGTTGTCCACAAAGTCGGTTGCCGGTGCTGCTGGGGCTGCCGGGGCTGCCGGGGCTGCCGGTGCTGCTGGGGCTGCGGGTGCTGCTGGGGCTGCGGGTGCATCACCGAAAAGCTGGCGGCTATCGGGGCGGCTGCTGATCTCCTCACCACTCGCCAACCACATGAAGCCGTCTTGGTTGAGATAGACGCCGGGGTTTTGGGAGTTTTTATTGCCCGTGACGGAGAAAGCGACCCGTGCATAGTCTCCACGCTTAATAGCGCCCTCTGCCATTATTGGGTTGTGGTCTGCGTCCACTACTGCTCCGGTGAAATTGGATTTAAAGTTGAGAATCCAGTGGCCAGGGAACCCCTCTTTGCTGCTGGGCGCTACATTGTTTTGGTTGAGTTCGGTACTATCACCATCGATGATTTTCCACGCGAAATTCTTGCGGAGGGGTTGCCCTGTGGCGGGGTCGAAATGTGCGCTCATCTCTTCGCGGGCGGTGGCTTTAATTGTCTCGTGAATCTGTGGCCACGCTGGGTCTGTTTTGGGGACTGCCAGCGCAAAGAAATAGTGGTGCGTAGGTTGTCCCGCGTTGGGGCCTGTTTTGATGGTCAGAGGTGCGCCGTTTTGGTCTTTGGTCTCTTTTACAAGGGGGTGACCCATTACAAGTCTTCCGCGTGGTGTTACTACTTTAGCCATTGAAAAGCTCCTTTGTATCTACTTTTTGCGGGCACAATTTGCCCGGTGTTACTTTACTATACATCTCTATCAAATTTGCGGGAACGCCCGCTTCTTCTGCTTGTTTTGGTGTCAATACTGCCGCAGGTTTGAGGAGGTCAACGCCCGCGATAGTGCCGAGTTGCTGCACCCCCTCGGCGGGGATCGCCCACCCTACGGAACCCCGTCCATGTGCCACCGACCAACCTGGTACACCGCCATCTTTGGCGAGCGCCAGCATTTGCTGCGTGTACCCTGTGAGGAGTCCGGCGATGTGCTCTTTTGCCCGCAGCGCCAGCTCATACTGCGCCGCCACCTGTGTGGGCGTTAGCTCCATTGGGTTGGGGTCGCCTACCATCTCGAGTAGTGCCGTGCCCGCAGCCATCGCCGCAGGGCAAACCGTGCGAGCGCTGCACCACTTGCAATGCGTGCCGGTTCTACACGGGGCCGTTCCTGACATCGCCGCCGCCGCATTTTTGGCGAGGATATTAATTTGTGGTCTCAGGTCGCACGCCATAACCCTCCACTCCCGAATAATCCCGTCGCGGTGGTAGGCGTTGGGCTGCACTATGCGCATTATCACCGTGGTTCGTTGATCCTCGAGGCCGTCGATCTCGTATTTTTCGAGCAGTGCAGCCACATAGTTTATGAGCTGCCAGTTGCCCACCACCTCCACGGGGGTTCGGCCGTTCTTGTAGTCCCACACTATCAGCGACCGGTGTTTTTTGTCGTAGAGGTCGCAATCGGTATAACCCCACTGGCCGGGATGCACTCGAGTGATGTTGTGCTTCCCCTCCACCACTGGCGTGAACACTGATCTCTTGCGCATCTCACCAATGACGTCATCGGCGTAAATACGGGCGCTGTCGTGCATCTCTCGAGTGATTACAACACCGTTTTTATAGACCTCGCCGATTCCGAGAGTACGGCGGGAATAGTTCCCCGCCGCCTCGAGTATCATTCCCTCGGCCACGGCATGTGCTGCGGTTCCCTCGGCGGCTGCTTGTCCAAACGGCTCGCGCGGGACTTTCGCCCTCATCGCTGGCGCGCCTTGACAACCGTCGTTAGGCCCCCACACTCCCGCAGATGAGGGTGCAATACTAATTTTGCGCATTGATCGTCTCCACAAACGCAGGGATTAAATCAGGGTTCGCCCCGAGAGTAAGGAGGTTCATGCACTCGACCTCTTCAAGCGCTGCCTGTACTTGTGGTATTGCGTCAATATCCACGGGGGTACAAGCAAACCGATTGCACAACCACGCCGCAAGACCAGAAAAGTCCGTTGGGTCAGCTACCGCGTCGGGGGTATCCGACCGCACCGCGCCGCGCAGCTCGGCCTCTACTTGTGCCCGTGTGGCATCGTCCACGCCGCGTTTATTCTTCCATGTTCCATTTGCAATCTGCGTTTTTGTGGACGCATGGATTCGCGCATCCCACGGCAGCCCCGAACTATCAACCGCAAGCGCAGGTGCTACTGGTGCTACAGGTGCTACGGGTGCTACAGGTGCT